>JBFWQO010000004.1:0-304805 GCA_050249415.1 Steroidobacteraceae bacterium
ATGCACTACGACTTGGGGTTCTTCGATCACGAGAGCTCGCGCTTTGAGTGCGCCGAGAACCCGTTCGCTGCTAAGGTGTTACCTATGTCCTCGGAATAATCCGTTACCCATGTGAACGGAATGGACAATCTGGAGATTGGTCGGGGTGACAGGATTTGAACCTGCGACTCCTACGTCCCGAACGTAGTGCTCTACCAGGCTGAGCTACACCCCGAGGCAGGGAGCCGCGCAGTCTACTGAAGGGGCCCGCGCTGTTCAAACGCGAAGCGGCACCGCGGCAACTGGCGGGGCCGGAGCCTCGCGTGGGCCCGTCCCGGCCTCACCCGGGCCTGTGATTGCCACAGAAACAAAATTACTATACAGTTTCTCTTGAAATGAGTACGGCGGGGCATCGAAAACGCGAGGCCGCACCCGATCCGGGTGCCGTCCTCGCGCGTGCCGCAATCCGTGCGGCCGGCTTTCTCGGGGTCAGGCAGGGCGAGCTCGCCGGGATCATCGGCGTGAGCAGCGCGACCGCCTCGCGCCTCGCGAGCGGCGGCAAGACGCTCGAGGAGGGCAGCAAGCCCTGGCAGCTCGCGGCGCTCTTCGTGCGTTCGTTCCGCTCGCTCGATGCGATCGTGGGCTCGGACGATGCGGCTGCCCGTGCGTGGATGCGCGCGCCGAATGCCGCGCTCGGCGGTGTGCCGCTCGAGCTGATGCGTGACCCGGCGGGTCTTGCGCGTGCCGTCGACTACCTGGACGCCGCCCGCGCTCGCCTCTAGCACGCGCCGCTACCAGCGCGTGCTGTGGCGGGTCGTCGAGGCGCAGCACACGGCCTCGACGATGCGGCTCGCGGACTCGCTCGCGGAGCAGGCCCTGCTCGAGGGCATCCTCGAGGCGAGCAAGCCCGCGTTGCCACCGGGTGCGGAGCAGCTGCACTACCTCCTGGCAACCCCGTTCCGCTACCGTCCCCGGGCAGGCTCCCGCTTTCGCGCGCCGTTCGAAGCGGGCGTGTGGTACGGCGCGGAGAACCTGCGCACCTCGCTCGCCGAGAAAAGCTACTGGCGCTTGCGTTTCCTGCTCGACTCCCCGGGCACGCCCGACTTGAAGCCGGTGCCGCACACCGCGTTCAACGTGGTTGTACGTGGCAGCGCGGTGGATCTCACGGCGCCGCCATTCGTGAAGGAGCGCGCACTGTGGACCCATCGCACGGACTACGGCGCGACGCAGGCGCTCGCCGCGGCGGCACGCGCGGCGCAGATCGAGCTGATCCGCTACGAATCGGTGCGCGATCCGGACCACGCGGCGTGCGTGGCGGCGCTCACGATCGCGGTCTTCGGTCGCGCAAAACCGAAGGGCGCGCACGCCTGGTTCATTGCGGCATCGCGCGCACGCGTGCGTTGCGTGAGCGGCGCGCGCGGTGGTGATACGTGGGAGTTCGCCGCGAACGACCTGACCTGACTGGCTGCGGCCGGCCGGGCAGGCCCTCAGACTTTGTGAGCGACCGAGAACGCGGCGAGCGCGGCGAGCGCGTCGCGAAACGCCGATGCCGGCACCGCGTGCAGTGCGCCGACCGCCTGTTCGGCCTCGCGGCGCGCGAGGCCTTCGGTGTAATCGAGGCCGCCCGTCGACTCGATCGCCGCGACGATCGCATCGAGGTGCTCGAGCCCCCCGTGTTCGATCGCCGTGCGGATCTGCGCCTGCTGGGCTTCGTTGCCCATGCGCAGCGCGTGGATGAGCGGCAGTGTCGGCTTGCCTTCCGCGAGGTCGTCGCCGAGGTTCTTGCCCCGCGCGGCCGGGTCGGACCGGTAATCGAGCACGTCGTCGATCATCTGGTAGGCGGTGCCGAGGTGGCGGCCGTAACGGCGCAACGCATCCTGTACTGCGCTCGGGGCATTCGCGAGCACGGCCGCGACCTGTGCGCCGGCCTCGAAGAGGCGCGCGGTCTTGCGGTAGATCACCTCGTGGTAGCGCTGCTCGGTCGTCTCCGGGTCGTGCGCGTTCATCAACTGCAGCACTTCGCCCTCGGCGATCACGTTGGTCGCGTCGGCCATGATCTCCATGACCTGTTGCGAGCCGATCGCGGCCATCATCTGGAAGGCCCGCGAGTAGACGAAATCGCCGACCAGTACGCTCGCCTGGTTGCCGAACACCGCGTTCGCGGTGTCGCGGCCACGACGCTTCGCGGAGCCGTCGACGACATCGTCGTGCAGCAGCGTCGCGGTGTGGATGAACTCGATGAAGGCTGCCGCTTCGGTATGGCGACGGCCACCGGCGCCGCAGGCGCGTCCGGCGAGCACGACCAGGAGCGGGCGCAGGCGCTTGCCGCCACCCGATATGATGTGCTCGGCGACCTGGTCGACGAGGGGCACCGTGCTCTTGAGGCTCGCGCGCACCACGTCGTCCACGGCCGCAAGATCGGCGCGCACGAGCGCACGGATTTGCTCGAGGGTCATCCGGCTAGCCTATCAGGACCGTGTCAAGACGCTGTTTTTATTGGCGAATCAGCGGTTTGACCGCGCCCCGGCCGCTGAGTACACTACGCGGCCTTTTGCAGGAGCTTTGCGATCATGTACGCGGTCATCGCCACGGGCGGCAAGCAGTATCGGGTGGAGAAGGGCCAGGTGCTGCGCATTGAGAAGCTCGACGCGGAGCCGGGCGAGAGTGTCACGTTCGACCAGGTGCTGCTCGTCGGCAACGGCGGCGACGTGAAGGTCGGCGCGCCGCTGCTCGCGGGCGCGAAGGTGACCGGTACGGTCGAACGCCATGGCAAGGGCGACAAGGTGAGCATCGTCAAGTTCCGTCGCCGCAAGCACTACCTGCGGATGAAGAACCACCGCCAGCCCTTCACGGAAGTCAAGGTTACGGAGATCGTCTGAGATGGCACACAAGAAAGCAGGCGGCAGCACGCGCAACGGCCGCGAGTCGCACAGCAAGCGCCTCGGCGTGAAGCGCTTCGGCGGTCAGGCCGTGCTCGCCGGCAACATCCTCGTGCGCCAGCGCGGCACGCAGTACCACGCCGGCCCGAACGTCGGCATGGGCACCGACCACACGCTCTTTGCGCTGAAGAACGGCAAGGTGCGTTTCGCGGTGAAGGGCGCCGAACAGCGCCGCTTCGTGAGCATCGACGCGGAGTAACCCGTCGCGCATCGCACACGCATCGAAAGCCCCGGCCGAGCGCCGGGGTTTTTGTTTGCGGGCCGCGAAGAGCGGGGTCCACCCACATGAAATTCGTCGATGAAGCACGCATCAAGGTCCAGGCCGGCAACGGCGGTCGCGGCAGCACGAGCTTTCGGCGCGAGAAATTCGTGCCGTTCGGCGGCCCGGACGGCGGCGACGGCGGCCGCGGCGGCAGCGTTTACCTGCGCGCAGCCGAGGGGATCAACACGCTCGCCGATTTCCGGATCGAACGCACGTTCCGGGCCCGGCACGGCGAACCGGGCAGCGGCAACGGCTGCACGGGGCGCGGCGGGGAGGACCTCCACGTCACGGTGCCGGTCGGCACGATCGTGCGTGACACGGACACAGGGGAGACGCTCGGGGATCTCACGCGCGCCTCGCAGGAACTGCTGGTCGCGAGCGGCGGCAAGGGCGGCTGGGGCAATACGCGCTTCAAGTCGAGCACCAACCGTACGCCGCGCCAGTTCGGCCCGGGTTTGCCGGGCGAGAAGCGCGCGCTCGAACTCGAACTTAAAGTGATCGCTGACGTCGGTCTCCTCGGCCTGCCGAACGCCGGCAAGTCGACGCTGATCCGCGCCGTGTCGGCGGCGCGCCCGAAGGTCGCCGACTATCCGTTCACCACGCTCTATCCCAACCTCGGCGTGGTGTATGTCGGGCAGCACCGCAGCTTCGTGATGGCCGACATTCCGGGCCTCATCGAGGGTGCCGCCGAAGGTGCGGGACTCGGGATCCGGTTCCTCAGGCACCTGCAGCGCACGCGCGTGCTGCTTCACCTCGTCGACATCGTGCCGCCCGATCCCGGGGCCGACCCGGTGCGTGATGCGCGCGCCATTGTCGCGGAACTCAAGAAGTTCAGCCCGGAACTCGCCGCGAAGCCGCGCTGGCTCGTGCTCACCAAGCGCGACCTGCTGCCTGCCGACGAAGCGGAGGCGCGCGCGAAGGACATCGCACGCCGCCTGCGTCACAAGGGCCCGATGTTCCTCATCTCGGGTGTCACGGGCGAGGGCACCAAGGCCCTGTGCGAGGCCGTGATGCAGGCGCTCGAGGCGCAGCGCGCGCCGCGCGGCGCAGCGACGGGTTGACGGACGGCTCCGGGGCGGAGCCGGGGCATCACTGCATATTCTTGATGCGGGCCGCCAGGCGGCTCTTGTGGCGAGCGGCCTTGTTGCGGTGGATCTTGCCCTTCGCGGCGAGCGCATCGACGAGGGCGGTGGCCTCGCGATGGGCGGACGTCGCCGCGCCCTTGTCGCCCGTGCCGATCGCCGCGGTGACCTTGCGCAGACCCGAGCGGGCGCGCGAGCGCAGCGCGACGTTGCGTGCGCGATGCTTCTCGGCCTGGCGGGCGGCTTTTTCGGCGGATTTCGTATTGGCCACAGGGTCTCCGGAGACGGGTCGGCTGCTTTTTTGAGGGCGCGTAGTGTGCGGAGCGCCCCCTGCCTTGTCAATCCGGACCGGCGCGCGGCGGGAGGTGTCCGGTATAGTTGTAACCCGTGGGTTTTCCAACGTTTACCGCATGAGCCGCGCGCTGCTGAAGAGCACCAGCGTCGTCGGCGCGACGACGCTCCTGTCGCGGATCACGGGCCTGCTGCGGGACATGGCGCTGTCGCAGGTATTCGGCGCCGGGCTCCTGATGGACGCCTTCCTCGTCGCCTACAAGATCCCGAATTTCCTGCGCCGGCTCTTCGCCGAGGGCGCGTTCTCCCAGTCGTTCGTGCCGGTCATTTCCGAGTATCGCGTCAAGCGCACGCCGGAGGCCGTGCGGGCGCTCGTCGGCGGCACCTCGGGGACGCTCGGCACGGTGCTCTTCGGCGTCACGATCCTCGGCGTGATCGGCGCGCCGCTGCTGATCCTGCTCTTCGCGCCCGGCTTCACGCAGCACGGCGACAAGTACGACCTCGCGGTCGAGATGCTGCGATGGACCTTTCCATACCTCTTCTTCGTATCGCTCACCGCACTCTTCAGCGGCGTGCTGAACAGCTACGGTCGCTTCGCGGTGCCCGCGTTCACGCAGGTCATCATGAATGTCGTGATGATCTTCGTCGCCGTCGTGCTCGCCGCGAACGCGTCGAACCCGGGGCGCGTGCTCGCGATCGGCGTGTTCGTGAGCGGGGTGTTGCAGGTCCTGTTCCAGCTGCCTGCGGTCGGGCGGCTCGGTCTCCTCGGACGCCCGCGCTGGCGGCCGCGCGCGGAGGGCGTGCGGCGCATCGGTCGCCTGATGGTGCCCGGCATCCTCGGTTCCTCGATGGCGCAGGTGAGCCTGCTGCTCGACACGATCATCGCTTCCTTCCTGATGTCGGGCAGCATCTCCTGGCTCTATTTCGCCGACCGGCTGATGGAATTTCCACTCGGCGTCTTCAGCATCGCGCTCGCGACGGTGATCCTGCCGGGACTGTCCGCGCACCACGCGCAGCAGTCCATGGACCGCTTCGCCGGCACGCTCGACTGGGCGTTGCGCCTCACCGTGCTGCTCGCGACACCCGCGGCGGTCGGTCTCCTCGTGTTCGCCGGTCCGCTCACGGCCACGATCTTCGGCTATGGCCGCTTCGGTTTGCGTGACGTGCAGATGGCGTCCTATGCGCTGATGGCGTATTCGTGGGGGCTCCTGATGTTCAGCCTCGTGAAGGTGCTCGCGCCCGGCTACTTCGCGCGCCAGGACACGCGCACGCCGGTGCGGATCGGCATCACGGCGCTCGCCGTCACGATGACCCTCAATGTGGTCGTCGTGCTGCCCGCGAAATGGCTCGGGTTCCCGGTCCCGCACGTGTTGCTCGCCACGTCGACCTGTGCCGGAGCCGCGGTCAATGCGTTCCTGCTCTGGCGCGGGCTCAGGCGTGGCGGCGTGTATCGGGCCTCGGCCGGCTGGTCGACTTTCCTGTGGCGCGTGCTGGCCGCCAATGTCGCGATGGCGGCGCTGCTCGTCTGGTTCGCCGGCGACCTCGCCGAATGGACCGCCCTCGGGGCGCTGCACCGCGCGGTCAGGTGCGGCATCGGCATCGGCGCCGGCGCGGCGCTGTATTTCGCGGTGCTGTTCGCGACCGGCCTGCGTTATGGCCACCTGCGCAACCGGCCCATATAATCATGCGGTTGATTCGCGGCTTGCCGGCACTCCCACACACCTTTCGCGATGCGGTGGTGGCGGTGGGCACGTTCGATGGCCTGCACCTCGGGCACCAGGCGCTCATTGCACGGGCGCGCGAGACGGCTCGCGAGCGCGGCGTACGCGCGCTGATGCTCACCTTCGAGCCGATGCCGCGCGAGTACCTGTCGCCGGCTTCGCCGCCGGCGAGGCTGACGAGCTTCCGCGAGCGCTGGCGGCTCGTGGCACGAAGCGGGCTCGATGGCCTGTGTGTGCTGCGTTTCGATGCGCGGCTGCGCGAGTGGTCGCCCGAGATGTTTGCGCAGCGCATCGCGCGGGCATTCGGCGCAGCGGTGCTCGTGGTCGGGCACGACTTCCGCTTTGGCCGCGGTGGTGCGGGAACGGCGGAGCGCCTGCGGGACGAGGGCCGCCGCGCGGGGTTCGATGTCGACATCGTGGCGCCGGTCACCGACGCCGGCGAGCGCGTCAGCAGCTCGGCGGTGCGCGCGTGCCTCGCCGCGGCGGATTTCGACGGCGCGGCACGCCTCCTCGGACGGCGCTATACGATGCGCGGGCGCGTCGCGCGGGGCGAGCAGCTCGGGCGCACGCTCGGCTTTCCGACGGCGAACCTGCGGCTCGAGCGCCGCGTCTCGCCGCTCGGCGGCATATTCGCCGTGCGGGTGCACGGCGTGGCGGGCGGCGCGCGGCCGGGGGTCGCGAGCCTCGGCACGCGGCCGACGGTCGGCGGCGTCGAACCGTGGCTCGAGACGTTTCTGTTCGATTTTGCGGCGGACCTCTACGGGCGCGAAATCGAGGTGGAGTTCGTCGCGAAAATCCGCGACGAGGCGCGATTCGCATCGCTCGAGGCGATGGTCGCGCAGATGCACGACGATACGGGCAAGGCGCGGCGCCTGCTCGACCATTGAAGGACTGCGAGTGGCCGACTACAAGCACACGATCAATCTCCCGCAGACCGGCTTTCCGATGAAGGCCGATCTCGCGCAGCGCGAGCCGAAGATGCTCGCAGCGTGGCGCGCGGGCGACCTGTACGGGAAGCTGCGCGCGGCGGCGCGCGGTCGGCCGCGCTTCGTGCTGCACGACGGCCCGCCGTACGCGAACGGCGCGATCCACATCGGCCACGCCGTCAACAAGATCCTGAAGGACATCATCGTCAAGTCGCGCTCGCTCGACGGCTTCGACGCGCCGTATATCCCGGGCTGGGATTGCCACGGCCTGCCGATCGAGCACGCCGTCGAGAAAAAGCACGGCAAGCCGGGGCAGAAGCTCGATGCGAACGCGTTCCGCGCGGCGTGCCGCGCGTTCGCGCGCGAGCAGGTCGAGCTGCAGCGCGCCGATTTCATCCGCCTCGGCGTACTCGGCGACTGGGATCGGCCGTACCTCACCATGGATGCGGCCTATGAGGCGGAGCAGATCCGCGCCTTCGGCCGCATCGTGCACAACGGGCACCTGTATCGCGGCGCGAAGCCGGTGCACTGGTGCCTCGACTGCCGCTCCGCGCTCGCGGAGGCGGAAGTGGAATACGAGGAGCGCACGTCGCCCGCGGTCGACGTCGCTTTCCGCGTGGTCGACCTGCGCGACCTCGAGCGCCGCATCGGCCAGCCCGCCGGCGCACTCGGCGAGATGCCGGTCTCGCTCGTGATCTGGACCACGACCCCGTGGACACTCCCGGCCAACGAGGCGGTCGCGCTGCGCGCCGGCTTGCGCTACAGCCTCGTCGAGGCCGAGTCCGCCGCGGGCCCCCAACGGCTCGTGCTCGCGAGCGAACTGCGCGCTGCGTGCCTCGCGCGCTATGGCCTGGCGATGCGCGAGCTGCTCGCCGAATTCGACGGCGTCGCGCTCGAGCGGCTCGAACTCGCGCATCCGTTCCTGCCGAAGCGTGTAATGGTGATCCTCGGGGACCATGTGACGCTCGAAGCCGGTACCGGCGCCGTGCACACCGCGCCTGCCCATGGCCAGGAGGACTTCGTCGTCGGCCAGCGGTACGGCCTGCCGGTCGTGAATCCGGTGGGGCCCGACGGGCGTTTCTTCGAGGGCACACCGCTCGTCGGCGGGCTACGTGTCGACGCGGCGAACACCGTGATCGTCACCGCGCTCGCCGAGGCCGGGCGATTGCTGCACCACGAGCCCTACCGGCACAGCTATCCGCACTGCTGGCGACACAAGACGCCGGTGATCTTCCGCGCGACGCCGCAATGGTTCATCAGCATGGACCAGCGCAATCTCCGGACCCACGCGCTGCGCGACATCAAGGGCGTGAAGTGGACGCCGGCGTGGGGCGAGCAGCGCATCACCGGCATGATCGAGAATCGGCCCGACTGGTGCATCTCGCGCCAGCGCATCTGGGGCGTGCCGATCGCGCTCTTTACGCACAGGGAAACGGGTGCGCTGCACCCCGATACGCTCGCGCTGCTCGGCAAGGCGGCGGACCGCGTGCAGCAGGGCGGCATCGAAGCGTGGTTCGCGCTCGACGCGGCCGAACTCATCGGGGCCGACAGCGAGAACTACGAGAAGGTCGTCGATGTCATGGACGTGTGGGCCGACTCGGGCCTGTCGTTCGAGTGCGTGGGCGCTGCGCGTCCCGAGATAGAGGCGCCGGTCGACCTGTATCTCGAGGGTTCCGACCAGCACCGCGGCTGGTTCCACAGTTCGTTGCTGATGTCGGAGGCACTGTACGCCCGTGCGCCCTACAAGGGCGTGCTCACGCACGGCTTCACCGTGGACGAGAAGGGCCGCAAGATGTCGAAGTCGCTCGGCAACGTGATCCTGCCGCAGAAGGTCGTCGCGACGCTCGGCGCGGACGTGCTGCGGCTGTGGGTCGCCTCGACCGACTATGCGAACGAGATCGGCGTCTCGGACGAAATCCTGAAGCGCATGGCGGATTCCTACCGCCGCATCCGCAACACGGTGCGGTTCCTGCTCGGCAACCTCCACGGCTTCGATCCGCAGGCCGATGCGGTGCCCGCCGCCGGCCTCGTCGCACTCGACGCCTGGGCGATCGCACGCGCGCGCACGCTGCAGACCGAGATCGTGCAGGCGTATCGCGACTACGCGTTCCATCTCATTTACCAGAAGGTGCACAACTTCTGCATCGTCGACCTCGGCGGACTCTACCTCGACGTGCTGAAGGATCGCCTGTACACGACCCCGGCCAGGAGCCACGCGCGCCGCTCGGCCCAGACCGCGATGTTCCACATCGCCGAGGCGATGGTGCGCTGGATCGCGCCGATCCTGTCGTTCACCGCCGAGGAAATCTGGCAGGCGCTGCCGGGCGCGCGCAGCGAGTCGGTGCAGCTCGAGGTGTGGCACACCCTGCCCGAGGTACCGGCGAGCAGCGTCGACTGGCCGGCGCTGCTCGCGCTGCGCGCGGCGGTGACGCGCGAGCTCGAGAAGCTGCGCGACACCGGCGCGATCGGCGCGCCGCTCGAGGCCGGGGTCGAGGTGTGGTGCCCGGACAGCGAGTATGCGCGCTACGCGGCGCTCGGCGACGAGCTGCGGTTTCTGCTCATCACGTCGGCCGCGCGTGTGCAGCGGGGCGCGGCGCCCCCCGACAGCGTCGCCGTGGCGGACGGTGCCGCGATACGCATCACGCCGACGACGGCACCGAAATGCGTGCGTTGCTGGCATCGGCGCGACGATGTCGGCACGCACGCAGGGCACCCGGGGCTCTGCGACCGCTGCGTCACGAACGTGACCGGCGCCGGCGAGACGAGGCGCTACGCATGAGCGGCTGGCGCTGGCTGCCGCTCGCGGCGCTGGTCGTCGCCGCCGACCAGGCGAGCAAGGCGTGGATCGAGCGGCACTTCCAGCTCTACGAGAGCGTGACACTGTTGCCGGTGCTCGACATCACGCGCCTGCACAACCCGGGCGCGGCGTTCAGTTTCCTCGCGGGTGCGGGCGGCTGGCAGCGGTGGCTCTTCACGGGGCTCGCGATCGCGGTGAGCGTCGCCATCGTCGTTTGGCTGCGCGGCGTGCATGCGCGCGCGCAAGCCTGGCTCGCCTGCGGCCTCGCGCTGATCCTCGGTGGCGCGCTCGGCAACGTCATCGACCGCCTGCGCCACGGCTTCGTCATCGATTTCGTGCACGTGCACTGGCAGGACAGCTGGTTTCCCGCGTTCAACGTGGCCGACGCGGCGATCACGATCGGCGCGCTCTGCCTCATCGTGGATGCGCTGGTCGAATCACGGCGCACGAAGCTGCCATGAGGATCCTGATCGCCAATCCGCGCGGCTTCTGCGCCGGTGTCGATCGCGCGATCGACATCGTGCAGCGCGCGATCGACATTTTCGGGGCGCCGATCTACGTGCGCCACGAGGTCGTGCACAACCGGTACGTCGTCGAACGCCTGCTCGAGCTCGGCGCGGTGTTCGTCGACGAGCTCGATGAAGTCCCGGACGGCGCCACGGTCATTTTCTCGGCCCACGGCGTCTCGCGCGCGGTGGAGGACGAAGCCGCGCGGCGCAAGCTCACGGTGTTCGACGCGACCTGTCCGCTCGTCACCAAGGTGCACATGGAAGTGGCGCGCTACGCGCGCGAGGCGCGCGAAGTGATCCTGATCGGCCACGAGGGGCACCCGGAAGTGGAGGGCACGATGGGGCGCTTCGACAGCTCGTACGGCGGGCGCATCGTGCTGATCGAGTCCGTGCAGGATGCGGACAGCATCGAGATCCGCGTACCCGGGCGGCTCGCCTTCGTCACGCAGACGACGCTGTCGGTCGACGATACCGCCGGGATAGTCGCCGCGCTGCGGCGCCGCTTTCCCGCGCTCGCGAGCCCGCGCAAGGAGGACATCTGCTATGCGACGCAGAACCGCCAGGACGCGGTGAAGCAGTTGCTCGCCGAGTGCGACGTGCTGATCGTCGTCGGTTCGTCGACGAGTTCCAATTCGAACCGCCTGCGCGAACTGGCCGATCGTGCGGGGGTGCCCGGCTATCTCGTCGACGGTCCCGAGGATCTGCGTGCGGAGTGGTTCGAGGGCCGTCGCGCGGTCGGGGTCACCGCGGGCGCATCGGCCCCCGAGATCCTCGTGCAACGCGTCGTCGAGCGCCTCCGCGGCTGGGGCGGCGAAGCGCCCGTGCAGTTGCGCGGGCGGGAAGAGCACATCGTGTTCGCGCTGCCGAAGGCGCTCAGGACGGCGAACAGCGAGTAGCGAACGGCGAACGGCCAGAAGAGAACGGCGAACGGCGAACGGCCAGAAGAGAACACCGCGCTATTCCAGCGGCGCGGGGGCCCTCGTACGTACGCCTACGATGAGCAACCACAGCATCAACGCAACCTCGCCAAAGAGTATTGGCGTCGCGTACACGAGCAGGTCCTGACGGTAAGCCGGGTAGTAGAGGCCGGTCACGCTCAGCGCGACGTAGGCGATACCGTTCGCGATCAACCAAAGGCCGATCAGGCGGGGAACAAAGCCTGATCGATGGACCAGTATTCCCAGCGGGAATAGCCAGAGGCCCCAGAACACCTGCGACACGAGCGTGCCCGCCCGATCGGCTTCGAGCAGCAGCATGGCGAGCGCATCGCGCTGGGGCTCGTCGAAGACGGCGAGGAAGTCGGCGCCGCGTGCGATCCCGAGTGTGGCGACCTCGTTTGCGAGGCCCAGGAACGCGAGCGGCGCGTCCAGCAGTATCAGGACGACCATCGCGACCGCCAGCCTCCGGTTCACGCCCTCGAACAGCCGGTACAGCGTCAGGACGAGGAACACAAACAGCAGTTGGGACACGAATCCGACGACGATGCCGGCCTGAAACAGCGACTCGTGGTCGAGGATGCGCTTGATCGTTGCCGTCGCATCGCCTGGCACCAGTATTTTGCCCGGTACGTACAGCAGCACGAACGGCCCGGCAAGCGTGACCAGCAAATACAGGAAACCTGCGAGCCGGGCTGTACGCTCGAGCGATTTCATGGGCCGACCTTTCGCAAGCCACTCGTTCAGTTGTGATCGAGAGTAGCAATCGTCGCGGGGCGCGCGGCGGCGCTGCGACGGAAGGCCGATAGCCGCGACCGACGGCGAAATACGGAGACGAATCGCGATCAGCGATCAGCGAACGGCGAACAGCGAACAGCGAACAGCCAGACAAGAACCCCCGGAATCGTACGGCGCCCCGCGTCGGCCGCGCGGAGCGCGGCTCTGGCCGTTCGCCGTTCGCTGCTCGCCGTCTGGCGCCTAATCCGCGCCCGGCCGCTGCCAGTACGTACGCACGACCCCGCCCGGGCTGACGCATTTGCGCAGCACTTCGACGCCGACCACGCACAGTGCGCGGCGGCCGAGTTCGTCGAGGTTCGGGTCGTTGTTGCCCTGGCCCGAGCCGCCGCCACCGCCTCCGCCGCCCTGCGAGCCCGCCACCGATTCGTAGGCGAAGGTCACTTCGCCCGCGATGCCGGATTGCGCGAGGTCGGTGAAGAGGTCGCCGGGCGTGATCTGCTGGTCGTCGTTGAAGTCGATGACGGCTCGCCCGGAATCGACGCCGAGCGCGTACACGCGGTTCTGCCCCGACGCCGGCAGGCAAGGGTTCAACTGCGAGGGCGCGGTCGGCTGGTAGGTCGGGAAGAGGATTGCGCCGTTCACGGTGAGTGCTTCCGCGAGCACCTTCTCGCCGGTCAGGTCGCCATTCAGGCGCAGGTCGAGCAGCCAGCCGCGCGCCTGAGTGGGCACCGGTGTGACGCCGGGATTGGCCGTGATGTCGATCAGGTCGCTCTCCGCGATCGGCGTGAACGTGTTGTAGTCGGCCTGGGTGTATTTCGCGAACGGCGCCTTGTCGCGCAACGAATAGAAGCGATCACGCGTCGCCGTGCTGAGCGGGTGGCCGCGATAGCCCGAGCCGATCGCGAGGTTGTAGTACGGCTCCGCGGCGCGGCGCTGGATCAACGCGACGTCCGGCGTGTAATAGAAGCGGCGGTTGTCGACCGTGGTCGGCGTCGCCATGTCGCCCGCGCCGAGGCTCGCGAACACGCCGCCCGTGACGAGGCTGCCGCGATCGTTGCCGTTGTAGATGTCGAACCGGAAGACGCGCCCGCCCATGTCGGCCGCGTACATGCGGTCGGCGAATTCGTCGCCGTCGGTATCGATAGCCGTGACGCGGCCGGGAATCGAGTTCGTCATGCGCGCCAGCGCAAGGTCCGGCGTGCCCGAGCCGCCCGGGCCGCCCGCATACCAGAGGAGCGCGCCGGTGGCGGCGTCGACCATGAAGATGCGATGCCCCATTGTGTCGGCGACGTACGGGCCATTCTCCTGCGCGCCGTCGTAGCCGCCGCCGAAGATCAGTACGAGGTGTTCGCCATTCTGGCTCGCGCCGCCGACGCGCACGCGTGCAAGGGTCGGCGCGGACCATGTTTCGCCGACGCCGGGCAACTCCGCCGGCCCGATCTTCCACCTGAGGCGGGGTGTATCGCGATCGGTCACGTCGAGCGCGTAGTAGGTGCTGCCGCCGCGACGCATGCCGAAGAAGATCCAGACGCGATCGCCGGCCGCCGCGTCGACTATGCCGTCCTGGTTGACGTCGAACTTGAGGATGCGCACGTCGCCGTCGAGACCGTAGGTGCGGGCATTGACGCCCGAATTGCGGTACAGGTCGGGCAGGCGCGCGAGCAGCTCGGGCGGCACGAACGACCAGAGCTCCCGGCCATTGCGCGCATCGACCGCGTGCAGGAAGCCGTCGTTGGTCGGCACGTACACGACGCCGTCGTCGACATCCGGGGTGGAGGGTGTGCCGCCGTAGGTCACGAGCGCGGGGCGCGCGTGGAGCGGATCGCCCATGAAGCGGTTCATCTCCGCGCGATCGCCGTCCGCGTCCTCATCCTGCACGTCGACACCGCGCGCCCAGTCGATCAGTTCCTCCCGGGTCGGGGCGGCGCCGGACAGCCCGAGCAGCGCCGGCGTGAGCGCCGCATTGGCGCGCTCGAAGCGATTGCCCGTGAGCGTGAGATTGCGGCTGCCGGCACCGGCCAGGTAGGTGTACATGCGCCGGTCGGTTTCCACGGGCAGGCGGCTCACCGCACCCCCCGCCTCGACATTGGGCCCGTCGGCGGTGGCCGACCAGAAGCTCTGTGTGCCCTGGCGGAAAAAGCCCGTCGCCGCATCGACGGCGCCGTTGCCGGCGGCGTCGACGATCTGGCCGTCCCGGAACGCGTACTTCTTCAGGTTGCCCGGCCAGTGCGCGGTCGCTTCGGGGGTAAAGACCGATATGTAGAGCTCGTTGAGGGTCTGCGCGCGATTGAATGCGTTGATCGACACCGACGGGGTCGTGAAGGTGGCGCTCGTCTGCAGGATGTTGCCGATGATGGCCTGCAGCGTCGTCGTGAGGTTCGTGACGTCGCTCGCCGAATACGCCTGGCCGCCGCCGCGCGTGGCGGTTTGCGCGAGCAATGTGGAGCCCGCGACGTCGGGGCCGAAACCCACCGTGTACGTCGTGACATTCTGCTGGCCGGCCAGGGGCGACAGATCGGCCGCCCGGAGGTAGGCCGCCATGTCGGGCAGGCAGGCGCCGTCGCCGGCACCGCTGCAGCCGGCACCGACCAGCGAGGCGTAATTGGGCAGCGCGGGAATGAGGCTGTTCGCACCCGTATCTTCGGTCGGTTCGCCGTCGGTCAGCAGGATCGCGAAATTGCGCTGGCACTGGTAGGCGATGGGCGACTGATAGCGGGACGGGTCCTGCAGATCGCGCGATTCCGGCACGCTCGGGGCAGGATTTGCGCCAACGACGGAATCGATACCGTAGTGAACCGCACGCCCCGCGAAATACTGACCGGCCTCGTACATCGTTTCCGCCAGTGGCGTGAAGCCATCGGCGGTCAGCGAATCGATATCGGCGACGATCGTGTCACGCGCCGTCGCGATGTCGGCGATCTCGTGGATCACCATGCCGCCTTCCGTGTTGCTGCTGAACCGCATCAATCCGAGGTTCACGTCGGCCAGCGAGCCCACGAGCGAAGTGGCGACGGCTTGTACGGTCTCCAGCCGCGTCATGACGGTCGGCGATGGCGGAGCGTGGTACCAGTTGAGCCAGTTGGCGCTGTACAGCGTGTACGCGGGCGCCGCGCCCCAGTTGATCTCGCGCGCGGGTGAGCCGGACCAGGGCGCGCCTGCGTCGCCGTCCTGCGCGTAACGCAGCGGTGACGTGGAGTCGGCGCCATGGCTGCCGCTGTCGGCGCCGCATTCGAGCAAGTCGAGAGCCGGGACTGTGCCCGAGAGCCGCACCCAACGCGCGGTGGCGCTGTCGAAGCGGAGCATCGCGCCGGTCCACGTGCCGGAAAGGCCCGTGAGGCTGCTGCGCGCCGCCGCGCAGCGATTGCCCACTGCGGGGTACCGCTGGGTGGAGGCGCAATCGGGCGGAACCACGTCGCCTGCGCCGCTCTCTTGCCAGAACACCGTGTCCGCGGCGCAACTGCCCCCGTAGACCTGGCCCGGGTTGTACGGCGCGCGCTGCCCCTGCACCGTGCCGCTCATGCTGCCCGAGGTGTCGATGATGAACAGGATGTTCGGCCGGACATTACGCAGTGCGGCCTGGTTGACGAAAATTTCCGTGTCGTCGGCGAGCGCCGCGGTGCCGGCGAGGAGCGAGAGTGCGGCGCCCGCGAGGGCGGCGGCATACGGTGCGCGGTGCGCCTTCATCGCGGCACTCCCGCGGGCGTGGCGATACCGACATTCGCGACGACACGCGTAATGGCGCGCGATTGCGCGTCGTAGAAGACCGTGACAGGGGACCGCGGCGCCCTGCGCAAGCCGGCCCGCAGGTCGACGAGCGTGGTGGGCCCGCTGGTCGAGAGGTAGCGCGTCTCCGCATTCGTCGCGAACGATGCGGGTGCGCATCCCTCGCAGCGGGTAACGACGAGGATGCCGACTGCGCCCGACGGCAGCACGACCGCGTCGGCACGCGCCTCGATCGCCTGTTCGATGACGCGGTAAGTCTGATCGGCCGCCGCGACAGGCAATGCCGCGAGGATGAGGGCGGTCAGCAGGGCCATGCGCGACATCATGTTCATTCTCCGAGCGGGCCGAGGCCGGTGCCGATCTGGCGGGTGGCGCCGCCGCCGCCACTGGCGCCGGCGATGACGAATACCCCCTGCACCTGCCGGTCGCGCGCATTGCGTGCGGAAGTGCCCGTGCTGTCGATTTCGTAGTGCAGGCCGACGAAGCGGTCGACACTCGACTGCGGCAAACCGGTCTCTGCGCCGATGTAGCGGGTCGCACTCGAGTAATGGTCGGTGCCGGCCGCGCCTACGGGCACACCGGTAACCTCGGTGGGCGCGGCGCCGGGCACGGCCGGCACCGTGCCGATATCGGCGATCGCCTCTTCGATGCCGGCGGTGGCGGCCATCGCCGCCGCGCGCCGGTATTGCTCGTTGCCGGCCATCACGAGTTCGGTGGTGGCCGTGTTCATGCCGGTGATCGCGAGCAGGGTGAGGATCAGGAGCAGCACGAGCCCGATCACGAGCGCGGCGCCGCGCTGCGGGCGAAACGTTGCGGGTACGGGTGTGGTCTTCATAGGGTGCGGGCGTTGCGCAGCAGGATGGTGCGGGACATCAGCACACGGCGAAAACGCGCCTCGTCGGCATTGGGCGTGAAGTCGACGTCGGCATACTCGTAGCGACGATCGTCGACGAAACCCGGCTCGGGCCGGTCGGCACGCACCCGCACCCAGACGCGCACCGCCACGACCTGCGCGCGATCGAGGCCGGCGAAATCGGGATTCACGTAGCGGGTCGCGCGACCGTCCGTTTCCGGAATGCCGTCGCCGTTCACGTCGGCCGCGGGATCGATGACGCCGTCGTTGTCGTAGTCGCCCGTGTCGATGCCGAACTGCACCTGGAAATCCTCGACGCCCGGCATGACTTCGCTTTCGCTGAACTGCGCGTCGCCCGAGAGCGACTTGACGCGCAGCGACGGCAGGCCCGGCCGGTCGACGGCGTCCTGGGCGAGGTAGTAGGCGTGCACGACGAGGTTGTGGATTTCGTGGTCGGCGTCGATCGGGCCAGGCGCGGCGCCGTCGACGAAAAGCTGCTGTGCCGATCGGCTGCGCAGCCGCGATGCATACACCTGCAGTCGCCCGTCATCGGGCGCGGCGGTGCGGGTATCGACGCGGCGGATCGTCAGGGTGTCGGCGCCCGCGACCGCGCCCGCGCCATACGGGGCGCAGCCGGCGCCCGCACCGGGGCCGAGCGCAAAGGCATCGTTCGACCCCTGCACCGGTGTCAGGACATCGACGACGAAATTGGTCCCGCAATCGTGGGCGCCTGCCGGCAGGTTCGCGACCGCGACGGGCGCCGCGGCCGGTATGGGCACCTGGCGCATCTGCGGCGCGACCGCGTAGACGGTGCCGGGCGACGCGCCGCTCACGAAGCGGATCGTGTCGGGTGAATTGGTGAAGCCGTAATAGCCCGCGAGTTCCACGTCGGGTTCGAGCACGGAGAGCACGTAGCGGCCGTTCTCCTGCAGCCGCGCGATGCTCTCGTTCACGGCATAGGTGCTGCGGCCGCGCGAGAACACATAGACCGCGCCGACGATGAGCACCGACCCGATCGCGAGCGCGACCAGCAGTTCGATGAGGCTGAGGCCCCGTTGGCGGGTTGCGTGCTTCATGAGATCGGTGGCCGCGGCATCGTGACGAGTTCGGAGGCAAACCTGAGCTCGGGGGAGCCGGGTTCCTGCCATGCGATCGTGATCAGGTAGCGATCGGGTCGGCCCGGGGCCGCCACGTACCGCACCACAGCCGCCGTCGCGGGATCGGCCGGCGCCGGCAGCGCGTCGCTCACGGCCGCCTGCCAGCGCGCGAGATCGTCTTCGGCGAGCTCGGCGACACTGCAATTGCCGCCGGCCAGCACCGCTGTCGGTGCGCAGGCGTGCAGCGCGGGTGCGCCCGCGTAGGTCGTCGTGTCGTAGGCGTCGCGACCGTTGCCGTTGGCACGGATCCGGTCGGCGATGTCGCCCGCGAGGTTGGCCGCGTGGGTACGAAACAGCGCCGTGCGGCTGCTGCGCAGGCTCTCGACGAACAGGCCCGCGATGCCGAGGAGACCGATCGACAGCACGACGAGTGCGACCAGTGCCTCGACCATCGTGACTCCACGTTGCAGCCATTTCATCCGCATGCGAGCCCCCATGTCGCGAGGCGCGCCGGGTCGCGGACGACTTCACCGCGCCCGGTGCGCGATACTTCTATGCCGCGCGCCGCCGATTGATTGGTGCCACCCTGCAGCGCATAGCCGCGCTCGTCGCAGTAGACGATGTGGTGTGGGGGCGCGACAGGAACATCGAGCAGGAACCCGTTCGCGCCGAATGTGAGACAGGCGACATCGGCGACCGACTCGACGTTGCCGCGATCCGGAGCAGGGCGGCCGCCTTTCTGCGCGATGTCGGCAGCGGTTGCGATCGTGCAATTGCTGTCCGGGTCGGCGAATACGACCCAGCCGGTGAAATCCGCGGTTCCCGAGCAGGCGGGAGTCGCAGCCTGCGGGTCGGCGGTGGCGCACAGCGCCACGGGGCGCTGCTGCTTGACGGCCTCGGTGCGCGCGACCTGCACGGCGGTGAGCAAATCGTTGGCGTCGGCGGTGAGGCGGCCGTTGCGCCGAAACTCGGTGAAGCTCGGCGCGCCGATGGCGAGGATCACCGCCGCGAGCGCGATGACGATCATCAGCTCGAGCAGCGTGAACCCCTGTGCGCGAACGGACTTCCCCCCCATAGCGATCGACTATAGCGCCCTGCAGCGATGCGGCTCACGGAAATCCGATGATCGGCGGCAAGGCGGGGACGGGCGGCGATGCCGGGCATGAAGCACCCCTCCATTTGACTTAATGGCAACGTGCGTCGCCGCGCGGATTGCCGATCCGCAGGCGAGGCCGCCCGGTCTGGCTCACGACGACCGCGCGCGGCGCGACGCGCGCAGCGGTGCTGCAGAACTCGAAGGTGCTCGTCATGCCGGCGCGCGGGGCGGGCCAGAAGGTGACCGCGCCCCGCGAGGCATGCACCTCGATCGCGCGCTCGAGCCGGTAGCTGCGCAGGACCGCTTCGGCCGGATCCCGTACGGGGGTGAATTCGGCGCGCGTGTTCTCGAAGACGATCCAGCCGCTCGCCTGTGCCGCGCCCCGACCGACACACCGCACGCCGTCGGGCGACAGGCACACGACCGTCGGCACCCCGACCAGAATGGCGCGACTGCGCGCGAAATGCAGCGCGCCGAGCAGCTGGTTCGCCCCCGAGGTCACGCCCGCCGACGCCCGCAAACGGGCGAAATCGGGCACGGCGAGGGCAGCCAGCACCGCGACCACGGCCAGCACGGTGGCGAGCTCCCACAGGGTGGACCCGCGCGCCCGGGCGTGCACTCGAGAGGGCTTCATGCGGCGAGCATGCCCGCGGGGGGCCGCGGGCGCGCGCTGCATTTGCGGCCTCTTTCGCGAGATTCATATAATCGGCCGATGACCCAGCCACCGCTCGCGGAGCGCCTCGCGGCGCACGGCATCCAGCCGACGGCGCAGCGCCTGCGCATCGCGGCGGTGCTCCTCGCCGCGCCCCAGCACATGTCGGCGGAACAGCTCCTCGCGCGGCTCGAGGCGGACGGGGCGCGCGTCTCGAAGGCGACGGTCTACAACACGCTGAACCTCTTCGCGAGCCGCGGGCTCATCCGGCCGCTGTCGGTCGACGGGACGCGCGCGTGGTTCGATTCGAATGTCGAGGCGCATTACCACTTCCACGACGTCGACAGCGGCGCGCTCACCGATGTCGCGGTGCCGGACGTCGAATTCAGCCGCCTGCCGCCGACGCCGGAGGGGATGGAAGTCGCAGGCATAGATCTCGTCATCCGGCTGCGCCGCACGCCGCACGACCGAGGCGAATGACAGGAGCGGACGAGGCGTCTGCACGCGCGACCCGCTGCCAGGGACCACCGCCTCCTGTTCGGTCCGCTCGCGGCGATTGTCCTGGTTGTCACGATCGCGGGCCTCGCCGCGATGCTGCCGGCCTACAGCCATGTACGCCAGACCGTGAGCGAGATCGGCGAGATCGGATCGCAAGCCCGTGTTCCCTTCGCCGTGGCCCTCGGCATCGTGGCCCTGTGCATTCTCCTGTTCGCGATCGCACTGCGAAACTTCGCGGTGCAAACCCACAGTCCCCGTCTGGTCGCCTTCTTCGTCGGCTGCATGGCGCCATCCGTCGCCGGTGTCGCGGTGTTCGCCCATCCGCACCCACTGCACAATGTGTTCGGGCTTTCCGAGCTGATCGGCTATCAGGCTCCGCTCATTCTCGCGGTGACGTGGAGGCACATGCCGCGCGCGAAGCCCATCGTCATGTTGTCCGGGATCGTCTGGGGACTCACGTGGATCGCCGTCGCGCTCAACTTCGCGCCCATCGAGCCGTATCGGGGTCTGGCGCAGCGCGCCCTCTTTTCCCTGTGGTTCGGCTGGTGCGCGGCGATCGGCACCCTGCTGTTTCGCCGCCGATCGATGCCCTGACCCGGCCCGTATCGCGCCCCGGGGCGACGGCGATTGCCTGACCTGCGGCCATTCATTAGAATCCGCGCCCCCATGCCGCTTTAGCTCAGCTGGTAGAGCACATCATTCGTAATGATGGGGTCGTCTGTTCGAATCAGACAAGCGGCACCATAAAATCAAGCACTTGGCACAAGCAGCCAGTCGACACCTCCGACGCTAAGTGCGTCCTAAGTGTCCAAGGCAGCCCGCCGTCTCCCTCGTTGCTGCAATGCAGTTACACCACCGAAGGAGACCGACCATGTCCACAGTCACGAAGATTCCCCGCCAGACCGGCGGCGGCAACCCTTCGAGCGCCGCCGTTCTCGCCGAGACCAGCGAGCGCCTCGCAGCGCTCCAAGACACGATGAAGATCGCGTTCGATCTGGCCTGCGATACCAACGACGACGGCCACTTGGTCAGCCTGCTCTCGATCTGCAGGCGAGAGTTGGGTGCCATCAGGGATTGGGTCGAGGAACACGACGGCGAGCAAGGGGGTGCGGCATGATCCCCCACGGCGATACGGAGCGCTGGCACTTCCTGCACGGTGTGCGCCTCGGCGAGGATCTGCTCGCGCGGGAGGAGAATGACAGCGCCACGATGTGCGCGCTCACGGTCGGCGAGCGCGAGCACCACAACGTCGTGCAAGAGTGCATCGAGATCGCGCGCAGCCGCGGGCCGCAGGTCGAGGCCGGGCTCTGCGCCGTGCTTAGCGATCTGGTGACGAGCGGCGAGAAGTGCCGGCCGGGCACGTACGTCCGCTATGCGCTGGAAGCGTTCGGCGTGCTGGACGGCGAGCGGCGGCCAGAACCTCGTGCAGCTTCGACCAAAGTCTCGGATGGGGGTGCGGCATGAGCACGACAAACATGGAAGTCATCGCGGGCCGCGTCCACGATGCCCGCATGCGGCTGTTTCGCGCTGGCGGGATCGCCGAGCTGATCGCGGACGTGGCGTGCGGTTACGCAAACGGCAAGCCGGCCGAGCCGCGCACGCTCAGTTCGGTCTGGCAGTCCGCGCTCGAGCTCGCGCAGATCGTCGACGCTGTCGCCGGGGATCTCGAGCCGAATGTCGTGTTCGCCGATGATGAGTAACCGTGCAACGCGGTGCACGATCCAGGCCGCCCGCCCTCGGGGCGGCCTTTTTGTTTCCCCTCGCGCGCGTCATTCCGGCAGGTGCAGATCGCCGAGCCACTCGATCGGCAGCGCGTCGTCACGCGGCTTGCGTGGCGACCGGCGGCGAGGTGCCGGTGCGGCGGGCTGGCCGTCGAGTGCAAGGTATCGCTCATGCGTGGCGTCGGTGCGCGGTGCTGCGCGCCAGCGGGACTCGCGGTAGCCGGCCAGGTACAACGCGAAAGACGTGCAGGCGCGCTGCTGCGCGGCGCAGGTGCTCGCGGCCGGGCAGCCGTCGCAGGGCGCGGGCTCGGTGAGAATCGGGTGATCGAAGGGAATGCCCGGCATGTGAGAACGCGTTCTGACCTACCGCCACGCCGCGAACG
This sequence comes from Steroidobacteraceae bacterium, assembly GCA_050249415.1. Lineage (GTDB taxonomy): Bacteria > Pseudomonadota > Gammaproteobacteria > Steroidobacterales > Steroidobacteraceae > CADEFQ01. Next base: position 22,203 of record JBFWQO010000004.1, read on the forward strand.
GCGTCAGCGCAGCACTGACCACAGCCCGAGCGCGAACAAGGCCAGCGCGCCGCCGTAGAGCGTCCCCATGACGAGCACGGCGAGCGCCGCGCCGATGTGCTCGCCGACGCGATAGGCGCGCTGATTGCGGATGGCGCGACGCTCAGCACGCGAGGTCATAGCCGGCCCTGCCGGCGCATCTTGAGGATCCGGCTCACGGCGTCATCACTGGCTTGCTTCGCTACGGACGGCAGGAGTTGAATTGCTTCGACCGTGGCACCGCGGTTATCGAAATGCTGCTGGATCGTGATGGCCCCGCCGCCACCTCCAGCGCCCGATACCGCCCCCGGCGTGGCCACGCTCACGCGCTCGCCAGGCGTGGCGCGAAAGGCCACAACCTGGCTATCGGTGCCCCCGGTGCCGCCGACCTTGAAGCTGCCGCCGTTGGCGAAGCCGAACAGTCCGCTGATCATCCCGCCGAGCCCGAGCCCACCGTTCGACACCGAGTCGAAGATGGCGGCCGCCGCCTTCTCGGCCATCATCCGCCGTATCGCGTCGATGAAGCTCTTGAGCATGCCCTTCACGCCGCCTTCGAACGGATCGAACAGGAAGTTCGCGAAGGCGTCCTGCATGTTGCGGGCTGCCTGGTCGGCGTAAACCGACATTTTGTCCATGCCTTCTTTCGCCCTGTCTGCCATGCGACCAATGGACTCGACGTAAGGGTCGATGAAGTAGGTCTTGATACGATTCATTTCCTCCTGCGCGCCGGCGCCGATCTCCGAGTAGGCGTCATTCATCTGCGAAGCCATGGTCTTGGCGAAAACATCGGCGTCCTTCGCTGCGGCATCCATCGCCCGCTGTGCCGCGTCAGCCGCTTCCTTCGCTTCGCGCGCAAAGGCGTCGTTGACCAGCTTCATGTACGGGTTCGGCCCGCCTGCCTCGTCCTTCTGCTTTTGCGCGGCGGTCGCGTCCGGCATCTTGCTCGCGACCAGGCCGGCGTAGTCCTGGCGCAAGGTGTCCGCCTTGTCATAGATGCCGATGCGCTCGCCCATCCAACGATCCAGCCGCTGCATCGCGGCCAGTGCTTCGAGCGCGCGCACCTTCATCGTGATGAGGCCCGATGCGACGCCATCCGCCGCGCGCTGCGCGGCACCAACGATGGCCGGATCCTTCAGCGCCGCATTCAACCGCTCCTGCGCTTCGGCGGCTTTCGTCCCGGCTTGCCACAGATTCGTCTGTGCCGCCTTGGTGCGCTCGAGCGACGCGGCAAAATCCGCATTCGTCTTGGCGAGATTCGCGATTGCCGAATCCGCAGCGTGGCTCAGCGTACCAAAGGCCTTCATGCCGAGCGCCACGGCACCGCCAGCGCCGAGCACGGCACCGACGCCCTTCAAGCCTTGCGCGAGCTTCTTGGCGGAAGCATCGATCGAGTTAAAAGACTTCTTCGAGTCCCGCTCGAATCGCGCCAGCTTCTTGTTCGCCTTCTCTAGCTCGGCCTGATACTGCGCGCTTTGCAGCTCCAGCTTCGCGACGAGTTTTGCGAGGTACTTAAACGCCATGCTTATACTCCCGAAAGAATGCCCGCCGCGGCGTGGAGGGAGCCGGCTGTCGGCTCACGGTGCCCGCGGGCTGTCGCGGTTACTTTCATGAGCTGGTGACTCACCGACTAAAACCAGCCCGCACATATCGCTTTCGCGACCCGGTGCGGCCGGGGATTGCGCCGGGGGGATTGCTCCCCCCCGGCATCGGCAATCATCACGATGCCGCGATCTTCAGGGCCTTCAGCGCGTCGTTGTTTTTCACCCGACCGCCGACCCTGCGCCTCGCGTAAAACCTCGTCTTGCCCGGCGTGCTATACGGGTCGAGCGTGATCTGCATCGAGCCGCGATCGGCGAGCAGGTAGCCGCGCCGCCAGTTGCCGAAAATAACCGGCAGGTTGTTGAGCGCCGTCGCGCCCGGCATCGCATCGCAGGTGAACACCCGATAGCCGAGCAGCGTCGCCGGGTTGCCGTTCTGCGCGTCCGTCCACAAGTAAGTCCCCGCCGTACTGGCCTTGAGCTTGCGCAGCTTCGCCACCGTGATGCGATTCATCACGAAGGCGCAGCGGTCGGCTTCGGCCAGATAGCCTTCGCGCACGGTGCTCACCAGATCGATCAGCGAATCGATCAGCGGGGTGGCGGTCAGCGGCGAGGCCGGCGTGGTCAACGGGATGTATTCGATGACGTCCTGGGCGCGCATCGGCGAGGCATTGTCGTCGGCACTCGTCGGCGCGTTGTGCAGGATGCCGGTCGGCTGATTGCTGCCCGTGCCCGAGATAATCGCGGTGGCTTCGGCAGCGGCCCAGTCGGCCGAGATGTCGTCGACGAGCCACTGCTCGACGTTGAAGAACAGGTCCTCGAGCGACCAGTTGCTCGCGGTCGGCAGCGCGTACAGCTCGCCGAAGGTCGGCGCGACGTTGCGCAGCGTCGGCGAGTCGGTCGCGCTGCGCGAGCCGGTCTCGCTCGACCAGCCGGAGGTGCCGTCGCCCATGCTCACGAGATAGTTGAAATCGTTCGAGCCGCACTGGACGACATCCACGAGCTCGCGAAACGGGTTCAACTGGCGCACGCGGTGCTCGATCTGCGTCGCGATCTCATGCGGCAACGCGAAACCGCCGGCGGCCGGCGTGCCGATGGACACGTCCTTCGTCGAGAGTTCGTGCTGCGCTTCGCTGAGCCGCGCCTTGACGCGCAAGTCTTCAGGCCGTCGGATCCAGTCGAGGAAGCGCTGCTTGTGCTCGCTGTGTTCGGGGGAGTAGCTGCGGCCGGCACTCGGGCGGCTGCGTTCAGCCTCGGCGGTTTCGACACGGTCGAGCAGCGCGGCGTATTTCTCGTCGCTCTGGCGCTTGAAAAGGTCGAAAGCGTCGCCGATGCCTTTCACGGCGTCGATCAGTTCAGTGGACATAGCAAACCTCACAGTGTCGTCGTGAGGCTGGTCGAGTCGGGGGGATCCCGGCAGAAAACGGCGCAGCCTCAATCGGCGGCACCGGGTTCGCAGGGGTCGCTTGAAGCAAGCGGCTGTGAACTGATCCGTCGCGGGCCTGCGCGCGTTTGAAGCAAACGCTGCGGGACACGTGAATCATGCCGGGGGTTCGTTGGGATTACAAGCGAACGACTGGCGCAGCGCGGCGAGCTGATCGCGCAGCTCGGCGGCTTCGGCTTCGGATTCGCCGACGAGCCCCGACCAGCCGGCGCGTAGCAGCGCATCGGCCTGGCGGGCACTCAGCCCTGCGGTACGTAGCGCGGCCTTGATCTGTCGGCGTTCGGGGACAGTTCGCTGCATCAGTTCGTCGTCGGCGGCTCGTGCGCTTCGATCTGGTCGGCCAGCGCGCGTAGGTAATCCACAGTACCGCCTTCGCCGAAGTTCGCGATCAGCAGCGCGGTGCTGGCGGACATGAAGACCTTGCAGACGTCCACGGCGTCGAGGCCGGTGCGGGCCTGGTCCTGCAGCAGCCCTAAGGCGACCCGCTGCAGGTTACGCGCGACTTGGCCGAATCGCTCGGCGTGCTCGGCTTGCGTGAGGTCGGTCACGGCAGTTGCTCCGCGTGAGCCGCGGCAATCGCTAGCGTCATGTGTTTCTCCATGTTTTCAACCAGCGCGCGAGCGCCCGGCGCCAGCGCTCGTGACAGGGCCGCGGGACGCGGAACATGATGAGGCGGCCGTGGATGTAGGCTTGCCGCGTCTCGAATTTGTCTTCTGTGCTCATGGTGTTATCGCCTCGCTGAAGTTCGAAAAAGTCACGATTTAGCGAAAAAAATGTGGGCGGGCGGTGCGCAGCGAGCAGGCGGCTGGCGTTCGACCCGCCCCTGCCCCTCGACGTCTCGCGCGCGTCATGACCGCCGCCGCTTCGTGGTGTGGAACTGGTACAGCGCGCACGCGCCGCGATAGACGGCCATGACATCCCGGCCCCGCTCGAGGCAGCGGCCGGCGCCGCTGAGGCTGCCGTCGGGGTTGCGCTTCGGGTTGTACGCCAGGCAGCCAACGCACGCGGCGCCGCCGGCTTCTCGTCCGATGTCACGCTTCGAAGGACTGAGCTGCTCTGTTCTGCGGCCAGGCTTAGCCGTCGTCCCACCGGCGCTAGCCGGTGTGGACGACGGCCTAGCCTGTCCTACCGGCTGTCTCTCTAAGGGTAGGACAGTCGATTTTGGGGGGTGTCCTACCGACTTTTCCGGGTAGGACAGTGCATTTCGTCCTACCGGGCACGCGGCGCTGTCTGCGGGTAGTACAGCATCAAACAGGCTGTACTGTCCTACCGGCGTAGGGGGGCGCCTTGCTGGTAGGACAGCGCTCACGCCGACTCTCCGAGCGGCCACTTGCCGGCAGCTTTCGCGCGGCCGATGGCCTTCTCGATGGCAGCCTTCGATCGCTTGAGAATGGCGGCCATATCGCGGATCGAATGGCCGCTCTTGTGCAGCCGTACTACGTCATCGAGTAGCGGATCGGTGCCGGCTGACTGCCAGGTGCAGTAGCCGTCGGCGTCGCCGATGGCCTTTGCGCGAAATGCGCGCGCGGCCTCGCCGCCGAAGCGGCGGTGCTTCTCGAATACGAGCTCGATATCGTTTTCGGCCAGCGGGTCGGCCTGGCCTTCGCCGGGGGCGCGCACGGCGAGCACGGTGTCGAAGACGGCGACGTGGGCGCTGCTGCCGCGTTGTGTGCCGCTCTTGGCTGAGTGATGGATGAGCACGACAGCCACGCCCAGGCCATTCAAGCGGCGGATATAGGACGCGATGGGATACCAGGCCTCGACCGAATTCTCCGGCGAGTCGGCGCTCGTCGTGCGCAGGCACGACAGATTGTCGAAGACGACGAGCTGCGCGCCAATTGCGCTGATGGCCTCGAGATACTGGTCCTGTGCCTTCGCGTCGGCCAGGTCCGGCAGGTCGCCGTTGTCACTGGCACGCGCGGCGATCCAGTAGAGCCGCTCTGGCGGCGCCTCGCCGTGCAAATAGGTGTCGAGCCGCGCTTTCAGTTCGAATAGCGGCATTTCGCCGTCGATGAACAGCACCAGCACCGGGGCCGGCACCGTCCACTCGAGCAGCGGCGTGCCGCGCGCGGCAGCGAGTGCCAGACACAACCCCAGGTGACTTTTGCCGACGCCGGACGCACCGTGCACCATGAGATTGCCGGCCGGTGGCAGCAGCGGCTCGATCAGGTTCGCCGGCGGTGTCTCGGCAGCGCGCTGCATCAGTTCGGCGGTGGTGAGCACGACGAGCTCGCGCGCTTCGTCGCCGGCGGGCTTCTTGCCGATCCAGAACGCGAGCTGTTCAATCTCGCGCGCTTCGTCGGCGTTCTCGCGCGCGAACGGCGGCTCGAAATAGCGCTCGGCGTGCCACCAGAGCAGCGCCTCGACTTCGTGCGCTTCCAAGCCCTTGCCACGGTAGACGCCGGCCAGCTCCTTCAAGCGAGTGTGTCGGCTGCCGGCGGGGGTCTTCAGTTCGTCCACGGGGGACGCGCCACGCTCGCGCGGCGGCTTCGGCTGGTCGGCCTCGAGCATGGCCGTCAGTTCAAACGGCATCTCCGCGACCGGCGTCTCGGCGTCGAGCCAGGTGTAGGCGCCCTCCGGTATGGCCGAAGGGGGCGCCAGTACGTAGCCGCCGCCGTCGGCGCCTTTAATGTCGACGCCCGGCAAGGTGGCGCGCAGCTTGATGCCGGGGTGTTTGAAATACAGGTGATAGCCGCCGCTCGGCGTGCGCGCGGTGAGTGTGTTGTAGTTGCCGAGTCCGAGCTCGGCATAGGTCGACATGCCGGGTGCGCCGTGCTTCACGTCAATGTCGATGACGACGAGGCCGTAGTCAGCGTGGCACGCAACGCCGATGTTGGCCTTCGGCTTCACGTCGAACCAGCCCGCCACGACGCCGGCGTCCTGGGTGGCGTTCTTGAATCCTTCGGGCGCGAGCAGGCGGTCGGGGGTTTTGTCGCGTCCGCGCACGGCGAACACATGAAAGCCGCGCTCGAGCAGCGCCAGGGCGGCGGTCTTGCGCGGCGAGTCGTCGGGGTCCAGAATCTCGGCGTTCTGCATTGCTTTGTCTCGATTGAAGGCCTCGCCACGGTTGCGCGTGACGAGGCCTTTTCAGTTACACAGGAATTTCGTCGTTGAACCCGTCCTCGACGAGCGGCCTCGGCGCGGCTTTCGGCGTCTTGAACGGCCGCACGCGCAGGCCGCCAACGACCTTCCCTTTGAAGCTCACATTCGGGTCGACGAACAGCGTGACTCTGCTGCCGATCCAGTCGTCCGAGTCGCCGCCGAAAGCGGCCTCGAGCGTGCGAATCGTTGTCACGTTCAGCACAAGGCCTTTCGGCAGCTCGCGGAAGTACACGACCCAACGCTGCTCGTTGTCGTCGCCGGGCATGTCCTCGAGCGCGAGTTTCTTCACGGTTACGATGATGTCGTCGTCGATGTCTTCCTTGCGCAGAAACTTCGACTGGATCATTTCGGTTACTTTTGGCATTACTCTGTCCTTCAGTGTTTGCGGTTGCTTGAATTGCCGGCTACCGGCCGGCGCGGTTATCAATCTTCGGCGCTGTACTCCGGGGGAATGTCGCCGTCGCTGTTCTGCAGCTCGCGCACGCCACTTGCAATGAACCGACGTTCCGCCAGCCACGCATCGAGGTCGCGGCGGTCGTATCGAACGGCGCGGCCGAGTTTCAGAAACGGGGGACTTGGCGTGCGATTGCCGAGCTTGCCGTGCATTCGGCCGCACCGGAGGAACGCAGTGCTCATGCCCACGTACGCGGCGGCATCGTGCTCGTCTAGAAGCTCTGGCTTGTCGATCATGCGCGGCTCTCGTCGCTCAATTGCGATGAGGCGATGATCGAAGCCGACGCGACGAAAGTAACGCCGCAAAGATTGCGAAGTTTGTGGAGTTAAGCCCTTGGCGGCCGAATGCGGCTCTTCATGAAGGCGTAATATTCTTTGGTCAAGGACAGGCCAAGTGCCAGTTTTTGGCCGACATCCGCGAACAGCGCGTCGTCGATGGCCTCGCCGCGCTTGTGTCGTTCGTTGACAGCGTTCCACACTTGCACGGATTTCATCAAGCGTTTCCGCAGTGCTGCTAGCTGCGCGCCTTTAGGTAACGCCGGGCCAAAGACATCATCCCAAGTCTTTGCACGGTAAAAACTCACGCAATCGAACGCGCCTATATAGGCCGTGGCAACCCAGTCAGGCATCGGTAAGGACGCCCGGGCGCATTCGCGCAACGCACACATCAGCGCGTACTTATTGCCGGATTTGAAGCTTTGTTCATAGGCATCGAGCTTGTGCAGGCCAACCCATTGCGAGAACGGGCTGGTCGGGTCTGCCCAATTTCCGCCGGCGTCGATGAACCGCTGCTGAGCCTCCCGAGCTTGTTCATGCGTCCAATGCTTGACCACGGTCATGCGCGCCCCCCGTCGAGCTTGTCGACAGCGGCGCGCCGCTGGTCCGGCGCGAGATGCGAGTAGCGCAACGTCATGCCGATGCTGCCGTGTCCGAGTAGCTCGCGAACGGTGTTGAGCGGCACGCTGGCCTGCACGAGTCGCGATGCGAAATGATGGCGCAGGTCGTGCCAGCGAAAGCGCGTGATCTTGGCGCGCGCCAGCAACGCGGCCCATGACGTTTTGAAACTGGATGCGATCGGAAATACGCGTTCGTCGTCTGGTGCCTGGGCTTGCCACTTCGTCAGCGCATCGGCTGCCTCGGTGTTCAGCGGGACGTGCCGGGTCTGTCGGTTCTTCGCGCTCGATCCCTCGACCGTGAGCATGCGGCCCTTCAGGTCGACGTTCAGCCACGTCAGCGCCAGCAATTCGCCACGTCGCACGCCCGTATTCATGCTCACGAGCACGGCCGGGGTCAGGTGATCGCCGAAGTGGGGGAGGGGCGGCAGCGGCTCGCGCTTCCTCGCCCGCCGCCAGCGGTTTGCGCTGTCCCGCTCGGCGCGCATCTGTGCGTCGCGCTCGGCCAGCGCCGCACGCAGCCGCGACTCTTCGGCATCATCGAGATACCGCGCTTGCGGGTTGCGGTCGATCTTCGGCTTCTCGACATTGCGAACCGGGTGCTCGGCAACACGCTTGAGCTTCAGCGCGCGGGTCATCACGCCGGACAGGTCCATGATGTCGCGGTGTGCCGTCGTGGGCTTTGCGCCGCCTGCCAGGCGTTCGAGCTTCCACTGCTCGACATCTTCGGTCGTGATGCCGGCCAGTGTCCGCGAGTACCAGCGGCCGAACAGGTGCTCGAGGCGCTGCAGGCTCGCCTCGGCTGTTGTGGGGCGGTGCGCGCGCAGCCATGGGGTATACGTGTCGCGGATGAATTCGCCGAGCGTGAGCCGCTGTGCGCCGTCTACCCCATCGAGCGGGGCGCGGCCGTGGGCCACGTTGCCGAACACCTTCTGCGCCCGCTCCCGCGCCTCGTCGGGGGTCAGGTGGCCTACCTTGCCGATGGTGATGCGCCGCCCGCGACCGATCTGCGCGATATAGGAGCGGGCCCCGGACGGCTGCACCCGCAGGATGAAGCCGCTCAGGCGCTCGTCGGCGATCTCGAATGGCTTCTCGCGTGGCTGCGCCACCTTGCTCGCCAGCAGTTTCGCGCCGATGATCGCCCGCACCGTCGTCCCTCGTTTCGCCGCAATCCGGGACGTGCAGTTATCGCTTGCACGTCACTTATAAGTGCAAGTAGAGTATACCGCCGTAGATAACCGCAGTACTAGGCGTTAGACGGTGGTAGTCGTGAAGTGCAGTGTTTTCCAGTGTTTCGAGTCACTTCGCGGGCAAGTCGTTGATCGGGCGGGGAGGGGCGAAAATGGCCTTTTTCACGTTCGTAATGATGGGGTCGTCTGTTCGAATCAGACAAGCGGCACCACTTGCTCGCCGCGCGCCTCGCACGCGGCGAGGGCGGACCGCGAACGGAAATCGGCGATCAGCGAGTGGCGATCAGCAAGAAACGTTGCGCAGCGCCTTCTGGCCATTCGCCGTTCGCTATTCGCCCTCTTTGTCCCACGCCAGCATGTCGCCCGTCATGTGCAGCAGCCGCGAGTATCCCGCGTCGTGCAGAGTCGCGAGCGCCTTCGCGGCCCGCTTGCCGCTCCTGCAGTAGACGACGATCGGCTGGTCCTTCGCGGAGGCGATTTCCGCCAGCCGCGCGTGAACCTGGTCGTACGGGATGTTGATCGCGCCCGGCACATGGCCTGCCGCGAACTCTTCCGGCGTGCGCACGTCGAGGATCACGGGCGACGTGGCGCCCGGCGCAGCGAGTGCGCGCACGGCGGCCGGTGAGATTTCCGTCGCGCTGAAGCTGTCGTCCGCCGCGGCGAGGGAGGCGAAGCCCGCCATCAGGGCGCAGGCGACCCATGTCGGGAGTGTCTTCATGCGGGCGATGGTGACGCACTGCCGGGTCGCGCGTCCACTTCGTCCTGCTGCAGTGCGAACAGGCGGGCATAGACGCCGCCCCGCGCCAGCAGCGTGGCATGGGTGCCGCGCTCGACGATCCGGCCCTGGTCGAGCACGAGGATCTCGTCGGCGCCGAGCACCGTCGACAGGCGATGCGCGATCGTGAGGGTCGTGCGGCCGCGCGCGAGTTCGCGGATCGCCGCATTCACTTCGCGTTCCGATTCGACGTCGAGGCTCGAGGTCGCCTCGTCGAGCACGAGAATCGGCGCATCCTTCAGGAGCGCGCGCGCAATGGCGATGCGCTGGCGCTGGCCGCCGGAAATCTTGCCACCCATCTCGCCCACCGGCGTGTCGTAGCCCTGCGGCAGGCTCTCGATCCATTCCTCCAGCTGCGCGCGGCGCGCGGCCGCGTCGACCTGCGCGGCCGTCGCGCCGGGGCGGCCCATGCGGATGTTCTCGCCGATCGTCGTGTTGAATGTGTAGTTGCGCTGCGAAACCAGGGCAATGCGGTCGCGCAGGTCTTCGAGCGTGTAGTCGCGTACGGAGCGGCCACCGATGCGCACCTCGCCCGAGGCGGGGTCCCAGAAGCGCAGCAGCAGGTTCGCGACGGTGCTCTTGCCGCTGCCGCTCGCGCCGACGAGCGCGACGTGCCGGCCCGCCGGGACTTCGAGACTGAGGTCACGCAACACCGGCGGCGCACCGGGCGCGTAGCCGAAGCTCACGTGGCTCAGTTGCAGTGACGCATTCGTGAAAGGCGCCGATCGCGTAACGACGTTGGCGACCGCCGGCCGCTGGTCCATCAGCTCGAAAAGCCGCCGCGCGGACACCATCGCGACCTGGAAGTCGCCGACGACGTTGTTGAGCGCCTGCGTCGCATTGAAGCCCGTGATCGCCACGGCGATGAGCACCGGCAGGTCGCGCAGCGGATCGATTTCACCGGCCAGGTTCAGCCTCCAGCTGACCCACAGCACGGCAATGGCCGCGGTGGCGATGAGGCCCTCGGTGACGCCGCGCTGGAACGCGTCGGCGCGCATCAGCGAGTCCTGGCTGCGCTTCAGGCGCTCACCGATCGTCCACGCTTCGCGTCGCCGCCGCTCGCCGTAACCGAAGGCCACGGTGTCGCGGATGCCCTGCAGGCTGTCGGTCAGAAACGCATTGACCTCGCCCTGCGCGCGCCGCGAGTCCGCGCTGCCGCGCCCGCCCGACAGTGCGGTGATCGCCGGCAGGACGAGCAGCATGACGAGATGGAAGGGCAGCAGCGTCCAGACATAGTCCATCGGGTACCAGCGACCCACCGCGGTGAGCAGGATCGCCGGCACGACGAAGGCCGTGATCACGGGTGCGATCGTGTGCGCGTAGAACGGCTCCACGCGCTCGCAATCGGCGACGACCCGCGAGACGGCATCGCCGGACCGGAGTGTCGCGGTGCCTGCGGGCGCGAGCGGCTCGAGGCGGTCGTAGAACTCGTTGCGCAGCATCGCGAGCAGGCGGAAGGCGACGTAGTGGCCCGTATAGGTCTCGATGTAGTTCGACAGCCCGAGCACGAACGCGCAGCCGGCGAGGCCGAGCGCGACCGTGGTGAGGGTATCGCCGGTGGGCGCCGCGACGTACCGGGCCACCGCGGCGGCAGCGAACGCGATCAGCACCGTCTGCATCGTGAGCTTCACGGTGCGGGCGCAGACGGACAGGAACATCACACCGTTCAGCGGCCGCATGAAGCCGAGCAGGCGCCGGAGCAGTTGCGTGTTCGTCATGCGCCACCCCGGGCGATCGCCACCATGCCGGCATAGGCGCCGCGGCGTGCCAGCAGTTGCGCGTGCGAACCGGATTCGAGCACCCGGCCGCCACCGAGCACGACGATGCGGTCGGCATGTTCCACGGTGCTCAGTCGATGCGCGATCAGCAGCACGCTCTTGTCGCGTGTCAGGTGCGCGAGCGCGTCGTGGATGACCCCCTCGGTCTCGAGGTCGATCTGCGACGTCGGCTCGTCGAGGATCACGATGGGGCTGCCCTTCAGCAACGCGCGGGCGATCGCGAGGCGCTGCACCTGGCCGCCCGACAGCGAGAGCCCGCGCTCGCCGACCAGCGTGTCGTAGCCGGCCGGCAGTGCGGCTATCTGGTCGTGGATGTTCGCGGCACGACAGGCGGCAATGAGTTCGTCGTCGGTCGCAGCGGTCTTCGCGACGCGCAGGTTCGCGGCGATCGTGCCGTAGAACAGGTACGGGTCCTGCGGCACGAGCGCGAGGTGCGCGCGCACCCAGTCGGCCGGCACCGAGGCTACATCGCGCCCGCCGAGCGTGATCGTGCCCGCTTCGGGCGCGAGCGTGCGCAGCAACAGGTTCGTGAGCGTCGTCTTGCCCGAGCCGCTCTCGCCGACCAGCGCCACCGTTTCACCGGGAGCGAGCTCGATCGTGCAATCGTCGACGGCCGGCCGCGTCGCATCCGCGTAGCGGAACACGAGGTTCCTGAGCGAGAGCCCGGGCTGCTTCTCCTGCGGCGGCGCGACGGCGCCAGGCGGGTCCTCGACACCCGGGCGCTCGCCGAGGAACGCGACGATCCTCGTAGCATAGGCGCGGCCGATCGCGCCGGCGAAGAAGAACTGGCCGACGAGCGTCAGCGGCTTCGCGAACTCGGCGCTCGCGAGAATGAGCGCCACGACCGCGCCGGCGGTGAGATGCCCGCCGCCCAGCCGCAGCAGCGCGGTGACGGTCAGCACGAGGGTCGTGCCGAGCGCGAAGCCGAAGTCGACGAACAGGATCATGATCTGGTTCACGAGCAGCAGGCGCATCGTCTCGCGACGCTGCTCCTCGCTCGCGGCGTGCATCTCGGCGCCGCGCGCCTTGCCGAGATTGAACATCTTGAGCGTCGTCATGCCCTGGATCGAATCGAGGAAGCGTGCGCCCTGCGCGGCGTTGACCGCGGCGAAGCGCTCGCTCGCCTTCCTGAAGTTGCGGCCCATCATGCCGAGGAAGAGCGGCGTCAAGGGCACGCTCACGAGCAGCGCGACACCGACCACCCAGTCGTAGGCGCCGATGAAGATGCAAAGCAGGAGCGGCGTCGACATGCCGACGACGAACTGGACGAAATAGATGCCGTAGAACATCTCGATCCAGTCCATGCCGTCGACCGCGACATTGACGAGTTCGCCGGTGCGCTTGCGGTCGAGCACCGCGGGGCCGAGGCGCAGCGCGTGCGCGTAGATGAGATCGCGGATCGTCAGCTTCGTGAGCGACGAAGCCTTGTGCTGCGCGGTGCGATACAGCCAGCCGAGCACGAACTTCGCGGCGAGCAGCAGCACGATCCACGGCAGCGCCCCGGCGAGGAGCGGTTCGCCGGCGAGCATCGCATCGACGGCGCGGCCGACGAACCAGTAGAGCACGAGGCTCGCGACGAGCCCGAGCAGCCCGACGGCGATGCCGATCCGGAGCCAGCGGCTCGTCGCCTGGACGATCAGCCTCTTGTCGATTCCGAGCACCATGTCCCCCTGCGATACTGGTCGCACGATAGACCTTGAAGTAGAGTTCAAGGTCAAGGTCCCGCGATGGTAGCGAAACGAAGCCGCAAAGCCGACGCCCCCGACAGCGCGCCGCTCACCATCGGCCAGCTCGCCAGGCGCGCCGGGGTCAGTACGTCGATGCTGCGCTACTACGAGCGCGAGGGCCTGCTGCCGCCCGCGGCGCGCAGCAGCGCGGGCTACCGGCTCTATCCGCGCGCGGCGCTGCGCGCGCTCGTGTTCATCCATCGCGCGCAGCGGCTCGGCTTCTCGCTCGGCGACATCAAGCTGCTGCGCGCGGGCGGCGCAGGCAAGAGCGGACGCGGCCACACCGTGGTCGGCATCGCCGAACAGCGTTTCCTCGAGATCGAACGGCGCCTCACGGAGCTGCTCGTGCTGCGCCACGAGCTCGAGCTCTTCCTCGACGACCTGACCGCGCAGGTGGGGCGCGCGGCGGGCGGCGGCACGGCGCGCGTGTACCGGCAGTTGATCGACCACGTCTGCGGCCATGAGCCGGAACGATCCGCGCCCGGGGCGGTACACCGGCTGATCCGGCGCCTCGGCTGTGCGCTTGCGTCGGCGGACCAGGAACGGGTATTCGCGGCGCTGCGCGGGCGGCACGTGCACGTGTGGAAGGACGCGGGCGGCTACACGATCCTCGTGCGCGACCGCAGCGCGGCCGTGCAGGCGGCGCTCGAGCGGCTCGTCGCGGCGGACGCGGGCTGCGACGTGCACGTCGATGTGACGCTGGCCGACGCGCCCGACGGCCTGCAGCTGCGGGTCCGCGGCGACCACGCGTTCCTCTACGCGCAGCTGTTCCTCACGCTCGAAGCCGCCTCTTGACCTTGAACCCGGCTTCAAGGTGCACGATGGCGCCATGGAACCGCATCGTCACCGTTACCGTATCGCCGGCATGGACTGCGGCAGCTGCGCCCTCACGATCGAGGACGGGATCCGCAAGCTGCCGGGCGTGCGCGCCGTCAGCGTCGATTTCACCACGGAGTCGATGCAGGTCGACGGCGAGGTCGCGCAGCCCCACATCGAGCAACGCCTCGCGCAGCTCGGGTTCCGGCTGAAGGGCGCGCCGGAGGCGGCGCAGCCGGCTGCGCCGGTCGTCGAGCGACGAGGCCTCGCGGGGTTCCTCGCATTCCTCTCGAGCGAGCGGCGCCTGCGGATCGCGAGTGGTGCGGCGCTCGCCGTGCTCGCGGCGACGGCGCTCGCGTGGGCCGCGCCGGCGGTCCTGCCGCCCCGCGGCCTGTCGCTGGTCTTTATTGCGGTCGTCGTCGTGAGCGGCCTGCCGGTATTCACCAAGGGAGTGCGCGCGCTCGCGTACAGCCGGCGCATCACGATCGACCTCCTGATGGCGATCGCGACGCTCGGTGCGCTCGCCATCGATGCGGGCGGCGAGGCGGTGACCGTGATCCTCCTGTACACGCTCGGCGAGGCGCTCGAGGCGTACAGCGCCGATCGGGCCCGCCATTCGCTGCGCAGCCTGCTCGCGCTGCAACCGCGCACGGCCACCCTGATGCGCCCGCACCGGGTGGAGCCGCGGGGCGGGCAGGGTGACTGCCATCACCACGATCACGGCCACGGCGAAGGCCACTACCATCACGAGACGATACCCGCCGACGCGGTGCCGCTCGGCGCGCGCGTGCTGGTGCGCCCCGGTGAGCGCGTGCCGGTGGATGGCCGGATCCTCGCGGGCGAATCGAGCGTCGACGAGGCGGCGGTCACCGGCGAAAGCCTGCCGGTCGCGAAGCGTGCCGGCGAGGCGGTGCTCGCCGGCACCGTGAACGGCGAGGGCGCCCTCGAGATCGAGGTGACCCACCTCGCGACCGATTCGACCATCGCGCGCATCGCGCGGCTCGTCGAGGCCGCGCAGGCGGCGCGTTCGCCCGCGGAGCGGTTCATCGACCGCTTCGCCCGCTGGTATACGCCGGCGGTCGTGCTGCTCGCCATCGCGATCGTGCTCGTGCCCGTGCTCGCCTTCGGCCAGCCGTTCCTCGACGCCGCGGATGGCACGCACGGCTGGCTCTATCGCGGCCTCGCGCTGCTCATCGTCGCGTGTCCATGCGCGCTCGTGATCAGCATCCCGGTGACGGTCGTCAGCAGCCTCACGCGCCTCGCGCAACTCGGAGTGCTGGTGAAGGGCGGCGAGCGGCTCGACGCACTGGCCGACGTGCGCGTGATCGCCTTCGACAAGACCGGCACCCTGACGAATGGCCGCCCCGAGGTGACCCGCATCGCGGGGCTCGATTGCGCGCACGAAAGCGCCTCGCGTGCCGATTGCGGCGCCTGTGACGACGTGCTGGCGCTCGCGGCTTCGATCGAGTCCGCATCCGAGCACCCCGTTTCACACGCGATTCGCGCGGCGGCCGGCGAGCGGGGCGTCGCGCGCCGGTTCCCGGCCGCGAATGCGGTGCGCGCGGTGGCGGGGCGCGGCATCGTCGGCGAGGTCGGCGGCGAGCGTGTCGCGATCGGCAGCGAGGGCCTGTTCGCCACGGGCGACCATGCGCGGTCGCTGCCGCCACGCCTCGCCGTCGCGCCGCCGGGCGAGGAACGCACGACCCTGTACGTATCGCGCGGCGGGCAGATCGTCGGCCTGATCGCCGTCGAGGACGAGCCGCGAGCGGATACGGCGGCCGCGTTGCGTGGCCTGCGTACGGCGTTCCCCGATGTCAGGACCGCGATGCTGACCGGCGACAACGCGGGCGTCGCCGCCCGGGTCGCCCGCGCCGTGGACGGCATCGACGAGGTGCACGCGGGGCTGTTGCCCGCCGACAAGATGCGCGAGATCGGCCGCCTGCGCGCGACGCACGGTGTCGTCGCGATGGTCGGCGACGGTATCAATGATGCGCCGGCGCTCGCGGGCGCGGATGTCGGCATCGCGATGGGCGCCGGAGGCACGGCGCAGGCGATGGAGAGCGCCGATGTGGTCCTGATGCAGGACGACCTGCACCGGTTGCCGCGTGCGCTCGCGGTGGCGCGCAAGTCGAGGCGCCTCGTCAAGGAGAATATCGCGCTGTCCCTCGGCCTGAAGCTCGCGTTCCTCGCGATCACGATCCCCGGTTGGGCCACCTTGTGGTTGGCGGTAGCGGCAGATGTCGGCGCTACATTGATCGTGACGGTGAATGGCATGAGAATGCTGCGCGCCTGAACACGGGGGGGCCGCGTGACGACCGAAGCGCCGCAAAGGCTGGGATTCATCGAGCTCGCGCCCGGCGTGCTGCGCCGCCATGCGCTGTGTTACCTGTTCGCGGCATTCGTCAGCATCGGGCTCTTTGCCTATCTGCCGGCGATGACGCCGTTCGTGCTGAAGGTGAACCTCGCGTTGCCGACGGGCGAGCAGGGCTTCGCCACCGGGCTCCTGCAGTCGTGGCAGGAAGTCATGATCCTCGTCGTGATCGGCCTGTGGGGCGCGCTGTCGGACCGCATCGGGCGCCGCCCCGTCTATGTGATCGGCTTCCTGCTGATCGCCGGCGGTTATGTCCTCTATCCGCTCGCGCATTCGATGCCGGAGCTCGTGGCCTACCGGCTCGTGTTCGGCTGCGCGGTGGCGGCGCTCGGCGCGATGCTCGCCACCGTGCTCGCCGATTACCCGGCCGAATCCTCGCGCGGCAAGCTGACCGGCGTCGCGTTCGTGCTGAATGCCTTGGGATCGGTCACGTTCCTCGTCGGGCTCACGCAGTTGCCGCGATGGTTCGCGTCCACGGGGGCGAGCGAACTCGATGCCGGCCGCTACGCCTACTTCACCGTGGCCGCCGTCGCCGTGATCGCGGCGATCGTGATGTTCGGCCTGAAGCCGGGGCTGCCGTCCAGGGCGAGCGGGCGCAAGCCCCTGCTGGTGCTGGCCATGGAGGGCCTGCGCGCCGCGCGCAATCCGCGCATCCTGCTGGCGTACGGCGGCGGCTTCACGTCGCGGGCGGACCTCAGCCTGATCACGCTCTTCCTTGCGCTCTGGGCGCAGCAATCCGCGGTCGCCGAAGGGCTCGGCGCTGCGCAGGCGGCCGGCAAGGTCGGCATGACGATCGGTATCACGCAGGGCACCGCGATGCTGTGGGCGCCCCTGTTCGGCTGGCTCGGCGACCGCATCAGCCGCACCGCGCATTTCGCGCTCGCGTTCGCGCTCGCGCTCGCAGGCTACTGCTGGGTCGGCATGCAGGATGACATCGTGCAGCGTGGCGCCATCCCCGCGCTGATGATGCTCGGCGTCGGCCAGGTGAGCACGATACTGGCCGCGACCATCCTGCTCGGGCAGGAAACGGAGCCGCGCACGCGCGGGTCCGTGTTCGGCCTGCAGGCGTTTTTCGGTGGGCTCGGCATTCTCGCGATATCATCGGTGGGGGGCTGGCTGTACGATCAGGTCGGCCCGTCGGCGCCGTTCACGCTGGTCGGCATCGCGAACGGCGTGATCGCGGTATGGGCCCTGTGGCTCTACCTGCGCGCCCGCAGCGAGGCACGAACACAAGCCGCATGAGCACACCGCATTGCGAGATCCCGAGCCCGGCGTAGCCGCCCCGCCGCAATCGCCGCGGCGATCGGTCTGGTGGGTCGCCCTGCTGTCGCGAATACCGGCGCCTGTGCTCTACGGCGTCGCGTGGTTGCTCGGTACGCTCGGCTTCCATGTCTTTCGCTACCGGCGCCGCCACATCGATGCGAGTCTCGCGATCGCGTTTCCCGACCTGGGCGCGCGCGCGCGTGCGGCGATCTGCAAGCGCCATCACCACGGCTTCGCGCAGGTGTTCACCGAGATCGTGCGATCCGGTGCGCTGACCCCCGGGGAGATCGCCCGCTATGTGCGCTTCACGAACCTGCCGCTGCTGACCGAGCGCCTCGCACGCGGCCGGCCGGTGCTGGTGGTCGCGGCCCATCAATGCAACTGGGAATGGCTGATGCACGCGATGGCGAGCCAGGCCGGTTATCCCGTCGATGCCGCGTACAAGCCGCTCAAGAACCACTGGGCGAACGAGGAAATGCTGACCCTGCGCACGCGTTTCGGGGCGCATCTCGTGCCGGCGAAGGAACTGCTGCCCGACATCATCAAGCGCCGGCGCATCGTGCGCGTGATCTCGGTGATCGCCGACCAGGAGCCGCGCAGCAGCGAGAAGCGCCACTGGACCCGCTTCCTGAATCGCGATACGGCGTTCTACATGGGCGCCGAGGAGATCGCGCGCACGACCGGCTATCCCGCGCTGTTCGTCGGCATGCGCCGGCTGTCACGCGGGCACTACGAGGTGACCTTCGCGCCGCTCGCCGAAGGCGGCGAGCGGCTCGCGACGGGTGAGTTCACCGAACGCTACGCGCGCCTCTCGGAGGCGCAGATCCATGCGGCGCCGCCCGACTGGCTGTGGTCGCACAAGCGCTGGAAGCTGAAGAAACCGCTCTACGGCGCGGGTTGACCGAGCTTGCCGGCGAGGAATGCCGCGAGTTCGCGGATCGTCGGGTAGTCGAACAGTTCCGTCAGGTCGATGAGGCCGGGGTGGTCGCGGTCGATCGCCTCGTGGATCGCGATCAGCTTGAGCGAGCTCGCGCCGATCTCGAACAGGTTGTCGTCGAGGCCGATCGCGCGCCCGAGTTCGGTGTCGCAGATCAGCCTGATCTTCGCTTCGATCTCGCTGCCCGTGGCGGCGACCGGTGCGCGCTGCGCGCTGCGCAGGCGGGCGAGCTCGGCGAGCTCGCCCGCGAACTCCCCCTCGACATACGAGTCTTCGAGCAGGTGGCGCTGGATCTTGCCGCTCGTCGTCTTCGGGATGCGCTTCACCGGCACGACTTCGGCGACTTCGAGGCCCGTGTGCTCGTTGACGAGCCGCGCGACTTCGGTGGCGGTCGGCAGGAAGTCGGCCATGTCGGAGCGATGCAGCACGAACACCACGAGCTGGTCCGCCTGCGCGCCGCGCGGCCGCACGCCCGCCGCAACCACCTTGCCGAGCTCGAGGCCCGGCGCGCGCAGCGCGATGCTCTCGAGGTCGTGCGGGTAATAGTTCTGCCCGTTGACGAAGATGATTTCCTTCGCGCGCCCCGTGATGTAGAGGTCGCCGTCGTCGATGAGGCCGAGGTCGCCCGTGCGCACCCAGCCGTCCGCGGTGATCGTCGCCGCGTTGGTCTCCGGGTCCTCGTAGTAGCCCCGCGTCACGTTCTCGCCGCGGATCAGGATGTGCCCGACATGCCCGCCCGGGACGGGCTGGCCGGCGTCGTCGACGAGCTGCAGTTCGCAATACGGTATCGCCGCGCCGACGGCCATCAGTTCCATGGCATCGCGGTGGGTATGGGCGATGCGCGGCGGCGCGGTGCCGACACCCATCCGGTGGCGATCGACGCAGATCGACCGGTGCGGCCGCCCGAGCGGCGGAAAGCTCACGGCGAGCGACGCCTCGGCGAGGCCGTATACCGGGAACATCGCGGTGCGCGCGAGGCCCGCCGGTTCCATGCGTGCGAGGAACTCCTCGCACAGGTCGACCGAGATCGGCTCCGCGCCGTTGAAGATGAGACGCACCGACGACAGGTCGAGGTCCTCGAAGCTGCGCTCGCCGAGCACCTTCAGGTAGTGGCGATAGCCGAAGTTGGGCGACGACAGGATCGTCGCACGCTTGCGCGAGGCGTGCTGCAGCCACAGGAGCGGCCGGCGGATGAACAGCTCGGTCGGCATCAGGTGCACGTTCATGCGGTGCATGAACATGAAGATGTGCATGCCGATGAGCCCCATGTCGTGGGTCAGGGGCATCCAGGAGAGCGGCACGTCGTCGCTGTTGAACGCGCAGGCTGCGCCCGCGCCGCGGCCGTTGGCGAGGATGTTCGCGTGCGTCAGCACGACGCCCTTCGGCTCGTTGGTCGAGCCCGAGGAGAACTGGATGAATGCGGTATCGTCCGCCCGTGCACGGTGCACGCTGCCGGCGCGCGAGATGTCGTCGAGCGTATCGACCAGGAACGTGCGGGCGCGCAGCGCGGCGAATGTCGCCTGCTCGCCGGCGTTTGCGGCGAACTGGCCGATCCGGTCGAGTGTCTTGCCGTCGGTGTAGAGGAACGGCCGGCCGAGCTTGCGCGCGATGCGCAGCAGCTTGTGCCGGTGTTCGTCGCTGATGCCGATCGAGACGGGCACCGGCGCGATGCCGCCGAGGATGCCGGCCCAGTACGCGTCGAGGAACTGCTCGTTGTTGTTGAGGAAAAGGATCAGCTTGTCGCCGGGGCGCGCGCCGAGCTGCTGCAGGTGGTGCAGGATGCCGAGCGCACGCTCGTACAGCGCGCCATACGGCACGCGCCGCTCTTCCTTGTCGCCTTCCAGGTAGACGAGCGCCCGGTCGACCTTGCGGTTCGATTCGATCAGTTCCGTGAGGGTCGCAACAGGGCTCATCGGCGCTCCAGTCTCATGTGCAGGGGGTGGCGGGTGCGCAGGTTCACCTGCGCCTCGAACTCGACGGGGCCATCGTGCTCGAGGCGCAGGCGATAGCGGCGTGCGACCTTCGACAGGTGGATCAGCATCTCGAATATCGAAAACGCCTCGCCGATGCAGTGGCGCGGGCCGGCCGAGAAGGGCATGTACGCGAAACGGGGCCGCTCGGCCTCGTGCTCGGCGTCGAAGCGCTCGGGGTGGAAGCCTTCCGGGTCCTGCCAGTAGCGCGGATGACGGTGCAGGTGATAAGGCGAGAGCAGGAGGTCGGCGCCCGCCGGCAGCTCGAAGCCCGACAGCGTGTCGCGCCCGATCGCCCGGCGGGAAAACACCCAGACGGGCGGATACAGCCGCAGCGTCTCGTCGATGATGGATTTCGTGTAGCGGAGCTCCTCCATCCGCGCGAGCGCCGGCGCCGCTTCTTCCGGCTGCGCGTCGATCTCGGCGTGCATCCGTACTTCGATCTCCGGGTGCTGCGACAGCAGGTACCACACGCAATTCAGCGTGTTCGCGGTCGTCTCGTGGCCGGCGACGATCAGGGTCGTCACCTCGTCGATCATCTCGCGATCGGTCATGCCGGCGCCGGTCTCGCGGTCGCGCGCGGCGAGCAGCATGCCGAGGAAGTCGAAGTGCGCTTCGGGCGGTTCGGCGCGCCGGCGCTCGATCAGCTGCCGGATCAGCCTGGTCAGCTGGCGGAAACGGTACGCGAATTTCAGGTCGCGCACGGATTCGTCGGTGAAGATATCGAACGGATTGCCGCCCGGTTGCGCCGCGAGCAGGTCGAGGTCGGTGCCGAAGAGCGAGCGCAGGATCACCTCGAGCGCGAGCGCGCTCATGTCGTTCGTGACGTTGATGCGATCCCCGCGCGCCGCCTGCGCGGCCCAGCCGGCGAGGAAGCGGTCGTTCGCCTCGTCGATCATCCGGCCGAACTGCGTGAGCACCCGGCGGTGGAACATCGGCTGCATCATGTAGCGCTGGCGCTTCCAGAGCTCGCCGTCGCTCGTCACGATGCCGTTCCCGAGTAGAATCCGCACCCGGTCGAAGCCGATGCCCTTGGTGTAGTTGCGGTGGTTCGAGACGAGTACGCGCTTGATGTCGTCGGGATGGTTGCTGAGCCAGGTGTGCGCGCGCCGCGACGGCGCGTAGACACGGTAGATGTCGCCGAGTTCCCGGAACAGGCGGGTCATGCGCGGCAACGAGTCGTCGCTCGCGCCGATGTCGAACTGCTCGGCAGCCTCGGGCGGCAGGCGGGGCGCGGGGGTCGTTTCGTTCACTGCGGGAAGCACGTTTGAAGCTGCGCGGCATCTTATATTACTCGGAGGTGGCCGGACACACGGCGACCGATGCAACGCGACTCGGCCGGCGACTCGCGCTCGCGTGCATCGATGCGCTGCGGACCGGGGGCACCGGCTGCGCAGCCGCGGATCCCGCGCGCCTCGCGTTTCCACCGCGTGGCAAACCGCGCTACGCGGGCGGACCGGATTTCAGCATCGCGCACTCCGCGCCGCTCGTCGCCTGTGCCGCGGTGTCACAGGGAGCGGTCGGGCTCGACGTCGAGTGCGACGATACGGTCGAGCGCCTCACGCTCGCGGCGATCTGCGACGCGGGCGAGCGCACGCTCGCGCGCACGCTCGGCAAGCGCGCGCTGTGGATGGCCAAGGAAGCGGCGCTCAAGGCCGGGGGCGGCACGATCGAACAGATCGGCGCCGTGCACGTGCATGCGGGCGGCGCGGAGTTCCGCGCCGTGCGGTACCACGCGCAGCCGGTCCTCCTCGGGAATCGCTGGCCGGCGTGCCTGATGACGAGCGAGCGCGGCGTGCCCTTCGAGGTGCGCCGCCTGTGAGCGACGATTCGATTCACCGCGCGCCCGGGAGCCATTCGAGCCGCCGCATGACCCGGCTGCGCCGCTTCGCCTACCGCTGGATCGTCGTGCCGGTCGGCGCCGCGCTCGTGCGGCTCGTGTGGGGCCTTGCGCGCAGGCCGCAGGTGATCGGCGCCGGACACCTCGATGCCGCGCTCGCGATGGCGCCATCGTTCATACCGGTGCTGTGGCACCAGCACCAGCTCTTCTGCGCACAATGGCTCCTCGCGCAGCGGCCGCGCGTGACCGCGGGCTTCCTCGTGAGCCCGTCGGTCGACGGCGAGATCGGCGCGATGCTGGTCGACCGCTTCGGCGGAGTCGCGGTGCGCGGCAGCTCGTCGCACACGGGCGCGCGCGCGCTGCGCGACTACTACGAGGCGCTCGTCAAACGCGACATCTCGCCGATCATCACGCCCGACGGCCCGCGCGGCCCGCGCTTCGTGTTCAAGCCGGGCGCGATCCTGCTCGCGCAGATGTCCGGCCGGCCGATGCTGCCGATGGCCTATGCCGCGAGCCGCGCGATCCTCTTCCACTGGGACCGGTTCGTGATTCCGCTGCCGTTCGCCCGGATCGTGATCGCGATCGGCGCCCCGCGCCGCGTGCCGCGCACGCTCGATGCGGCCGGCATGCGACAATGGCAGGACGACATGACCGCGGAACTCCGGGCGCAGTTTGCGCGCGCCCGCGAACGGTTGCGGATCGCCGATGGAGCCCCCGAGTGAAGCCCGAAGTCTCGATCGTCATTCCCGTCTACAACGAGGCCGACAACATCGAGCCGCTGGCGCGCGAGATTGCCGCGGCGCTCGCGGGGCGCGCCTACGAAGTGCTGTTCATCGACGACGGCAGCACCGACGCGACGGGTGGGATCGTTCTTGCGCTGCGCGAGGCGGGCGTCGCGCCGCTGCGCCTGCTGCGCCATTCGCGCCGCAGCGGCCAGAGCGCCGGTGTCGCGAGCGGCGTGGCGCACGCGCGCGCCGACTGGATCGCGACGCTCGACGGCGACGGGCAGAACGATCCGGCGGATATTCCCGCGCTCATCGCCGCGCGCCGGGAGGGTGAGGCCGCGGGGGTGCGGCTCGTCATGGGCAATCGCGTCAACCGCAAGGACACGTGGCGCCGGCACCTGCAGTCGCGCATCGCCAACGGCGTGCGCGGCCGGATGCTCCGCGACGGCACGCCCGATACCGGCTGCGGCATCAAGCTGTTCGACCGCGCGGTGTTCCTCGCGCTGCCGCAGTTCGACCACATGCACCGTTTCCTGCCCGCGCTGTTCCAGCGCCACGGTGCGCGCGTGGTGTCGGTGCCCGTCAACCACCGCCCGCGCAGCCGGGGGCAATCGAAGTACGGCATGTTCGACCGGCTGTGGGTCGGCATCGTGGACATCTTCGGCGTGATGTGGCTCGCGCGCCGCTACTGGCGCGGCCTCGTGGCGAGCGAAGTGCAGGGCGCCGGCGCGCCCGTGGGGGATCGATCGTGACCAATATTGCGACCGTCTGGCTGGTGGTCGGTTTCGTCGCGCAGGGCCTGTTCTCGGCGCGCTTTCTCGTGCAGTGGATCGCGAGCGAGCGGCGCAAGCAAAGCGTCGTGCCGCACCTGTTCTGGTATTTCAGCGTGGCCGGCGGCGCACTGCTGTTCGCCTATGCGATCCACCGCAAGGACCCCGTGTTCATCGTCGGGCAGGGCGCCGGACTCGTCGTTTACCTCCGCAATCTGCAGCTGCTGCGCACGAGGCCGGCCGGCGGCCCGGCGGGTTGAGGACGAGGCCGATGGCGCCCACGGGCACCCGCGCCGCGCCGCGCTGGCAGGACCTCGCCTGGCTGCTCCTCGCGCTCGCCGTACTGGTTGCGAGCGGCCTCGGCCTGCGCGATCCGTGGCCCGCGGACGAGCCGCGTTTCGCCGTGGTCGCGCGCGACATGGTGGCGAGCGGCGACTGGCTCTTTCCGCGGGTGGGCGGCGATCTCTACCAGGACAAGCCGCCGCTTTTCATGTGGCTCATCGCCGCGGTGCTGTCCGTGACCGGCTCGCTGCGCATCGCGTTCCTGCTGCCGTCGCTGCTCGCGGCCGGCGGCGTCCTCTGGCTCGTGTACGATCTCGCGCGGCGCCTCACGGGGCGGGAAGCGGCGCTCGCCGCGGCGCTGACGCTGGCGTGCACGCTGCAATTCGTCATGGTTTCGCGCGGCGCACAGATCGATGCGACGGTCTGCTTCCTGATTACGCTCGGCGTGTACGGTTTTGCGCGCCACCTGCTGCTCGGTCCCGCATGGGGCTGGTATTTCGCCGGGGGGGTCGCCTCCGGCCTCGGCGTGATCACGAAGGGGGTCGGGTTCCTGCCGCTCCTCATCCTGATTCCGTGGGCCGTGATGCACCGCCGGGGCTGGCAGGGCCTCGCAGTGATTGCGCCGTCGGGCGCACGCTGGGCGCTCGCGCCGCTCGGATTCCTCGCCGCGATCGGCCTGTGGCTCGTGCCGATGCTGCTCGCGGTCGTGCAGCGCGGCTTGCCGGAATATGCGGCGTATCGCGACGAAATCCTCTTTCACCAGACCGTCACGCGTTATGCCGCGGCCTGGCACCACGTGAAGGCCTGGTACTACTACTTCGTCGAAGTGATCCCGCTGCTGTGGCTGCCGTGGCCGGTGCTCGCATTCTGGCTCGTGCCCGGCTGGCGGGCGGCCTGGCGCGCCCGCGATGCACGCGTCTGGCTGCTGCTCGCGTGGATTGCGCTCGTGCTGCTGTTTTTCACGCTGAGCCCCGGCAAACGCGGCGTGTACGTGCTGCCCGCGTTGCCGGCGCTGGCGATCGCCGCGGCAGGCGCGCTGCCGGCCGTGTATGCGCGCCGCGGCGTGGCGCTCGCCAGCCTCATCGGGGCGGGCGCGCTCGCGCTGGTGTTCGCCGCATTCGCGGTGGCCGAGGGCCTCGGGGCGCCCGTGGTGGTCGGGATGCTCGCGGAGGAGGGCCTGCCGGGCGACCTGCCGGTTGCAGCGGTGGCCATCGCCTGTGCCGCAGGCTGGCTCGCCGCTGTCTCCCGGCATCGCCTGCTCGCGTGGCCGTTCGTGCTCGGCGCACTGGCGCTCGCGTTCTCCGGGGCGATCGAGCCCCGTATCGATCCGGTGCGATCGGGCAGCGCCTTCACGCGTCAGGTGCTCGCGGCGGTGCCGCGCAACCATGAATTGGGCCTCGTCGCCTACAAGGAACAATTCCTGCTCTACCTCGATCGCCCCACCGTGAACTTCGGCCATCGACGCTGGCGCCGGGACGAGGATGAAGCGGCGGACGCAGCGCGCTGGCTTGCCGCGGCGCCGAATCGGGCACTGCTCGTGCCGGACACGATGCTCGCGCCGTGTTTCAATGGCGCGTTGGTCCGGCCCGCCGGCCGCTCCGCGGGTGAAGCGTGGTCACTGGTCTCCGGCACGCCCGCGGCGGCCTGCATCGCGCGGGGCGACGCGGCGAGGGTCATTCATTACGCGGCGCCGAAATATGTCGCATCAAGGTCTGCGCAGCCGTAAGTGTAATCGCGACAATTGCTTAGCTTGTATTCCTCATTGGGTGTGACACAATCCGGGCGTAACTGATTACTCGCGACACGCTCACGAAGTGTGTCGCAAGTCAATGGCAGGGGGCCGAGCGCTTGTCAGAATCCGACCTCGTATCCTTGGGGATCGATCCTCGATGCCCGGCGTAACGACCGACAAGCCCGCCGAATTCACCGCATCCGACATCCTTGCGCCCGGCGTCTTCACCGCGCGCGGCGCGCGCCCCGCACCGGGCCTCGATGTCGCCTGCACGAAGATCGCCGTCGACCTGCAGAACATGCGGCGCGAGACGCTCGCCGATGTCGTCCTGCGCAGCCTCGAGGCGCTTCGCGAGGCGACTGCCTGCGATGTCGCGTACGTCGCGTTGTTCGGCGAGGCCGCGATCGGCGATGTCCATGTCGCGCGCGGCACCTTCGCGCAGACACGCCTCGAGGAACTGCGCGGCGCGGCACTCGCCGATCTGCCCTGGCTGCGCACGCGCCTCGATCACCTGCGCCTGTCCGAGTTGCGCGACACCGGCGCGCCGAAGAAGGAGAGCGCCGCGGAGGCGCGCCTGTTCGGCGCGCTGAAAGTCGGCTCCACGCTCCTCGTCGCCTTCCGCGTGCAGGGCCGGCCGGCCGGCATCCTCGGGCTCGCCAACTCGATGGCGCGCGGACCCTGGGACGTCAACATCCAGTTGCTGCTGAAACTCCTCGGCACGAGCCTCGCGACCGGTCTCGAGCGGGTGAGGCTCGGGGCGCGCCTCGACGACCTCGAAGTGCGCGTCGGGCTAGCGCAGGCCGCGGCGAACGAGGGCATGTGGGATTTCGACGCCGACACCAATGTCGTCACGTTCTCGCAGCGCTGGAAGGAAATGCTCGGTTACAGCGACGAGGATCTCGCCGGGCCGACGGACTGGCGCGCGCTGGTGCACACCGAGGACATGTCCCGCGTGCAGTCCGCGATGCGCGAGCACGTCGAGGGGCGTGCGCCGCTGTGCGAGAGCATCCACCGCATGCGCCATCGCAGCGGCGAGTGGCGCTGGGTGGTGAGCCGCGCGAAGGCGCACGTCGACGAGGCGGGCCGGCTGCGGCGCATCGTCGGCATGGAAATCGACATCACGGAGCGCAAGCTGTACGAGGAGGCGCTCTTTCGCGAGAAGGAGAGCGCCCAGATCACGCTGCAGTCGATCGGCGACGGCGTGATCACCACCGACGCGAATTCGACCATCGACTACATCAACCCGATCGCCGAGGAACTGACCGGATGGCGCCTCGAGGACGCGATGGGGCGCTCCGTGGACGACGTATTCAAGGCCTTCCACGAGGAGACCTGCGAGCCGCTCGAGAATCCGCTGACTATGTCGGTGCGGCGCATCCGCCCGATCAAGTCCGTGCGCCCGATGCTGCTGATCCGCCGCGACGGCAACGAGCTCTACGTGGAGAGCACCGCGGCGCCGATCCGCGACGGCGCGGGCAAGGTCTCCGGCGGCGTGCTCGTGTTCCACGACGTATCGGAATCGCGCGAGCTGAACCGCCGGCTCTCCTACCACGCGAGCCACGACATCCTGACGGGCCTCGTCAACCGGCGTGAATTCGAAAGCCGCCTCGAGCGCGCACTGAAGAGCGCCAAGGCCCGCGAGGCCTCCTACGCGCTGTGCTACCTCGACATCGACCAGTTCAAGATCATCAACGACACCTGCGGCCACAGCGCCGGAGACGCGCTCCTCGGCCAGGTCGGCGCACTGCTGAAATCGAAGGTGCGCTGGCGCGACACGCTGTCCCGCCTCGGCGGCGACGAGTTCGGCATCCTGCTCGAGAGCTGCTCGCTCGACGAGGCGATGCGCACCGCGGAAACGCTCCGCGAGGCGCTGCGCGACTTCCGTTTCACGTGGGAGGATCGCGTGTTCCGGCTCGGCGCGAGCATCGGCGTCGTGCCGATCACCGCCGACAACGAGGACGTGGCGTCCGTGCTGTCGGCCGCCGACAGCGCCTGCGCGGCGGCGAAGGAATCCGGCCGCAACCGCGTGCACAGCTTCGCGGAGAACGACATCGAGCTGATGCGCCGCCGCCGCGAGATGCAGTGGGCCGCGCGCATCAATTCGGCGCTCGAGGAGGGCCGCTTCGAGCTGTACCGGATGACGATCCAGCCGCTGCAGCCGGCCGGTCTGATCTCCGGCGCGCACTACGAGCTCTTGCTGCGCATGCGCGACGAGAACGGCCGCATGGTCTCGCCCGACAATTTCATCGCGGCGGCCGAGCGCTACGGCATCACGCCGAACATCGATCGCTGGGTGATCGAGAACGCATTCCGCTGGCTCGTGTCCGAGGCCGACGAGCGCGAGCGGCTCGCGATGTGCTCGATCAACCTGTCGGGCCAGAGCCTCGGCGACGACAAGTTCCTGCCGTTCGTGATCGACCAGTTCGGCAAGAGCGGCATCGACGCCTCGAAGATCTGCTTCGAGATCACCGAGACCGCGGCGGTGGCGAGTTTCTCGCAGGCGAACCGCTTCATCCAGGCGCTGAAGGAACTCGGCTGCAAGTTCGCGCTCGACGATTTCGGCACGGGCCTGTCGTCGTTCGGCTACCTCAAGCACTTCCCGGTCGATTTCCTCAAGATCGACGGCAGCTTCGTGCGCGAGATCCTGCGCGACCCGATCGATCGCGAGATGGTCCGTTCGATCAACGAGATCGGCCACCTGACCGGCAAGCAGACGATCGCCGAGTTCGCGGAGAATGCCGAGATCATCCAGATGCTGACCAGCCTCGGGGTGGACTACGCGCAGGGTTACGGCATCGCCCAGCCCCAGCGCGTGCTGAAGGCCGTCAACGCCTGAGTGTCCGCACGCGGCTGCCTGCCGCGCGCGGGATTACACTGCAGCCCTTGCGCGCCCGCACCGGGGCGACGGGGGATCCCTTCATGCGAATCGAGCCATGGATACTGGCCGCGGCGATCGGCTTTGCCGGCGCCGCACACGCGGCCGGGGTGACCGGGTACGACGTCGTCTTCGCGGGCAAGGTGTCGGGACACCAGACGACACGCGTCCTGCCGGACGGCACGCGGGCGACGACCCTGTCCTACCGCAACAATGGCCGCGGGCCCGACCTCGAGGAACGCATCGTCGTCGCCGGCGACGGCACTTTCGCGTCGTATCGCGTCACCGGCACCGCGACTTTCGGCTCGAAGATCGACGAGCGGTTCGTGCGCAGGCGCGGCCGCGCGACCTGGCACTCCCCGGCCGACCGGGTGTCGCGCGATGTCGAGGGGCCTGCGCTGTACCTGCCGGTGGAGGGCAGCTACGAGGCGGATGCCGTGATCGCGCGCGCGCTGCTCGCGGCGGGCGGGCGGGCGGTCGCGGCGCTGCCGTCCGGGGAGTTGTCGATCGAGAAGCTCGTGTCGACCACGGTCGAACACGGCGGCGAACGCCGCGCCGTGTCGCTTTATGCGGTGCGTGGCGCGCAGGTACGACCGGCCTTCCTGTGGCTCGCCGACGATGCCGACCGGCAGTTCTTCGCGTCGATCGATCCCGGCTACCGCATCGTCGCGCCGCGCGGCTGGGCGCAGGACGTGGCCGCGCTCGAGGCGCTGCAGAAAGCCGCCGAGCGGCGCGTGCTCGAGGCCCTGGCGGCCCGCCTCGCGCACCCGCTCGGCGAGGAATTCGTGGTGAGGAACGTGCGTGTGTTCGACAGCGCACGCGGGGCGCTGTCGGCGCCGCAGGACGTGTACGTGCACGGCGGCCGCATCGCCGCGCTCTATCCCGCGGGGTCCACGGCGACGGGCCCGATGCCCTCGATCGACGGCGCGGGCCGGGCGCTGCTGCCGGGGCTGTTCGACATGCATGCACACGAGGACGCCTGGAACGTGCTGCTCGACCTCGCGGGCGGTGTCACCACGGTGCGCGACATGGGCAATGACAACCGCACGCTCCCGGAACTCGCGCGCGACCTCGCAGCGGGGCGCCTCGCCGGGCCCGACATCGTCGCGGCGGGCTTCATCGAGGGCGACAGCCCGTTTGCCGCGCGCGCCGATTTCGTCGTGAAGAGCCTCGATGATGCGAAGGCGGCGGTCGACTGGTATGCGCAGCGCGGCTATCCGCAGGTGAAGCTCTACAACTCGATCAGGCCCGAATGGATGGCGCCGCTCGCGCAGTACGCGCACGCGCGCGGCCTGCGCGTCAGCGGACACGTACCGGCGTTCGCGCGCGCGGAGGACGCGGTCCGGGCCGGCTACGACGAATTGCAGCACATCAACCAGGTGATGCTCAATTTCCTGGTCACGCCCGACACCGACACGCGCACGCTCGCGCGCTTCTATCTGGTCGGCGAGCGGGCGGCGGACATCGACCTCGATTCGCGCGCTGTGCAGGATTTCCTTCAGCTGCTGAAGGAGCGCGGCACGGTGCTCGACCTCACGCTCGCGACCTTCGAGTACATGTTCCAGCAGGCGGCGGGCCAGCCGAATCCGACCTTCGCCGGCGTGGCGGGCCATGTGCCGTCGTCGCTCGCCCGCGCGTGGGCGACGAACACGATGGATATCCCGCCGGACAAGGTCGCGCGCTACCACGCCGCGTACGAGAAGCTGCTGCAGTTCGCCGGGCGTGCGCACAGGGCCGGGATTCCGATCCTCGCCGGTACCGACGACATCGGCGGCTTCACGCTGCATCGCGAACTCGAGCTCGAGGTGAAGGCCGGTATCCCTCCGGTCGACGCCCTGCGCAATGCGACGCAAAACGGCGCGCGCGTGCTCGGTCTCGCGAGCGATCGCGGATCGATCGGGCGCGGCAAGCGGGCCGACCTGATACTGGTCGACGGCGACCCGACGCGGAACATTGCCGATGTCCGGCGTGTCAGTCTGGTCATGAAAGCGGGCGTTGCCTATTTCCCGGCCGAGATACACGAGGCACTCGGCATACGCCGGTTCGCCGAACCGCCGGTGATCGTGCGTCCCTGACAGGGTGCCATCATGCGATTACTGCTCGTCGAGGACGATACCGATGCCGCGGAGTACGTGCTGCGCGGCCTGCGGGAGGCGGGCTACACGGTGGACCACGCGTGCGACGGCCGCGACGGGCTCTTCAAGGCGACCGAGTCGACCTATGACCTCGTGATCGCCGACCGGATGCTGCCCTTTCTCGACGGGCTGTCGCTCGTATCGGTGCTGCGCCAGGGCGGCAACCAGGTCCCGGTGCTGATCCTGTCGGCGCTCGGTTCCGTGGACGACCGGGTGGCGGGACTCAAGGCGGGGGGCGACGATTACCTGACGAAACCGTTCTCGTTCTCGGAGCTGCTCGCGCGCATCGAGGCGCGGCTGCGGCGCAGCCACTCGGCTCCCGAAGGGGTGCGGCTCGCCGCCGCCGACCTGGAAATGGACCTGCTGTCGCGTGAGGTGACGCGCGGTGGCCGGCGCATCGATCTCACCGCGAAGGAATTCCAGCTGCTCGAGGTCCTGTTGCGCCGCGCGGGCCAGGTGGTCACGCGCACGATGCTGCTCGAGGCGGTCTGGGACTTCAATTTCGACCCGCATACGAACGTGGTCGACGTGCACGTGAGCCGGCTGCGTCGCGCGGTCGACCGGGATTTCGAGCGACCGCTGATCCACACCGTGCGCGGCGCCGGCTACATGCTGCGCGCCGGGTAGGGATCGCATGTGCGCTTTCGTCGGGCGGCTCCTGCCGACGAGTGCCTCGCGCCTCGCGATGATCTACGGCCTGCTGTTTGCCGCGGCCGTAGCGGTGCTGATCGCGTCCGTGTACCTGCTCACGGCGCGCGTGCTCGCGCGCGATGTCGACAACGTGATCGATGCCGAGTTCGACGGACTGCGCGACGACTACGCGACGGGCGGCCTGCCGGCGCTCACCGCGACGCTCGACCGGCGCGCCGGCAGCTGGGGCCGCAATGGCGCGGTCTACCTGCTCGTCGGCCCCGATCACGAACATCTCGCCGGCAACCTGACGGCCTGGCCGTTTGCGATCGATCCCGCCGGCAGCCGCGTCGAGTTCGCGATCCTCGCGCACGAGGCGCACCGCACGACGATGCATCCGGTGCGAGCCCTGCTCGAGCCGATCGACGCATCGCACCAGCTGCTCGTCGGCACGGACGTGAGCGACCGCCAGCATTTCCTGCGCAGCCTGCGCGTGGCCGCGGCCTGGAGCGTCGGGCTCGCGGCGCTGCTCGCCGCGGCGCTCGCCTACGCCTACGAACGCCGCGTGACGGCCCGGGTCGGCGCGCTCGCGGCGACCTGCCACCGGATCATGGAGGGCGACCTGTCGCGACGACTCGCGACCCACGGCACGACCGACGAATTCGACCGGCTCGCGACCGCCGTGAACGCGATGGTCGAACGCATCGAGCACCAGACGCGCACGGTCAAGGCGACGTTCGACAGCGCGGCGCACGACCTGCGTGCGCCGCTGCATCGTGCGCGCATGCGACTCGAGGCGCGCCTCGCGGCGCCCGGCATGACACCCGCGGAGCGCGGCGAGATGGAGCGCGCCGTCGGCGACCTCGACCGGGTGCAGGGCACGCTCGCGACGCTGCTCCTGATCGCGCAGGCCGAATCCGGCGTCGCCGGCGGTCGCGCGGAACGGCTCGACCTCGGGACGCTGGCCGCGGAGGTCGTGACGCTCTATGAACCGCTCGCGAGCGAGCACGGGCTCGCGATCGATGCGCACTGCGCGCCGGCCCCGGTCGTGGGCACGCGCCAGCTGCTCGCGCAACTCGTCGCCAACCTGCTGGAAAACGCCATCAAGTACGTGCCGCGCGGGGGGCGGGTTGCGGTCGCGACGGGCGCCGAGGGCGCCGTCGTCCGCCTCGACGTGACCGACGACGGCCCCGGCATCGCGAGCGAGCATCGCGAGCGTGCGCTCGCGCCGTTCGGCCGCCTCGTGCGCGATGCGGCAGCGCCCGGATCGGGCCTCGGCCTCGCGCTCGTGGCTGCGATCGCGCGCCTGCACGGCGGGCAGGTCGAACTCGCGGACAGCGCCGGCGGCGGGTTGCGGGTGCGGTGCGAGCTGCCCGCAGCGCCGCCGCCGACCTGATCACCGTGCGGCGCCGGGGGTGTGCGCCGCACGGCGATGCGGTCACTTCATCGATGCACCGCTCCTGCACTTCTTCATGAATTCGTCGTGCGCCTTGCCCGCGAGCCTCTGCGCCGAGGCTTCCTTCGCACATTCCTTCGCGGACTTGTGCGCGGCGGGCATCGCGGTCGCCGGCGCGGCGGCCGTCGCCGGGGTCGAGGGGGAGGCGAACGCGACACCGGCCGAGACCAGCGTCAACGCCATTCCGAGGGGCAGCAGTTTCATCGCAATACTCCGTCTTCCGTGGGGTGCTGCACCGTGCAGCGTGGAAGACAGCGTAGCGGGCGGGCACTGACGTACCCGTTACGGATTCATGACGTTCCCGTAATTCGCAGCGACAGGTCGAGCGCGCGCACGTGCTTGGTGATCGCGCCGACCGAGATGCAGTCGACGCCGGTCGCCGCGACGCTGCGGATGGTATCGAGGGTGACGCCGCCCGACGCCTCGAGCTTCACGGGCCGGCCGGCCGCATGATTGCGCGCGACGGCGCTCTGCATGTCGGCTGTCGTGAACTCGTCGAGCATGATCACATCGGGGCGCGCCGCGAGCGCCTGGTCGAACTCGGTGAGGTTCTCCACTTCGACTTCGACCGGCACGCCCGGCGACAAGCGCC
Organism: Steroidobacteraceae bacterium; assembly: GCA_050249415.1. Classification (GTDB taxonomy): domain Bacteria; phylum Pseudomonadota; class Gammaproteobacteria; order Steroidobacterales; family Steroidobacteraceae; genus CADEFQ01. Next base: position 55,515 of record JBFWQO010000004.1, read on the forward strand.
GCGCGGCCGCGACCGCGCCCGCGATCGACCCGGCCGCGGCGATGTGGTTTTCCTTGATCAGCACGCAATCGGCGAGGCCGAGGCGGTGGTTCCCGGCCCCGCCGCAGCGCACCGCGTATTTCTGCGCGAGCCGCAGACCCGGTACGGTCTTGCGCGTGTCGAGTATCGTGCAACCCGTGCCGGCGACGGCATCGACGTAGCGGCGCGCTTCGGTCGCGGTGCCGGACAGTGTCTGCAGGAAATTGAGCGCCGTACGCTCGCCCGTGAGGATCGGACGGGCTCGCCCGGCGATGCGGCACACGACCGTGCCGGGCGCGATCCGCTCGCCTTCCGCGGCCGACCATTCGATGCGGATCGAGGGGTCGAGCGCGTGAAAGACCCGATCGAACCAGGGTGCGCCGCACAGCACCGCCGATTCGCGCGCGAGCACCTGCGCGTGCACCCGCTCGCCGGCCGGCACGAGCGCGGCGGTGACGTCGCCGCCGGCCGCGTCTTCACGCAGCGCGGCGGCGACCTGTGCGTCGATGTCGTGCGGAAGCCCGGTCAGAACGGCAGGCCGTGGAACGCGCTACCCATGCACATCAGCATCGGGATCGACAGGATGAAATTGACGCGCGAGGCGTTGCCCGCCGTGGCGCGCGCCGCCGCCTTCTGCTCGTCGGTCGCGCCGACGATGCCGAGTACCTTCTTCTGGTTCGGCCAGATGAGGACCCAGACGTTGAACAGCATGATCGTGCCGAGCCACGCGCCCGTGCCGATCACGAGCTGGTACTGGTTCACCGGGTCGCTCATGAGGCCGAGCGTGAATGCGCCGACGAAGTTGCCGCTGTCGCCGAGGTACCAGGCGCCCGCGACCCACGTGACCACCGCGGACCAGCGGAACCAGAAGAGGGCGCGCGGCGCGACGTACTTCGAGATGCCGGCGCCGCCGGGGCCGCCCTTGTCGGCGGCCGCCACCGCCATCGCCGGAGTCTGTACGGCGTTGAAGTAGTAGAGGAGGCCGATCCAGAACACGCCCGCGACGATGTGCAGCCAGCGGACGAAGCCGAGGCGATTGAAGCCGACTCCGCCGATGGCGAACGCCAGGATGACGGCGAGCACGATGCCCGTCACGAGGGCATAGCGGTGGTTCGACAGGATTTTCATCGCGCGTGTACTCCCTGGGATCTTGTGGTTGTGCCGGCCGTCTCCGGGCCGGTCTTGCCGGGCGATTTGAAGAATAGGCGCAGAATCCCCATAATTCAATGTTGCCCGAGCCGTCGTGACGACCGCCACCACACCACCTGCCGCTCCCGCCTCGCCGTGCATCAATATCTGCACGATCGGGACGGACGGCTGTTGCACAGGGTGCCGGCGTACGCTCGCCGAGATCGCGGGCTGGCCGCGCATGGGCGCGGACGAGAAGTGGGCCGTAATACGCGCCATCGCTGCGCGAGAGGACTGGAATGGACGTCGCTGAACGCATCAAGCAACACCTGGCATCCCCCGTGGTGCTCTTCATGAAGGGCACGCCCGATTTTCCGCAATGCGGTTTCTCGGCGCAGACCGTGGCGGCGCTGCGCGCGGCCGGCGCGAAGTACGACCATGTGAACATTTTCGAGGACCCCGAACTGCGCGACGAGCTGAAGCGGTACTCGAACTGGCCGACCTATCCGCAGCTGTACGTGAACGGCGAACTCGTCGGCGGCTGCGACATCGTGCTCGAGATGTACCACAGCGGGGAACTCGCGAAGCTGCTCGCCGAGGCCGTCAAGGGCGGCGCAGGGCAGGCGGCCAACGGCTGACGGCAAGGGCGACCGCCCAGCTCGCCAGCACGAACGGGGCGGTCAGCGCGGGAATGCCCGCGAGCTGCAACCCGCGGGTGAGGATCGTCGACAGCACGATGCCGAGGAGCGGCGCCGCGGCGTCGCCGCGGAACCTGTCGGCCAGCGCGATGCCTGTCAATGCGCCGTTGAAGCCGAATATCCCGGCGGCGGCGAGATCTTCCGGGTAGCCGAGGCTGCGGGCCGTCGCGAGGCCGAGCGCCGACCCGATCAGCGCCCACGCCGCCGCCTGCCGCGAGTGCAGCGCGAGACCGAAGAGGAACAGGAGCCCGGCGAGCCACGCGTCCTGGAACATGACCTGCCCGACGCCGCGCAACAGCGCCAGGATCTCGCCCGCGTGCAGCGACGGCGCAACGGCGGCACCCGCGATGCCTGCCAGATCGGCGATCGCGAGCATCCCCCAGGTCGAGAGGACGAAGGGCGCGGTGTAGGGCGGCAGGGTGTCGGCCCGGCGGAGCATGACGCGCAACAGGATCGTCGAGAGCGCACTGCCGACGACGATGAGCGCGTAGCCGGGCGCTCCCGGTTGATGGAAGACGAGCAGCGCGATTCCGACCAGGGCGCCGTTGTAGCCATACCATCCCCTGGCGATATCGTCGGCGTCGCACCTGCAAAGCCTCGCCGTGACGACGCCCGACAGTGCACCGGCGATGGCGCCGACCGCCATCAGCACGGAGTTCGTGGCAATGCCGGCGAGGAAGAGCGCACCCGTCACGGCGCTCTCCTGCAGCATGATCTGGCCGAAGCCGCGCAGGAACGACACGGCTTGCGCCTCAAAGGGCGGCTTTTTCATTGCAATCCTCGATGGCAGCGCCGACGCCTCTGGCCGTTCGCCGTTCGCCGTTCGCTATTCGCTATTCGCCATTCGCTCCCGTCACGTTTGGCTCGATCCACCCGAGCAGCCGCGCACGCTCCTCGGCGCGCAGGTAGCTGTCGCGCGAGGCGTTCGCGATCGAGCAGAAGAGGTCGGCGGTGCGCTCCGCGTCGTAGCGCGCCGAGTGCGCGGAGCTCGCGTCCCAGTCGATGTTGGCGACCACCGCGGCCTTCGCGAGCACCGTCTGGCCGAGCGCGACCCCGGCGAGTGTCGCGGTGTCGAAGCACGAGAACGGGTGGAACGGATTGCGCTTGACGTCGGCGCGCGCGACGGCCGTGTTGAGGAAGCCGAGGTCGAAGGCGGCATTGTGCCCGACGAGCACGGCGCGCCGGCAGCCCGCCGCGTTCATGGCCGCGCGCACTTCCCTGAAGATCCTCTGCAGCGCGTCGCGCTCCGGTATCGCCGGGCGCAGCGGATGGAACGGATCGATGCCGTTCACCGCGAGCGCTGCGGGCTCGATGTTGGCGCCCTCGAACGGCTGGACGTGCAAGGCATGGCTTTCGCCGCGGTGCAGGTTGCCCTCGGCGTCGAGGTCGATCATCACGGCCGCGATCTCGAGCAAGGCATCCGTCGCCGAATTGAACCCTCCCGTCTCGACGTCGACGACGACCGGCAGGAAGCCGCGAAACCGCCGCGACATCGTGATGGCGCTCACGCGAGGCGCCACGCGAGCGTCTCGCCCGCACGCCACGGCACGAGCGTGTCTTCGCCGAACGGGTAGCCCGCCGGGGCGGTCCACGGCGATTTCACGAGCGTAATCGTTCCGCTGTTGCGCGGCAGGCGGTAGAAATCGGCGCCATGGTGCGAGGCGAACGCCTCGAGGCGGGGCAGCGCGCCCGCCGCCTCGAATGCCTCGGCATAGAGCTCGATGCCCGCATGGGCCGAGTAGATGCCGGCGCAGCCGCACGCGCTCTCCTTGGCATGGCGCGCGTGCGGCGCGCTGTCCGTGCCGAGGAAGTAGCGTGGGTGGCCGCTCACCGCGGCCTCGAGGAGCGCGCACCGGTCGGGCTCGGTCTTCAGGATCGGCAGGCAGTACAGGTGCGGGCGCAGGCCGCCGGCAAAGAGCGCGTTGCGCGACAGCGTGAGGTGCTGCGGCGTGATGGTGGCGGCGATGCCGGCGTGCGACCCGCGCACGAACTCGACCGCCGCGCGTGTCGTGATGTGCTCGAACACGACGCGCAGCGCGGGCAACCGCGCCACGAGCGGAGCGAGCACCACATCGATGAAACGCGCCTCGCGTTCGAACACGTCGACGTCGGCGTCCGTCACTTCGCCGTGCACCTGCAGCGGCAGGCCCACCTCGGCCATGCGCGCGAGCGCATCGTCGAGGCGGCGGATGTCGGTGACACCCGCGTCCGAATGGGTGGTCGCCCCCGCGGGATAGAGCTTGCAGCCGTGGACGATGCCGCTCGCGCGCGCGCGGTCGATTTCCGCGGGGGTCGTGCGATCGGTCAGGTACAGCGTCATCAGCGGCTCGAAGGTCGCGCCCTCGGGCAATGCCGCGAGAATGCGCTCGCGGTAGGCGGCGGCCGCCGCGCTCGTAGTGACGGGCGGCTCGAGGTTCGGCATCACGATGGCGCGCGCAAAACGCGCGGCCGTGTGCGGCAGTACGGCGGCGAGTGCCGCACCGTCGCGCAGGTGCAGGTGCCAGTCGTCGGGGCGGCGGATCGTGAGGCGCATCGTCACGGCCGCACTTTGCCGAGCAGCGGCGTGGCGAGCAACAGCTCGAGCGCATAGCGCACGCCGAAGCCCGTGATGTCGGTGGGCACGTGCGCGAGCCCGCCCTTGCGCACCGCCGACGACAGGTCGAGGTGCGCCCAGGCCGTGCCCTGCGGCACGAAGCGGGACAGGAAGCGTGCGCCGTGGATGTGGTCACCCTTCGCGTCGCTCGCGCACTGCGCCACGTCGGCCACCGTGCTCTCGATGTCGCTGTCGTAGTCGGAGTCCATCGGGAAATTCCACACGCGTTCGCCGCTCGCGATGCCGGCGGCCGTGAACTCCGGCACGAACTGCGGCGCGTTGGTGAACAGGCCGCTCATCCGTTCGGTGAGCGCGTACTCGCAGACGCCGGTGAGCGTGGCGAAATCGATCATCAGGCGCGGGCGGGCGCGACCGGCGAGCGCGAGCGTGTCGGCGAGCACGAGCCGGCCCTCGGCGTCGGTGTGCACGACCTGTACCGTCACGCCGTTCAGCGCACGCAGCACATCCTGCGGCCGGTACGCCGCGGGACCGATGCGGTTCTCGGTGATCGCGAGCCACGCATCGGCGCCGAAGGGCGCGCGCAGTTCCGCGAGCGCGATCAGCGTGGCGAGCGCGACGGCGCTGCCCGCCATGTCGGTGTGCATGTCGAGCATGCCGCGGTGCGGCTTGAGGTTGTTGCCGCCGGTGTCGAACAGGACCCCCTTGCCGACGAGCGCCACATCGGGTGCGCGCCGGCCACGCGCCGCGCGCGGGCGCCAGCTGAGCCGCGCGATGCCGGCGCTGCGGTCGGCATTGCCGGCGGACACCGCGAGGAAGCAGCCGGCGCCGAGCCGGGCGAGCGCGCGTTCGTCGTACCAGTGAAAGCCGAGGCCGTGCGCGCGTGCCAGCGCGGCGATCGTGCGCCGGTAGCTGCGCGCGTCGAGCTTGTTCGGCGGCAGGGCCGTGAGCCAGCGCGCGAGATTGGTGCCGCGTGCCGTGATCGCGACGCGCGCCGGATCCGGCGGGTGCGAACCGTGGATGATGATCTCGCCGATCTCGCGCGACCGTTCGCGCGCGAGATTGCGCTCGCGCAGGCCATACCCCGGCAGTCGAAACGAGTGGGCGTGCAATGCCGCGAGAGCGGCCTCGAGACTCGCGCTCTCGTCGTCGCACGCGGCGATGACGCCGACCCGGCGCCATGCGCGTTCACCGAGTTCGCGGCACAGCCTGCCGGCGAGCACGAGGCGCGAGAACGCGTCGCGCTGCGCGGCGTGGCCGGCGATCACGCGGGTGCCCCGCGCGTTCGGCAATTGCGTGGTGCGCACGGTGCCTGCGACCCATCGCCCGGGCTGGCGCAGGCGCTGCCAGGCTGCACGGAGCGCGGCAGGCACGGTGCGCGCGTCGGGCGGCGCGATGAGCAGCAGCGCATCGAGTTGCGCGAGCGAGCGTGCATCGGGCGCGCGACGGGTCACGCGCGTCGTGGACGCGGCACGAAGGATTTTTGGCAAAGGGACTGGAGGCAAGGCGTTGGCTTGACCGCTACTTGCGAAAACCGGATCATGGCGCGCGTTTCGCAAGTGCTTGAAGAAACGCGGCGACCGGCATGTTAACACATGCCGCGCGCGGCCATTTCGCCGCACTATCGGGACATTGAATCGAGATGACCGACATTCCCAGGCTCGAAGACCAGGACCCGATCGAGACACGCGAGTGGCTCGAATCGATCGATTCGGTACTGCAGGCACAAGGCTCCGAGCGCGCGTATTTCCTGCTCGAGAAGATGATCGATCACGCGCGCCGCTCCGGCACTTACCTGCCGTTTCGGCCGAACACCGCGTACCTCAACACGATCACGCCCGGGCAGGAGCCCGACTACCCCGGCAATCGCGCGCTCGAGCGCCGCGTCGAAGCGTATATCCGCTGGAATGCCGCGGCGATGGTCGTGCACGCGAACCGCATTTCCTCCGAGTACGGCGGCCATCTCTCGACCTACGCGTCGGCGCTGACTCTCTACGAGGTGGGCTTCAACCACTTCTGGCGTGCGCCGTCCGATCGTCATCCCGGCGACATGATCTTCATCCAGGGCCACGCGTCGCCCGGTATCTACGCGCGCGCCTATGTCGAGGGGCGGCTTTCCGAGGAGCAGCTGCGCAACTTCCGCCAGGAAGTGGTGGGCAACGGCCTGTCCTCGTACCCGCATCCCTGGCTGATGCCGGATTTCTGGCAGTACCCGACCGTCTCGATGGGCCTCGGGCCGATGCAGGCGATTTTCCAGGCGCGCTTCACGCGCTACCTCGAGCATCGCGGCCTCGTGAAGCCCTCCGATCGCAAGGTCTGGGCATTCCTCGGCGACGGCGAGATGGACGAGCCGGAATCCATGGGCGCATTGACGATGCCCGTGCGCGAGCAACTCGACAACCTCGTGTTCGTCATCAACTGCAACCTGCAGCGCCTCGACGGCCCGGTGCGCGGCAACGGCAAGATCATCCAGGAACTCGAGGCCGCGTTCCTCGGCGCCGGCTGGAATGTGATCAAGGTGCTGTGGGGTTCGCGCTGGGATCCGCTGCTCGCCAAGGACCACAAGGGCCTGCTGCGCCGGGTGATGGAGGATTGCGTCGACGGCGAATACCAGAACTTCAAGGCGAAGGGCGGCGCCTACACGCGCGAGCATTTCTTCGGCAAGCATCCCGAGCTGAAGGCGATGGTCGCGAACATGTCGGACGAGGAGATCTGGCGCCTGAACCGCGGCGGCCACGATCCGCGCAAGGTGTACGCGGCCTATGCGGCGGCGGTGGCGCACAGGGGCCGCCCGACGGTGATCCTCGCGAAGACCGTCAAGGGCTTCGGGCTCGGCAAGTCGGCCGAGGGCCAGATGGTCACGCACCAGGCGAAGAAGCTCTCGGACGAGGACCTGCGCATCTTCCGCGACCGCTTCAACATCCCGATCTCGGACGACGAGATCGCGCGGCTGCCGTTCTGCCGGCCCGCCGAGGACAGCGAGGAAATGCGCTACATGCGCGAGCGGCGCATGGTGCACGGCGGCTATCTGCCGGTGCGCACCGAAGACGCTCCGCCGCTCGTCATTCCCGCGCTCGAGGCCTTCCAGGCCATGCTCGAGGGTACCGGGGAGCGCGAGATCTCCACCACGATGGCGTTCGTGCGCATCCTGACGGCGCTGCTGAAGGACAAGAACATCGGCCAGTACATCGTGCCGATCGTGCCGGACGAAGCGCGCACGTTCGGCATGGAGGGCCTCTTCCGCCAGATCGGCATCTATTCCTCGGTCGGCCAGCTCTACACGCCGCAGGATGCGGAGCAGCTCGCTTCCTATCGCGAGCTGAAGACCGGGCAGATGATCGAGGAGGGCATCAACGAGGCCGGCGGCTTCTGTTCGTGGATCGCGGCGGGAACCGCGTATGCCAACCACGGCATCAACATGGTGCCCTTCTACATCTACTACTCGATGTTCGGTTACCAGCGCGCCGGCGATTTCGTCTGGGCGGCGGGCGACCAGCAGACGCGCGGCTTCCTGATCGGCGCGACCGCCGGGCGCACCACGCTCGCGGGCGAAGGTTTGCAGCACCAGGACGGCCACAGCCCGCTGCTGTTCAGCGTGGTGCCGAACTGTGTCTCGTACGACCCCGCCTACGCATACGAGCTCGCGGTGATCATCCACGACGGCCTGCGGCGCATGTTCGTCGAGCACGACCGCGTCTTCTACTACGTGACCTGCATGAACGAGAACTACGCGCAGCCGCCGATGCCGCGCGGGGTGCAGGAAGGCATCCTGAAGGGCCTCTACCTGTTGCAGATCGGCGGGCGCGGGCGCGTGCGCGCGACACTCGTCGGCTCCGGCACGATCCTGCGGGAAGTGATCGCGGCGGCGGCGCTCCTCGAGAAGGATTTCAGCATCCCGGCCGATGTCTTCTCGGCGCCGTCGTTCGGCGAACTGCGCCGCGACGCGCTCGCCTGCGATCGCTGGAACCTGCTGCACCCGGCCGATACGCCGCGCGTGCCGTATGTGCAGTCGTGCCTGGGGGACCGCGAAGGCCCGGTGATTGCCGCGACCGATTACATGCGCAGCGTGCCCGACCAGATCCGCAAGTGGGTGAAGGGCCAGTACGTGACGCTCGGCACCGACGGCTACGGTCGCAGCGATGCGCGCGGGCCGCTGCGCACCCACTTCGAAGTGGACCGGCATTTCATCGTGCTCGCGGCGCTCAAGGCGCTGGCCGACGAGGGCAAGGTCGATCGCGCGACGCCGGCCGCCGCGATCGCGAAGTACGGCATCGACGTCGACAAGCCGGACCCGCTGACGTCATGAGCGCCGCATGAGCCGCCTGATCGAGATGCGCGTGCCCGATATGGGCGACTTCAAGGACGTCGCCGTCATCGACGTGCTGGTCAAGCCGGGCGACAAGGTCGAACCGGACACGGCGCTCGTCACGCTCGAGACCGAAAAGGCGACGATGGACGTGCCCGCGACTGCGGCGGGCGTCGTCGAGACCGTGCATGCAACGAAGGGCGGCACGATCAATCCGGGTGACCTCGTCGTGACGGTGCGCGCCGGCGACGTTGCCGCGGCGCCTGCGGCCGCGCCAGCGCCTGCGGCCGCGTCATTGGCCGATGCCGGGGCGCCTCCCGTGCAGCCGCCAGCCGCCACGCCGGCAACCGCTACACCAGCACCCGCTACGCCGGCACCCGTCGCGCCGCGCCCGTCGGCACCGGCCGCCCCCGAGGCGCTTACACCGCTGCCGATCGACGAGGCGGGCTTCTCACGCGCCTATGCGAGCCCCTCGGTGCGCAAGCTCGCGCGCGAACTCGGCGTGGATCCGGGTCGCGTGCGTGGCAGCGGGCAGAAGGGCCGGATTACCGCGGCGGACGTCAAGGCGTTCGTGAAGCTGGCGCTGACGGGCGGCGCCGCGGCGGCGGGCGCGGCGCTACCGGCCGTGCCGGTGGTCGACTTCACGGCATTCGGCGCCGTCGAAGTGAAGCCGCTCGGCCGCATCCAGAAAATCTCGAGCGCGCGCCTGCACGCGTCGTGGGTGAACCTGCCGCACGTCACGCAGTTCGACGAAGCCGACATCACGGCACTCGAGGCGACCCGGGAGAAACTGAAGGCGAAAGCCGCGAAATCGGGCGTGAAGCTGACTCCGCTCGCCTTCATCGTGCGCGCCTGCGTGCGCGCGCTGCAGCAGTTCCCGCAGTTCAACGCATCGCTCGACGAGTCGCGGCAGAACCTCGTCTACAAGAAGTACATCCACGTCGGCTTCGCCGCCGACACGCCGAACGGGCTCCTCGTGCCGGTCGTCCGCGACGCCGACCGCAAGGACATCTACGAGATCGCGCGCGCGCTCGCCGACCTCGCGGCGAAGGCGCGAGACGGCAAATTGCCCGCCGCCGACATGCAGGGCGGCAGCTTCACGATATCGAGCCTCGGCGGCATCGGCGGTACCGCGTTCACGCCGATCATCAATGCGCCGGAAGCGGCGATCCTCGGCGTGTCGCGCGCGGCGATGAAGCCGGTGTGGCAGGACGGCGCCTTCGTGCCGCGGCTCATGCTGCCGTTGTCGCTGTCGTATGACCATCGCGTGATCGACGGCGCCGTGGCCGCGCGCTTCACGACGCATCTTGCAGCCCGGCTCGCCGATCCACAGGCGCTGCTCGAGGCCGTCCCGTGACGATAAGAGACGTCCTCGTTCCCGACCTCGGGGGCAACAGGGATGTGCCGGTCATCGACCTCCTCGTGGCGGCGGGTGATCGCATCGAGATCGACACGCCGCTGATCACGCTCGAGACGGACAAGGCGACGATGGACGTCCCGAGCCCGCTCGCGGGCACGCTGGTCGAGCTGACGGTGCGCAAGGACGATCGCGTCTCGGCCGGGTCCGTCATCGCGCGCGTCGACATCGGCGCCGCGGCCGAACCCGCGAAGCCTGCGTCCGGCGGGCGCCGCGCGACCGACCCGGGCGGGTCATCGCCGGCGCCTGCCCCGTCGCCCGGCGCGAGCGACGAAGAATCGCTGCGCACGAAGGTGCTGCTGCAGCTCTCGGGGCTGCCGGAGGACCTGCCGGTCGATCGCACGACGCAGCTGCTGGTGCTCGGCGCGGGGCCGGGTGGATATACCGCAGCTTATCGCGCCGCCGATCTCGGCCTCGGCGTCACCCTGGTCGAACGCTGGCCCGTGCTCGGCGGCGTCTGCCTCAATGCCGGCTGTATTCCGTCGAAAGCGCTGCTGCACGCGGCGAAGGTGATCGAGGACGCGGCGGACATGGCGGCGCACGGCATCGAGTTCGGGCGACCGCGCATCGACCTCGCGAAGTTGCGCGCGTGGAAACACGGCGTCGTCAAGCGGCTGACCAACGGGCTGAACGTGCTCGCGAAGCAGCGCAAGGTCGATGTCGTGCGCGGCACCGGCCACTTCGTCCACCCGCACGTGCTCGAAGTGACGCGCGAGGACGGTTCACGGGAACGGATCCGGTTCGAGCAATGCATCGTGGCGGCGGGTTCCGAGCCGATGTCGCTGCCGTTCGTGCCGGCCGACCCCCGCATCATGGATTCGACCGGCGCGCTCGAGCTCGCCGACATCCCGCCACGGCTCCTCGTGGTCGGCGGCGGCATCATCGGGCTCGAAATGGCGTGCGTGTACGCGGCGCTCGGGTCGAAGGTGAGTGTGGTCGAACTGACCGCGCAACTGATGCCGGGCGCCGACCCGGATCTCGTGCGACCGCTCGAGAAGCGCCTGCGCGCGAGCTACGAGCGCATCCTGACCGGAGCGAAGGTGGTCGGGATGACAGCGGAGGCGGGCGGCATCCGCGTGAGGTTCGAGGGCGCGGATGCGCGCGGCGAGGGTGCGGATGCGCGCGGCGAGGAGCTCTACGACCGTGTGCTGATCGCCGTGGGACGCGTGCCGAACGGCACGCGGATCGGCGCCGACGCCGCGGGCCTCGCCGTGAGCGACCGTGGCCATGTCGCGGTCGATCGGCAGATGCGCACCAATGTGCCGCACATCTTCGCGATCGGCGACATCGTCGGCCAGCCTATGCTCGCGCACAAGGCGACACACGAAGCCAAGGTCGCGGCTGAAGTCGCGGCCGGCCACAAGAGCGCGTTCGATGCGCGCGTCATTCCCTCGGTGGCCTACACCGACCCGGAAGTCGCATGGGTCGGCCTGACCGAAATCGACGCGAAGGCGCGCGGCATCCCCGTGAAGAAGGGCAGTTTTCCGTGGATCGCGAGCGGCCGCGCGCTGTCGATGGCGCGCGAGGAAGGATTCACCAAGTTGCTGTTCGACCCCGACTCGCGCCGGCTGCTCGGCGCCGGCATCGTCGGGCCGAACGCCGGCGAGCTCATCGCGGAAGCGGCGCTCGCCATCGAGATGGGCGCCGATGCCGCGGACATCGCCCTCACCATCCATCCGCACCCCACGCTGTCGGAGACGGTGGCGCTCTCGGCCGAAGCGTTCGAGGGGACGCTGACCGACCTCTATATTCCGCGCAAGTCGCAGTAGCGCCGGATCACGCAGTGCGCGCAGTCGGGCTTGCGCGCCGTGCATACATGGCGGCCGTGCAGGATCAGCCAGTGGTGCGCGTCGCGGCGGAACTCCTCCGGAGTCGTCGCCACGAGGATGTCTTCGACTTCCCGCGGCGTCTCGCCGACTGCCAGCCCGGTGCGGTTCGCCACGCGGAAAACATGCGTGTCGACCGCGATCGTCGGTGCGCCGAACGCGACGTTCAGGATCACGTTCGCGGTCTTGCGGCCGACACCCGGCAGCGCTTCGAGCGCGGCGCGCTCGCGCGGCACCTCGCCACCGTGGTTTTCGAGCAGCAGGCGGCAGGCGCCGATCAGGTGCTTCGCCTTCGCATTGTAGAGGCCGATCGTGCGGATGTAGTCCGACAGCCCGTCGGCGCCGAGGGCGAGGATCGCGGCGGGCGTGCGCGCCACCGGGAACAACCGGCGCGTCGCCGCATTGACGCTCCGGTCGGTCGCCTGCGCGGACAGCACGACCGCGACGAGCAGTTCGAAGGGCGAGGCATACTCGAGCTCGGATCGCGGGTGCGGGTTCGCGGCACGCAGCCGCTCGAAGATCGTGCGACGTCGCCGCGGCGTCATCGGCTCGTAGCGCTTCGCCGGCACCTGCGTCAACCGGCGATCCCCTTGCGGGCCGACAGCAGGGCCGCACGCGCCGCGCCGCGACGCTCGATGCGCGCATTGCGCGCGCCGTAGCGCCGGCGGTTGTCTTCTGCGGCCGGCGGGTCGGGAGAGTACGCCGGCCGGGGTTGCATCGATATGCAGTCGACGGGGCACGGCGCGACACACAGCTCGCAGCCCGTACAGAGCGCGGCGATCACCGTGTGCATCTGCCTGCCTGCGCCGACGATCGCATCGACCGGGCAAGGCGGCAGGCATTTCGCGCAGCCGATGCAGCGGGACTCGTCGATCACCGCGACGCGCTCCGGCTGCGGGGCGCCGTGGGCGGGATCGAGCGGCAGTGCCGGCCGATCGAGCAGCTGCGCGAGCGCGGCTATCGTGCGCGCGCCGCCGGGCGGGCACTGGTTGATGTCGGCCGCACGCGCCACGATGGCCTCCGCATAGGGCAGGCAGCCGTCATGACCGCAGCGTGTGCACTGGGTCTGGGGCAGCAGTGCGTCGATGGCGGCGGCGTTCACGTCACTTTCATGCCGGCTACGGCGCCGCTGTCGGGCGACAGCAGGTAGAGGCCCTGCGAATCGTCCTCGCCGCTCGCGCAGAGCACCATGCCTGCCGAAGTGCCGAAGCGCATCTTGCGCGGTGCGAGGTTGGCGACCATCAGCACGAGGCGGCCGGTCAGCTGCCCGGGCTCGTACACTGCGCGGATGCCCGAAAAGACGGTCCGGCGTTCGCCGCCGAGATCGAGGTCGAGTCGCAGCAGCTTGTCGGAACCGTCGACCAGGGCCGCGCCCACGATCTTCGCGACGCGCAGGTCGAGCTTCGCGAAGTCCTTGATGTCGGCGTGCGTCGCTGCCGGCCGCGCGGGTGCGGTGGCCGGCTTCGCGCGCGCGGCGGCTTCTGTCGCGGGCGCGGCCGGGGGAGCCACGGGCGCATCCGCCGCGAGCATCGCCTCGACCTGTTTGCGATCGAGCCGGGTCGCGAGCGGACGGAATTCGTTGATGCGCACGCCGAGCAGCGGGGTGGCGACCGCATCCCACCGCTCGAGCGGCACGCCGAGGAAGCGGCCCGCTTCTGCGGCGATGCGGGGCAGGACGGGTGCGAGCCAGGTCATCAGCACGCGAAAAAGGTTCACGCCCTGTGTCGCGATCGCAAGCGCTTCGCCGGCGCGCGCGGGATCCTTCGCCAGCGCCCAGGGCTTGTGATGGTCGACATACTGGTTCGCCCGGTCGGCGAGCAACATCACTTCGCGGATCGCCGCCGCGTAATCGCGCGCATCGAACAGCGCGGCGATACGCCCGCGCGCGCCCGCCAGTTCCTCGTACAGCGCCGGATCGGGGAGCCGGTCGGCGAGCCTGCCGCCGGCGCGCGCGACGAAGCCCGCGCAGCGGCTCGCGATGTTGACGAGCTTGCCGACGATGTCGGAATTGACGCGCGCGACGAGGTCGTCGAGGTTGAGGTCGATGTCGTCGAGGTCCGGCCCGAGCTTCGCCGCGAAGTAGTAGCGCAGCGGTTCAGCCGGCAGGTGATCGAGGTAACGGCGCGCGGTGATGAAGGTGCCGCGCGACTTCGACATCTTCTGGCCGTTGACGGTCAGGAAGCCGTGCACGTAGACCGCCGTCGGCTTGCGATATCCCGAGCCCGCGAGCACGGCCGGCCAGAAGAGGGTGTGGAAGTAGCTGATGTCCTTGCCGATGAAATGGTAGAGCTCGGCGCGGCTGTCCGGCCGGAGGTACTCGTCGAAATCGCGCCCCGTGCGCCGGCACAGCGCCGTGAAGCTCGCGAGGTAGCCGATCGGTGCGTCGAACCACACGTAGAAATACTTGCCGGGCTCGCCGGGGATCTCGAAGCCGAAGTACGGATGGTCGCGCGAGATGTCCCAGTCCTTGAGGCCCGCGTCGAACCATTCGGCGAGCTTGGCGCGCACGCCCGGCTGCAGCGCGTCGGTCGCGAGCCAGTCGCGCAGCATCTCCTCGAAGGCGCCGAGGCGGAAGAACAGGTGATCGGACTCGCGCCACACCGGCACGCTGCCGCTCACGGTCGACACCGGGTTCACGAGGTCGGCGGGTGAATAGGTCGCGCCGCAATTCTCGCAGGAGTCGCCGTACTGGTCCGGGGTCCCGCAGCGCGGGCAGCCGCCCTTGACATAGCGGTCCGGCAGGAACATCCCCGCGCTCTCGTCATAGGCCTGGCGTACCGGGCGGCGCGTGATGTGGCCCGCGTCCCGCAGGCGTTCATACATCGAATCGACGTGCTCGCGGTTCTCGGGCGAATGCGTGCTGTGGAACTGGTCGTGATCCACGAGGAAACCGGCGTAGTCGCGCGCATGCTCGGCCGCGACGCGCGCGATCAGCGCCTCGGGAGTCACGCCCTCGCTCTGCGCGCGGATCATGATCGGCGTGCCGTGCGCGTCCTCGGCGCAGACGTACAGGCAGTCGTGGCCGAGCATTTTCTGCAGCCGGACCCAGATGTCCGTCTGCACGGCCTCGATGATATGGCCGAGGTGGAGCGGCCCGTTCGCGTAGGGCAGGGCGCTCGTGACGAGGATCTTGCGCATGGGTGAAGCGTACTAGGAATGGCGAACGGCGAGTAGCGAACGGCGATCGGCGAGCAGCCAGAAGCGCCGTGGATATCGTCATGCGCCTCGCAGTGCCGGCCGCACGCTGCCCGCGAAACGCTTCTGGCCGATCGCTGTTCGCTGATCGCCGTTCGCAGACCAGGCTTAGCCGCGCGCAGGGCGCGCGGCTAAGCCTGGTCCTTCACCGGCTCGAACTTCGCCTTGTTGATGCCCTTCTTGTAGGCTTCCTTGCCGGTGATCTGCCGCTCGCGCAGCAGCTGCTCGATCGCGCTGTCCATCGTGCGCATGCCGGCCTGGGCGCCGGACTGCATCACGGTTTCGAGCTGGTCGAGCTTGCCCTGGCGGATCAGGTTCGAGACGGCCGACGTGTTGACCAGGACCTCGAGCGCCGCGACGCGACCGTTCCTGTCGGCACGCTGCAGCAGCTGCTGCGAGATCACGCCCCGTAGCGACGTCGAGAGCATCGTGCGCACGTGCGACTGCTTGTCGGACGGGAACGCGTTCACCATGCGATCGACGGTCGGCGCGGCGCCGTTCGTGTGCAGCGTGCCCATCACGAGGATGCCCATTTCGGCGGCCGTGACGGCGATGCTCATCGTCTCGAGGTCACGCAACTCGCCGACCAGGATCACGTCCGGGTCCTCGCGCAGGGCGGAGTGCAGCGCGGAGGCGAAGCTCGCCGCGTGCGCGCCGATCTCGCGCTGGCTCACGAGGCAGTTCTTGCGTTCGTGCACGAACTCGATCGGGTCTTCCACCGTGAGGATGTGACCCTTCTCGCGGCGGTTGATGTCGTCGATCATCGCGGCGAGCGTCGTGGATTTGCCGGAACCGGTCTTGCCGGTGACGAGGATGAGTCCGTTGTTCGCGCGGCACAACTGCCGCACCGCCATGGGCAGGTTCAGCTCATCGAGCGTCAGCGCCTTGGAAGGGATGGCGCGGAACACGGCGCCCATGCCGTTCAGGTGGCGCAGCACATTGACGCGGAAGCGGCCGCGGCCCGGCAGCGTATAGGCGAAATCGGCGCCGTCGTGCGATTCGAACCGGTCGACGGCCTTGCGCGGCATGATTTCGTACAGGATTTCCTTGACAGCCGCGGCGTCGAGGCGCTCCGGCCGCAGCGGCGACAGGTCGCCGAACAGGCGGATGCGCGGCGGGTCGCCGGCGAGGAAGTGCAGGTCGGAGCCCTTGCGGTCGAGGATCTCCCCGAGGAATTCGTCGATGCGCGGCATGCGGAGCGCCTCAGCCCGTGCCCGCCGCCGGCGCGGGCGGCTCGAGCTTCGGCAGCATGCTCGTGTCGGTCACGAATTTCTGGAACAGGCGCTTGTCGCTCGCGTAGTTGTACGCGTCGTCCGGGTCGATTTCCTTGGCGGTCACCGCCGTGAGCAGCGCCTGGTCGAGCAACTGCATGCCGAGGTCACGCCCGGTCTGCAGCTGGCTCGGCAGCTGGTGCGTCTGGTCGCTCTGGATCAGCTTGGCGATCGCCTTGGTCATCACCATCACTTCGCAGATCGCCCGGCGGCCGCGATTCTCGGCCCCCTTGACGAGCACCTGCGTGACGACGGCGAGGAGGCTCTGCGCCAGGAAGCTCTTGGTCTGCTCGCGCTCCTCGACCGGCAGCGCGTCGATCACGCGGTCGATCGTCTTCGTCGCGCTCGTCGTGTGCAGCGTGCCGAGCACGAGGTGGCCGGTCTCGGCGGCGGTCATCGCCATCGAGATCGTCTCGGCGTCGCGCAACTCGCCGACGAGGATCACGTCGGGATCCTCGCGCATCGCCGCGCGCACGCCCTCGGCGAAGGTCGGAATGTGTGTGCCGAGCTCGCGCTGGATGACCTGGCTCTGCTTGCTCCGGTGCACGAACTCGATCGGATCCTCGAGGCTCACGATGTTGAGCTTGCGGGACGTGTTGAGGAGGTCGATCATCGCGGCGAGCGTCGTCGACTTGCCGGTGCCGGTCGAACCGGTCACGAGGATCATGCCCTGGTGGTAGTCGCAGAGCTTCCTGACGATCGGCGGCAGCGCGAGCTTGTCGATCGTCGGGATGTCGGTCGGGATCGCGCGAAACGCCGCGCCGATGCCCGTGTCCTTGCGATAGACATTGACGCGAAAGCGCCCGCCTTCGCCGGACACATAGGAAAAGTCGAGGTCGTGGCCCTGCGCGAAGTGTTCGGCCTGTGACTTCGTCAGGATCTCGGTGACATAGCCTTCGAGCTCGCTGTCACGCAGCTCGCGGAATTTGATCGGCATCAGGTCGCCGTTCATGCGCAGCATCGGCGGCACGCCCACGGCGAGGTGCAGGTCCGAACAGCCCTGCTGCATGCCGAGTTTCAGGAAGGCGTCGATGCGCGCCACGAGGTCTCCTCTACCGCCGGCGGGTCTTGCCGGCGCGGTCTGAATAGCCCAGAAATGCTGTCAGATCAACGGGTAACGCGGAAAACTTTGACCGACTGCACGAAGTGTACAGTCGTCAGAGGAAGCGGGACAGCGCGGCCTTGAACTCTTCCATGGTCTGGAAGCGCTTCGCCTTGTCGACCGACATGGACTGCATCACGATCTCCGACAGGCCCTCGGGCAGCGCAGGATTCAGGTCCTTCGGGGTGCGCGCCTTGCCCTGCACGTGCTGGTACATCACCGACATGTGATCACCCCGCGAATAGGGCGGCACGCCGGTCAGCATTTCGTAGGTGATCACGCCGAGCGCATAGATGTCGGCCCGCTGGTCGACTTTCTTGCCGAGGATCTGCTCGGGCGCCATGTACTTCGGCGAGCCGATCACGTAACCCGTCTTGGTGAGCTGCGTGTCGCCCTCGCGTTGCGCGGCGGCGACGCCGAAGTCCACGATCTTGAGCAGCCCCTCGTTGTTGATCAGGAGATTGGCGGGCTTCAGGTCGCGGTGCACGACCCCGACCTGGTGCGCAACCGTCATCCCCGTGCAGATGTCCATCGCGAAGCCGATTGCGCGCTTCAGCTCCATCGGCTTCTCGCCGACTATTTCCGCGCCGAGCGTATGGGAGGGGAAATACTCCATCGAAATGGCGTAGTGCCCCTGGATGTAGAGGAAATCGTAGATGCGGATGACGTTCTGGTGTGTGATCTTGCGCGAATAGCGCAGCTCGTGCACGAAGCGCTTCATGATCTCCTCGTCCTGCGCCACGTTCGGGTTCAGGAACTTCAGGATCAGCCGCTCGTCGACGACCGTGTCTTCCATCAGCAGCACGGTGCCGAACGCGCCGCGCCCGATGCGCTCGATGTACTTGTAGCGGCCCTCGATCACGTCGCCCGAATTGAGCGTCGAGATGTCGAGCTTCTGCTGGGTGCCGGCTTCGGCCTGCCGCACGACCTGCGCGACTTCCGCTTCGGACATCAGCAGTGTGCGCGCGGCCTCGGCGGGGCGCGGCGGCGCGCGACCCGTGGCGCCGGCCGGCGACGGGCTGGTTGCCGTCGTCGGCGGCGCCGGCATCGGTGTGGGTGTCGGAGTGCCGACGACCGTGCGCGCGCCGCTGCCGCTGAAGCGCGTGTCGAGCTCGAGCAGCGCGTTGTGCGCGGCCTGGGCGATGGTGACGTCGGGTTGCGAGGCCTGTGCCTGCAGCTGTACGCGAATCGCTTCGGCGCGCCGCTCGTCGGCGAGCTTCGCGAGCGTCGTCATCGCCTCGACGCGAATGTCCTTCTCGGGCCGGTTCAGGAACGGCAGGAGCGGTTCGATGATCTTGTGATCGCCGAGCCTGGCGAGCGCCCGGATCGCCACCGGCACCGACCGCGCGGCGCCCGACTGCAGCATCTCGACGAGGCGCGGCACGGCGCGCTTGCTGCCGATCTCGGCGAGCGCGTCGACGGCGCGTTCGCTGACCCACCAGTCGGAGTCACGCGTCGCCTCGATCAGGTGCGAGACCGCGCGCTCGTCCTTCGTCTGGTTCAGGATCTCGATCGCGGAGCGGCGGATGTCCTCGTCGTCGTCCTTGATGAGCTGCAGCACCGCATCGACGACTTTCGGGCCGCCGATCTTGCCGAGCGCATCGGCCGCGCGGCTGCGCACCCACCAGTCGTCGTCCTTGATGGCGTCGAGCAGGTACTTGATCGATTTCGCGGTGCCGATCTCGTTCAGTACCTCGACGGCCGCCCGCCGCGCATACTCGTTCTCGTCCTTCAGGACGGGCACGAGGTACTTGATCGTCTCGGGATCGTTCACCTTGATCACGACGTCGACGGCCTTGTTCTGCACGTCGATCTCCGGGTCGCGCAGCATGTCGCAGACCCGTTTCACGTCGACAGGACCGTCCATCTTGAGCAGCGCCGCGAGCGCGGCCGCGCGCACGAGCTTGTTGTTGTCCTTCAGTTGCTCCTGCAGCGCGCTCTGCACGTTCGGTGTGTTGAAGCGGGCGAGGATGTTGAGCAGGTGCAGGCGCGCGATCGGGTCCTTGCCCTGCAATCGCCCGATCAGCTCGGGGATCGCGTTCGCGTCGGCGGCCTCGGCGATGATCCGGAACAGCGCCGCCTTCTCGTTGGGTTCCTGCTGGTAGGCGGCGTTCAGCAGTTCGCGCACGCTGAAGCGCTGCTTCTGGGCCGAGATGATGTCGAGCAGCGCGGATTTCGACACGCCTTCCTGCGCCAGCGCGTCGAGCAGCAGGTGCGGCGGATAGGCGCGGCTGCTCGACAGCGCCCAGGAGATGCCCGCGACGACGCGCGGGCCGCCCTCGACCAGTCCGCGCACGAATTGCGGGAAGGTCTTGGGGTTCACGACCGCGGTGAGGACATCGACGAAGACCACGGTCGCGTTCTTGTCGGCATCCGCGAGGGCCGCGAGCAGGGGTTCGATCGCCGGGCCGCCGATCGACTTCAGACGCGCCGCGGCCTTCTGGGTCTCCGGATCGTGGGGATCCTTGGTCGCAATGATCTGCGTGATCAGCCGGTCGGCGCGCAGGTTCGAGAAGAAGCTCATCCGGCTTTTTCCCGGCGACGCGCGGTCGCGCCTTGCCTGTCACGCATCAGTCTGTTCTCGCGCCTCGACGGGAGGCCCCCGTTCGCCGCGCAGTATGCCACAGGCCCCATGCGAGCATCGTGCCAGTGGTCGGAACCGCGGGCAATTTTCGCTAGAATCGCGAGGACACGTGCCGTTCGGTACCCGGGAATCCTCGATGCCCACTCGTGACGATGCTGCCCTGGCCGCGGGGCTCGCCGATTTTGTCGACCCTGCAACCGGAGCCACGCTCGCGAAGCTCGCCGCCGTGCGCCAGGCGACGCTGCGGAGTGGTCGCGCGTCCGTGCGCCTCGCCTTCGGCTTTCCGGTGGGCGGCTACGCGCACGAACTGCAACCGCTGCTCGCCGCGCACCTCGCGCGGGCAGGCGTGGCGACGCCGCTCGATCTCGAGGTCACCGCGGACATCCGTGCACATGAGGTGCAACGGCAACTGAAGCCGATGGCGGGTGTGCGCAACGTGGTCGCGGTCGCATCCGGCAAGGGCGGGGTCGGCAAGTCGACCGTGGCCGTCAACCTGGCCCTCGCCTGGGCCGCGCAGGGCGCGCGCGTCGGCGTCCTCGACGCCGACATCTACGGCCCGAGCCAGCCGCTGATGCTCGGGCTCGAGGGCCAGCGGCCGAACGTCGCGGGCGGCAAGCGCATCCAGCCGCTCACGGCGCACGGTGTCGTGGCGATGTCGATCGGGTTCCTGATCGATGCCGCGCAGCCGATGGTCTGGCGGGGGCCCATGGTCACGCAGGCGCTCACCCAATTGCTCGGCGACACCGATTGGGGTGAGCTCGACTACCTCGTGGTCGACATGCCTCCGGGCACGGGCGATATCCAGCTGACGCTCGCGCAGCGTGTGCCGGTATCGGGCGCCGTGATCGTGACCACGCCGCAGCACATCGCCGTCGCCGATGCCCGCAAGGGCCTCAGGATGTTCGAGAAGGTATCGGTTCACGTGCTCGGCATCGTCGAGAACATGAGCCTGCATGTCTGTTCCAGCTGCGGCCATGCCGAGGCGATTTTCGGCGAGGGTGGCGGCGACGAGATGGCGCGTGAATACGGGGTGGCGCTGCTCGGGCGCCTGCCGCTCGATGCGCGCATCCGCGAGGAGGCCGATGGCGGGCGACCCACCGTGGTCGCCGCGCCGGAATCGCCACGCGCCGCGGCCTACCTCGCCATGGCCCGCCGCACGGCCGGGGCGCTCGCGCTGCGCGCCGGCGACCACGGCGCGGGATTTCCGCAGATCGTAGTCGAGGACACCTGACCATGAGCATCAAATCCGACCGCTGGATCCGGCGCATGGCGCGCGAGCACGGCATGATCGACCCGTTCGAGCCGCAGCAGGTGCGCGCGGTGGACGGCCGCAGGATCGTCTCGTACGGCACATCGAGCTATGGCTACGACGTGCGCTGCTCCGACGAGTTCAAGGTGTTCACGAACATCAACTCGACGATCGTCGATCCGAAGGCCTTCGACGCGAAGAGCTTCGTCGACATGCAGGCGGACGTGTGCATCATCCCGCCGAATTCCTTCGCGCTGGCGCGCACGGTCGAGTATTTCCGCGTTCCGCGCAGCACCCTCATTGTTTGCCTGGGAAAATCGACGTACGCACGCTGCTTCGCCGGCGAAACGCGAGTAGCTCTCGTCGATGGCACGGCGCCGACCCTCCATGAAATGGCGCGCCGGGCCGACACAGGAGAGCTCTTCTGGGGCTACAGCATAGGTGAACATGGGCGCGTGATCGCGGCGCTGCTCGACGCGCCCCGATTCATCGGCAGGGACTCGTTGATCGAGATCACGCTGGACAACGGCGAGGTCGTGCGGGCGACACCCGATCACGAGTTCGTGTTACGGGACGGGCGTACGGCAGCGGCCGCGACGCTGCGCCCGGGAACCGCGCTCATGCCGCTCTACGCGCTGTCGCGGCGGGGTTACGAAATGGTGTACCAGCCGGCCAACGGACACTGGTATCCGACGCATCGACTGGCGGACGAGTGGAACCTGCGCAACGGAATCTACCCCGATACGCCCGGTACGCACCGACACCACATCGATCGCGTTCGTGGCAACAATCGACCCACCAACATCGAGCGCATGGAAGCGCGTGCGCATATCCGGCTGCACAATGCCGACACCTACGGCGAGGAGTTCGACCCTGCGGAACACTCGCGCGCCATTCGGAGCGCGCTCGAGGCCCGCATGCTCGATCCGGCGTGGAGCCTGAATTTCTCGTTGCTGCAGCAACGGCGGGCGGCCGCATTCTGGAGCGAGCCGCGCTACGCTCTCGCGCGAAACAGGTTGCTGGAGGCGCGACGCGCGATCACCGATGAAACGCGCGAGGCTCATCGGGCGGCGATGCGTAGACGCATGTCGGATCCTGCGGAGCGTCAGAAGCTGGCAGAGTGGTCGCGCCGGGCATGGGCCCTGGACGATGGAACGCGGCGACGACAGCAGGCCGACATCGCGCGGGGCATTCGGTTGCGCCCGGATCTCACCGACGAGCGGATACGCGCGGCCCTCGATCAAACGGGTTCGATTCGAGGCGCCGCTGCGCTGCTCGGATGCGACCGATCGGTGTTTCGCCGGTTCCCACAGGTGATCGCGGAGTTTCGCGGCGGCCCGACCTTCCGCAACCACAAGGTGATGACAGTTCGCGAACTGCCGGGGGACCACGACGTGTACTGCCTCACCGTTCCGGAAGCGGGCAATTTTGCATTGGCAGCGGGCATCTTCGTGCGAAATTGCGGCATCATCGTCAACGTAACGCCGCTGGAACCCGAGTGGGAAGGGCACGTGACGCTCGAGTTCTCGAACACGACGCCGCTGCCGGCGAAGATCTACGCGAACGAGGGGGTCGCGCAGATGCTGTTCTTCGAATCGGACGAGGTCTGCGAGACGTCGTACAAGGACCGCGGCGGCAAGTACCAGGGCCAGCGGGGCGTCACGCTGCCGAAGACCTGACCGGGGCCGGGCGCGCGCGCCGGGCTCAGTCGCGCCGGTACTCGCGGATCGCCATCGTGAACTCGAGCTTCTCGCCGCGGTGGCGCTCGGCACGCACGGGCAGGTAGCCGAGCGACGGCGCCATCCACAGGCGGATCACGCGGCTCGAGCCGGGGCGGCGGCTCTCGAAGATCACGGTGTCGATCTCGCCGAGCGCGGTCGTGAGGCGCTGCGTGCCCTCGCGCGTGAAGTCGTATTCCTTGATCTCGTCCTTGTCGACCGTGTGCATGCGCTGCGGCACCTGTCCGGTCGCCGCCGCGTGCATCTGCACGAGCTGTACCGACATCGGATCCTGGACGTCGGCCGGCGCGGCGAGATCGACCTTCTTGTCCTCGGCGACACCGGTGATGCGCCCGCGCTGCCAGTCGAAATCGAGCGACACGTCACGGTTGGTCGCCTCTCCGCCGTCGTCGCCGCGAAAATGCAGCGGCTGCACCCGGCCATCGGCGTACCGCAGCTCCGATGTCTGGCGCACGGTATCGGGGATCGCGAGGCGGAAGATGCCGCGCGCGTTGTTGCGGGAATCGTAGATCCAGGTGTCGCTGCCCATGCGCCGCAGCTCGAGCTTCGAAGTGCCGGCGTTCAGGCCTTTCCACTGCACCGCGTAGGTGGCGTGGAAGGGCGTCGGCGCCCAATCTGTCGTCGCGACACCGACACCGACACCGGCGCGGGCGCCAGGCAGCGCGGCGAGCAGCAGGGCCGCGGCCGCGGCAATGAAGCTTCGTTCAATCCCTCTCGGGCGCATCGAAATCCTCCACGACGGGCGCGGTGAGCGGCCGCCCGTCGAACCAGGGGGCGTCGTCACGCCATGCGAGCCGACCGGATGCGATCCAGCCGATCGTGCGTGGATACAGGATGTGTTCGACCGCCTGAACGCGCGCTGAAAGCACCTGTTCGTCGTCGCCCGCGAGGACCGGGACACGGCCTTGCGCGACGACCGGCCCGCCGTCGAGCTCTTCCGTGACGTAGTGCACCGAGCAGCCATGCCGTGCCTCTCCCGCCTCGAGCACGCGGCGGTGCGTGTGCAGGCCCTTGTAGTGCGGCAGCAGGGACGGGTGGATATTCAGCATCCTGCCGCGATAGTGCGTGACGAACCCGCTGCCGAGGATACGCATGAACCCGGCGAGCACCACGAGTGCGGGCCGTGCGGCGTCGAGACGTTCCGCCAGCGCGCGCTCCCAGGCGGCGCGCGCATCGAACGCAGCCGGGGAGAGCGAGAAGGCATCGATGCCGAGCGCGCGCGCAATGTCGAGTCCCGGTGCGCCGACCCGGTCGGACGCGACACACGCCACCGTGGCCCGGATCTCGTGCGCGGCGCAACTGCGGGCGATCGCCGCCATGTTGCTGCCGCGGCCGGAAATCAGGATGGCGAGCGACAGCGGGGCCGCGCTCATGCGTCGATCACGACCCCGGAGCTGCCCGCACGGACACTGCCGATGACATTCGCGACTTCACCGTGGTCGCGCAGCAGCGCCAGCGCCGCCCCGGTGTCGCCCGGGGCGACGATGACGACCATACCTATCCCGCAATTGAAGGTGCGGTACATTTCCGCGTCGGGCAGCTTGCCCGTGCGCTGCAGCCAGTCGAACAGCGGATCGCGGTGCCAGGCGCGCCGGTTCAGCGCGACCTCGAGGCCGTCCGGCAAGGTCCGAGGGATGTTGTCGGTGAGGCCGCCGCCCGTGATGTGCGCGAGGCCGTGCACGCCCAGGCGTCGCGTGAGCGCGAGCAGCGACCGCACATAGATGCGGGTCGGGGCGAGCAGGCGATCGAAGAGCGCGCGACCGTCGAGTTGCGTGTCGGCGTTCGCGTCCGCGAGGTCGACCAGCTTGCGGATCAGCGAATAGCCGTTCGAATGCGCGCCGGAGGAGGCGAGGCCGATGACGGCGTCGCCCGCGGCGACACGGCTGCCGTCGATGATCGCGTCCTTCTCGACGATGCCGACGCAGAAGCCCGCGAGGTCGTAGTCGTCGCCGGAGTACATGCCCGGCATCTCGGCGGTCTCGCCGCCGACCAGTGCGGCACCGGCTTGCAGGCAGCCTTCGGCGATTCCGTGTATCACCGCCGCCGCCACGTCCACGCGCAGCTTGCCGGTCGCGTAGTAGTCGAGGAAATAGAGCGGTTCGGCACCCTGCACCACGACGTCGTTGGCGCACATGGCGACGAGGTCGATGCCGATCGTGTCGTGGCGAGCGGTCTCGATCGCGAGGCGCAGCTTCGTGCCGACTCCGTCGGTGCCGGAGACGAGCACCGGGCGCACGTATCGGTCGAGCGGCACCTCGACGAGCGCGCCGAACCCCCCGATGCCGCCCAGCACTTCGCGGCGCTGCGTGCGCCGCACGATCGGCTTGATCCGTTCGACGAGCTCGTCGCCGGCGTCGATGTCGACACCGGCGTCGCGATAAGTGACCGGCGAGGTTGGCGAAGGCATGCCGCTATAATAGCCGACATGCGCATCGCCTATCTGTGTGCCACGGTCCTCGCACTTCTCTGTGGTTCGCCCGCCGTCGAGGCGGCGCGGGCCGTGCGCGTGTATGACGTGACCGTGCGCGACACCGCGACCGCGCAGGTCGCGCCGGCGGCGATGCGTCTCGCACTGGTGCGTGCGACAGGGCAGCGCGACGCGGCGGCCGATCCGGCCTTCGCCGCGCTCATTGCCGATGCGCAGCGTTACGTGCGCACGAGTCGCCCGGGTACGGCCGGGGGCACCGATGTCGTCCTCGACGGCAACGCCATCGACAGCGCGATCGTCGCGGCAGGCCGGCGCGTGTGGCCCGCGGACCGGCCGTTTACGCTCGTCGTGTTCGAGGACTTTGCAGGCGGCGCGAAGCCCGATGCCGCGCGCGCGGCGGTCGAGGACGCGGCCAGCCGGCGGGGCCTGCCTGTGTCGGTCGTGCCTGCCGCCACGCTCAACCTCGGCGCCGGCGGGCTCGCGAATCGCGAGTTGCTGCTGTCCGCCGTGCAGCGCCTCGGTGCCGATGCCGTGCTCGTCGGGCGCGGTGACGGTGGCGCGACCACGGTGTGGCAGTGGGCCCTGTCGTCGCCCTCGGTGGCTGAAAGCTGGGCGGGCACGCCCGCCGACGCGATCGACGGCGCGGTCGATGCATTCGTGCGCATGAACGACTCGCCGGCGGCAACGGGCGAGTTCGACGTGATCGTGATGGTGACCGGCGTGCGCGACCTGGCGGCCTACGCGGGCGTTACCCAGGCGCTCGCGCAGGTGAGCGCCGTGCGGGGCGTGGCGCTCGAGGAGGCGGCCGGCGACACGGCGCGCTTTCGCGTGACGACGAGGAGTTCCGCCGAATCGCTCGCCGCCGCGCTCGCGGGCCACGCACGCCTCGTTCCCTCCGCCACACCGATCGCCGGCGTCCTGTCGCTGTCCTGGCTGCCCTGACAGGCGCGCGCATGCGGCACCTGCCGAACCTCATCTGCCTCGCCCGCATCGTGCTCACCTGGCCGATCATCGCGATGCTCGCCCGCGATCGCGCGGATCTCGCGCTCGCGCTCTTCACGGTGGCGGCCGTGAGCGACGGGCTCGACGGCTGGCTCGCGAAGCGCTTCGGCTGGACCTCGAAGCTCGGGCGCTTCCTCGATCCGCTCGCCGACAAGATCCTGCTGGTGTTCGTGTTCGTGTATGCGACATGGATCGGGCTCGTGCCCGTGTGGCTGACGGCCGCCGCGGTGGCCCGCGACGTCATGATCGGGATCGGCGCGAGCATCTATCGCATCTGGTTCGGCCCGCTGAACGGGCGCCCGACGATCGTCAGCAAGGTGAATACGCTGCTGCAGATCATCGTGCTCGTGCTCGCGATGCTGCGCGCGGCGAGCGGCCTGCCCCCGTGGGAAGTCATCCTCGCGCTGTCGCTCGCGACGCTGGCCACGACATTGATATCGGGCTGGGATTACGTCGGACGCTTCGTGCAGCGCGCCTGGCAGCTCGCCGCGGCACCCCGGCCCTGAGATGCGCCAGCTGCCGCTCGGTGTGCGCCTGCGCGATCGCGCGATTTTCGCGAGCTTCATCGCCGGTGCGAATGCCGAGGCCGTGCGCCAGGTCACGGCGCTCGCCTCGGGCGAGCGGAGCGGTTGCGTGTGGCTGCACGGCCCGGCGGGCGCCGGCAAGACCCACCTGCTGCAGGCCGCCTGTGCCCTCGCGGCATCCCGTGACAGGGCGGGCTACGTGCCGCTCGCCGAATTCGCGGGCGGCGAGGCCGCGATCCTGGATGGCTGGCTCGTGCTCGACTGCGTGTGCATCGATGACGCGCAGCGCGTCGCGGGCGCGCCGCCCTGGGACGCGGCGCTGTTTCGCCTCTATCGTGACATCGAGGAGCGCGGTGCACGGCTGATCGTCGCGGCGAGCGCTCCGCCGGGTGCGCTCGGCTGGTCGCTGCGCGACATTGCATCACGCTTCGGCGCCGCCGCCGTGTTCGCGGTGCAGCCGCTCGATGAAGCGGGCCGTCTCGAGGCGCTGCGGCTGCGCGCGCGCCTGCGCGGGGTCGACCTGCCGGACGATACGGTGCGCTTCCTGCAGCGCCGCTATCCGCGCGACATGCAGACGCTCTACGGCCTGCTCGATACGCTCGACGATGCGGCGCTCTCGGCGCAGCGGCGTCTCACCGTGCCGTTCGTGCGCGCGGTGCTCAAGGGCCGCTGATCCGCAACGCCAGTTCCGCGACACGCCGGCCGAGCACCTGCGCGAGCTGCTTCTCGTCGTCCGACAATTGCGCGCCGGCATCGTGGCCCGAGATGTGCGACGCGCCGTACGGGGTGCCACCCGTGCGGGTCGTGGACAGCCTCCGCTCGGTGAAAGGAATCCCGACGAGATACATGCCCTGGTGCAGGAGCGGCAGCAACATCGACAGGAGGGTCGTTTCCTGGCCGCCATGCTGCGTCTGGGTCGAGGTGAACACGCCCGCGGGCTTGCCGGCGAGCCCGCCGTCGAGCCACAGGCTCGAAGTGCCGTCGAGGAAGTACTTGAGCGGAGCCGCCATGTTGCCGAAGCGGGTCGGGCTGCCGAGCACGAGCCCCTGCGTCTCGCGCAGGTCGGCGAGCGTGGCATAGGGCGCGCCGGTGTCGGGCACGCCCTTCACGGGCCGTTCGTTCCCGGCGCTCACCGGCGGCACCGTGCGCAGGCGCGACGCCGCGCCCGCCACGCTCTCGACGCCGCGACACACATGGCGCGCGAGTTCGGCGGTGGCGCCGGTCCTCGAGTAATACAGCACCAGGATTTCGCCCATGCGCGCATTGTAGAATTTGCGCCCGTGATTGCGCGCAAATGTTTCGTGTCGGGCCGGGTCCAGGGCGTGTTCTACCGCGCGACCGTGGCGCGGCGTGCCGCCGAGCTCGGCGTCACCGGTTATGCGCGCAACCTGCCGGACGGGCGCGTCGAAGTGCTCGCCTGCGCGGCCGAGGACGTCGTGGCGCGCTATATCGAGGCGTTGTGGACCGGTTCGACCGCGTCGAAGGTGAGTGACGTGCAGGTCGTCGCCGTCGAACTCGCGCCCGATCAGCGCCCTGCGGGCTTCACCACCGGTTGACGCGCGGCCGAGGCCGCGATCCCGAGGTCGTCGGCGCCGTTCCAGCGGCTCCAGCTGCCGATCACGAGGTCGGAGTAGTCGCGCCGGCCGACGCTGCCGTTGTAGCGCGCGAGCGCCTTCTGCACGTTGTTGCTCTCGTACTTCAGGTAGTAACGCAGGATCGCGCAGCCCATGCGCACGTTCGGGCCGATCTGCGTCAGCTGGTGGCGCTTCATGCCGAGCTTCTCGGGCCAGAACGGCATGATCTGCATCAGGCCCACGGCGCCGGCGTACGACACCGCCCAGCGATTGAAGCGGCTCTCGACATCGATGACCGCCATGACGAGCCCGGGCGGCAGGCGTATTTCGCCCTTGCGGTGCGCCTCGCAGAACACGGTGCGCAGGATCTCGAGCCGTTCGGCCTTGTCGGGCACGCGCTTCACGAGCCGCGGTTCCATCATCGTGAACCACACGGCCGATTCGTAGCGGTCCGGGAAACACTCGGCCTGCGCGACCGCGTGCTCGATGACGCTGCGCAGCCCGGCATCCTGCTGCTGGTCGGCGTGCGCGACGGGCAGGGCACCCATGGCCAGGGCGCACGCCGCCCATGCGACGAACCGGTCAGCCCGGCGCGAGCCGGGCGCGCAGGAAGGCGACAGTGTCATCGAGGGGGCAGTCTTCGCTCGCCTCGGCGCGACGGTGGCGGTACTCGAGCTTGCCGGCATCGAGGCCGCGCTCGCCGACGACGATCCGGTGCGGGATGCCGAGGAGTTCGGCGTCGGCGAACTTCGCGCCGGGGCGCGCATCGCGGTCGTCGAGGAGCACCTCGATTCCCGCACGGGTGAGTTCGTCGTAGAGGCGGTCGGCGGTTTCACGGACTCGCTGCGATTTGGCGATGTTGATCGGGACCAGTACCACCTGGAAGGGCGCAATCGGCTCGGGCCAGATGATGCCACGATCATCGTGGTTCTGTTCGATGGCCGCCGCCACGACGCGCGTCACACCTATGCCATAGCAGCCCATGTGGAGGTTCGTGCTGCGGCCCGCCTCGTCGAGCACGGCGCAATTCATCGCGTCGCTGTACTTGCGGCCGAGCTGGAAGATGTGGCCGACCTCGATGCCCCGGGCTATCGACAGCGTGCCCTGCCCGGACGGGCTCGGGTCGCCCGCGACGACACTCCGCAGGTCGGCGACCTCGGGTTCGGGCAGGTCGCGGCCCCAGTTGACCCCGGTGAGGTGCGTGTCGCGTGCGTTGGCGCCGCAGACGAAATCCGCGAGGACCGCCGCACTGCGGTCCGCGATGACCGGGCAGGCGAGTCCCACGGGGCCCACGAATCCCGGTTCCGCGCCGCTCGCCGCGAGCACGGCGTCAAGACTCGCCATGCGCAGCGGCGAGGCGACCCCCGGCAGCTTCTGCGCCTTCACGGCATTCAATTCGTGATCGCCGCGCAGCACGAGCGCGACGACGCCGCCCGAGGCGCCCTCGACCAGCAGGGTTTTAGCGCACTGTGTCGCCGGCACCGCGAGGAACTCCGTGAGCGCGACGATCGTGCGCACCTGCGGTGTCGCGACCGGCCGCATCGCGGCGCGCGCCGGGGCGCGCGGCGCCGCCGGCGCCACCGCCTCGGCCATTTCGAGGTTCGCCGCGTAGTCGCCGATGTCCGAAAACGCGATCGCGTCTTCGCCCGAATCCGCCAGCACCTGGAACTCCTCCGACGCGCTGCCGCCGATCGCGCCCGAGTCGGCACGCACCGCGCGGAACCTGAGGCCCATGCGGGTGAACATCCGGGTGTAGGCCGCGCGCATCAGTTCGTAGCCCTCGGCGAGCGAGGCCTCGTCGATGTGGAACGAATAGGCGTCCTTCATGATGAACTCGCGGCCGCGCATCACGCCGAAGCGCGGCCGGATTTCGTCGCGGAACTTCGTCTGGATCTGGTAGAAGTTCACGGGCAGTTGCCGGTAGCTCTGCAACTCGCGACGCACGAGATCGGTGATCACTTCCTCGTGCGTCGGGCCGATCACGAAGGCGCGGTCACCGCGGTCGGTGAAGCGCAGCAGCTCCGGGCCGTATTCCGCCCAGCGCCCCGACTCCTGCCACAGCTCCGCCGGCTGCACGGCCGGCATCAGCACTTCGAAGGCGCCTGCACGATCCATCTCCTCGCGGATGATGGCCTCGACCTTGCGCAGGGTCAGGAGCCCGAAGGTCGTCCACGTGTAGATGCCGGCGGCGAGCCGCCGGATCAGGCCCGCGCGGAGCATCAGGCGGTGGCTCACGATCTCCGCCTCGGCGGGCGTTTCCTTCATCGTGCTGAGCGGGTATCGGGTCCAGCGCATCGGGGCAGCAGCTCCGTCCAGGCTACGGCGGTCGGGCCGCGCATCTTATATGATGCGCGGCATGTCCACACCGAGCACGGAGCTTGCACGGCGCGGCCGCGGCGTCTACCTGTTGCCGAACGCGCTGACCACCGGGTGCCTCTTTTCAGGCTTCTACGCGATCATCGCGGCCATCGACGGCAACTTCGACCGGGCCGGCCTCGCCGTGTTCGCCGCGATGCTGTTCGACGGGCTCGACGGCCGCGTGGCGCGCTGGACCCGCACCGAGAGCGCGTTCGGCAAGGAATACGACAGCCTCGCGGACATGGTCGCCTTCGGTATCGCGCCCGCGGTGGTCATGTACCAGTGGGGCGTCGCGCGCATCGCCGAGTACGGGCAGGCATGGGGCCGCTTCGGCTGGGTCGCCACGTTCTTCTTCGCCGTGGCCGCGGCGCTGCGGCTGGCGCGCTTCAACACGCGCGCGGCGCAGGACAAGCGTTACTTCGAGGGGCTGCCGAGCCCGTCGGCGGCGGCCGTGGTCGCCTCGTTCGTCTGGTTCTCCAGCACCTGGCGCGGTCCGGGCGGGCTCACCGACCTGATCCTGGCGTTCGTGGTCGCCGCGCTCGCGGGCACGCTGATGGTGACCAGCTTCCCGTACATGAGCCTGAAGCAGATCGACGTCGACAAGCGCGTGCGGTATTACTATTTCATCGTCGTGCCGCTGTTCCTCGCGCTGATCGCGATCGATCCGCCGACGATGCTGCTCGCGATGTTCTCCACCTATGCGCTCTCCGCGCCGGTGCAATGGGCCGTGCGTCGCCTGCGGCGCCTGTGACCGCCGCCGATCCGTCACGCCGCGCGCACTACCTCGAGGCGCTCGGCATCGACGCCTGGGTGTCGCGCCGCGCGCCCCCGCCGCTCGACGACACTGCACCGGGCGACGGCGGCGTGCCGGCTGACGCCTGGCGAGTCTTGCGTGCGGAGGTGGCGGGCTGCGTCAAATGCAGGCTGTGCGAAACACGCACGCAGACTGTCTTCGGCGTCGGCGACCCGCGGGCGCGCTGGTTGATCGTGGGCGAAGCGCCGGGCGCCGAGGAAGATCGCCGCGGCGAACCGTTCGTCGGGCGCGCGGGCCGGCTCCTCGACGCGATGCTGCGTGCGGTCGGCCTCACGCGCGACACCGTGTTCATCGCGAACGTGCTCAAGTGCCGGCCGCCGGGCAATCGCGATCCGGCGCCGGACGAGATCGCGAGCTGCCTGCCGTATCTCCAGCGCCAGCTGGCATTGATCGAGCCCGACATCATCGTCGCTGTCGGGCGCATCGCCGCGCAGACGCTCATCGGTACCGACGCGCCGGTCGCGCGCCTGCGAGGGCGCATTCACCAGTTCGGACCGGCGGGCACCCCGCTCGTCGTGACCTATCACCCGGCATACCTGCTGCGCGCGCCCGGCGAGAAGCGCAAGGCGTGGGACGACCTCAAGCTCGCGCGGGAGACGGCGCGTGGCCGCCGCGCGGGATGACCTGCCGCTGCCGCGCGTCGCGCTGCGGCCGATGACCGAGGCGGACCTGCCGCGGGTTGCCGCGCTGGAAGGGGAGTCGTATCCCTTTCCGTGGAGCGAGGGCATCTTTCGCGATTGCGTGCGCGTCGGCTACGTGTGCCGGGTCGTCGAGATCGGTTTCGATTTCGTCGGCTACGGCATCATGAGCACCGGGGCCGGCGAGG
The DNA here is from genome assembly GCA_050249415.1 of Steroidobacteraceae bacterium. Classification (GTDB taxonomy): domain Bacteria; phylum Pseudomonadota; class Gammaproteobacteria; order Steroidobacterales; family Steroidobacteraceae; genus CADEFQ01. The sequence continues at coordinate 88,125 of JBFWQO010000004.1, forward strand.
CGCACATCCTGAACGTGTGCGTGCGCGCGTCGATGCGCGGCCGGGGCCTCGGGCGCACGCTGCTGCGGCACTTGCTCGATCTCGCGGCCGACTCCGGCGTGGAAGACGCATTCCTCGAAGTGCGTCCTTCCAACGTCACGGCGATCCGCCTGTACCAGTCGCTCGGGTTCGTGCCGGTGGGCGTGCGCCGTGGCTACTACCAGGCGGTCGGCGGGCGCGAAGATGCCACGGTGCTGCGGTTGTCGCTCGCGGAGCGGCAAGGCGCGCCGACTCGCTTGTAGGCTGGGGGTCTTGTGACGGGTTTGACCACGCTGCTGGAAACATTCCGGCTCAACGCCGCTTCGGAGCGCGAGAAGGGCAACTACTTCGAGCGCCTGGTCAAAGCCTATCTGGTGGCCGAGCCGTACTACGCGGATCTGTACGGCGGCCAGGTCTGGCTGTGGGAAGAATGGCGCGCGCAGGCGGCCTTGCGCGGGCTGGGCGATGTGGGCGCCGATGCCGGCATCGACCTCGTGGCGCAGACCGCCGGCGGCGAACTGCACGCCATCCAGGCGAAGTTCTACGACGAAGATGCGGTGCTGAAGCTCGATGACTTCGCGACCTTCTTCACCGCGTCGAGCAAGAAGCAGTTCGCGCACCGGCTGATCTTCCTGACTGCCACGAAGAGCAGCGGCCACCTGCGCAATGCCGTGCAGGACCAGCAGCCGCCGGTCAGCCTCGTCACGCTGCACGATCTGGAAAACAGCCGGATCGACTGGTCGCACTACCAGCCGCAGACCGCGCCGGTGCTCAGGCCGAAGAAGACGCTGCGAGCACACCAGAAGGCGGCGGTGGACGCGGTGCTGGCCGGGCTCACCGGTGCCGATCGCGGCAAGCTCATCATGGCCTGCGGCACGGGCAAGACCTTCGCGAGTCTCGTGGTCGCCGAACGGATGGCTGGCGCGGGCAAGCGCGTGCTGTTCCTCGTGCCGAGCCTCGCTTTGCTGTGCAGGCGCTCACCGAGTGGACGCAGGACAGCGGCGTGCCCCTCCACAGCTTCGCGGTCTGCTCCGACACCGATGTCGGCAAGAAGCGCAGGGCGGCGGACGACGATTTCCGGATGCTCACGCACGAGCTGCAATACCCCGCCACCACCGATGCCAGGCGGCTGGCCGGTGAGATGCGCGCGCGTCACGACGACGAGCACATGAGCGTGGTGTTCGGCACCTATCACAGCATCGATGTGCTGAGCGACGCCCAGCAGCTCGGCCTGCCCGGTTTCGATCTCATCGTCTGCGACGAAGCCCACCGCACCACCGGCGCCACCTTCGACAGCGACGACGAGAGCCATTTCGTCAAGGTGCACGACAACGACTTCCTGCGCGCGGCCAGGCGCCTGTACATGACCGCCACGCCACGCATCTACGGCGAGGGCGCCAAGGCGAGCGCCGAGCGCGACAACGTGGCGCTGTGCTCCATGGATGACGAAGCGCTCTACGGCCGGGAGCTGCACGTCATCACCTTCTCCGAGGCGGTGAAGCGCGGCCTGCTGGTGGACTACAAGGTCATCGTGCTGTCGGTCGAGGAAGCGCACGTCAATCGCCGCCTGCAGAACCTGCTCAAGGACGAGAACAACCAGCTCAAGGTGGACGATGCCGCCCGCATCGTCGGCTGCTGGAAGGCGCTCGCCAAACAGGGGCTGGCCGAGAATCTCCACGGCGACGAAGCGCCGATGCAGCGCGCCGTCGCCTTCTGCCAGGTCATCGAAGTGCAGAAGGGCGGGCGGACCCACAAGGTCAGCTCCAAACACATCGCCGGCATGTTCCGCGCCGTCGTCGAGGAGTACCAGCGCACCGCGGACGACGAGGACATGGCCACGCTCGCCTGCGAGGCCGAGCATGTGGACGGCGGCATGAACGCGAGCGAAAAGCAGGCGAAGCTCGACTGGCTGAAGGCCGAGCTGCCCGCCGATACCTGCCGCATCCTGAGCAACGTGCGCTGCCTCTCCGAGGGCGTGGATGTGCCGGCGCTCGACGCCGTGCTGTTTCTCACACCGCGCACGTCACAGGTGGAAGTGGTGCAGTCGGTCGGCCGCGTCATGCGCAATGCGCCCGGCAAGAAGCGCGGCTACGTGGTGCTGCCGGTGGTGATCCCCGCCGGCGTCGAACCGCACGCGGCGCTCGCCGACAACAAGACCTACCGCGTGGTCTGGCAGGTGCTCCAGGCGCTGCGCTCGCACGACGACCGCTTCGACGCCATGGTCAACAAGATGGAGCTGGTCGGCCCCAACGTGCAGAAGATGGAGGTGATCGCCGTCACCGACCGGCTGCAGAAGAAGCCGCCGAAGGCGCGCGGCACGAAGGACAGGGACGCCGGCCGCAACCAGTTCACGATCGCCGAAGCCGCGACCCGGAGCTACGGCAAGGAGGATCAGGGCGAGCTGCAATTCGAGATCGGCGAAATCGAGCGCGCGATCTACGCGAAGCTCGTCGAGAAGGTCGGCAACCGCCATCACTGGGAAGACTGGGCGAACGACATCGCCCGCATCGCGCGCACGCACATCGACCGCATATCGGCGCTGCTGTATGACCCGGCCAACACGCGCGAGCGCAAGGCGTTCGCCGCGTTCGCCGCCGAGCTGCGCGACGACCTGAACGACAGCATCACCGACGCCGACATCATCGAAATGCTGGCGCAGCACCTGATCACGAAGCCCGTGTTCGATGCGCTGTTCGAGCACTACAGCTTCGCGAGCCACAATCCCATGAGTCTCGCCATGCAGGGGGTGCTCGACACGCTGCACGAGCATCACCTCGAGAAGGAGGCCGACACGCTGCGCAGCTTCTACGACAGCGTGAAGCTGCGCGCCGAGGGCATCGACAACGCCGCCGGCAAGCAAAAGATCGTCGTCGAGCTGTACGACAAGTTCTTCCGCAACGCCTTTCCGCGCATGGCCGACCGGCTCGGCATCGTCTACACGCCGGTCGAGGTGGTGGATTTCATCATCCACAGCGTCGCGCATCTGTTGCAGAAGGAATTCGGCCAGACGCTCGGCAGCGAGGGCGTGCACATCATCGACCCCTTCGCCGGCACCGGCACCTTCATCACCCGCCTGCTGCAGAGCGGGCTGATCAAGCCGGAGGAGCTGCCGCGCAAGTACCGGCAGGAGATCCACGCCAACGAAATCGTGCTGCTGGCTTATTACATCGCCGCCATCAACATCGAAGCCGTGTATCACAGCCTCGTCGGCGGCGACTACCAGCCGTTCGAGGGTATCTGTCTCACCGACACCTTCCAGATGTACGAGAAGGAGGATCTGGTGGACGCGCTGCTGGTGAACAACAGCCGGCGGCGCAGGCGGCAGAAGAAGCTGGATATCCGCGTGATCATGGCGAATCCGCCGTATTCTGTGGGGCAAGGCGAAGCCAATGCCAACAATCAAAATGTGGTGTACCCGCATCTGGACGCGCGCATCAGAGACAGCTACGCAGATCGATCTAACGCTACGCTCAAGAATGCGCTTTACGACAGCTACATCCGCGCCATCCGCTGGGCCAGCGACCGCATCGGCGCAAGCGGCGTTATCGGTTTCGTCACGAACGCCGGCTTCCTCGACGCGAACACCGCCGACGGGCTGCGCAAATGCCTCACCGAGGAATTCAGCAGCATTTACGTGTTCCATCTGCGCGGGAACGCGCGCACCTCGGGTGAGATGCGGCGCAAGGAGAAGGACAACATCTTTGGCATCGGCAGCCGTGCCCCGGTTGCCATCTCGCTGCTCGTCAAGAATCCGCAGGCCGAGAAACACGGCCAGATTCATTTCCACGACATCGGCGACTACCTGAGCCGCGAAGACAAGTTGAAGAAGATCAGCGACTACACCGGCATCGCGGGCATCGATGCGGCCGAGGGTTGGCGGATCATTACCCCGGATGCACACGGCGACTGGCTCAGGCAGCGCGATGACAGCTTCAGAGAGTTCATTGCGCTCGGCGATAAGAAGGGCCATGAACAAACTCTGTTCGAGGACTTCTCGAATGGCGTCAAGACCAATCGAGATGCTTGGGTCTATAACCCGTCGCGGTCGGCGCTTATAGATACAGTCACAGACATGATCGAGTACTACAACCAGGAGGTTGAACGGTACCAGGCATCAACTGCTGACTGCGCGAGGGAAGAGTGGCCGGCGGTCGATACCTTTGTAGATTTTGGAACACATCGCATTAGTTGGACACATGAAAGCAAGGAGGACCTGCGGCGCGGATACAAGAGAGCTGTGGAGGACGAGTCTTTTTCCGTTTCCCTCTATCGACCGTACTCGAAGGCGTGGATCTACTTCAATCGACATTTCAACAACCGTGTCTACCAGATGCCGCGCTTCTTCCCAGGTGGGACGGCCCAGAATTTGGTGATTCAGATCAACGCGAAGTATTCAGGCGGGGACCAGGTCGCCCTGATGACCAACGCGCTACCGGATTTGCACTGCAATGGTGACTCGCAATGCTTTCCCCTCTATCTCTACGACGAGGCCATTGACGAATCAATCGAGCCACACATGCAGCCTGGCCTGTTCAAGACTGATGTTACGTCGAATACCCGCAAACGCCGCGACGCCATCACCGACGCCGGGCTCGCGCACTTCCACGCCGCCTATCCTGGCGAGGCGATCAGCAAGGAGGACGTGTTCTATTACGTCTACGGCCTGCTGCACTCGCCCGACTATCGCGAGCGCTACGCCGACAATCTCGGCAAGGAGCTGCCGCGCATTCCGTGCGTGAAGTCCGCGGCGGATTTCCGGCAGTTCAGTCGCGCCGGCCGCCAGCTGGCGGAGCTGCACCTGAACTACGAGACGGTGCCAATGTATGCCGGCGCGAAAGTCGAGCACGGCGACAAGCCGCTCACCGGAGCCGACTACCGCGTCGTCAAGATGCGCCATGGCAAGCGGGGCAAGGAGAAAGACCTCGGCACCGTCATCTACAACCCGCGCATCACCGTCACCGGCATCCCGCTCGCGGCGTACGAGTACGTCGTCAACGGCAAGCCCGCGATCGACTGGGTGATGGAGCGCCAGTGCGTCAGGACCGACAAGGCGAGCGGCATCGTCAGCGACGCCAACGACTGGGCCATTGAAACCATGCACAACCCGCGCTATCCGCTGGAACTGCTGCTGCGGGTGATTACCGTGAGCCTCGAGACGATGAAGATCGTGAAGGCGCTGCCGCCGCTGGATTTGCCGGAGGTTGCGCGCGGAAAGCTCTGAGCAGAAGAATGCCCGCTTGCGTGACGGATGACCTGCGGCCGGTCAGTCGGCGGGAGAGGCAGGTGCTGTATCTGGTCAGGCAGGCGTGCGGCTGCAAGGTCACTGCCATCTGTGTAACTCTATGTGTGAGGAATTACACAGATGGCCACCAATCTCTCGGTTGACCCGACCTGATCGAAAAAGCCCTGCTCGACCTGGCAGGCAAGCTCGAGTGGGATTCCGGCCTTGATTACAAGGCGGAGCGGTCCAGGCGTTGAGCCTGTTCGTCGACACCGGCGTCTGGTCGCTGCTGCTGCGGCGTGACGGCCCCGAGGGCGTTCCGCAGGTTCGAGCGCTCGCGCGTGCGCTGGAAACGGGGTGGGGCTGTGGAGCTATGCCGCCCGACCCGCGGACAAATCCGGCCGCGGCAGCGGCTGGATGCTACGCTCGACCCGCTTGCCAATCTTCTGGCTCGCGATCTCGAGGTCGTACTGCGCCTGCAGTTTCTGCCAGAGCTGCGCACTCGTACCGAAATACCGCGACAGCCGCAGCGCCATCTCCGCGGTGACCGCCCGACGCCGGCGCACAATCTCGTTCACCGACGGTACCGACACGCCGAGCTCCCTGGCGAGCTTGTAGGAGCTGAGCTTCAGCGGCTCCATGAAATCATGGAGCAGAATGTCTCCCGGGTGCACCGGGCGCAGCTTCTTTGCAGCCATATAGCTATACCTTCCTCACTCTCCGCTCAATGATAGTCGACGATCTCCACGTCGAACGCATCGCCGTCTTCCCACGTGAAGCAGATGCGCCACTGCTTGTTGATGCGGATGCTGTATTGTCCTTTGCGCTCGCCCTTGAGCGATTCGAGCTGATTCGACGGCGGCACCGCCAGGTCGCGAAGACTGGAAGCCGCATCCACGTACTTGAGCTTTTCACGCGCGCGCTGCTGGATCTGCCCATCGAGCCCTTTCACGAACGCGCCACCGAAGATCGCTTCGGTGTCCCTGTTCCTGAAGGAGCGGATCACGGCTTGATATTAAAGTCAGGCGTTAATAACGTCAAACGTTAATAGCTGGCAGCGGCTTGCAGCCTCAGTCCCGTCCCCATGATCCGGGCAGATCTTCCGGCAACCTGGCCACATCCGGGTGCAACGCGACCAGGCCCTGGTCGAAGGTCACCAGATGGCCGCCGTGCTTGCGCGCCAGCGTGACGAGATACGCATCGGTCACCTGGTTGTGGCCGATCACGCCTTTCCAGTCGATCTGCAGGTAGCCCAGCGTATCCGGCCAGAAGCGGTGGCGCGGATGCTCGACGAAGCCACGCAGGATGCCGACCGCATCCTCTGTCCTGGGCACCGCGCGGAAATTCAGCAGCATCCGCACCAGCGTGCCCTGCGTGAGCGGGCAGGACGCGAACAGACCGTCGTGCCGGCGAAACCACTGCCGCGCGGCGGCGTGGTGCACGTGCGGCGGGTACGCCAGCGCGATGAGGACGTTGCCATCCGGCAGGGCGGCGACCTCGCGCACGGCCGTCACGGTTCGTCGTCCAGCGCCCGCACATCGTCGTCGGTCATCACGCGGGTGGCTCCCACGACGACCGGCAAGCCGGTGTCTTCGTCGATCCGGTAGGGCGCCTGCGACTCGGCGACGCGATAGCCGGGCGCCTCCAGTCCGCGGCGCATCAGTTCGGCCACGATCTGGCCCAGGCTGCGCTTGTTGTGGCGTGCCAAGCTGGTGGCGATGCGGTGCAGGTCTTCAGGCAGGTCGATGGTAGTGCGCATCAGAGCATCGTGATGATAATGCATCATGATGTCAAAGGGAGACGTCCAACGGCGGCCCCGTCGCGTGACCGGCCACGGTCCGCGACGTCGCAAGGATGCGCCGCGTGCTTCAGTTCGCTGAACCCCCGCGAACTCGCCAGGACCCGCGCCGCTCGTGACACGCCCCCGATGTGCCGATGCGAACAGGCTCGGCAGACAGGCTGTTTGAAAGTACTATCCGCAGCGCTCCGCGGCGGCGCTCGCGCGCCGGCGCGCCTGTACACCCGCGAAAGTCACTTCGATTCTGCTTCATGATTGCCCTGCATGGCTGATGTAACGACCGAGGAAATCACCAAAAGACGCACTTTTGCGATCATTTCCCACCCCGACGCCGGCAAGACGACGCTGACCGAGAAGCTGCTGCTGTTCGGCGGCGCGATCCAGATGGCCGGCACCGTGAAGGGCCGCAAGGCGGCGCGCCACGCGACGTCCGACTGGATGCGCCTCGAGCAGCAGCGCGGCATTTCCGTGACCTCGTCGGTGATGCAGTTCCCGTATCGCGGCCGCGTCGTCAATCTCCTCGACACGCCCGGCCACGAGGACTTCTCCGAGGACACCTACCGCACGCTCACCGCGGTGGATTCGGCGTTGATGGTCATCGACTGCGCGAAGGGCGTGGAGGCGCGCACGATCAAGCTGATGGAGGTCTGTCGCCTGCGCGACACGCCGATCATGACCTTCATCAACAAGCTCGACCGCGAAGGGCGCGAGCCGATCGATCTGCTCGACGAGATCGAGCGCGTGCTCGGCATCGCGACGACACCGATCACCTGGCCGATCGGCATGGGGCGCGACCTCGCGGGCATCTACCACCTGGCCGAGGATCGCATCTACGTGTACAGCGCCGGCGAGCGCGGCCGGGTGGGCGAGAACCTCGTGATCGACGGCCTCGCCAGCGAATCGGGGCGCGCCTTCCTCGGCGAGCGCGCCGCCGCGTTCGACGAACAGGTCGAACTCGTGCGCGGCGCGACGGCGGCCTTCGATCCCGACCTGTATCGCGCAGGCCGGCAGACGCCGGTGTTCTTCGGTTCGGCGATCGGCAATTTCGGCGTCGAAGAGCTCCTCGGCGCGTTCGTCGAGCACGCGCCGCCGCCACAGCCGCGGCCGACCTTGCAGCGCGAAGTCGACTCGCAGGAGCGCGCACTCACCGGCTTCGTCTTCAAGATACAGGCGAACATGGATCCGGCGCACCGCGACCGCATCGCCTTCATGCGCCTGTGTTCGGGGCGCTATACCCGTGGCATGAAGCTGCATCACGTGCGGCTCGGCAAGGAAATGCGCGTCGCCGACGCGCTCACGTTCCTCGCCGCCGACCGCAGCCACGCGGAGGAAGCGTACGCGGGCGACATCATCGGCCTGCACAACCACGGCACCATCAATATCGGCGATTCCTTCACCGAGGGCGAACATCTCGTCTTTACCGGCATCCCGAATTTCGCGCCCGAGATGTTCCGGCGCGCGGTGCTGAAGGATCCGCTGCGCATGAAGGCGCTCGCGCGCGGCCTGGCGCAACTGTGCGAGGAGGGCGCCACCCAGCTCTTCAAGCCGCTGCGCAACAACGACATGGTGCTCGGCGCCGTGGGCCAGCTGCAGTTCGAGGTCGTGGCCTTCCGGCTGCAGGACGAGTACGGCGTGCAGTGCCATTTCGAGCCCGTCAACGTCTACACCGCGCGGTGGATCGGCGCGGACGACGAGCGCAAGCTCGCCGAGTTTCGCTCGAAGGCCCACGACAACCTCGCGGTCGACCACAGTGGCGGCCTCGTCTACCTCGCGCCCACCCGCGTGAACCTCGCGCTCACCCAGGAGCGCTGGCCGGACGTCCGCTTCCTCGAAACGCGCGAGCACCTCGCGGGATGAGCAGCAACGCGGCGAGCACCATGAGCGTGACGCCACCGAGCGCGCCACCGCCGCCACTGCCGCGCTTCGCGACCGTGACAGGCGCGGTGCCGTCCTTTACGCGCGCGGCGAAGCGGTCGAGCTCGGTCGCCAGGTGATCCGTCAACTGCGCGGCGGCGAGTTCGAGCCCGCTCGCGCGCTGACGGTCGAGCGCGGCGGGCTGCTCGACCAGCGTCGAGTCGCCGGACAGGGCGCTCGTGCCGGCCGCACGCAGCAGCAGGGTGCGCGATCGCGGCTCGATCACGGCGAGATCGAGCAGCGTATGCGTTTCCTGGTCGGTGCCTTCGACGACATAGGCGCCGAGGATCGTCAGATACAGCAGTGACGCCTTGTTGTCCCTGCGTTGCGCGACCTGATCCATCGACACGAGGGCGAGCGCATCGAAGCCCTGCAGTCGGGCAATCTGTTCGAGGCCCGTGTAGCCGCTGCGCGGGTTCAGGTAACCCTCGGGAACGATCGAGATCGATTCCACATAGGGCAACTTCGCGAAGCGTGATCGTACGCGCTCGAGCACGGCGTATCGTTCCGTGACCGGCTGGTTGCCGTAGTCGCCGGGCACGAACGCGAGTCCGACGCGCATCGGTACCGGCATGACGGGGTGGTCGGTGGGCGTAGCCACGTCGCCGTCGGGGTAGAGGAACGAGACGAGCGGAGTGCTCGTCGCGCGCGTGGCGCCGGCCGGGTAGCAGCCTCCATCGAGCAGCGCGCAGCCGGACAGCAGCGACGCCGTCGCGATGGCGGGCAGCAGGCAGTGTCTGACAGGCATGTGCAGGCCTCCAATTGAGCAGTGCTCAGTTTATCCTGTTAATTGAACACTGATCAATACAAGTGTATATTCCTTGCAGGATCAGGAGCTTCCACATGGGTCGACGCAATCTTCATAGCCGCGACGAGCTGCGGGAGCTCGCACTCGCGGAGGCGGCCCGGCTGGTGGACGGCGGCGGAATGGCCGCACTCGGCATGCGCGAAGTGGCGCGGCGGATGGGTTATACGGTCGGCTCGCTCTACATGGTCTTCACCAACCTCGACGACCTGATCGTGCAGGTGAACGAGCGCACGGTGATGGAGCTGCGCGCATCGCTCGAGGCCGTGGCAGGCCGCGCGAGCTCGGCCCCGCAGCGACTGCAGCTGCTGTGCGCGGCCTACCTCGGGTTCTCGCTGCTGCACACGCAACGCTGGCTCATGGTGTTCGAGCACCGCCTGCCCGAGGGGCAGGCCGCGCCGTCGACGTACCGCGGCCACACGCGTGCGATCTTTGCCCTGGTGGCGGCCGCCCTGCGGGACGCGCGCCGCGGCGCGCGCGACGCACCCGACGAGGTCGCCGTCGTCCTGTGGAGCGCCGTGCACGGCATCTGCATGCTCGCGGTGACCGGCAAGCTCGACGTCGGCGGTACGCGCGCTTCGGTGCAGCGCCTGCTCGATCTGCTGGTCGAACGATTCATCGAGGTGACCCCCGGCCGTCGACACAGGTAACCTAGCGCGATGGCGAAGGTCCTGACGCGCAAGCCCGTCGTCGCGTGGGCGCTCTACGACTGGGCGAACTCTGCCTTTGCGACGACCGTGATGGCGGGGTTCTTTCCGCTGTTCTTCAAGCAGTACTGGAATGCCGGTGTCACGGCGACCGACAGCACGTTCCGCCTCGGCGTGACGAGCGCCGTAACGAGCCTGATCGTCGCGGTGATGGCGCCCGTGATCGGCGCCATCGCCGACAAGGGCGGCGTGCGCATCCGCCTGCTCGCGCTGTTCACGGTGCTGGGCGCGGCCATGACGGCGGCGCTGCCGCTCGTCGGGCAGGGCGAGTGGGCGCTCGCCGCGGTGTTGTACGGCGCCGCGTCGATCGGGTTCTGGGGCGGCAACCAGTTCTACGACTCGCTGTTGACCGACGTCGCGTCGGAAAGCGAGTACGACCTCGTCTCCGGCTACGGGTACGCGCTCGGCTATCTCGGCGGCGGGCTGCTCTTCGCGGTGAATGCACTGATGGTTTCGCAGCCTGCGCTGTTCGGCATCGCGGATGCGGCGATCGCGGTGCGCCTGTCGTTCGCGAGCGTCGCGGTCTGGTGGCTCGTGTTCACGCTGCCCTGCCTGCTGCTCGTCCGCGAGCACCGCGGCGCCGCGCCGCTCGCGCCGCGCGCGGCGGTGACCGCGGGCCTCGCCGAACTGCGGCGCACGTTCGCGCACGTGCGCGAGAGTCGCGCGCTGCTCCTGTTCCTGCTCGCGTACTGGTTCTACATCGACGGCGTCAACACGATCATCAAGATGGCCGTCGACTACGGGCTCGCGCTCGGCTTTCGGCAATCGAGCCTGATCCAGGCGCTGCTGCTCGTGCAGTTCGTCGGCTTTCCCGCCGCGCTCGCCTTCGGCTGGCTCGGCGCGCGCATCGGTGCCCGTGCCGGCATCCTGATCGCGCTCGCGGTCTACACGCTCGTCACGCTCTACGCGTACCGGCTCGATACGGAGACGGAATTCTTCGTGCTCGCGATCGTGATTGGCTGCGTCCAGGGGGGCGTGCAGTCGCTGTCGCGTTCGTTCTACGGGCGGCTCGTGCCGGCGGGCAAGGCGGGCGAGTTCTTCGGCTTCTACAACATGATGGGCAAGGCCGCGGCGATCCTCGGGCCGCTGCTCGCGGGCAGCGTCGCGCTGCTCACCGCCGACTCGCGGCTCGCGATGCTGTCGATCGCGCTGCTGTTCATCGTCGGCGGCGCGCTGCTGCTGCGGGTGCCCGCCGCGGGCAGTCAGGACCAGTCGGCGGGATCGACGCCGTAGAAGTCGCGCAGCTCGGCGTGCAGGCGGGGGTGGGCTGCACGGACTGGCGGCGTAGCGAAGCCCGATACGGGTTTTCCGAGATCTCATCCATTTGGATGATGTACCGCCAAATGGCCTCACGCACCTTCGCCCGGCTTGTAACCATGCCCCTGCGGCGGAGATATTCCAGATGACCGGATTTCGCACCACCCTGAATGCGCTGTTCTTGCTGTCGTGCACGGCCGCGTTTGCGCAGCAAGGAGGCGAGGCGCCCGCCGATGCCGATCCGTCGGCAGACACGATCCAGGAGGTGATCGTCACGGCGCAGAAGCGCGAGGAGTCCCTGCAGGAGACGCCTATTGCGATTACCGCCTTTACGTCGAGAGACCTCGACGCCCAGCGCGTAACGAACACGCTGGATCTGCTGAACAAAGTGCCCTCGCTGAACCTCGCGCCGTTCGCGGGTACGCGTGCCGCACCGAACCTCTACATCCGCGGCATGGGCAATCTCATTGCCTCGACGACCAAGGATATGGCGACGGGCATCTACATCGACGGAGTGCCCGTCGCCCGCGCAGTCGGCCTCGCGACGGACATCGCCGATCTCGAGCGGGTGGAAGTGCTCCGCGGGCCACAGGGCACGCTCTGGGGCCGGAACACGACGGCCGGGGCGATCAACTTCATCACGCAGAAGCCCGACGACGAACTCTCTTTCGGCGCGCAGTTGACCGCCGGAAGTTGGGACCTGCGCGCCGGACGGGCGAGAATCAATGTGCCTGTCGGCGACAAACTCTTCGCGCGCGTGGTCTACATGCGTGCCGAAAACGACGGCTGGGTGAAGAATACCAACTCGACCCTGCCGAACCAGATCAACTTCAACGAAGACCGCAAGAAGGAAGCGGTGCGCGCGGCGTTGCGCTTCGAGGCGACCGACACGCTCACCCTCGACTACGCCTTCGACGCCTCCGAGATGGTCTTCGGCAATCACTTCTACCAGGCCGTCGGCGGGGCGGGGGCCGTACCGGGACGCCAGGAGTCGATCAATTCCGTTCTGGGCGAGCGTCCGAGCGATACGAAGGTGAGCGGTCACAACCTGACGATTGCGCTGGATCTCGGTGGCGCGATGCTGAAGTCGATCAGCGCGTATCGGGACCTGGACAGCCTCGTGAACATGAACTTTGCCGACGTGTTCACGCAGGACTACCTGCAGAAGCAGCATCAGTTTTCCGAGGAGCTGCAGCTGGTCGGCGACGCACTGGGCACACGCATCAGGTATGCCGTCGGCCTTTTCTACTTCGAGGAAGACAGCCGTGAATCGATTGCCTCGAATTTCGCCGGCGGTGCGGCAGTGGACGCCTGGTACGTCTGGGCCGAAGGCAGGTCCAAGGCAGTCTACGGCCAGGTCACCTGGACACCGCCGGTGCTCGACGACCGTCTCGATCTCACGCTGGGGGCGCGCTACACCGAGGATTCGCGCAAGGCGACCAAGAGCTACCTGCGCACCGACCTGAGCCCCGCGATTTCGCCCGGAACGGTCGTCGTGGGCGATCGGGATTTCGATTCCTTCAATCCCGCGGTCACGCTCGACTTTGCGTTCGTCGACAACGTCCGCGGCTATGCGAAGTACAGCACCGGCTACCGGGCGGGTGGCTTCAGCACCCAGAGCACCCCGGCCTATTTCGGGCAGGGCTTCGGCCAGGAAGACGTCAAGGCGTGGGAGATCGGCCTCAAGTCGGATCTCCTCGAGAAGCGCCTGCGCGTGAATATCGCCGCGTTTCGCAACAAGTACAGCGACCTGCAGGTCGATCAGGCCCGCGTTCCGCCGATCTTCACGGACACGCTCAATGCCGGCAGCGCGACGGTCAAAGGAGTGGAACTCGAGAGCGCAGCGGTACTCGCTCGCGGACTGACCGCCAATCTCTTCTACTCGTGGCTCGATGCGGAATACGAGTCTTACATCGACAACGGCGTGGAGTACGCCGCCGTGCGCCACATGCCGAATACGCCGCGGTATCAGGCCGGTGCCGGGCTGGAATACGCGTTCCCGCGCCTGCCTTTCGGCGGTATCGTCCTGAACGTCGACTACCGCAAGCAGGATGCGTTCTACGGCAACCCGATGGCATACAGCCGCTCTGCCGGCTATCAGGTCTGGAATGCCCGGGTCCAGCTCGCCGACATCCCGGTACCGCAAGGGTCGTTCCGGGTGGCCGTCTGGGGCAAGAACCTCAGTGATGAGATCTACCGCCTGTCGACCACGAACCTCGGGGTGCCCGCTGCGCAATTCGGCGCACCGCGCTCTGTGGGCGTGGATCTGGTGTACGAGTTTTGAGCGTGGCTTCAGAATGCGGTGCAAGAATGGTGCGGCGGATGGTACTGGCGACCGTGCTATCTATCGGAGTGGTCGCGGTGACATTCGCTCAATCGCCTGATCCGGAGCAGGGCCAGATCGAAACGGAGCTGGCGACGATGCGCGCGCAGCTGACGGAGTTGCTCGATCGGGAGGCCATTCGTCAGCTGGTTGTTTCCTATGCGCACTTCGCCCGTACCGGGAACGTCGAGGGGCTCGTGGCACTCTATTCGGACGATGCCGTCTTCGATGTGCCCGGGAATATGGGCACGAAGGCCGGCCCGCGATCAGGCCGCGACGCGATTCGCGAGACGCTGCGCGTCGATTTGCCGAGATCGGATCCCTGGCCTTTCCTCCACCAGCATGTCATCGAGATACTGGGGCCGGACCGGGCACGAGGCATTCTGTACTTCGAGTTGAGGCAGGGCGTCGACAATCTTCGCACGACGCACATCGGTTCCTACCAGGATGAATATGTGAAAGAGCAGGGAGCCTGGAAGTTCCGTTCCCGCAGGCTAGCTGCACTTCCGTTGCACGTTACTGCCGGGCCCGACGACTGAAGCGTCCGTTTCGGCCCGCAGTGACCTGCAGTGTGAACGCTCGCCGCGACAGGGCAGAGGGCCCCGGCCATGCCTGATCGACTGCAGGGTAAGGTTGCGCTCATCACCGGGGCAGGGTCTGGCATCGGCCGCGCGTGCGCGCGGCTGATTGCGCGCGAGGGCGCGAGTGTCGTGATCGCCGAACTGGCACGGGAATCCGGTCTCGCCACCGAGGCGCAGGTTCTCGACGGCGGTGGACAAGCCCTCTTCGTCGAAACTGACGTGACGGATGAAGGCTCGGTCGTGCGGGCGCTCGACGCGGCACTATCACGTTTTGGAGCGATCCATACGCTGGTCAATTGTGCCGGAGGGTCGCTTGCTGCCGCAACGCCATCCCGCATCTCATCACGTCGGGCGGCGGTTCCATCGTGAACTTCTCGTCCCTGGTTGCGCTCGTCGGGCGTCCCGTTCATGCCTACTCGGCAGCCAAAGGCGGAATACTCTCGCTGACGCGGGCACTGGCAGCGAGCTACGGCCCACGCGGTGTGCGCATCAATTCGATCTGCCCGGGGCTCGTGCTCAGCGAGCGCATCAGGCAACGCATGGCGGGCGGCATGCTCGGGTCCGGCGGGAGGGGCGATTTTTCGTCCGCTACGCACCCCTTTGCGGTCGGTGAGCCGGAGGATATTGCGAACATCGCGCTCTTTCTCGCCTCCGACGAGTCGCGCATGATTCAAGGCGCTACGCTGGTGGCGGACGGCGGCATTTCAGCCTACTGATCAACCTCGGCGGTGCGCTGCTGCTGCGCGTGCCCGCCGCGGGCAGTCAGGACCAGTCGGCGGGATCGACGCCGTAGAAGTCGCGCAGCTCGGCGTGCAGGCGGGGGTGGGCCGTCCGAAACTCCCGGGCGCGCTCGAAGAACACCTCCGTCGCGGTCGCGAAGAATTCCGCGAGGTCCTCGGCGCCGTAAGGGTCGATCAGGCTGTCCTCGCCGCGATCGACCGCATCGCACAGCGCCTCGTACGCGGCCTCGAGCGTCGCGTGCCAGCGTGCCGCGGATGGCGCGAGCGCGCCCCCGTCGGTCAGGGCCCCCTCGGCGAGGTGGTCGAGGTGGTGGGCGAACTCGTGCAGCACGACGTTGTAGCCGTCGTCGCCCGCGAGCCCCGCCTCGATATCCTCCCACGACAGCACGATGCGCGAGACGTCGATCGCCTGCCCCGACAACGCGCGGTGGCCGACCGTCACGAGGCCGAACTCGTCCTCGTCCCGGTCTTCGACGACGAACTCGGCAGGGTAGACGAGCACGCTGTAGAGCGCGTCGTAGGCGTGGCTGTCGCGGTGCGCGACGAGGAGCGCCGCCTGCGTCGCGATGACGAGGCGCATCTCGTCCGTGACCGTGAGGCCGTTGCAGCCGATGAAGCTGACGCGCGCGAGGAGCCGGCGTGCCGTGCGCTCGACGCGCGTGCGCACCGGCGGCGGCAGGCGTTGCCACAGGGGCACACGCGCGAGCAGCGCGCGCCACTCGTCCGGAAACGGCAGGTCGAGCTCGCGCAGGCGGCGCCGGGCACGCACGGTCCGCCATGTGACGATGACGACGAGCGCGGTGCCGATGAGCGCGAGCGCGATCACGTCGCCCCTCGAGCGGGCTCCCGCGCGGGAGCGGGTGCGATGCGCAGGCGCCGCACGTCGCGCGCGAAAGCGCGCACCGCGGCCCGGTCGCCGCCCGGCCCGAAGCGCAGCGCCGCGTAGCGCCGGGCGAGGTCGCCGGCCTGCCCGGCGAGATCGGGGCGAGCGTGCGCGATGCGCGCCGCGTAAGCCAGCGGCGCCTCGGCGGCGGCGCGCGCGAGGCCGATGCGCGCATGCCTGGCACCGAAGGCGCGCCATGCGCGGGCGAGGGCGTCGGGGCGCGCCACGCGCAGCCAGAAACGCGATTGCCAGCTCATCCACGCGAGCCAGGCGACGAGCCCGAGGCCGAGCAGGGCGCCGAGCTGCTGCCAGCGCGGCGAGTCGAACCCGAGCCGCTCGAGCAACGCGAACTGCGACGTCGCGCCGAATTCGAGTACGCGCCGGCGCCATGCCGTATTGAGCGCGTCCCACGCCTGTGCAATTTCGGCGAGCCAGGCGTTGCCGCGCGTCAGTCGCCGAGCCACCGACGCCGCATCGGGCAGCAGGTCGTACAGGCCGCGCTGCAGCCGCTCGGGCGCGACGACACCCGTCGGGTCGACGCGCGTCCAGCCCCGACCGTCGAGCCAGATCTCGACCCACGCATGGGCGTCGGATTGTTTCACGAGGAAATAGCGGCCGATCGGGTTCCATTCCCCGCCGAGATAGCCCGTGACGACGCGCGCAGGAACGCCGCCCGCCCGCATCAGGGTCGCGAAGGCCGACGCGTAATGGCCGCAGAAGCCGCGGCGTGTGCCGAAGAGGAATTCATCGACCGCGTTGCCCGAGAGTTTCGGCGGTGTCAGCGTGTACTCGAAACCGCCGCGCGCGAAGTACGCGAGCACGGCCTGCGCGAATGCCGCGGCGGTCGGGTTTGCGGCCCGCAGGCCGGCTGCGAGTTCGAGCGCGCGCGGATTCTGCCCCTCGGGCAGCGCGAGGCTGTAGCGGCGGCCGAGGACCGACAGCGGCTCGTGGGTCACTGTGCGGGCGCGTGACGTCGCGCTGTAACGCACTGCTTCGTCGACGGGTTCAATGGTGATCAGTCGCCGGTCTTCCGTCAGCAGCACACGCCGGTCGGGTGATGCGACCACCGACTCGAGCGCGAACCACCAGTTGCGGCCGTTCGGCTCGAGCGTGACGTGATAGCGATAGGTCGCGCCGTCGAACTGCACCGATGGCTCCGGGAAGTAGCGACCGCGGGTACGCCGCCAGGTGGTACCGTCGAAATCCTGCAGGACCGGTCCGCGCCAGTAGCGCTCCTGCGGGGGCGGCGATGCGCCGTCGAACGTGACCCGGAACGCCGGTGTATCGGAATCGGTCAGCGCGTCGATCTGGCCCGGGCTCATTTCGTCCGAGAGTCCCGTGACGGCGCCGCCCGCGTTCGGCAGCGCCCAGAACCCGCCCTGCAGGCGTGGAAACGTGAGGAACAGCAGCAGCGCGAGCGGCAGCGCGAAGCCGAGGGCGCGCCCCGCGAGCGCGAGCGGGGCGCGAAGGCCCGCCAGCGCTTGTGGCGCGGCGATCACCGCGAGCGCCGCGCAGCAGATCCACAGCTGCAGCGCATAGAGCGGCACGCGCGGCAGGCCCTGGCGATCGAGGCAGGCCGCCAGCAGCAGGAAGAGCGCAACGGCGAGCATCACGTAGTCGTCGCGCCGCGCACGGGTCTCGAGCAGCTTGAGTGCGCCCATCGCGACGAGGAGCGCGGTGCCGGCCGTGAGCCCGTTCAGTGTGCGAAAGGTCGCGAGCACACCGAGGGTGAGCACGACCGCGATCCCGGCCCGCACCCACGCGCCCGGCAGCGACGCGCCGCGCACCGCGATCAATACTCGCGCAGCCACGGCGCCGAGCGCGATGCCGGAAATCCAGGCCGGCAGGCGATCGACGTGCAGCAGCGTGGCGCTCGTGAACGCCGCGAGCGTCCACGCGAGAGGCCGCAGCCGGGGCGGGACGCCCGGCATCATGCGGGCGACCGCGCGAGCGCCGCGAGGCAGCGATGCCGATGCCGGGCACCACTGTCCATCGCGATGGCTACGCCCGGCAGGTGGAGTGCGCAGGGTTCGCCGCGCTCCACCGCATCGACGATCCACCGGCAGAGTTGCTCGAGGCGCACTTCGTGCGGCAGCGGCGCGAGCGAGTCGTAGCTGAATTCGTGCTGCGAGCCGCCCTCGGCCGCATACTCGCCGACGAGCAGCGGCGCGCCGCGTGCCCAGGCTTTCCACGCGATGCGGCGCGGCGCGTCGCCGTCGCGATAGGCCCGCAGGGCCTGCCATTCGTCGTCGCCCGGCTCCGGCCGCTCGTGTGCGCCGCGCCGCGATCCCGCCGCACGGTCGCGCGGCAGCGTGCCGCGCGCGGCCGGATAGACGATGAGCTCGAGCGGCAGGTGCAGCCAGGTCCAGACACGAAAAAAGCCGAAGGGCCACGTGCTCGACACGCGGATTCTGCCCACCGGGTACACGCCGCGCCGCGGCGCCGGCAGCGACAGCGCGGCGGTGGCCTGTCCACCGCGCAGTGCGTCGACGGGCCGACTCGTCGATTCACTGCCGGAGTCGCGCCACAGGATCGCGCAGGCGATGCGGTCGGCCGCACCCGCATCGAGCACGATCTCGAGCCGCCCCTCGTCGCCCGCGAACGCCGGCTCGACGCGCGCGCCGACGACGCGCGCCCCGAGGAGGTTGCGGTGGGCGAGATGCATCGCGACGAGCATGAGGCCGCCGAGCAGGAACGTGACGAGGAGGGCGAGGCTGTTCGCGTAGTTGAGCCCCGCGAGCAGCATGCCGAAGAGCAGCAGCGCGAAGCCGACCCCGGCCTGTGTCGGCAGGATGTAGAGCCGCCGCCTGTGGACCGCGACCGGCAGCGTGTCGTCACCCTGCCGCCGCCTCACCCAGCCGGCGAAGCGGGCTTCGAGCGTGCGGCGCAGGCGCGTCGGGATCGCCACGGCGAGGGCGCTCGTCAGGCCGGCACGGGTACTGATTCCACGACTCGATGGGCGAGGCGTTGGCCGTCCGCCGGATCGCTCGCATCGCGCCGGTCGAGGCGGTGCCCGGCCACCGCGCCGAAGATCGCCTGGACGTCGTCCGGCAGCACCGCGTTGCGGCCGCTGATCGCAGCCCAGGCCTGGGCCGCACGCAGCAAGCCCTGACCGGCGCGAGGCGAGAGGCCGATGCGGATATCGGCATGCGCGCGCGTGTGGGCAATCAGGTCCTGCACGTAATCGAGCAGCGCTTCCGATACATACAACTTGCGCACCGCCGCCTGCAGCGCGAGCAGATGCTCGGCGTCGAGCACGGGCGCGAGCTGCGGCAGCAGGTCGCGGCGCTCGCCTTCGCGCAGCAGTGCGCGTTCGTGCGTGGCGTCGGGGTAGCCGAGGTCGATGCGCATCAGGAAGCGGTCGAGCTGCGATTCGGGCAGCGCATAGGTGCCGGCCTGCTCGTGCGGATTCTGCGTCGCGACCACGAAGAACGGGTCGGGCAGCCGGTAGGTCGTGACATCGGTACTGACCTGCCTTTCCTCCATCGCCTCGAGCAGCGCGCTCTGCGTTTTCGGGCTCGCGCGGTTCACTTCGTCGGCGAGCAGCAGTTGCGTGAACAGCGGTCCCTTGCGGAAGTGGAACTGCTGCGAATTGCGGTCGAACACCGACACACCGATGATGTCGGCGGGCAGCAGGTCGCTCGTGAACTGCACGCGCTGCCAGGCGAGGCCGAACACCTGCGCGAGCGCGTGTGCGAGCGTCGTCTTGCCGACGCCGGGGACGTCTTCGATCAGCAGGTGGCCGCGCGCGAGCAGGCACGCAACCGCGAGGCGCAGTGGAACACTCTTGCCGAGAATGATCGTCTCGAGCGTCGCGATCGCCTGCCCGAGCCGCTCGCTCATGGCGCCGGCACCAGGCTGCGCACCCGCTCGAGCTGCGGCGCGAGTTGTGCGAGGTCGCGCTCGAAGGCCGCGATGCGCGCGCGCTCCTGCGCGACAACCTCGGGCGGCGCATTGCGCACGAAATTGTCGTTGGCGAGCTTGCCGCGGGCCTTCTTCAGTTCGCCCTCGTTCTTCGCGATCAGCCTGGTGAGCCGCTCGACCTCCGCGCCCGCGTCGATGAGACCGGCCATCGGCACGTGCAGCTGCATGTCGCCGGCGAGCGCGGTCGCGGAGGCGGGAGGGCGCTCGCCCGGCGCGAGGAAGTCGATGCGCTCGAGCCCCGCGAGGCGCATGAGGTAGAGCCGGTGTCGCGCGAGGAGATCGGTGTCCGCCGCGCTCACGTGGCTCGCGATCACCGGGATGCGACGCGACGGGGCGATGTTCATCTCGCCACGGACCTGCCGCAACGCGAGGATCACGCGCTGCATCCACGCCGCCTCCGCCTCGGCTATCTCGTCGACGGGCAGGTCGGCACGCTTCGGCCAGGGGGCGAGCATGATTGTGGCACCGGCCGTGGCGTCCGCGCGGCCTGCGAGCGGCGCGATCCGCTGCCAGATCTCCTCGGTGATGAACGGCATGATCGGGTGCAAGGCGCGCAGCAGCGTCTCGAGTACTGCGAGCAGCGTGCGCCGGGCGCCCTCCCGGGCCGCCGGGCCCGCTTCGCCCTGCAGCACCGGTTTCACGAGCTCGAGGTACCAGTCGCAGAACTCGTACCAGGTGAACTCATAGAGCGCGGTCGCGGCGAAATCGAAGCGATACTCCGCGAATGCGGCGTCGACCGCCTCGATCGTGCGGCCGAGGCGCGAGCGGATCCAGCGGTCGGCGACGGAATACCCGGGCGTGTGCGCCGCCGCGTCCGCACCGTCGCCTTCGCCCGGATCCGCCACCATCGTCACGAAGCGCGCGGCGTTCCACAGCTTGTTGCAGAAATTGCGGTAGCCGGCGACGCGGCCGAGATCGAAGCGGATGTCGCGGCTCTGGGTCGCGAGCGCCGCGAACGTGAAGCGCAGCGCGTCGGTGCCGTACGCATCGATGCCTTGCGGAAAATGCTTGCGCGTCGCCTTCTCGATCGCGGGCGCGAGATGCGCCTGCATCAGCCCGCTCGTGCGCTTGGCGACGAGCGATTCGAGGTCGATGCCGTCGACGATGTCGAGCGGGTCGATCACGTTGCCCTTCGACTTCGACATCTTCTGGCCTTCGCCGTCGCGTATGAGGCCATGGATGTACACGTCGCGAAACGGCGGCCGGCCGTCCATGAACTTCAGGCCGAACATCGCCATGCGTGCGACCCAGAAGAAGATGATGTCGAAGCCCGTGACCAGCACGCTCGTCGGGTAGTACTTCGCGAGCTCCGGCGTACGCTCGGGCCAGCCGAGTGTCGAGAACGGCCACAGTGCGGAAGAGAACCATGTGTCGAGCACGTCCGGATCGCGCGTGAGCGGCACTCGCTCGCCGAGGGCGTGGCGGCGCCGCACGTCCGCCTCGTCGTGGCCGACATACACGTGGCCCGCGTCGTCGTACCAGGCGGGAATGCGGTGGCCCCACCAGAGCTGGCGGCTGACGCACCAGTCCTTGATGTTGCGCATCCACTCGAAGTAGGTCTTCGACCAGTTCTCCGGCACGAAGCGGATGTCGCCGCGCTCGACCGCTGCGATCGCGGGCTTCGCGAGCGGCTCGATGCGGACATACCACTGGTCGGTGAGATAAGGCTCGATCACCGCCTGCGTGCGATCGCCACGCGGCACCATCAGCTTGTGCGGCTCGATGCGCCCGATGAGCCCCGCCGCCTCGAGCTCGGCGACGATGCGCCGGCGCGCCTCGAAGCGGTCGAGCCCGCGAAAGCGCTCGGGTGCATTCTCATTGATCGACGCGTGCGGCGTGAAGACGTTGATCTTCGGCAGGCCGTGGCGCTCGCCGACGTCGTAGTCGTTGAAGTCGTGCGCCGGCGTGATCTTCACGCAGCCGGAGCCGAATGCGGGGTCGACATAGCTGTCCGCGATGATCGGGATCCTGCGCCCGGCGAGGGGCAGGGCGATCTCGCGCCCGATGAGGGCGCTGTAGCGCGCGTCCTCGGGATGCACGGCGACGGCCGTGTCGCCGAGCATCGTCTCGGGGCGGGTCGTCGCGACGACCACGTGACCCGTGCCGTCCGCGAGCGGATATCGCAGGTGCCAGAGCTGGCCGTCTTCCTCCTCCGAGAGCACCTCGAGGTCCGACACGGCCGTGAGCAGCACCGGGTCCCAGTTCACGAGCCGCTTGCCCCGGTAGATGAGGCCGTCGTCGTGCAGGCGAACGAACGCCTCCGTGACGGCCGCCGACAGCCCCGGGTCCATCGTGAAGCGGTCGCGCGACCAGTCGACCGATGCGCCGAGCCGGCGCATCTGGCGTGCGATCGTGCCGCCCGATTGCTCCTTCCACGCCCAGACGCGCTCGACGAACGCTTCGCGCGTCATCGCCGTGCGGCGCAGGCCCTCCGCCGCGAGCCGGCGCTCGACGACCATCTGCGTCGCGATGCCGGCATGGTCCGTGCCGGGCTGCCACAGCGCATCGGCGCCGCGCATCCGGTGGTAGCGGGTCAGGGCGTCCATGATCGTGTCCTGGAACGCGTGCCCCATGTGCAACGTGCCGGTGACATTCGGCGGGGGAATCACGATGCAGTACGGGGTGCCGGCGCCGCGGGGCGCAAACCAGCCGTTCGATTCCCAGTGGGCGTAGAGCCGCTGCTCGATGTCGCGCGGCGAGAAGACCTTGTCCATCCGCCAAATTATAGCGAGGCGGCGCCGATCTGATGGCTGGTCGGTGCGAGGCCCTGTTCACGGTAGCGCCGGAAGCGTTCACGGCCCGCGGCTCGCCGGCCCGCATCCCCGTCGATGACTTCCGCGATCCGCGCGGCTCGCAGCGCGACGGGCGGAATGTCCGGCGCGAGATTCACGACGATGTCGGGCGGCGCCGCGGGCTCGAACTCGCCCGAGAGCGTGACGGGAGCGCCGCCGGCGGTGCCGGCGCCCGCAAGACGCTCGTGCGGCACGAAGCTGCCGTCCGAAAAGGTCCACAGCAGGTCGTCGAGGCGCCCGAGCTCGTCGGTGGCCGGGCACCAGACGAGCACGGAGAGGCCGGAGAGATAGGCCTTTTCCGTCACCCGGCAGGCGAGCCTCAGGCGTGCGTCGCCGTCGCTCGCCTCGGTGATGTAGAAGTCGACCTGCGGCACCGCCGGCTCAGTGCGCGGCGCGCCGGATCAGGAATTCGGACAGCAGGCTGATGGGCCGGCCGGTGCTGCCTTTCTGCGCGCCCGACAGGTATGCGGTGCCGGCGATGTCCATGTGGGCCCACTTGAGGCCCTTGGTGAACTTGCCGAGGAACGCCGCGGCCGTGATGGCGCCGCCATCGCGGCCGGCGACATTGGCCATGTCGGCGAAATTGCTCTTCAGTTGCTCGGCGTACTCTTCGGTGAGCGGCAACTGCCAGGCGCGGTCGTCGGCGCGGCGACCGCAGTCGACCAGTTCCTGCGCGAGCGTATCGTCGTTCGCCATGACCCCGCTGTGATGCGCGCCGAGCGCGACCACGCAGGCGCCCGTGAGCGTGGCGATGTCGATGACCGCGGCGGGCTTGAAGCGCCGCGCGTAGTTCAGGGCGTCGCTCAGGATCAGGCGGCCCTCCGCGTCGGTGTTCAGGATCTCGACGGTCTGTCCCGAGGCGCTCGTGACGATGTCGCCGGGCTTGGTCGCGCGCCCGCCCGGCATGTTCTCGCAGGTCGGGACGAGGCCGACGACATTGAGCGGCAGCGCGAGCTCGCTCGCGACGGTGAGCGCGGCGATCACGGTGGCGGCGCCGCTCATGTCGAACTTCATTTCGTCCATGGCCGGCGGGTCTTTCAGCGAGATGCCGCCCGTGTCGAACGTGATGCCCTTGCCGACGAGCACCACCGGCGCGCTGCCCGGCTTGCCGCCGCGGTGCTCGAGCACGATGAAGCGGGGCGGCTCGTCACTGCCGCGCGTGACCGCGAGGAAGCAGCCCATGCGTTCGCGGCGGATCGCGCGTTCGTCGAGCACCCGCACGCGCAGTGTCTGCGGATGACGCTGCGCGAGCTTGCGCGCGGCGCCGGCGAGGTAGCTCGGCGTGCAGACATTCGACGGCAGGTTCGCGAGGTCGCGCAAGGTGCCGAGGCCGACACCGACCGCCGCGCCATGGCCGAACCCGCGTTTTGCAGCGGCCGTGCCGCTCGCCGCGACCGGGCCGACGGCCACGCGGGCGAGCGCGGCCGGGCGCGGCTTCTTGCCGCTCTTCAAGTCGTTGACGCGATAGAGCGCGGCGGCGGTGATTTCGGCCGTGGCGCGTGCGAGCCAGTAGTCGTCGAGCTGGCTCGCGGCGGGGCGTGCGAGCGCGAACGCGACGTTCGCGATACGGGTCTTCGCGAGCGCGACGACGGCCGAATGCACCGCGCGCCGCCACGGTTTGCGGCCGAGGTCGGCGCGCTTGCCCTGGCCGACCAGGAGCACGCGCGATGCGCGCAGGCCGGGGAGGTCGGTCAGGAGCAGGGTATCGCCGTTGCGGGCCGCAAAGTCGCCGCGCCGTGCGAGCGCCGCGATGCGCCCGCCGGCCGCCTTGTCGATCTGCCGGGTCTCGTCGGGCAACTCGCCGCCCTCGAAGACGCCGGCCACGACGCAGTCGGTCTTGAGACGGCTCGCATCCCCGTTCCAAACCTCGAATTTCATCATTGGATCCCCCGGCAACGGCTCATTTCGCGCCATGCGCGCCGTTGTGACGTGAAGCAGACTGAATTACCTTAGCTCCGGTCCGCCGTCCCATCCCATTTCTGGTGATTTGGCACCGATTCTGGTCTTGCAAATGGGTGCGAAAGCGGTGCGTAAGTGTAACCGAAGTCGTGCAGGGCGGGTTTTTGCGGCGTCTCGATCGCTACATCCTGAAGGAAGTCGTGCTGTCGTGGCTCGCCGTCACGGCCGTGCTGCTGGCCATCCTGCTCACGAACCAGGTCGCGGCGGTGCTCGAGCGCGCCGCCGACAACCAGTACCCGCGCTCCGCGGTCCTCACGCTGATCGGCCTGTCGACGGTGCAGAACCTGCCCGTCGTCGTGCCGATCGGCTTGCTGCTCGGTGTCGTGCTCGCCTTCGGGCGGCTGTGGCACGAGAGCGAGATGACCGCCGCGCAGGCGTGCGGCGTGGGACCCGGCCGCATCTATGTGCCGATCGCGGGGCTCGCACTCCTCGTCACGGCCCTCCTCGCGTGGCTCACGCTCGATCTCGCGCCGCGGGCCTCCGGGCACGCGTACGCGCTGCGCAGCGAAGCGCTGCGCTCGGGCCAGTTCTCGCCGATCACGCCCGGCCAGTTCCGCTCGTTCGGCGGCGGCAGCGTGGTCATCTACGCCGAGCGGGCCGCGCCCGACGGCACGCTCGAGCGGGTCTTCATCAAGCGGTCGAGCGAGGAAGCCGTGGAAGTCACGCTCGCGCAGCGCGCGCGCCACGCCATCTCGGCGGACGGCCTGCTGCACACGCTCACGCTGTTCGACGGCACGCGCTACGAAGGGGTTCCGGGTTCGTCGCGCTTTCGCATCGTGCGCTTCGCCGAGCAGGTCGTGCCGGTGCGCGTGCCGGAGCTCGCGGAGGGGCGGCGGCGCGTCGAAGCCGTGCCGACACGGGATCTGCTCGCGAGCCGCGCGCTCGCCGATCGTGCCGAGCTGCACTGGCGCGTCGCGCTGCCGATCATGGCCATCACGCTGACACTGCTCGCCGTGCCGCTGAGTCGCCTGCGCCCGCGGCAGAGCCGCTATGCGCGGGTCTGGCTCGCGGTGCTGATCTATTTCCTCTATTCGAACCTCGCCTCGGCCGGGCGCGTGTGGATCGAGCGCGGCGTGGTGCCGGAGGCGCTCGGCCTCTGGTGGGTGCACGTCGCACTGGTGGCGTTCGGCGCGCTCGTCATGGCGGCGCCTCGCGTGAGCGCACGCCTGCGGTACCGGGGATGAGCGGCGCATGATCCTCGATCGGTACATCCTGCGCACGGTGTTCGGCGGCGTCGCACTCGCATTGGCGGTGCTCGTCGCGCTCGGCACGCTCTTCACGTTCATCCAGCAGCAGGACGACATCGGCGTCGGCACCTATCACGCGCTCGACGCGATGTATTACACCGTGCTCGGCATCCCGCTGCTGGTCTTCCAGATGCTGCCGATCGCGGCGCTGATCGGCGGGCTGCTCGGCCTCGGCTCGCTCGCGCGCGGCAGCGAATTGACCGTGATGCGGGCATCCGGCATCTCGATCGCGCGAGTCGCGCTGTCGGCGGGCATCGCGGGGCTCGCGCTCATGGTGCTCGCGGCGGTCGTCGGTGAGTACCTCGCGCCCCCGATGCAGCAGTTCGCGCGCCAGATGAAGGCGTTCAGCAAGTTCGAGAACGTGAGTTTCGCGGGCCGCGGCGGCGCGTGGGTGCGGGATGGCGATCTGCTGCTGAACGTGTCCGGACAGTCGGGCGCCACCGAGTTCGGCGGCATGCTCGTGTTCGAGCTGACGCGCGACCACGGGCTCGCGGCGATGGGCCGGGCGATGCGCGCCCGCGCAATGCCCGACGGGCAGTGGCAGCTCGAGGATTACGCCGAATCGCGCTTCTCCGGCGATTATGTCAGCGGCCGCAGCGCCTCGACGCGCATGCTCCCCTCCGGGATCGGCGGCGGCTTCCTCGGCCTCGCCATCAGCGACCCGAAGGACCTCGAACTGCGGTCGCTGTGGCGGGTGATGCGTGGACTCGCCGGCAACGGCCTCGATGCGCGCACCTACGAGTTCGCTTTCTGGTCGCGCGTGGCGCGCACCGTCGCCATCATCTTCGCGGTGCTGCTCGCGGTGCCGTTCGTGTTCGGGCCGCTGCGATCTTCGGGCACCGGTGCGCGAACGATGATCGGGCTCATCATCGGCATCGCCTTTTTCCTCGCGCAACGCATGCTCGAGAGCGGCGCGATCGTGTTCGACGCGCCGCCCCTGCTGCTCGCCTGGGCGCCGACGCTCTGTCTCGCGCTGGCAGCGGTGGTCCTCATCGCCCGCACCCGCTGACTTCACCCGGCCGACCCCGCGTCTAGCGTCGCGCCAGGCGCGGCTCGGCGCGGTATGGGTCAGGTGAAGTCCGACAGTGGCCGGAAGAGCGCGTCGTACTTGTACTTCGGCACCTCGAACTCGCGGCCTTCGAAGCGTTGCGCGAGCGCCGCCGCTTCCTTCGTCGTGGCGGCGCCGGTGCTGCGCGCCGCACCGCGGATGTAGCGGTGATCGCCGTCGGCACGCCCCCACAGTTCGATCTCGAGGCCGTCGAAGGTCGCGAGCGCGACATGGGGCGCTCCCTGGTCGGGAGCCGCGGTCGGCGCTGCGTGGACATCCTCGATGTGCAGGCCGACCAGCATGGCGGCAGCCGGCGTGACGCCGTCCGGGGAACGCTGCGTCTTGCCCCTGGGCAGGTCGTACAGCGTGAGCGACGCCGTGGCCGCATCGCGCTTCGCGCGCCACGCCGGCCCGGCCTGCGGGGTCACGGCCAGGGACTCGACGCGGTCGGCGAGGATGTCGGCGAGCGCCGTATCGATCCACTGCTTCGGATCGGCGGCGACCGGGAGCGCCGGCCCTGCGAGCAGGCTCTGCGCCGATCCCGGCGCGCGCACGAAGCTGCCGACGCTGCCCGCGCTCTTGCCGACGATCAGCGAGTAAGTCTTCGCGGGCGTCACGACGTCGACCAGTGTGCCGGTGGCCGCGGGGCCCGGATCCTCGACGCCGAGTTGCGCGTAGCTCGCGGGGTTGCGGGTCTTCTCTTCGATGACCGCGAGCCTCGCGAGACCGAGTGCGAGCTTGCGCAGCTTCGCCGTGTCCGCGGGGTAGTCTCGCTCCTCGACGACCCACGCGTCGCCCGCGCGTTCGAGCGTCGCCGAGTCGCCTTTTGCCGCGAGCCGGATACTGGTCACGTCGTCGAGCATCGCCTCGAGTTCGGGCAGGACACGCGCCCCCGCGCGCCCCTGGTCCGGCGCGCCGCTGCGCGAGGACAGCCACAGCGCGAGCGCGACCACCGCCAGCGCGACGACGGCGAGCGCCGCCAGGCGTCGCCGCGTCATCACGACCGGCCCGTCCGTTGCACCAGCTGGATCGCGGCCTGCCTCTTTCGCCGCCATACCGCCACGGCGAGCGCGAGCAGCGCGAACACCGCGGGCACGACGACGATGTTCAGGATCTTCAGCTCGTTGCCGAGCCGGCGAATGTCCTGGTCGAGGCCGAGGCGCACGTCGCGCAACTCCTTGCGGATGCGCAGCTTCTGCGCCTCGAAGCGCTCGATCTCCTGCGTCTGCTCGGGCGTGAGGATGAGGCCCGACTGGTCCGCGCGCTGCGACTGGAGGGCGGAGAGCTTCTCTTCGGTCGCCGACAGTTGCTGCTCGAGCTCCTGCTCCTTGCTGCGCAGCCGGCCTTCGGCGTCGCGGCGCAGCGCTTCGACGCGCTCGAACGGGCGCGTGAAGCTCGCACGCCCGCGCACGCTGATGAGGTCGTTGCTGCCGGCGAGATTATCGAGCGCATTCCAGACGAGATCGCCGTTGTGCGCCCACGCCTGCTTCGCGCGCGGGCCGAAGAACGACGCGGGTGCGTCGCGCAGCCACAGGTAATCCGCGAGCAGGTCGGTGTCGGCAAATACGATCAGGTTGAGCGGCTTCGCGGATTCCCTGAGCGGCCCGGGCCCTTGCGGGAACGCCGTCTTCACGTTGCCCGTGACGCGGGCCGCGAACACATAGCGCTGGCCCGTCGGCTTGAAGCCGTCCTGCAGCGTGCCGGGATCGAGCAGCATCGCGAAACGCCCGACGGGCAGCAGCCCCGCGTCGGTGCTCGATTGCAGCAGCGGCGTGAAGGTCGTGGTCGCGCCCTTGACCGGGTCGAGGTGGCCGGCCGTCGCGATGTTGATGTTGCCGAGACCGTTCGCGACGACATCACCCGCATCGAGGCTCTCCGCATCGAGCCCGAGGATGCCGATGTGGCGGGTCGGCGGCTCGCCGGCGCGCATCGCCACCGTCATGCCGTAATGCAGGTCGCCGACCACGTCCTTCGGGTCGAACTGCACGCCCCAGGCCGAGAGCAGCGTGGCGAGCTGCGAGCTCTTGTCGACGGCCGCCATGGCATAAGGCGTGTCGGGAGAGCCCGCGCCGGGATCCTGTTCCGCGAGCGGATCGACGAACACGAGCAGGTGACCGCCCCGCAGCGCGAACTGGTCGATGGCCTCCTGCGCGGCCTGCGGCAGCGATTTCGGGTGCACGAGCACCAGCACGTCGACATCCGGGTCGATCTTCGTGATCGCCGGCGTGAGTTCGCGCACCGTGAACAGCTGTTCGGCCTGCGCATACACGTACCACGGCTCCCGCGGCTGACCGCTCGCCGGATCGTAGCCGCCGCCCATGGGCAGGCTCGACAGCCAGCCGACCACGGGCTTTTGCGCGCGGCCGAGCTGCTGGATCAGCTTCGCGACGTCGTACTCGAGGAATTGTTCCTTCGACGGGTCGAAGAACGGAATCGCCTCGTGGCCGTCCGTGGAATTGGTGCCGGCGAGCCCGAAATAGAACGTCTCGCCGTCCGCGCCGATCGGCACGCCGCGCACACCGCGTTCGGCGGCGAGGTCCTCGTCTTCCGAGAACGGTTCCGGATCGATCACCGACAGGCGCAGCTTGCCCTTGCTGCGTGTCGCGAGCTCTTCGAGGAACTCGCGCACCTGCGTGCCGTAGGTCTTGAGGGCCGGGTATTCGCCGGCGGTCTTCGCGCTCCAGTAGTAGTAGAGGTTCACCGGCTCCGCGAGGCCGCGGACGATGTTCTGCGTGCCGGGCGCGATCGTGTAGAGCCGGTTCCCGGTGAGGTCGACGCGAAAGCCGCGCAGCAGCCAGGTCGACAGCACCGTCAGACCGATGAACAGCGCGGCGAGCGCGAGCAGGGCGCCGCGGCCGAGCAGGATGCGTTGCTTCATGGGCGACTCACTCCGACTTGCGCACGTCGAGCACGATCGCGGTCGCGATCAGGAAAAATGCCATCGTCAGCGCGAAGTAGACGAGGTCGCGCAGGTCGAGCACACCCTTGGCGATCGACTCGAAATGCGTGAGGAACGACAGCGAGGCGATCGCATCGACGAGCGGCTGCGGCGCCCAGGCGCGGAATGCATCGAGCACGAGCGGGAAGCCCGCGAGCAGGAACGCGAAGCAGACGACCACCGCGAGGATGAAGGCGACCACCTGGTTGCGCGTCAGCGCCGACATGCACGAGCCGATGGCGAGAAACCCGCCCGCCATCAGCAGGCTGCCGATATAGGCTGCGACGATCACGCCGTTGTCGGGCGAGCCCAGCCAGTTGACCGTGATCCAGATGGGAAAGGTGAGCGCCAGCGCGAGCGCGGTGAAGGCCCAGGCGGCGAAGAACTTGCCGAGCACCGCCTGCCACAGCGTGACCGGCATCGTCAGCAGCAGTTCGATGGCGCCGCTCTTGCGTTCCTCGGCCCACAGGCGCATCGAGATGGCCGGAATCAGGAACAGGAACAGCCACGGGTGAAAGTTGAAGAACGGAGCGAGGTCGGCCTGGCCGCGCTCGTAGAAGCCACCCAGGTAGAAGGTGAAGGCGGCGGCGAGCAGCAGGAAGATCAGGATGAATACGTAGGCGACCGGTGTCGCGAAATAGCCCGCGAGCTCGCGCTTCGCGATCGTGACGATATGGTGCAAGAGCCTCCCCTCCCGTCGCTCAGGCCGTGATGGTGCGGAACACTTCGTCGAGACGCCCCGGCTCGAGCTCGAGCGATTCGAGCGCGATCCGGTCGCGGGTCGCGACGGCATTCACTTCGGCGAGGAGCGACGCGCCCTCGCGCGGCAGGGCAGTGAGGCGCAGGCTCGCTTCGTCGGCCTCGACCTCCGCCACCTGTGGCAGCGCCGCGAGCGCCGCGCGGGCCGGTCCGAACTGCCCGGCATGGGCGAGACGCAGTGACACGGCGTTGTGATGAGGCGAGCGGGCCGCGAGGCCCTGCGGCGTATCGTCCGCGACGATGCGACCGTGCGCGATGATGATGGCACGGGTGCAGACCGCATCGACTTCCTCGAGGATGTGGGTCGAGACGATGAGGGTCTTGTCGGCCGCCATTTCGTTGATCAGCGCGCGCACTTCGTGCTTCTGGTTCGGATCGAGGCCGTCGGTCGGCTCGTCGAGCACGAGCACCGGCGGATCGTGCAGGATCGCCTGCGCGATGCCGACGCGACGCCGGAAACCCTTCGACAGGGTGTCGATCGTCTGCGCGGCGACCTGGCCGAGCGCGAGGCGGTCGATCACGTGCCCGAGTCGCGTGCGACGGTTCGCGCCCGTGAGGCCGCGCAGGTCGGCGACGAATCCGAGGAATCCGAGCACGCTCATTTCGCCGTAGCTCGGCGCCCCTTCGGGGAGATAGCCGAGCGCGGCCTTCGCCGCGAGCGGCTCGCGTTCGATGTCGTGGCCGCAGACACTCGCGGATCCGGACGAGGGAGCGATGAATCCCGCGATCATCCGCATCGTCGTCGTCTTGCCGGCGCCGTTCGGTCCGAGGAAGCCGAGCACCTCTCCGGGGCGGACTTCGAAGGAAATCCCGTCGACGGCGGTCAGCGTGTCGTAATGCCGGGTCAGTCGCTCGGTCTTGATCATATGGACTCGTCTGAATGGGCGAGCGGCGAAAAGTTCCGTGGCCGCGTGCCGGAGACGCCATTCTCGCATGGTGCCGGGGCTTCGGTTGTTCGGGTATTGCGGGCCCGCAATAACCGAACAACCGAAGCCCCGGCACCATTCAGGAGCCGGCGCGCCGCTCGATGCTCGCGCGGTGTTCGCGCAGGATGCGGCGCACTTCGGGGGCCGCGGGACGATCCGCGAGGCGCGCGATCAGGTCGCCGAGTTCGTGCCACTTGCGGCCCCAGCCGAGGAGGCGCAGCGCATCGGCGACGATGCGGGCGTCGATCTCGTCCTGACTCGCGCGCCGCGTAGCGGCCGCACGCGCAGCGACGCGCGGCAGTTCGCGCGTCGGCTCCCCGGTCGGCGCGGCCGCCGCGGCGCGCTTCGGGCGGCGCGTCCGGGCCGTGAGCACATCGCGGCGCTCGTTCTCGATCGCGGCGAGCGGGATGAACCGTTCATTGCCCTGCAGCCCCGCGAGGTTGGCGAGGAAGCCCATCATCTCGAGGGCTTCGAGGAACGTGCGATCGCCTTCCGCGGCCCGCTGCTCGACGATGCGCGACAGCGATTCGGCACGCTCGCGCGCGAGATCGATGATCCAGCGCGCGGGACGCTCGTGCTTCGGCCAGGGCTGGACATGCCGGTAATGGTCATCGTCGAGCGCCGCGTAGCGGGCGTGAAGCTCGAGGCTCTGGCGCCAGCGCGCGAGGAGGAGGCGCAACTGCCCGCCATGGCGCGTGGCCGCGGACGGTGTCGCACGGCGTGCGGCACCCGGGATGCGTTCGGCAGTCATGCGCGGTACTGTAGCGGCGCCCGGGACCCGCGCCTGCGATGCGGCGCACAGTCCATGGGGCGGCCGTCGGAATTGGCGCTCCCTACGGGATTCGAACCCGTGTTACAGCCTTGAGAGGGCTATGTCCTGGGCCTCTAGACGAAGGGAGCGTCGTGGCGTGGCCAAGTCGGAGGGCGCGGTATTATAGGGACCCTGTCCTTCAGCTCAAGCGGAATGTAACACCTTTGAATTCCCCTGCCGCGCCCGTGGATGCCCCGGCGCCCCTCGCCCGGGTCGTGCCCCGCGCCGACCACAGTATTTCCCGTTCGCAGATCTCGCCGAACGCACTGCGCGTGCTCTACCGGCTCAAGGACGCGGGCTTCCAGGGTTTCCTGGTCGGCGGCTGCGTGCGCGATCTCCTGATCGGGCGCGCACCGAAGGATTTCGATGTCGCGACCAACGCGCTGCCCGAGGAGGTCAAGCGCCTTTTCCGCAACTGCCGGCTGATCGGGCGGCGCTTCCGCCTGGCGCACGTGTTCTTCGGCAGCGAGATCATCGAAGTCGCGACCTTCCGTGCCGCCAGCGCACCCGCGCAGGGCGAGGAGCCGCTGGCCGACCTCGATCCGGAAGAGGGCGACGGCCCGGAGCTCAGCGAGCCGGAGGAATTCGACGCCGATGTCGCGGACACGCAGGGCGAGGATGCGCACGTACTCGACGAGCACGGCCGCATCCTGCGCGACAACGCCTACGGCACGATCGACGACGATGTCTGGCGGCGCGACTTCAGCGCGAATGCGCTGTACTACAACATCGCGGATTTCTCGATCTGGGACTACGTCGGCGGCCTCGAGGACGTGCGTGCGCGTCGCCTGCGCGTGATCGGCGACCCGGAGACGCGCTTTCGCGAAGACCCGGTGCGCATGCTGCGCGCGGCGCGGTTTGCCGCGAAGCTCGACTTCACGATCGACCCGCCCGCGCTCGCCGCGATACGCGCCTGCGCGAACCTGCTCGCCTCGGCGCCGCCTGCGCGGCTGTTCGACGAGACGCTCAAGCTCTTCCTCGCGGGCCACGGCGCGCGGAGCTTCGCGGTGCTGCGCAGCCTCGGGCTGCTCGAAGTGCTGTTGCCGAGCGTCGAGGCGTACTTCAGGAAGCACCCCGACAGCCTCGTCGAGCAGCTGCTGCTGCGCGGCCTCGAGAGCACCGACACGCGCGTGCGCGAGGGCAGGTCGGTGACGCCCACGTACCTGTTCGCGCTGCTGCTCTACGGCCCGATCGCGGCCGCGATCGAGGCGTTGCCGCCGAACCGCTGGCACGAGGCCGGCGCGATCCTCGATGCGTGCGATGCCGCGATCCGCGAGCTGTCGGCGCGCGTCGCGCTGCCGCGGCGTTTTGCGCTCGGTGTGCGCGAAATGTTTGCGCTGCAGCCGCGGCTCGAGCAGCCGCGCGGGAGGCGGGCGCTGCGCCTGCTCGAGCATCCGCGCTTTCGCGCCGCCTACGACCTGCTGCTGCTGCGCGCCGGGCTCGGGCTGGCCGCGCCCGAGATGGCGGCCTGGTGGACGAAGCTGCAGGCGGCGGCGCCGGAAGAGCGGGGCCGCCTCGCGGATTCGGTCGCATCGGGCGCGGCGCGAGCGACCGGTGCACCGAGAGGCCCGCGGCGTCGCCGGCGGAGCGGCGGAGCGAAGCCCGCGGCATGACACTCTGGCGACCGGCTTACGTCGGGGTGGGCAGCAACCTCGGCGATTCGGCGCGGCTCGTCACGCACGCGATCGATCGTCTCGCGGCCTCGCCGGGAGTCGCGAGTGTGGTGCGCGCGCCGCTGTATCGCACGCCACCCTTCGGTCCCGTCTCCCAGCCGCATTTCGTGAACAGCGCGGCAGGCCTGCTGACGACACTCGCTGCGCAGGCGCTCCTGTCGTTGCTGCGCGCGATCGAACTCGACCTCGGCCGTGAGCCGGCGCGCGTGCGCTGGGGGCCGCGCGCGATCGACCTCGACCTCCTCGTGCTCGGTGACGAGCGCATGGCCACCGCGGGCCTCACGTTGCCGCACCCGGGGATCGCCGAGCGCGCGTTCGTGCTGCTGCCGCTCGCCGAGATCGCGCCAGACCTCGTCGTGCCGGGTGTCGGCATCGCCGGGGAACTGCGGCAGCGTGTCGCGGTGGAGGGCATCGAGCGCCTCGCATGAAAGCGCCGGTTGCGCATCGTTACATCGTCGTCGAGGGGCCGATCGGTGTCGGCAAGACGAGCCTCGCGCGGCGCCTCGCGGAACGCCTCGATGCGAGCCTCGTGCTCGAGCGCGCCGACGACAACCCGTTTCTCGAGCGCTTCTATCGCAATCCCCGCGCCGGCGCATTTCCCACGCAGCTGCACTTCCTGTTCCAGCGCGCACAGCAGCAGGCGGCGATGAACCAGCAGGACCTCTTCGCGACCGTGCGCGTTGCGGACTACCTGATCGAGAAGGACCGGCTGTTCGCCGGGCTGACGCTCGATGCGGCGGAATTCGCCCTGTACGAGCAGGTGTATGCGCGCCTCGCGATCGATGCGCCGAAGCCCGATCTCGTGCTGTACCTGCAGGCGCCCGTGGACGTGTTGCTGGAACGCATCGCAAAGCGCCGCATCGCCCACGAGCAGCTGATCGGGCGCGACTACCTCGAGCGGCTGAACGAGGCCTATGCGCGCTTCTTCCACGGCTACAGCGCCGCCCCGCTCCTGATCGTCAATGCGGCGGCAATGAACCCGGTATCGAACCCGGCCGATTTCGACGAACTGCTCGCCGCGATCGGCCGGGTGCGCAAGGGCCGCCAGTACTTCAATCCGATGCGCCACGAGGCGATTTAGGGCACACTTTTCCGGATGTACACCCAGCTCGAACTGCGCGATTCGGCGCGGGCCCCGGTTTCGCTGTCGACCCTCGACAAGATGAAGCGCGAGCGCGAGAAAATCGCGTGCCTCACCTGCTACGACGCGAGCTTCGGGGTGCTGCTCGATGCCGCGGACGTCGACGTGATCCTGGTCGGCGATTCCCTCGGCATGGTGATCCAGGGGCACGATACGACCGTGCCGGTCACGATGGACGACATCGTCTACCACTGCCGGGCG
Organism: Steroidobacteraceae bacterium; assembly: GCA_050249415.1. Taxonomy (GTDB): domain Bacteria; phylum Pseudomonadota; class Gammaproteobacteria; order Steroidobacterales; family Steroidobacteraceae; genus CADEFQ01. Next base: position 123,791 of record JBFWQO010000004.1, read on the forward strand.
GTGTCGCGCGGCGTGCACCGGCCGTTCCTGATGGCCGATCTGCCGTTCATGAGCTACCCGTCGAAGGAGCGTGCGCTCGAGAACTCGGTGCGACTGATGCAGGAAGGCCGTGCCGAGATGGTCAAGCTCGAAAGCGGCACCGGGCAGATCGAGATCGTCGAATTCCTCGCGAAGCACGACATTGCGGTCTGCGCGCACCTCGGCCTGAAGCCCCAGTCGGTGCACAAGACGGGCGGCTTCCGGGTGCAGGGGCGCGGCGAGGAAGCGGCGCGGCGCATGCTCGACGCGGCAAAGTCCCTCGAGTCCGCCGGCGCCGACGTCGTGCTGCTCGAGTGCATCCCGAACGAACTCGGCGCCGAGATCACCGCCGCGCTCGAGGTGCCGGTGATCGGCATCGGGGCGGGGCCCGCCACCGACGGCCAGATCCTCGTGCTCTACGACATCCTCGACATCACGAGCGGCCGGAAACCGCGCTTCGTGAAGAATTTCATGGCGGGCGCCGGCAACAACCTCGAGGCCGCGCGCGCCTTCGTGCGCGCCGTCAAGGACGGCAGCTATCCGGGTCCCGAGCACGGCTTCGCCTGACCCGATGCAGACGCTCACCGCCATCGCGGAGGTGCGCGCGTGCGTGAGCGCCTGGCGGCGCGCCGGCGAGCGGGTCGCATTCGTGCCGACGATGGGCAACCTGCACGAGGGGCACATCAGCCTGATCGAGCTCGCGCGCCGTCATGGCGAGCGGTTCGTCGCGAGCATCTTCGTCAATCCGATGCAGTTCGGGCCCAACGAGGACTTCACCCATTACCCGCGCACGCCGGCGCGCGACGCCGACATGCTCGCCGCCGCCGGCTGCGACCTGATGTTCATGCCCGATGTGAGCGAGATGTACGGGCCCGGCACGACGCCGCCGACCCGGGTCGAGGTGCCGGAAATCTCGCGCATGCTGTGCGGCGAGTTCCGCCCGGGCCACTTCGAGGGCGTGGCGACGGTGGTCGCGAAGCTGTTCAACATCGTGCAGCCGGATCTCGCGATTTTCGGCGAGAAGGATTTCCAGCAGCTCGTCGTGATCCGGCGCATGGCGGCGGACCTGTGCTTCCCGATCATGATCGTCGGCGCACCCACGGTGCGTGAGCCCGACGGTCTCGCCATGAGCTCGCGCAACCAGTATCTCGCGGCCGGCGAGCGCGCGATCGCTCCCGAGATTCATGCCGCGCTGGCGGACACGGTGCGCGCCCTCGCGGGCGGCGGCGCCGACCTCGCGGCGCTCGAGCGTGAAGGCGCCGCGCGGCTCGCGGCGCGCGGCATGCGTGTCGATTATTTCGCGATCCGCCGTCGCCTCGATCTCGCGGCGCCGAACGCGGGCGATCGCGAACTCGTCGTGCTCACCGCGGCGCGCCTCGGCAAGGCGCGCCTCATCGACAATCTGCAGGTCGATCGCCCGTAACCGCACTGCGCCTCGTCGCGTGGCGCGCGAGCGCCCAGGCCACGTGTTCGCGCACCAGTGCCGAGGCGTCGCCCGCGCGGCTCTCGAGGGCGGCGAGCACCTCGCGGGTCGTCGGCGCATTGCCGAGCGCGACCGCGATATTGCGCAGCCAGCGCTCGTGGCCGATGCGGTAGATCGCCGATCCGCGCATGCGCGCATCGAAATCGGCCGCGCTCCACGCGAAAAGGTGTGCCAGCCTCGGCGCATCGAGCGCGTGGCGCGCGCGGAAATCCGGATGGTGCGCATCCTGTGCGAACTTGTTCCACGGGCACACGAGCTGGCAGTCGTCGCAGCCGTAGATGCGGTTGCCGAGCGCCGGCCGCAACTCCTCGGGGATCGGCCCGTACAGCTCGATCGTCAGGTAGGAGATGCAGCGCCGCGCGTCGAGCTGATGGGGCGCGACGATCGCGCCCGTGGGGCAGGCGGGAATGCACGCGCTGCAGCTGCCGCAGTGCGCACTCGCCGGCGGGTCGGGCGGCAACTCGAGCGTCGTGTAGATCTCGCCGAGGAAGAACCAGGACCCGGCGTCGCTCGCGATCAGGTTCGTGTGCTTGCCGATCCAGCCGAGCCCGGCGTTGCGCGCGAGTGCGCGCTCGAGCACCGGTGCACTGTCGACGAAGGCTCGATGGCCGAACGGGCCGATCCATTCCCCGAGGCGGGTGGCGAGCTGTGCCAGCGCCTTGCGCATCAGCTTGTGGTAGTCACGGCCGAGCGCGTAGCGCGAGACATAGCCGAGCGCGGGGTCCGCCAGTACCCGGGTGGCATCGTGCGTGGCGGGCGGCCAGTAATCCATGCGCACCGAGATGACGCTGCGGGTGCCAGGCAGCAATTCCGCGGGCCTGGAACGCTTCGTGCCGTGGCGGGCCATGTACGCCATTTCGCCGTGCCGGCCCGCGGCGAGCCAGCGTTCGAGGTGGCGCTCGTCGGCCGCGAGATCGACGCCCGCGATGCCGACCTGCGCGAAACCGAGCGCGCGCGCCGCATCGTGCAGTCGCTGCCGGAGGAGTGCGGGATCGGGTGTGTGCGCGTCGGCCATGGCGATTGCCCGCTGCCAGTATAATCGCCGCATGGCACTCCCCACGGCGATCTACACCGCAGCGCAGGTGCGCGCGCTTGACGATTACGCGATCCAGAAGCTCGGTATTCCCGGCTACACGCTGATGAAACGCGCGGGCGAAGCGAGCCTGCGGGCGCTGCGTTCGCGCTGGCCGACCGCGCATCGCATCGCGGTCGTCTGCGGCGGCGGCAACAATGGCGGCGACGGCTACGTGCTCGCGCGCTTTGCGCGCGCTGCCGGGCTCACGGCGACGGTGCTCGCGGTGGCGCCCGTCGAGTCGCTCCGGGGTGATGCGCAGCGGGCGGCCGAGGAGTTCGTCACGGGCGGTGGCGTGGCTCGACCGTTCGAGCCGGCCGCGCTCGCGGCGAGCGACGTGATCGTCGATGCGCTGCTCGGCATCGGCGCCGCGGGCCCGGTGCGGCCCGAAGTCGCGCACGTCATCCAGGCGATCAACGGCGCGGGGCGCCCGGTGTTCGCGCTCGATCTGCCTGCGGGTCTCTCGGCGGATACGGGCTTGCCGCTCGGTGTCGCCGTGCGCGCCGATGCGACGCTCACGTTCGTCGGCCTCAAGGCCGGCCTCTTCATCGGTGAGGGGCCGGAGTATGCGGGCACGCTGCAGTTCGACGATCTGGAAGTGACATCCCCGGCGAGCGCGGAATTCGAGCCGCGGCTGCTGCGGGCGAGCGAGGACGATATCGCGCGGGCGCTGCCGCGCCGACGCCGCGCCTCGCACAAGGGCAGCTTCGGCCATGTGCTCGTCGTCGGCGGCGGGCCCGGCATGCCCGGGGCGGTCCGGCTCGCGGGCGAATCGGCACTGCGCGTCGGTGCGGGCCTCGTCACGGTGGCAGTCGCGCCGGAGAACGTCGCGGCGATCTCGGCCGGCTGCCCCGAACTGATCGTCGTCGGCCTCGATGTGTCGCAGTTCGCCGCGCTCCTCGCACAGGCCGACGTCGTCGCGATCGGCCCGGGACTCGGGCGCAGCGCGTGGGCGTGGGAAGTCCTCGGCGTCACGGTCGCTGCCGGCAAGCCGCTCGTCGTCGATGCCGACGCGCTCAACATCCTCGCGGACGATCCGTCGCTGCGCGCGGATTCCTGGATCCTGACGCCGCATCCGGGCGAGGCCGGGCGGCTCCTCGGGATCGAGACCGCTGCCGTGCAGTCCGACCGGCTCGCCGCGCTCGACCTGCTGTGCAGCCGCTATGGGGGCACCGTCGTGCTGAAGGGCGCCGGCACGCTCGTCGGGCGGCAAGGCGAGACGCCGCAGCTGTGCGAGCGCGGCAATCCGGGCATGGCGAGCGCCGGCATGGGCGACGTGCTCACCGGGGTGATCGCAGGCCTCCTCGCGCAGATCGGCGATCCGCTCGCGGCCGCGCGCATCGGCGTGCTCGTGCACGCCCTCGCGGGCGATGCGGCCGCGAGAAGCGGCGAACGCGGCCTGATCGCGCGCGATGTAATCGGGGAGCTGCGGACCTGGGTCAACCTCTGACATTGGCAGTGCCGTCGGCGGAGGCGATGGGCCGCTTCGGCGCCGCGCTCGCGCGCAGCCTGCCGTCCGTCGAGGCCGCGCCGCTGCTGCTCTATCTTGCCGGCGATCTCGGCGCCGGGAAGACGACGCTCGCACGCGGCCTCCTCGCGCAACTCGGCGCGCCGGGCCCCGTGCGCAGCCCGACCTACACGCTGGTCGAGATGCATGCGCTCCCGGCGCTGACCGTCGTGCATGCCGACCTGTACCGGCTCGACGACCCGGCCGAACTCGAGCCGCTCGGGCTGCGGGAGAGGTACGCGCCGCGCCACCTGTGGATCGTGGAGTGGCCGGAGCGCGCGGGCGACGCGTTGCCTGGGGCGGACCTGCATCTTTTACTCACGATCGAGCCGGCCGCGCATCGCGTGCAGGGGCGCGGCGGCACCGCCCGCGGGGCGCAATGGTACGCCGAAGCGGTCGAGCTTGTTGGCGTATCCCCTTAATTCTAATTGAAATTAATCTGGGGCGGCTTTACATTAACTCGCCATGCGAACCGGGCCATCCGCCGCCGTCGTCCTTGTTGCGATCTCGATGTTCGGCATCGCACGCAGCGAGGCGGCACGCGTCGACGGCGTGCGCGCTTCGGCCGGCCCCGATTCGGTGCGCGTCGTCGTGGATCTGTCGGCGCCGTCGACCTACAAGCTCTTCACGCTCGATCATCCGCGGCGGGTCGTGCTCGATCTCGCGGGCACGACGCTCGGCGCCGATGTGCGCCTGCCGCGAAGCGAAGGTGCGATCCTCGCGGTTCGCTCGGGCGTGCAGCCGGGTGGCGCGCTGCGGCTCGTGATCGAAACCTCCTCGGGCGAGGAGCCGCGTGTGACGCGGCTCGCGCCGTCGGCCGACGGAGGGCATCGCATCGTGGTCGACCTCGGCGATGCGGAATCGGGTGCGCGCACCGGATCGGCGCGTGTCGTCACGCCGGTGCACGCGCCGAAGGCCGGCACGCGCGACGTCGTCATCGCGATCGATGCGGGGCACGGCGGCAAGGATCCCGGGGCGATCGGCCATCGCGGGACGCACGAGAAGGACGTGGTGCTCGACATTGCCCGCTCGCTCGCGGCCCAGATCGACCGCGAGCCGGGCATGCGCGCCGTGCTGATCCGCGACGGCGATTATTACATTGCGCACCGCGAGCGCATCCGGCGTGCGCGGGCCGCGAAGGCCGATATGTTCCTGTCGATCCATGCGGATGCGCTGCGCGACCGCCATGTTGCCGGCGCGTCGGTGTACGTGCTGTCGGAACGCGGTGCGACGGACGAGGCCGCGCGCTGGCTCGCCGAGCGGGAGAATGCCGCCGACCTGCGCGGTGGCGTGTCGTTGAGCGACAAGAGCGATGTACTCGCCACGGTCCTGCTCGATCTGTCGCAGTCCGCCAATATCTCCGCGAGCATGCAGGCCGCCGAGCGCGTGCTCGATTCATTCGACGGCGTCGTGCCGGTGCGCAAGCCGCGCGTGCAGCAGGCCGGCTTCCTCGTGCTGAAGTCGCCCGACATCCCGTCGATGCTGATCGAGACCGCCTACATCACGAACGCCGCGGACGAGAAGCGGCTGCGCAGCGACGCGCAGCAGCGCAAGCTCGCCGGGGCCATCGTCGAGGGCGTGCAGGCCTACTTCACGCGCAATCCGCCCGAAGGCACGCGCTTCGCGGAACTGCGCCGCCTCGCCTCCGCCGACTGAATGACTGAATGGTGCCGGGGCTTCGGTTATTCGGTTATTGCGCCGGCGGCGCAATAACCGAATAACCGAAGCCCCGGCACCAATTCCGTAGAATCGGCGTATGGCGATCCACATCCTTGCCGATGAGCTCATCGACCAGATCGCCGCGGGCGAAGTGATCGAGCGGCCGGCTTCCGCGGTCAAGGAGATCGTCGAAAATGCGCTCGATGCCGGTGCGCGGCGCATCGAGATCGACCTCGAGCGCGGCGGCGTCGCCCTCTTGCGCGTGCGTGACGACGGCGTCGGCCTGGCCGCGGAAGAATTGCCGCTCGCGGTGACCCGCCACGCGACCAGCAAGATCGCCTCGCTCGACGATCTCGAGGCGGTCGGCACGCTCGGCTTCCGGGGCGAGGCGCTGCCGTCGATCGGCTCGGTCGCGAAGCTGCGCATCGTGTCGCACGGCGCGCAGGGCGGGCAGGGCCACGAGATCCGGGTCGAAGGCGGCAGGGTCGAGGCGGTGTGCCCCGCCGCGCATCCGCCGGGCACGACGGTCGAAGTGCGGGATCTTTTCTACAATGTGCCCGCGCGGCGCAAGTTCGTGCGCAGCGACGCGACCGAGACCGGCCACATCCTGCGCTGGGTCGAGCGGCTCGCGCTGTCGCGACCCGACGTGGCCTTTCGACTGCGCAGCGGCGAGCGCACGTTGCTCGATGTACCCGCGCTCGCGGACGACGAAGATCCGGCCTGCCGCGTGGACGCGGTGCTCGGCACGGAGTTCCTCGAGCGTGCCTTGCCGCTGCACCACGCCGCGGGCCCGGTGGCGCTCGACGGCTGGATCGGTGCGCCAACCGCGGCGCGCGCGCAGGCCGATGCGCAATACTGGTTCGTGAACGGCCGCCATGTGCGCGACCGGCTCCTGATGAGCGCCGTGCGCCTCGGCTACCGCGACGTGCTCTACCACGGGCGCCACCCGACCTACCTGTTGCAGCTGACGCTCGATCCGCGCCTCGTCGACGTGAACGCCCACCCACAGAAACTGGAAGTGCGCTTCCGCGACAGCCGGCAGATCCACGATTTCGTGTTTCGCGCGATCGAGCGCACGCTCGCGTCGGCGCGGCCCGGGCCGGACAGCGCGGCGCACGGCGCGACGGCGGTCCCGGCGGGCGTTGCAGTCGCGCGGGACCTGCCGGCACCGGCGCCCTTGCCGTTTCCGCCCGCCCACCACCGCATGGTCCCGGCAGCCCCGGCCACCGCGACGGCGTGGGCCATCGCGGAAGCCGTCACGGCGCAGGGCGCGAGCGAACCGCTCGGCCACGCGATCGCGCAATTGCACGGCGTCTACATCCTCGCGCAGGACGCGGCGGGACTGATCCTCGTCGACATGCACGCCGCGCACGAGCGCGTGCTCTACGAGGAGTACAAGCGGCAGATGCAGGGCGAGGTCGCGTCGCAGGCGCTCCTCGAGCCGATCCTTGTTGCGCTCAAGGCGCACGAGATCGACGCGGTGCTCGCGGCCGCGGATGAATGGTCGGCGCTCGGGTTCGAAATCGAGCGGTTGTCGCCCGAAAGCCTCGCGGTGCGGCGCGTGCCCGCGCTCCTCGGCGCACGCACGGACCTCGCGGAACTGCTGCGCGCGGTCGCGCGCGATGCGATCGACGAGACCGGTGCGCGACACTTCGAGGAGCCGGGCCATCGGCTGCTCGGCACGCTCGCGTGCCGCAGCGCCATCCACGCGCATCGGCGCCTCACCCTTGCGGAAATGAACGCACTGCTGCGCCGGATGGAGACGACCGAGCGCGCGGACCAGTGCAACCACGGGCGCCCCACGTGGACTCGCCTCACGCTGGCGGAACTCGACCAGCTGTTCCTGCGTGGTCGCTGAGGCGAGCCGCGGGCCGGTCGTCGTACTGACGGGGCCCACGGGCGCCGGCAAGAGCGACTGGGCGCTCGCGCTCGCGGAACGTGCCCCGATCGAGATCGTCAGCTGCGATTCCGCACAAGTCTATCGTGGCCTCGACATCGGATCGGCCAAGCCCGACGCGGCGACGCGCGCGCGCATCCCGCACCATCTGCTCGACCTGCGCGATCCCGCCGATCGCTATTCGGCGGGAGAGTTCGTCGCCGACGCCACGGCCGCGATCCGCGGCATCCATGAGCGCGGCCGGCTGCCGGTTGTGGTCGGCGGCACAATGCTCTATGTGCGCGCGCTGCTCCATGGCATGGCGCCGCTGCCGAAGGCGGACGCGATGCTCCGTGCCGCGATCGATGCGCGCGCCGCGCGTGAGGGTTGGCCGGCCCTGCACGCGGAACTCGCGCGGCTCGACCCGCAGGCGGCGGCGCGTATCCACGCGAACGACCGGCAGCGGATCCAGCGGGCGCTCGAAGTCTTCCAGGCGACCGGTACGCCGATATCGGCCTGGCAGGCGGGCGCGCCGCGTGCGCACAGAGAGTTTGCGTTCCACGCCTGTGCGCTCGTGCCAGCCGACCGTGCCGCGTTGCACGCGCGGATCGCGCGGCGATTCGCGGCGATGATGGCGGCGGGATTGCTCGACGAAGTGCGGCGGCTCCATGCCCGCGGCGACCTGACGCGGGAGCACCCCGCGATCCGCGCGGTGGGCTACCGGCAACTGTGGCAGCACCTCGACGGCGAGTGCGATCTCGACACGGCCATCGGACGCGCGATCGCCGCCACGCGACAGCTCGCCAAACGCCAGCTGACGTGGCTCAAGTCCTCGTTATTGCTGGAAAAACTGGACCCGCTCGACCCCGGCGCCGAGGCGCTCTGGGTGGCCCGCGCCGCCGCGGTGGCGGGGCGCCCTGTGGTATGATGCGTCGCAATCATGCCTCGAGCGTACGAGGCGGCTTGCTGGCCACCACGCTGTTCGCCACGGAAGGCGCCGTAACGGCCTTCACCGTGGATACCTGATTACAAAACAAGGAGAACCTCATGGCCAAAGGTCAATCACTGCAGGATCCCTTCCTGAACGCGCTGCGCAAGGAGCGCATCCCCGTATCGATCTACCTGGTCAACGGGATCAAGCTCCAGGGCCAGATCGATTCGTTCGACCAGTTCGTCGTGTTGCTGAAGAACAGCGTGAGCCAGATGGTGTACAAGCACGCCATCTCGACGGTGGTTCCCGCCCGCAACGTGCGCGTACCGTCCGCCGACGAAGCCGATGCGCCGGCAGAGCCGCAAGCGGAGTAATGTTCGAACGCCCACGCACCGGTGAACGTGCGGTGCTCGTGCGCCTCGGCCTCGGCGCACCCGTGGATCCCCTCGACATCGAGGAATTCACGCAGCTCGCGGTGTCCGCGGGCGCGCAGCCTGTCGCCACCATCACCGGGCGGCGCGAGCGGCCCGACCCGCGTTACTTCGTCGGCAGCGGCAAGGCCGAGGAGATTCGTGCCGGCGCGCAACTGCATGCGGCCGATGTCATCCTCGTCGACCACGCGCTCTCGCCGAGCCAGGAGCGCAATCTCGAGAAGCTGACGGGCCGGCGCGTGCTCGATCGCAATGGCCTCATCCTCGACATTTTCGCGCAGCGCGCGCGCAGCCACGAAGGCAAGCTGCAGGTCGAGCTCGCACAGCTTAAGCACATCGCGACCCGGCTCGTGCGCGGCTGGACCCACCTCGAACGCCAGCGCGGCGGCGGCATCGGCCTGCGTGGCCCCGGCGAGACGCAGCTCGAAACCGACCGCCGCCTCGTCGCCCAGCGCGTGCGTGTGCTGACGCAACGGCTCGGGAAACTGCAGCTGCAGCGCGAGACGGGGCGGCGTGCGCGGGCGGAGATCCCGGTGCCGTCGGTCGCGCTCGTGGGATACACCAATGCCGGCAAGTCGACGCTGTTTCGCGCCATGACCGGCGCCGACGCCTACGTCGCCGACCAGCTGTTCGCGACGCTCGATCCGCTCGTGCGCCGCCTCGTGCTGCCGGGCGGCACGCAGTGCGTGTTCGCCGACACGGTCGGCTTCATCCGCGAACTGCCGCACGAACTCGTCGCCGCGTTTCGCTCGACCCTCACCGAAGCGCGCGAGGCGACACTGCTGCTGCACGTGATCGATGCCAGCGATCCGCGTCGCGACGAACACGTCGATGCGGTCAACGCGGTGCTCGACGAGATCGGCGCGGGCGAGATCCCGCAGGTGCGCGTCTACAACAAGATCGACCGCCTCGAGGGCGAACCGCATCTCGAACGCGATGCCGGCGGCGAAGTCGCGAGCGTCTGGATATCGGCGGCGCGCGGCGAGGGCCTCGACCTGCTGCGCACGGCGATCGCCGGCCGGCTCGCACGCAGCGTGCGCGCGGCGACCGTGCAATTGCCGGCGGGGCTCGGGGCCCTGCGCTCACGGCTCTTTGCAGCCGGCGCGGTCAGTGCCGAGCGCGCACTCGACGATGGCGGCAGCGAACTGTCGGTGCAGCTGCCGGACGTCGAGTTGCTGGCGCTCACGCGAACCCCGGGCGTGCGGGTCACGGTCGACCCGCCGGCCGCGAACGTACCAGCGGCGCTCGCCGGACTGCTAGAATCCCGGATTCCCCCGGCGGTTGCGGACGCTCACTGACTATGGCTTGGAATCAACCTGGCGGACAGCAGAATCCTTGGGGCCGGCGGCCCGGCGGATCCGACGGCGTCGAACAGGCCGTCAAGGAATGGCAGCGCCGGATCGAAGCGTTCTTCGGCGGCGGCGACGGCCAGAAGGGCATCTCGCCGCTGCTGATCCTCGCGATCGTGGTCGTCATCTGGCTCCTGTCGGGGTTCTACCAGGTGAACCCGGCCGAGCGTGGCGTGGTGCAACGCTTCGGCAAGTTCGTCGGCGTGCGCGATCCGGGCTGGGGCTGGCGCCTGCGCGGCGTCGAGACCGTCACCAAGGTGAACGTATCAGCGGTCAACAGCGTCAAGTACGAGTCGCGCGTGCTCACCGCCGACATCAATCTCGTCAACCTCACCCTCGGCGTGCAATACCAGCTCAGCGATCCGGTGAAGGTCCTGTTCGGTGTGCGCGACCCCGAGTCGACCCTGCGCGAAGTCAGCGAGAGCGCCGTGCGCGAAGTGGTCGGGCGCGGCGACCTCGAGGCGATCCTCGTCTCGGCACGCCAGCAGGTGACGGCACGCACGAAAGACCTGATCCAGGGCTCGCTCGATGCGTACGGTACCGGCATCCACGTGACCAGCGTGAACCTGACCGAAGTGCAGGTGCCCGAGGCGGTCGTGCCCTCGCAGCGCGATGCGAACAAGGCGATCGCCGATCGCGAGCGCCTGCAGAAGGAAGCCGAGGCCTACCAGAGCGGCATCATTCCGGTGGCCGAGGGTGCCGCGGCGCGCCAGATCCAGGATGCCGAAGCGTACAAGGCCCAGGTGACCGCGCTCGCGGTGGGTGAGGCCGCGCGCTTCACGGAATTGCGCGCGGCCTACGAGGCCGCGCCACGCGTGACCCGCGAGCGCCTCTACCTCGACACGATCGAGAGCGTGCTGAAAGGGTCGAAGAAAGTCGTGATCGATTCGAAGGCCGCGGGCAGCAACCTCATCTACCTGCCGCTCGACAGGCTGACCGAGGGGCGCGGGCGTGACGTCGATACGGGCTCGGCGTCGGGGGCGACAGCCACGCCGCCGGATACGGAGACCGTCACGGTCGAAGGCCGCCAGCGGGGAGAACGCTGATGCCCTCGCGTGCCGTACCCATCGTCGTCGCCGTCGTCGTGCTGCTGATCGTGGCGGCGTCGTCGCTGTTCACCGTGCAGCAGACCCAGCTCGCAATCCGCACGCAGTTCGGTGAAATCAAGGGCAGCGACTATGGCCCGGGCCTGCACCTCAAGTGGCCGTTCATCGACCAGGTGGCGCGCTTCGAGCGGCGCGTGGTCACGCAGAACTACGCCGGCGAGACGTTCCTGACGAACGAGAACCGCGGCCTGCTGGTCGATTTCTACGTGAAATGGCGCGTCGCCGATGCCGCGAAGTACTTTCGCGCGACCGGCGGCAACGAGCAGGACGCGGCCCAGCGCCTCGGCGATATCGTCAAGGACGGCATCAAGAATGCCGTCGCGCAACGCACCTTGCGCGAAGTCGTGACCTCCGAGCGTGCGGCCGTGACCGGCGAGATGATCGGTCGCGCGAGCACCGCGGTCGATGCGTTCGGTATCCAGCTGGTCGACGTGCGCCTGCAGCGCATCGACCTGCCGGACGACGTCGCGGCGCGGGTCTACGAGACGATGAAGCAGAACTTCGAGAAGCAGGCGCGGCAGCTGCGCGGCGAGGGCGAGAAGGACAGCCAGCGCATCAAGGCGGAAGCCGATCGCAAGCGCACCGAGATTCTCTCGGCGGCGGCGCGCGATGCGCTGCGCATCCGCGGCGAGGGCGACGCGGTGGCGGCGGCGACCTACGCCAAAGCCTACGACCGCAACCCCGAGTTCTACGCGTTCTACCGGAGTCTGCAGGCCTACCGCAATTCGATCGGCAAGGACGGCGACGTGCTGGTGGTGAGCCCGGACAGCGAGTTCTTCAAGTACTTCAAGAACCCCGCGCCGGGCAACCGCTAGGCCGATGGCGCTCGACTGGGCGGACCTGCTGGGCGCGCTCGCGCTGCTCCTCGTGATCGAGGGGCTGCTGCCGTTCGCGAACCCGGCGGGCCTGAAGCGTGCCATGGCGCGCATCGTCGAGCTCGGCGACCGGGAGCTGCGCATCGCGGGGTTCATGACGATGCTGTCCGGTCTCGTTCTCCTCTTCCTGATACGGTCGTAGCGCATGGGCAAGTTCGTCGTCGTCATCGGCACCCAGTGGGGGGATGAGGGCAAGGGCAAGGTCGTCGACCTCCTGACCGAGCGGGCCGCCGCGGTGGCGCGCTTCCAGGGCGGGCACAACGCCGGCCACACGCTGGTGATACGCGGCGAGAAGACGATCCTGTCGCTGATTCCCTCCGGCATCCTGCGCGAGGGTGTGCAATGCTTCGTCGGCAACGGCGTCGTGCTGTCGCTCGAGGCGCTGCTGCGCGAATCGCAGACGCTCACCGACAAGGGCGTGCCGGTGTTCGAGCGGCTGCGCATCTCGCCGAACTGCCCGCTGATCCTGCCTTCGCACGTGGCGCTCGACCGCGCACGCGAAGCGGCGCGCGGCGCCAATGCGATCGGCACGACCGGGCGCGGCATCGGGCCCGCCTACGAGGACAAGGTGGCACGCCGCGCGGTGCGCGTCGCCGATCTCTTTCATCGCAAGCGCTTCGCGGCGCAGCTCGGCGAGCTGCTCGATTACCACAACTTCGTGCTGCAGCACTATTTCCGCCAGGGCGCGCTCGACTTCCAGAAGACCCTCGACGAGCAGCTCGCGTTCGCCGAGAAGGTGAAGCCGCTCGTCACCGACGTGACCGCCGCGCTGAATGCGCTGCGGGTCGGGGGCGCCGCCGTGATGTTCGAGGGCGCGCAGGGCGCGCTGCTCGACGTCGACCACGGCACGTATCCCTATGTCACGTCGTCGAACACGACGGCGGGGTTCGCGGCGACCGGCACCGGCCTCGGGCCGCGCGCCATCGACTATGTGCTCGGCATCGTGAAGGCCTACACGACCCGCGTCGGCGCCGGGCCCTTCCCGACCGAGCTGTTCGACGAAGCCGGCCAGCACCTGTCGCGGGTCGGGCACGAGTTCGGCTCGGTGACCGGCCGGGCGCGGCGCTGCGGCTGGTTCGACGCGGTGGCACTGCGCCGCTCGATCGTGCACTCCAGTGTTTCCGGGCTCTGCATCACCAAGCTCGATGTGCTCGACGGGCTCGATTCGATCAGTGTCTGTGTCGGCTACCGGCTCGGGGATGCGACCCTGTCCGAGCCGCCGGCGCTCATGGAGGCCTATGCCGACGTGACGCCGGTCTACGAAGAGCTGCCGGGGTGGAAGGAATCGACGATCGGCATCCGCTCGTACGATGCGCTGCCGGCGAACGCGCGGCGCTACCTCGAGCGCATCGCCGAGCTCACCGGCACGCCGATCGATGTCGTGTCGACCGGCCCGGACCGCGAGCAGACGATCGTCCTGCGTCACCCGTTCGACTGAGCATGTCACCTCTCATATGGCTGGAAGCAGCTTCAGTTCCGGCTCGATTCGGGCAATGCGCACGAAATCCCGGTCGCAGTGGAGCAGTGGCATGCGATGGTCGATGGCATGGGTCGCGATCAGGCAATCGTTGGCCGATCGCGGCGTAAATCCCGCCCACCTGCATCGCGCGTACAGCCGGGCCGCAGCACGCGACGCCGCGCGCGCATCGGGCATGACGAGCAGCGGCAATTCGCCCAGGATGCGGTCCCATCGGTCGAAGCGCTCCGGCCGATCGGCGCCCTGCAGTACTTCCTGGAGAATCGGTGGGGCCAGCCACACGGATAGCGATCGCTGGAGCGCTGCGGCCAGCAGTTCCACTTCGGCTGTCGAATCGCCGCGCAGGAAGGCAATCCACACCGACGAATCGACGAGCATGGAGCTTCAGCGTCGCGGCGAAGCCGCCTTCGGGTCGTATCCGGGTGCGACGCCTCCGGTGCCGCGCAAAGCCAGGACGGCTGAATAGTCGCGACTGCGCACGAAGTGATCGAGCGCCGCGTGGACGGCTTCCCTCGTTGTATTGACCCTCGCCAGGCGCTTGACACGATCGACCAGCCGCGCATCGAGCACGATGTTGGTGCGCCCGGCGGCTGACCTGTCGGCATCCTTCATGCGGCGATCCTCATACACACCGAATGTGTACAAACCAGTCTACGGCGAGCGGCTGTGCTGTGCAAGCAGCTCTCCCGGGTCGCCCGGAGAGGTCCTGCGACTCCCGCAGAGCCGCCGCCAGGTGTCGAGCACCGTATCGGCGGTGATCCCGAGGATGCTGGTCGCGCCTGCGACGGTGCCCGTGAGCACGGCGACCGGTGTACCGACACCGCCCGGGCGAAACCGCGCGGGATCGGCGACACCGAACAGCGTGACGGTGGGGCGGCCGAGCGCCGCCGCGACGTGCGCCGGACCGGTGTCCACGCTGACGAGGCTGTGGCAGCGCGCAAGGAGCGGCAGCAGCACGGGAATCGGCAGATCATCGGCGACATTGTGCAGGTCGTCCACGGCCGCCGCCGCCGCGATATCCTCATTGAGCGCGAATTCCTCGCGCACGCCGAGCAGCAGCAGCGTGGCGTCGGGCAGCGCCGCGCGCACGCCGCGGATCACCTCGCCCCAGCGCGCCTCGGGCCAGTACTTGGTGTTGCTCGCGCGCCGGCGAAAATGGCCGCGCATCGTGCGCTTGTTGCCCGCCTGGAATGCGACGAGGGTGCGCCCCGCGAGCCCGCGCCGCGCGAGCCACGCATCGCACGCGCGGCGCTCGTCATCGGTCAGGTCGAGCGTGACATTCGCGGCGCGCGGCGGGGGCGGAGGGGGCGGCGGCGTGAGGGCCGGCGGATCGAGTGCCGCCATGCGCAGCCAGCGCTCGACGAAGTGTTCGCAGGGCAGCCACGGCAGGTCGCGTGTGTCACAGACGAGGGCGTCGCCGATGCCCGCGCGGCGCAACAGGTCGCGGCCGTGGCCGCCGCCGTCGCAATACCACGCAGGGCCCGCGCCCCGCGCGCGCAGTTGCCGTACGAGCGCCTGTTGTTCGCGGTCGAGCCAGTAGGGCGTGCGGCGGCTCGTGAGCGTGTAGATCTCGCCGACGCCGGTGCGCGGTGCGAGCAGCGGCCGCGCCCAGCCACCCGAGGTGATCACGTCGACCGGTGTGCCGAAACGGGCGTGCAGCTGCTGGATCAGCGCGGTGACGAGCACCATGTCGCCGAACGCGCCGCAGCGCATGACGAGGGGACGGGCCATGCGGCATTGTGCGGGGGGCTTCCGTTGCCCGCAAATCAGGTCAGGGCAGTGCGGCGACGATCTCCGGATCCACCCGCCCGAGGACCGAGCTCCGGCGCAGGATCTCGCCGTCGCGCGACAGCACCGTGAGCACGCTCGAATGGTTGAATTCGCCGTCGGGGAGCTTGCGGTACTGGATCGACAGCAGCGCGGCGATCTTGCGGATCGTCGCCTCGTCCGAGGTCGCGAGCGTCCAGCGCGCGGGATCGATGCGCCGCGCCTTCGCGAGCGCCGTGAGCGCGGCCGGTGTATCGCGCACCGGGTCGACCGTGACCATGAGCACGCGCAGTTGCGCGCGCCGCTTCGGCTCGAGCGAGCGCTCGACCGCACGGATCGTGTCGATCAGCAGCGGGCACGCCGCCGGGCAGCTCGCGTAGAACATCGTGACGATCACCGGCTGCCCCCGGTATGCGTCGAGGCCGATTCGCCGGCCCGACTGGTCCGTGAGCGCGGCATCGAGCCGGTAGATCGAGCCGGGCGGCAACGCGGTACTCGCTGTGGCCGCATCGGCCGCGCGCGCGGCGGTCGCGTGCATGAGGCTGCCGATCAGCGCGATCGCGAGGGCCGGTCCCCGTCGTCTCATGGCCTGCCTGCCCGGGCGGCCGCCTTCGCATCGTACGCGCAGCGAAACCCCATCGTCGCGGACGTGTAGTTCGCCTGCATGCTCGAGAGCATCGCGATGCGCATCAGGGTCGCGTAGTTGTCCTTCTCTTCCATCGTGAGCGCGCCCGAGCCGCAGAACTTCATCAGGTCCGGGTCGCCCTGTTCGCGGTTGTCGCCCGAGATCATCATCGAGGCGAGATCGAAGACCCATTCCCACACCACACCGTGCAGGTCGCGGATGCCGTACGCATTGGCCGGTGTGCCGCCGGCTTCGGGCAGTGTCGCCGTGGCCGGGCGCGAGTACCACGCGAGGATGCGCTGCTTCCATGCCGGATCGTTGCGGCCGTCGCGTTGCGTGTCGCTCGCCGCGGCCACGTACTCCCACTCGTGCCAGGTCGGCAGGCGGCCGCCCTTCGATTCGCAGTAGGCGCTCGCCGCGAACCAGCTCACCTGCACGACCGGCCGGCGCGCGAGTGCCGTGCCGGGGGCGTCGGCCGCCTGCCAGTGCTGCAGGTAGCCGCTGTCCGCGAACACGCGCGCGACGCGCTCGCGCCGCCACTCGGGTTGCCCGCGCACGAAGCGCGCGTAGTCGGCGTTGGTGACGGGCGAGCGGTCGAGTGCGAAAGGCGTGACGATCACTTCCTTGACGCCCTGCGCCGGCGGCAACACCGAGCGGTAGCGGCCGCCCGGTATGTCGACCGCGGGCGCAGGCAGCGTTGCCGCGAGGGCGGCGACCGCGAGCGCCGCGGCGAGGCCCGTCCTCAATGCGCCGCCCCCTCGGGCCGCCTGGTCGTGGCGCGAACCTTCGCGACATCCTGCTTCCCGATCGCCGGGCCGCTGTTGCCCCAGCTGTTCAACACGTAGGTCAGGATGTTCGCGACCTCGTCGTCGTTCAGCTGGCTCATCGGCGGCATCACCGAGTTGTAGGATTCGCCGTTGACGGTCACGGGGCCCGTGAGGCCGTTCAGCACGATCTCGATCGCGTGCTGCGGGTCCTTCATCAGGTAGTCGGATTTCGCGAGCGGCGGGAACACGTTCGCGAGACCCGTGCCATTGTCCTGGTGGCAGGTCGAGCAGGTGCCCTTGTAGAGCACGGCGCCGGCGGCGACCTGCTGCGCCTTGGTCAGCGTACCGGAAACCCGCGCGGTCGCCGCTTCCGCCACCGGCGCGAGGCTCGCCACCTTGTCGCCGATGTACATCTCGTCGACCTGCTTGCCGGAATAGACGTGCGGCTTCTCGCCGCCTTCGACCTGCATGATCGCGAGCGCGCCCTTGTTGAACGCGCGGAAGATCGAGTGGTCGACCATCACGTAACTGCCCGGAATCTCGGTGTGGTACTCCACCGTCACCGCGCCGCCGGCGGGAATCAGGGTCGTCTGCACGTTTTCCTGGAAGTGCGTGCCGCCCTCGTACTGCACCTTGTCGAAGATCTCGCCGATCAGGTGAAAGCTCGACACGAGGTTCGGGCCGCCGTTGCCGACGTACATGCGCACATGCTGGTCGGTCCTGACCTTGAGCGCATTCGGGCCGGTCATCGAAGTCTCGGCGCCGTTGAACAGCACGTAGGTGGCGTTCTCGTCGATCGCCTTCTGCATGTCGAACGGCTGGTGGCCCTTCTCGCGATACTTGCCGACCGTGTAGAAGTCGCCCTGCATCACGTAGAACTCGTGGTCGACGGGCGTCATGCCCTCGGGCGGCTCGACCAGGATCAGGCCGTACATGCCGTTCGCGACGTGCATGCCGACGGGCGCGGTCGCGCAGTGATAGACATAGAGGCCCTGGTTCAGCGCCTTGAACGTGAACTGCGAGCGATGCCCCGGCGCGGTGAAGGTCGAGGCGGCGCCGCCGCCCGGCCCGGTGACACCGTGCAGGTCGATGTTGTGCGGCATCTTGCTCGACGGGTGGTTCTTCAGGTGGAACTCGACCGTATCGCCCTGGCGCACGCGGATGAAGCTGCCGGGCACGGTGCCGCCGAAGGTCCAGAACGTGTACGACACGCCCTCGGCGATTTCCATGTCCTTCTCGATCACCTCGAGCTCGACGATCACCTTCGCCGGATAGTCGCGGTTGGTCGGTGGCGGCACGTGCGGCGGACTCGTCAGGATCGCATTGATCGGCTCGCCCTGCGGCGGCCCGAAATCGCCCTTGCGCGAGCCACCCGTGTCGGCGACGCGTGTAGTCTGCGGCACGGCTTGCGAGCAGGCGGCGAGCGCCAGCGCGGCGGCACAGACGGCGGGGACGAGGAACCTGTTCATTGTCACTCCGGTTTCAGAAATCGGGTAGAGAGAGCAGCGGCCGTGCCGTGAAGTCGAGCGCCGACGGATTGCGCAGTACGCCGAGCGGGTCGTGCGTGCGCGCGACGCTGATGATGAATACGTAGACGATGAGCGCCGCCACGAAGCACACCGCGCGCACGCGTCGCGTGCCGCCGCGCTTCAGCGCGAGGCTGCCGAGCACGATGTAGACCGCGAGCAGCAGGACTTTCACGGTGAGCCAGGCGTGCACGAACGGGTACTGGCGCACGATCACGACCAGCATCAAGGCCGCGGTGAAGAGAATGGTGTCGATCGTGTAGCTCGCCCAGCGCAGCGGCCAGGCCATGGTCCAGCGGGCGCCGAGGTGCCCGGCGAGGCCCCGCAGGAACAGCAGGCAGCCGCTCAGCACCACGGCGCATACGTGTACCCACTTGATGTCGACGTAGAACTCCGCCAACGACGGCCTCCATGCGGCGAATGTTGCGCCGCGGCGCACGCGCGATCCCTGATCGGGGTCAAGCAGGCAGCGCTCGTGCCTGCGAAAAATACGTACTGTGTATCAGTCGCGCAGGATGCTGCGCGCGAGCTCTTCGAGCGCGCCGTAGTCGAGAATCTCGATGTCGCGCCGATCGACGCGGATCAGCTGCTCGTCCTGGAAACGACGAAAGACGCGGCTCACGCTCTCGGCGGCGAGACGCAGGTAGTTGGCGATATCGGTGCGTGACATCGTCAGGATGAACCGGGTCGGCGAGAAGCCGCGCGCCGCGTAGCGGCGCGACAGCGATACGAGGAAGGCCGCCATGCGCTCATCGGCGGTGTAGTTGCCGGCGAGCAGCGCCGCCTTGCCGATGTCCTGGCTCAGGAGCCGGAAGAGCTGCTGCTGCACGCCCGGCATGCGAGTGGCCAGCGCCGCCATCGACGGAAACGAGAAGCGGCACAGGACCACCGCATCGAGCGCCACGGCATTGCACGGGTAGCGCGACTGCGAAATGGCGCTGAGGCCGATCATTTCCCCGGGCAGGTAAAAGCCCTGCACCTGTTCGCGGCCGTTCGGATCGGTCACATAGGTCTTGACGGTGCCGGAGCGCACGGCCGCGATCGCATTGAACGGGTCGCCCTCGCGGAAGATGTGCTCGCCTTCGCGAAACGGGCCGAGGTGCTCGACGAGTACGTGCAGCTCGCGCAGCTGCGACTTGTCATAGCCGCTCTCGAGGCAGGCGGCCGAGAAGGCGCAGGTGCTGCAGAAGGTGAATTCGTCGCCGTCGTCGGCTATGGGGGTGGGCGTGCGCCCGTTCGGTCGAAGCACGCTGCCATGATACGCAGGGCGAGGTGGCCTTGCGAGGTGGCTTCGAGGCGGTCCGGCCGCGAGGTGACTAGATCGCCGAAGGATCCGTGCAGCCGCTCGAGCTCTTGCGAGAAATACCGATGGAAATCGACATCGTAGCGGCGGGCGATCGTGTCGATCGCAACGGCCCCGGTGCGGAGCAGTTCGCCGATCACGTCCATGCGCAATTGCTCGTCGGCGTCGAGCACGTGGCCGCGCCACACCGGCAGGCCGGCGGCGTCGAGGGCCTGTTGCCAGCGCTCGGCATCGGGGAAGTTCTGGGACACCGCGTCGTGGATGCGGCTGACCGCACCGATGCCGAGGCCGACCTGGTCGACCTGCATGTCCGGCTGCCGGGGAGGGGCGGTGCTTGCCACGGCGGACAGCCGCAGCGGCCCGGCCGCGTCGAGCCACGGGAGGGCCCGCAGGTCGAGGCCGATGCGGCCATAGCCCTCGGCGGCGAGCAGCGCGGCGAGCCGCTCGAGATCCTCCCACGCCGCGTCGAACGTGACGGCTTCCGGGAATGTGAAAGTGACGGTATCGGGGCGCAGGCCGACGATGTCGCGGGCTGCGCGCTGATCGGCAATCGCTGTGTCCACGGCGATCGTGCGCACGCCCTCGCGGCGTGCAGTCTCGATCGCGCGGGCCGTGTCCGGCACTGCGCCGTCCGCCGCGAGCCTCACGCACTCGAAGCCGAGCGAGGCGCAGGCCGCGAGGTCACCGCGCCGCACGGCGCGGGCCGACACGCCGACTGTAAAGCGGCGGCGCGCCTGGGGACTGAAGTGAAAGTGCCGATCGAGGCTGCGCGCCAGCACCTCGAGGTCGTGGGCCACCAGGGTCCTCTGTCCGGTGCCGTCGACGTACAAGGTCGTCGCATCGCGATCCCGGTCGAAGAGGCGCGCCACGAGCTCGATCTCGCGCATCAGGCGCTCGGGGTGGCCTTCGGGGGGCATGTGCAGCAGGATGGCGAGCGGCCGCGGAATCAGGTCGGCATTGCTGCGCGCCGCCTCGTGACGGTAGGCCGCCTCGTCGAAGGCCGCCGACCATCGCGCGGGTGGCAATCCCGCGACGCCCGGCGCCATCGACCGGCGCAGCGGATCGATCGGCAGGCTGCCTTTGGCGAGGGTCGCGCTCATGGCCCATGCTGCCCGCACAGGGCGCGACACGCATTGACATGGATCAGGCCGGGGCGGCGACCACACCGATCAGCACGGCCACCCAGTGCAGCGCGGCGGCGGCGATCACGAACCCATGCCAGATCGCGCGGCGAAACGGGATGCGCTTCGACACGTAGACGGGCACGCCGAGCGAGTAGACGAGGCCGCCGGCCGCGATCAGCCACATCGCTGCGCGCGGCACGCTTTCGATCAGCGGCACGAGCGCGACGAGCGCGATCCAGCCGAGTGCAAGGTACCCGGCGACCGACCACGCGCGCGGCAGCTGCGGAAACGCGAGTTTCGCGACGATGCCGGCCAGTGCGATGACCCAGACGGCCATCGTCATGCCGAGGGCCCAGCCGCCCTGCAGGCACTGCGTGGTGAACGGCGTGTACGAGCAGGCGATCATCAGGTAGATCGCGGCATGGTCGAAACGCCGCAGCGTGCGTTGCCGCGCCGGCGCGCGCGTGAGGTTATAGGCGATCGAGCAGACGAAAGTCGCGATCAGGCCGAGCCCGTAGATGGCCACGGCGGCGATGCGTCCGGCCCGGTCGCTGTGCAGCGTGAGCGACAGCAGGTAGAGCGCGCCCACGCCGGCGAGCGCAATGCCGAGGATGTGGACCCACTTGTCCGCGAGGCGTTCGGCGGCGGAGCGGTAGTGGGGTAGTTGTGCGGCGGGCAGGGCGACCGGCATCGTCAGGTCTTCGGCCTGATGACCAGCACGTCACACGGCAGGCGATCGAGCATGTGCTCGGCGGTGCTGCCGATGAAGAGGCGACGCAGCGCCGAGCGCGACACGGCGCCCATCACGACGATCCGCACGCGTGCGCGACGTACGGTAGCCAGGAGCTGCGTGGGCACATCGCCCATGCGCAGGTGGCGGCGCGTGGCGGGAATGCCGCTGCGCGCGACGAGTGCCTCGAAGGCGCGACCCACGTTTTCGCCGTGGGCGACTTCCGCGTCGGGCGGCAGGGTGAGCGCGACGGGCTGGCCCATCGCGCCCGGCATGGCCGCGACGAGCGGCAGGTAGGCATGGAACGCGTGCGCCTTGCCGCCGAGCCACTGCGCGAACGACACCGCGGATTCGAGCAGCCGCCGGTCGAGCTGCGCGGGTTTCGCGCGCGCATGGAACGGATCGACGGCCGCGAGCACGGCGGGAGCGCGCCAGCTGCCCGGCGCCTTCACGAGCAGCAGCGGGCAGGGTGCGTGGCGGATCAATTCCCAGTCCGTATTGCGCAACCACAGGCGCTCGCCCGCTCGATGTGTGGCGGTCGCCGCGACGATGAGATCGGCACGGATGAGACCGGCGCGCCGGACGATGGCCTCGTGCGCCGGCGCGTCGACCGCGAGGCAGGTGCACACGTCGAGCCCGGCGAAGACCTTGCGCGATCCGAGGCGCTCCATGCGCGCGCGCGCGGCGCCGACCTGCAGCGCATTGGCCGGATGGACGGCGTGGCACAGTTCGAGGTGCGCGCCGGCCGCGGACGCGAGTTGCGCCGCCTTGCGCAGCTGCGCGGGCGGCACCTGCCACGGATCACCGATGGCGACCAGGATGCGGCGGATCTTCCAGCTCATGGCGGCAGTTTACACGCGCGCGGTGGCCCGGGCGTCAAAGGACAACGGTCTCGCGCGGGGCGGGCAACACGGAGGTGCGCTGGAAGCGTCGATCGATCGCCTCCGCGAGCGCCAGCGCGGAGGCGTTCTCTCCATGCACGAGATAGATCTGCGCGGGCGGGCGCTTGAAGCGGCCGACCCAGTCGAGAAGCGCCGTGCGATCGGCGTGCGCCGAGAAGCCGCCGAGGGTCACGATCCGGGCGCGCACCGGAATCTCCTCGCCGGCAATGCGCACGAGCGGCGCGCCATCGACGAGGCGTCGGCCGAGCGTGCCGGCCGCCTGGAAGCCGATGAAGAGCACCGTCGTGTGCGGATCGGCCAGGCGTTGCCGCAGGTGATGGCGGATGCGCCCGCCGTCGCACATGCCGCTTGCCGCGATGATGATGGCGCCCCCTTCAAGGGCGTTGAGCGCCTTCGACTCTTCCACCGTCCCGGTGAACTTGAGTGTGGGCCGGTGATCCCGGGGCGCCGGCTCGCGCACGAAGCGGCGCGCCTCGGCGTCGAACAGATCGAGATGACGGGCGGTGATCGCGGTGACTTCCGCGGCGAGCGGCGAGTCGACGAACACGCGCAAGTCGCGCAGGCGCTGCTCACGGCTCAGCCGGTTCAGGAAATAGAGGAACTCCTGCGTGCGCCCGACCGCGAACGCGGGCACGAGCACCACGCCGCGCTTGTTGCGCAGCGCCCCGTCGAGGCTCGCGACCAGTTCGTCGAGCGTGTCGGGCAGCGGCCGGTGGTCGCGATCGCCATAGGTGGACTCGAGCAGCAGCACATCGGCGTCGGCGATCGGCGTGGGGTCGCGCACGATCGGGCGCCCCGGCTGGCCGAGATCGCCGCTGCAGACGACCTTGCGCGCCTCGCTGCCGTCGTCGAGCCACAACTCGACGATGGCGGAGCCGAGGATGTGGCCCGCATCCTGCAAGCGCAGCTTCACGCCGGGTGCGGGCTCGATCGTGGCGCCGTAGGCCAGCTCGCGGGCGAGCGGCAGCGTGCGTTCGACATCCGCGAGCGAGTAGGCGGCCACATAGTCGCCGCCGCGCCGCGCGGCCCGCTCGGCCTCGATCCGCTGGATATGGGCGCTGTCGCGGAGCATGACGCCGATCAGCTCGCGCGTCGCGGCCGTCATGTAGATCGGGCCCGTGTAGCCCTGCGCCGCGAGCCGCGGCAGGAGCCCGCTGTGGTCGAGGTGCGCGTGCGTGAGCACGACGAAGTCGAGCTGCGCGGGGTCGAAGGCGAACGGCGCGGTATTCGCCGCGCGCGTGGCTCGGCCGCCCTGGAACAGGCCGCAGTCGACGAGGAAGCGGCTGCGGCCAACCTCGAAACCGAAGCAGGAGCCCGTCACCTGTCGGGCCGCCCCGTGGAAGGTCAGCCGCATCTAGCCTCCGTCAGACGATAGGTTTCACCACGCCGAAGAATGCCACGGTCGCGATGCCGATCCAGTAAAAATACGCGAGCACGCGGGCGAGCGAGATCTCGCGGCCGAGTTGCGCCTCGACGGCCGTGCGCGAGGCGCCGGTGTCGAGGCTGCGAAAGAGCGTCACCCAGTGGCGCATCACGACCCGCAGCACGAGGCCGATGACCAGCAGCAGCGCATACAGCGTGACCTTGAACGCATACCAGCGCGCGCCGAAGGGGCCGTCGCCGAACAGGCTCATGAGACCGGGCACGAGCAGGGCCGGGATCAGGAAATAGCGCAGCGCCTCGTCGATGCGCGTGAGCTTGAGTCCAAGATCGCTCTGGTGCGTGAAGAACGCCGCGAGCGTGAGGCACAGCCACGCACCGAAGAAGATCCACGTGGCCGTGATCCACGGCCCGCCGAGCGGCTGCATGCCGAGGTCGTAGCCCATGTGCAGGCCGAGCGGCAGCAAGAGGATGATGCCGAGCCGCGCGAGGATGTCGATGCGAAACGCCGTGTCCATGTGGCGGCGGCGCTCCTCGAGCGTGAGGTTCATGTTGGTGACGTAACGGGAGGTGTTGAACACGCCCCATTCGCCGCCCAGCCAGTAAACCATCGCGAGCACGTGCAACCAGCGCAGTACCCCGTGAGTCGTGACGTAGAATTCCATGGCCCCACCCGCCTGTGAAAAGTCCGCGAATCATGGGCGTGCGTTTCGGCGCCGGACAAGTGTAAATATGCGTATCCGGCGCCGCCCCGGCACCGGTTAAGCGCCGCTGTACGCACATAAACGTACTCTGTTTGTAGCGCGGTCGGTGCCGCCGGATGCTGCGCCCCATGAACATCCAGCTGCGTCATGTCCTGCCGGGCGCCGGCAAGCCCCGCGCCTACACGTTCGACCCGCCACCCGGCGAGCCCGAAATTTCGGCGGATTTCGAGATGCGCACGGTCGAGGTGCGCGACCTGCGGCCGCTCGCGGGGCAACTGTCGCTCGATCGCGAGGGGTTTCAGCTCGCCGCGGCACCCACCCGGCCGGGGAATTTCGACGACGCGGAGTGGGTCCGTCGCGTCTGTTACCCCGACACGACGGCACTCCTGCTGCGCATCACCGGCGCCACGCGCGCGCTCGTGTTCGACCACACCGTGCGCCGGCGCGATGCGCATGCGCCGCGCCGGCCCGTCTACAATGCGCATGTCGATTTCACGGCCGTTTCCGGTCCGCGGCGCGTGCGCGAACTGCTGCGCGGCGACCCGGCGGAACTCACGCGCCGGCGCCATGCCATCATCAATGTGTGGCGTCCCATCGTCGGGCCGCTGCACGATGCGCCCCTCGCGCTCGCGGACGCCGCATCCGTGGCGCCCCGCGATCTCGTGCCGACCGACCTCGTCTACCCCGATCGCATCGGCGAGTACTATCTGTTGCAGTACAACCCGTCGCAGCGCTGGTACTACGCGCCGGCGATGCAGGCGCACGAGGCGCTGCTGCTCAAGAACTACGACAGCGCCGGGAATGGCCCGGCGCGATTCTCGCCGCACGCCGCCTTCGACGAGCCGGGCAGCCCGGCCGATGCGCCCGCGCGCGCGAGCATCGAGCTGCGGGCGCTCGTCTTCTACTGATCCGCCGGCCGCGTCCCGCTCAGCGCATCGCGAACAGTTCCTGGTGAAAGCGCTTCGCGACCGGCAACCCGTGTGCGGCGAAATCCTTGCGCAGCGCCGTGCCGAACGCCACGGGGCCGCAGAACCAGATGCTCGCCTCGCGCCATTCCGGCACGGCCGCGCGAACCCGCTCGCCGGTCAGCAGGCCGTCCCGCGCATCGAGCAGGACATGCAGGCGGATACGGGCGTCGGCCGCGTCGGCCTGCAGCCTGTCGATCGCCGCCTGGTCGAAGTCGGCCGTCGTGTGGAACAGGTCGATCGCCGGTGCGGGCCGATCCGGATGGGCGCGACGCTGCTGCGCGAGATGCTTCATGCCCGCGATGAACGGCGTGATGCCGATGCCGCCACCGATCCAGATCTGCCGCGGCCGGCCGTTGTCGAAGTCGAAGCAGCCGTAGGGGCCCTCGATCTTCACTTCCTGCCCGACCCGCAGCTTCTGGCGCAGCGCCCCGGTGTGGTCGCCCAGTTCCTTCGTGACGAACAGGATGCGCCGATCCTGCTCGTTCCACCCCGAGGCGATGGTGTAGGGATGCGCGCCCTCGGCCGCGTCCGAGGTCGCGAACGCGAATTGTCCGGGCCGATGGCCGGGCCAGCCCTGCGACAGGTCGATTTCGGTCGCGAGCGTCCGCACGCCCGGATAGTACTGCAGCGACGCGATCCTGCCCCGCACCTGCCGTCCGGCGCCCACCCGGCGCAGCAGTACGATCACCGCGGCGTAGCTGCCGGCGGCGAGCAGCAGCGCCATCGCGACGCCGAGCGGTGAGCGCCAGTAGCGAAATTCGATGAGCGCCACCGCGTGGAACGCGAGGACGAGATAGGTGACGGCCAGCAGGCGATGGGTCTTGAAGAAGAGCCGGTACGGGAACCGTTTCACGAGGGCGAGCGCGAGCAGCAGCACGACAGCGTAGAAGGCCCACTCGCCGAGGCCCTCGGCCGTGCCGCGGACGCTGGTGAAGAACTGCGCGAGCGGATTGTCCGGCACGTGACGCGCGCCGCGCGCGGGGCGTTCCAGCCAGCCCGCGCCCACTGCCCATTTCGGCCCTTTGCTCCACAGCCAATGGACCACCCCCACGACGAGGGCGGCAATGCCGAGCCACTTGTGCAGGCGGTACATCTTGTCGAGACCGCCCAGCCGGCGCTCGGGCCAGCGGGGCCGCAGTGCGAGGATCATTGCGACACTCATGGCGCCCATGGCGAGAATGCCGCTGTACTGCACGAGCTTGCCACGCAGCGGGAAGAACCCTCGCGGCTGAAACACGGCCGGCTCGAGCACGAGCCACAATACGCTCAGCAGCAGGAACAACCCCCAGAATGCACGCTTGATGTTCTGCATGACCGCTCATCTCTCCGCTGGCCGGAACGTGGCCGCGAGGCCACCGAGTGTGGATTCGCCGAGTTCGAGGCGCCATCCGTAGGCGTCGAGAATGTCGAGCACGATGGCGAGCCCGAGGCCGGCGCCGCCGCGTTCGTCGAGCCGGGTACCCCGCTGCAGCACGGCCGCACGATGTTCCGGCGCGATGCCGCGGCCGTCGTCCTCGACGGTGATCGATGCATCGGGGAGGGCCGCAAGGTGCACCCGCGCGTGCGCGTGCCGCGCCGCATTCTCGAGCAGGTTGCCGAGGACCTCGGCGAGATCGCCGCGCTCCATCGGCACGATCGTCCCGGCCTCGATGTGCAGGTCGAATGCGATGCGCTGTCCCTGCGGGGTTCGCGCGAGCGTTTCGACGAGCGATCGCGCGAGCGGTTCGATCTCGGTCGCGGCGCGCAAGCCGTGCGTCCGCGTGCCGCGCAGGCGCACCCTCGCGAGTTCGCGGTCGACATGCCGGCTCATCGCGGTGCCGACCGTCGCGATCCGGCTGGCGAGCGCGTCCTCGCCGCGTTCCCGCAATCGCTCCACGTCGGCCATCAGCGCCGCCAGCGGTGTCTTCAGTCCGTGCGCGAGATCCGCCGCATAGGCGCGCGACCGTTCGATCTCGCCTTCCTGGGCCGCGAGGAGCGCATTCAGTTCCGCGACGAGGGGTTGCACTTCGGCCGGCGCAACCGGCGTGAGGCGCCGCGCCTTGCCCGACCTGATCGCGGCCACATCGTCGCGCAGGGCATCGAGGGGCCGCAGGCCGAGTACGACCTGGACTGCCGTGGCGCCGGCGAGCACGAGGCCGAGCAGGGCGAGCGCCACCGCCAGGTCCCGGCCAAAGCTGCGCCCCGCGGCGGAAATCCGCGCGAGGTTGACGGCGACCGATACGCGCACCACGACCGGTCGACCCTTGTCCGTGAGGGTGGCGCCGCGCTCGAGCACGAGGACGCGTGCACTGGCGGGCCCGATCGTCTCGTGCAGGTGCGTCTCGCCCGGCTGGAGTTCGTCGCGCGGCAGGGCCAGGGTGGCATCCCACAGCGAGCGCGAGCGCAGTACCTCCCCACCGGCCACGTCGACCTGCCAGTAAAGACCCGACAGCGGGTCGTCGAATCGCGGGTCGACCGGTTCGCGCGCGATCAGCGGGGCGCCGTCGGGACCCAGGCTGAGGCCGGACAGCAGTTGCTTCGCCTGCACATCGAGGTCGTCGGCGAGCGTGCGGGCGACATGGCGCTCGAAGAGCAACTCGAGGCCGATACCCGCCACGACGAGTGCCACCAGGATCGCCGCGAACCCGCCCGCGAGCAGCCGCAGGCGCAGCGAATGGCGCATCACGCAGCGCGCTCGGGCACGAAGTAGCCGAAGCCGCGGCGCGTCTCGATGAGCGGCGTGTCGAGCTTCCGGCGCACCCGGCCGACCAGGACTTCGAGCGCGTTCGAATCGTGGTCTTCGTCCGGTCCGTAGATGTTCTCCGCCAGTTCCTGCTGCGACACGACCCGCCCGCGGTGAAGCAGCAGGTACGCGAGCAACCGGTACTCGAGCGGCGAGAGCGCGACCGGTACCCCGCGCACGCTCACCTGCTTGTGCCGTTCGTCGACCGTGACCTCGCCGGCGACGATCATCGACGAGGCGTGCCCCGCCGAGCGGCGGATGATCGCGCGCAGGCGCGCGAGCAGTTCCTCCATGCGAAAGGGCTTCGGCAGGTAGTCGTCGGCACCGGCGTCGATGCCGTCGACGCGTTCGGCCCAGCTGCCACGCGCGGTGAGGATCAGCACGGGGGCCCGCCTGTCGCGCGAGCGCCAGCGCTTCAGGATCGCGAGCCCGTCCATGCGGGGCAGGCCGAGATCGAGCACGATCGCGGCGTAGTCCTCGGTGTCGCCACGAAACCACGCGTCTTCGCCGTCGCCCGTGACCTCGACGACATAGCCCGCATGCGCGAGGGCGCGCCGGACGTCCGCGGCGATCCGCGGGTCGTCCTCGACGACGAGCACGCGGGTCATTTCTCCCGGATCCGCTCGATCGCGCCGGTGCGCGCATCGACGTGCACTTCGAAGAGGCGGCCCTTGGCGTCGAGTACGCGCAGTTCGTAGAGCCAGCGGCCCTGCTTGCTCTCGACTTCGACGCCGATGATTTCGCCGGGCACCTTGCTGCGCACGGCATCGAGGATTGCCACGAGCGGCCGGATTTCGCCGCGGCTCACCGCCTGGCGCAAGGCATCACGATCGTGCGGGTCCGCCGCGACGGGGCCGGCCACGAGTAGCGCCGCGAGTGCAGCGCCGACGAGCAGGGAAGGCGCGCGAACCATCATGCGTTCATTGTCGTCGCAATGGCCTGACAAGTCGCTGACATGGGTCAACAGGCGCCCGTCAGCGGCCCTCCCGCATTCTCGCGGCCAACGTCCATCGCGTAGTGCGGCGGACAGGCAACCGGAGAAGACTGATGCGTAACTTTGCAATTGTCACTATCGCCACATTCGCCACCCTCGGCGCGGTATCGGCGGTGCAAGCGGGCAGTTTCGACCGCCCGTGTACCGCGGCGCCGCAATCCGAATGGCTGTCGATCGAGACCCTGAAGGCCCGGGTCGAGGCGCTCGGCTACAAGGTCCAGAAAGCGAAGATCAAGAAGGCCTGCGGCGAGATCTACGCGCTCGACAGGAACGGCGCCCGGGTCGAGCTGTTCGTGGATCCGACCAACGGCAAGATCGTGGGGCAACTGTGAACGGGGCGGTAATGGATACCGCCCGTGAAGTGGCCGTGGCCGGCGGCGGCGTGCCGCCGGCCACGGTCGTCGTCTGGGACCGCTTCGTGCGGTTCTTCCACTGGTCGCTCGTCACGCTCTTCGCGGTCGGCTACCTCACGGGAGGCGAGGCGGAGGATGTCCACATCGTGAACGGCTACGTGCTCGCGTCGCTGCTGGCGCTGCGCGTGCTCTGGGGCTTCGTCGGGCCGCGCACGGCACGGTTCCGCAGCTTCGTCCGTTCGCCTGCCGGGACACTCGCGTATGTGCGCGATGCGGCGCGTTTGCGGGCGCGTCGATACCTGGGGCATAACCCGGCCGGTGCGGCGATGATCCTGGCGCTGCTGCTCGCGCTCGCGGGTACCGTCACGACGGGCATCATGATGACCACGGATGCCTGGTGGGGCTCGGAGTGGGTCGAAGAGGTGCACGAGTTCCTCGCCAACGCGACGGTCGGGTTGATCATCCTGCACGTGGCCGGCGTGCTCGTCGCGAGCTTCCAGCACCGCGAGAACCTCGCCGCGGCGATGGTGACGGGGCGCAAGCGTGCCGAGTGAGTCGGAGCTTTCGCGGCCGGACCCGCTCGACGCGACTAGTTACCGCGTCGGGCGGGCGTTCGCGACACCCGCGATACGCCATACGCCGTCGTCGAGCTTGAGGATATAGCTCTCGGCGAATTCGAGGACCGTGCGGTTGCCGTCGCGTGCTTCACTCGTCGTGCGCACGCGCGCCCACACGGTCGCCAGGTCACCCTCGATGTGCGCGGTCGCAGCGACGATTTCGCGCAGGTAGCGCTGGTTCGCGGCGTAGAGCACCGGCGCCACCGTGCGCCATTGCACGGCGAGATCGCTCGTGAGCGGCTCTGCGCCGCCCGGCGGCGCGCTGAAGCGATGCGCCGATCCGAAGTTGAATTTCACCGCGCCCGGCGCCAGGGTCGCGAGCGCCTGGTCGAGCTGCCGGCCGGAAATCGCCGCATTGAATGCGTGTATGACGGCGACGGGTGCGGCGGTCGGTGTCGCGGTGGGCGCGGCCGCGGGCGTAGCGGGCTGCGCCGCCTGTGCCTGCGTGGCGAATGTCGTCAGCGCCAGCAAGAGCCCGGTCGGCAATGCGAGTCGTTTCGGCATGAGCGGTTCCCCTTTTGCCGCGATTCTGCACGACGCCGCGCGCGGCGCCGCTACGGATTACCACGGGGTATTGATTCTCGTCATGCGCGACGGTAACCTCCGCGCCCCGTAGCCGGGCGCCCGCGTTGGGGGCGCCCGTTTTTCTTTGTGGGGTGCGCAGTGATCGAAACTCCGTACTACCTCGTCGACGAGGCCAGGCTGCTCGGCAATCTCGCGAAGATTGCCCGCGTGCGCGAGCGCTCGGGGGCCAGAGTGCTGCTCGCGCTGAAGTGCTTCGCGACCTGGTCGGTGTTCGACCTGATGCGTCGCCACATGGACGGCACCACGTCATCGTCGCTCTACGAAGTGCGGCTCGGCCGCGAGAAGTTCGGCGGCGAAACCCATGCCTACAGCGTCGCCTACGCCGACGGCGAGATCGACGCAGTCGTCGCGCACGCCGACAAGATCATCTTCAATTCGATCGGGCAGCTCGAGCGCTACGCCGCGCGTTCGGCGTGCCTGCCGCGCGGCCTGCGCCTGAATCCGCTCGTCAGCAGTTCCTCGTTCGATCTCGCGGATCCTGCACGCCCGCACAGCCGGCTCGGCGAATCCGACCCGCAGCGCGTGCGCGCGGTGCTGCCGCAGCTCACCGGCTTCATGATCCACAACAACTGCGAGAACGCCAACTTCGAGAGCTTCGATCGGCTGCTGGCCGGGGCCGAGGCGCGCTTCGGGGAGCTCTTTGCCGAGGCGCAGTGGGTCAGCCTCGGCGGCGGCATCCATTTCACCGGCGAAGATTATCCGCTCGAGCGGTTCTGCGATCGCCTGCGCGCCTTCGGTGAGCGCTACGGCGTGCAGGTCTACCTCGAACCGGGCGAAGCGGCGGTCACCGGCAGCACCACGCTCGAAGTGAGCGTGCTCGACACCTTCGAGCGTGGCAAGCGCATCGCGATCGTCGACAGTTCGGTCGAGGCGCACATGCTCGACCTGCTGATCTACCGCGAGCGCGCTTCCCTCGCGCCCGACAGCGGGCCGCATCGCTACCTCGTGTGCGGGCGCTCGTGCCTCGCCGGCGACATCTTCGGCGAGTTCGCGTTCGAGCACGAGCTCGCGGTGGGCGATCGCCTGTCGATCCTGAACGCCGCCGGCTATACCATGGTGAAGAAGAACTGGTTCAACGGCGTGCGCATGCCGGCGATCTGCGTGCGCGCGGCCGACGGCACCGAACGGGTGCAGCGCGCGTTCGACTATCACGATTTCCTCGCGAGCCTCTCCTGAGAGGCCGCCTCGATCGTCGGGTCCACTGGAGGTACACACGGAAAATGAAGCGTAATGTCCTGATCATCGGCGCCGGCGGCGTCGCACGGGTCGTCGCACACAAGTGCGCGCAGAACAACTCTGTGCTCGGGGACATACACATCGCTTCGCGCACGGTCGCGAAAGCGCGCGACATCGTCGCGGCGGTGCACGAACGCGGCAGCCTGCGCGGGCCGGGCACGATCGAGGCGCATGCACTCGACGCACTCGATATCGCGGCCACGACGGCGCTGATCCGTGCGACGCGTGCCGGCATCGTCATCAATGTCGGCGCGAGCTTCGTCAACATGTCGGTGCTGTCGGCCTGCATCGCGACCGGCGCGGCCTACATCGACACGGCGATCCACGAGGATCCCCTCAAGATCTGCGAGACGCCGCCGTGGTACGGTAATTATGAATGGCGCCGCAGCGGCGAATGCGAGCAGGCGGGCGTCACGGCGGTGCTCGGCGCCGGTTTCGACCCCGGAGTCGTGAACGCCTACGCGGCGCTCGCCCGCGACGAGTATTTCGACCGCATGGATTCGATCGACATCATCGACATCAATGCCGGCTCGCACGGTCGCTGGTTCGCGACCAATTTCGATCCCGAGATCAACTTCCGCGAGTTCACCGGCCGTGTCTGGTCCTGGCAGGGGCGCCAGTGGGTCGAGAACGCGATGTTCGAGGTGAGCCGGGTGTGGGACCTGCCGGTCGTGGGCGCGAGCAAGGCTTACCTCACCGGCCACGACGAGATCCACTCGCTGTCGAGGCATCTCGACGTGCCGCACATCCGCTTCTGGATGGGATTCGGCGAGCGCTACATCACCGTGTTCACGGTGCTGAAGAACCTCGGGCTGTTGTCGGAGCAACCGGTGACCACCGCGGAGGGCCAGACGGTGGTGCCGCTGAAGGTGGTCAAGGCGGTGCTGCCCGACCCCTCGTCACTCGCGCCCGACTACACGGGCAAGACCTGCATCGGCGATCTCGTGAAGGGCGAGAAAGGCGGCGAGGCGCGGGAGGTATTCATCTACAACGTGTCGGACCATGCCGAGTGCTATCGCGAAGTCGGCAGCCAGGCGATCTCCTACACGGCAGGTGTGCCGGCCGTCGCCGCTGCGATGCTGATCGCCAACGGCGCCTGGGACGTGAAGCGCATGGCCAACGTCGAGGAGCTGCCGCCGCGGCCGTTCCTCGCGCTGCTCGGCAAGCTCGGGTTGCCGACGCGCATCCGCGAGGGGGCGCAGGATCGCGAACTGAGCTTCGACTGAAGGGGCCGGCGGAGCTTGCCGGGCAATTGCGGTGAATCGACTTCGGACCGGGGATCCTCGGCCCATTTCGCTACGGCGATCAACCGGATGCAGGCTTCGGCTGGATTCCGCCAGGAATGCCGGGCGCGAAGTCGCGCGTCGGGTCGCACGCCGCCCGCCTGCGAGAACTGCGCTACCGCCGTGGCCCGCGCTAAAATGCCGCATGCGTTGGGTCGTGCCGCTGGTCCTTGCCCTGCTTGCCAGTCAGGCCGCCACCGGCTCGCCGGATGTTCTGCGCCGGGAGATCCGCGAGGCCGCAACGACTGCACAGAGCGGCCAGCTCGAGGATGCGGCGGCACGGCTGCGAAAGGTCGTCGCGAGTGAGGGTTTCGCTGCGCTCGACCCGGCCGAGCAGCACATCGCGCTGCAGTTTCTCGCCTCGCTCGCCCTCGATCTGAGGGATCCGCTGACGGCGCTCGAGTGCTACGCGCTGTCGAGCCAGTACGCGCAAGCCGACGACGACGACTGGGCGGGCCGTTTTTCGGCGGCGTATTGGAGGGAGAACTGGGTGGATGCCGCGGGCAGCCTCGTGGTACTCGCCCGGCACTGGCCGCAGCGTTTGTCGCAGTTGCATGACCGCACCATCACGACGACTTTCGGGGCGCTCGACTCAGCGATCGACGAACCCGCGCGCGTCGAGCTCGCCAACGCCCTGTTCGATGCCTCATGGACGCTCGAGGATGGACTCGAGCCGAGCCATGTCTGGCGGTGGCTGGCCATCAACCTGCTCGCCAGGGGGCAGGAGGAGCGAGCGCGTACCGTGGTCGGCCGCATCACCTCTCCGGAGATGCTGCTGTCGCTGCGCGTCGATCATCGTTATGCGGCCATCGTCGCAGCGGCTCCGGAGCAGTTCGATATCGACCGCGCAAGCGCCGCTGCCCGCGCGAAGTCAGCTGCGGTCGTGCGCGCGCGACCGCGATCGCTCCGGGCATTGATGGACCATACCTACGACTTGCTGAGCGCCGGGGACAATGACGCGGTCTTGAAGTTGATCGAAAATGCGCTCGCGCGCATCGGGGCGGCCGGCCCCGATGCGCCGCCGTTCGACGACGTGGCCGAGTTCCGGCCGTGGATCATGAACAACCGCGCCATCGCGCTCGGCCGACTGGGCCGCCGCGACGAGGCCCTGGCACAGCTCGAGCGAGCACGCGATCTCGACGAGGACGGCGGGACGAACGTCAGCCAGACGATCAATCTTGCCGGCGAGTATCTCGCCGACGGGCGCGCCCGCGAAGCGCTCGAGCTGGTCGGGCAGCTCGACTGGTCGCGCAGCGGCATGAGTCCCTACGGCAAGATGCAGATGCAGGGCGTGCGTCACGCGGCGCTGCTGGTGTCACGGCTCGCGGATGCCGCACAACGCAACGATGCGCTGCTCGATGTACAGGAAGGCCTCGAGCTGCCGAAAACCGCCGTGCAGCAGGAATACGAGCGGCGCCGGCAAGCCGTGCTCGGGCGCGCGGACGTGCAGGCCGCCGTCTCGAAGGCGGGACGGCGCGAGAAATTCAACATCGTTCTCTGAGCAGGGCGAGCGGAGCAGGGCGGGCGGCGGACACGTCGCGCGAACCGCTGATCGTCATGCACCGTCCTGCCGCCTGTCCGGAGAATCCGTCGGTCGCTGGAGACTGCGGGCTGACGGTTCAGGCGAGGCGCTCGAAGCGCGCCTGGAAGAACCTCAGGTAGCGCGGCTCGTACACCATGCGCAGCCCGGCCGCGCTGTCCCGCGCGTCGAATACCGCCGCTGCCGATTCCGCGACGATGTCCATGTGGGCCTGCGTGTAAACGCGACGCGGAATCGTCAGGCGCACGAGCTCGAGCGCAGGGTGGAGGTGCTCGCCGGTCTCCTTCGAGCGGCCGGCGGACACGATGCCGCGTTCCATCGCGCGTATGCCGGCATCCTCGTAGAGATACGCCGCGAGCGCCTGGGCCGGGAACTGCTCCTGCGGCAAGTGCGGGTAGAAGGCCTTCGCATCGAGATACACCGCGTGGCCGCCGATCGGGCGCACGACCGGCACGCCCATGTCGATCAGCATGCGGCCGAGGTATTCGACCTGCCCGATGCGCGCCTTGATGTGTTCGTCGTCGACCGATTCCACGATGCCGCGCGCCATGGCCTCCATGTCGCGCCCGGCCATGCCGCCATAGGTGTGCAGGCCCTCGTAGAGCACGACGAGGTTGCTCGCCTCCTCGTAGAGGCCCGTGTCGTTCACGGCGAGCCAGCCGCCGATGTTGACGAGCGCGTCTTTCTTGCCGCTCATCGTGCACGCGTCGGAATACGAGCACAGCTCGTGCAGGATGTCGGCGACCTTGCGGTCGCGATAGCCGGCTTCCCGCTGCTGGATGAAGTACGCATTCTCGACCGCGCGTGTCGCATCGAGCACGATGCGGATGCCGTGGCGCTGCGTGAGTGCGCGCACGGCGCGCAGGTTCGCCATCGAGACGGGCTGACCGCCCGCCATGTTGACCGTCACGGCGACGCATACATAGGGAATGCGCTGCGCGCCGACCTTCGCGATCAGCGCCTCGAGCGCGGCGAGATCGACATTGCCCTTGAACGGGTGTTCGCTCGCCGGGTCGTGCGCCTCGGGGATCACGACGTCGACGAAAGTGCCGCCGGCGAGTTCCTGGTGCGCGCGAGTCGTCGTGAAATACATGTTGCCCGGCACGTAGTCGCCCGGCCTGACGAGGATCGTCGAGAGCAGGTGCTCCGCGCCGCGCCCCTGGTGCGTCGGCACGACGTGGCGGTAGCCGTAGTACTTCCGCACCGTGTCTTCCAGGTGATAGAAATTGCGGCTGCCGGCGTAGGCTTCGTCGCCGAGCATCATGCCGGCCCACTGCCAGTCGCTCATCGCGCTCGTGCCGCTGTCGGTGAGGAGGTCGATGTATACATCCTCCGACTTCAGCAGGAACGTGTTGTAACCCGCCTCGGCGAGCGCGCGTGCGCGCTCCGCCGGCGTCGTCATCCGGATCGGCTCGACGACTTTCACCTTCCACGGCTCCGCCCACGAGCGGCGGCTGGGGCGCGGGCGGGAGCGTTCGGCAGGCGTATTCATGGATCGGCTCCGTCGATGTGCCGGAGCCAGCCTAGGCCGGCGAGATATTCAAAGAAAGCGTAAAATATCGGAGAACTATCGCAAGAAAGTTGAATGTGATGCGCCTCGATCTCGATGCCATGGAAGCGCTCGAAGCCGTCGTGCGGTGCGGCGGCCTCGCGCGCGCCGCGGAAGAACTGCACAAAGTGCCCTCGGCCGTCAGCTACCAGCTGCGCAAGCTCGAGCAGCAGCTGCGCGTCCCGCTCGTGGATCGCGAGGGCTATCGGGTCCGGCTGACCCCGGTGGGCGAGGTGGTGCTCGCACAGGGGCGGCGCCTGCTCGCACAGGCGCGCCAGGTCGAATCGCTCGCGCAGCAGTTCGCCGATGCGTGGGAACCGCGCCTGCTCGTGATCGTCGATGGCATCCTGCCGGTGAAGCCGACGCTGGCTGCTTTCAAGGTGCTGGCCGATGAAGGCGCGCCCACCCGCTTCCAGGTGAAAGTCGAGTTCCAGCAGGGCGTGCAGTTCTGCTTCGAGCGCGACGACGCCGACCTGATGGTGGTCAAGGACTATGACGCGAAGCCCTATCTCGTCGCGGAGGAGCTGGCGGCGGTCGAGTGCATCCTCTGTGTCGGGCGACGGCATCCCCTCGCGCCTCGTCGATCCGTGAGCCTGGATGAGCTGCAGGATCACGTGGAGCTCTCGGTGCAGGACTCGAGCGGCGGGCGGGACGACCCGCACGGCTTCGGCGGCGAGCGCGTCTTTCACCTCTCCGGCTTCGACGCGAAGAAGGAGGCGCTGCTGATGGGCGCAGGCTTCGGCTGGATGCCGCTCGCGATGGTACGCGCCGAGCTGCGCGCGGGACGCCTGCGCGAGTTGCGCTACAAGGGCGGGTCACGCTATCGGTTCACACCGCGCCTCGTGCATCGCCTCGACCGGCCGCCGGGGCGGGCAGGGCGGCGGCTCGCGCAACTGCTGCGCGAGGCTTCCGGTACGAATGCCGATATGATGGGTCATGGCTGAGATCACGCCCGAGGAAGCCCGTGCGTACCTGGAGCGCTATCGGCTGCTCGAGGAAGCTGAAGTATCCGCGCTGCGCCAGACTCCGATGGAAACCCGGCTTCGCCAGCTGTCGGCGCTGATGTCGTCGCGCGATGTTTTCGGCGCGGATCCGGAACGCGAGCGCGAACTCGAGGTCGTCCGCGCGCGCTGGGCCAGGCTGCGGCGGGCATCAGGTGTCTGAGCCCATTGCGCCGACACTGTTGTCGGCGCTGGCCGACCTCGTTCGTTGGTTGGACAGCATGAACGTGCCGTCGACGATCATCGGCGGCGTTGCGGCGTCGATCCTCGGGCGACCCCGATTGACCCAGGATGTCGATGCGCTCGTTGTCCTGCCGGAAGGGAAATGGGCCCCGGTGATGAGCGCCGCGGCCCGCTTCGGCATCGTGCCGCGCAACGACGACCCGCTGGCGTTTGCACGCCGGGGCCGGGTGTTGCTCATGAGGCACGTGGCATCGCAGATCGACATCGATGTCACGTTGGGGAGTCTCCCGTTCGAGCAATCTGCCGTTGAACAGAGCGCGCACTACGAGGTCGGCGGCGTGCGGCTTCGCCTCCCTCGTGTCGAAGACCTCCTCGTGAATCGCCAGTAAAAACCACATGGCAGGGTGGCCGTGCGACCCGTCCCGGTTACTGGGGCAGGGAACGCGAGGAGCGGATGGTGCCCAGGAGAGGACTCGAACCTCCACGGTGTTACCCGCTAGCACCTGAAGCTAGTGCGTCTACCAATTTCGCCACCTGGGCAGGTGGGCCGCGAAATCTACGCATGGGCCCCCGCGCTGTCAATTAGGCTATGCGGATGAAGAAGAAACCCCGCAAGTCCGCCGCGCCGGCCCGGAGCAAGAGCCAGCGCGGCGCCCACCCGACTCAGCGGCGCCACGCGCAGGGCATGCACGCGTCCCGACCGGGGTCGCGCGCGCGCATCAAGGCCGCGACCGGGCCCATGCCGCAGGGGCCGGTCGAGGGCACCGTCAGCGCGCACCGCGCGGGCTACGGCTTCGCGCGCATCGAGGGCATGACAGATTCCGTGTTCATCCGGCCGGCAGCGATGTCCGCGCTGATGCACGGCGATCGCATCCGTCTAACGGTGAGCCGCGATCATTCGGGGCGCTACAGCGGCGAGGTGCTCGGCGTCGTCGAGCATGGCGTGCGTGCCTTCCTCGGCACGGTCGACATCGAGGGGCGCACCGCGTGGGTCGTGTCCGCCGACCGGCGTCTCGCGCTGCGCTGTCAGGTGCCCGCGCAGGATCTCGCCGGGGCGCGACACGGCGACTGGGTCATCGCGGAAGTCACGCGGTATCCGGGCGAGAAGGGCGGTGCGCAGGCGCGCATCGTGCGCCGGCTCGATCCCGACCGGCCGGTCGAGCTCGCGACCGAAACGGCGATCGCGCGCTTCGGATTGCCCGCGGCCTTTGCGCCCGCCGTGCGGAGCGAAGCCGCCGCGTGGGGCGAGGCGGTCGATCGCGAGGAGGCCGCGCGTCGCGTCGACCTGCGTGCGCTGCCGCTCGTGACGATCGACGGCGAGGATGCGCGCGATTTCGACGACGCCGTGTACGCCGAGCCGCATCCGCAGGGTTTCAGGCTGATCGTCGCGATCGCGGACGTGAGCCACTACGTGCGACCGGGCGGCGCGCTCGACGACGAGGCGCAGCGGCGCGGCACGTCGGTGTACTTCCCGCGGCGCGTGATCCCGATGCTGCCCGCGGAATTGTCCGACCACTTGTGCTCGCTGCAGCCGCGGGTCGATCGGCTCTGTTTCGCGGCCGACATGGTGGTCACGAAGCAGGGCCAGCTGAAGGAATCGCGCTTCTATCCGGCCGTGATGCACTCGGCGGCGCGGCTCACATACGCGCAGGCGTTCGCGGCGCTGTTCGAAGGGCGCCCGCAGGCGCGCGCTGGACTGGGGGGCCTCGTCGAGCGCCTGCTGCCGCTCGTCGAGCTGTACCGCGCGCTCGCCAGGGCGCGCAGCCGGCGCGGCGCGCTCGATTTCGACGCGCCGGAGGCCCGCTTCGAGATCGACGCGCAGGACCGGGTCAAGGGCATCGTGCTCGCCTCGCGCAACGATGCGCACCGCCTGATCGAGGAATGCATGATCCTCGCCAATGTGGCGGTGGCGCTCGAGCTCGGCCGCCAGCGCATCGGCACGCTCTACCGGGTGCACGGCAAGCCCGAGGAAGAGAAGCTCGACCGGCTGCTCGCGACCCTCGCGGCACTCGGCATTCCCGCCGAGATCCCCGAGAACGTGACGCCGCGCGACATCCGGCAGATCACGCAGCGCCTCGGGTCCTCCGCGGCCCGTCCGTTCGTCGAGTCGCTGATCGTGCGCTCGATGCCGCAGGCGACCTACCAGGCGGCCAATATCGGGCACTTCGGGCTCGCGCTCGGCGCGTACTCGCATTTCACGTCGCCGATCCGCCGTTACCCCGACCTCGTCGTGCACCGGACGCTGAAGGCGCGCCTCGGCGTGGCGCCACCCGTCGGAGTGCGCTATGACGAGGCGACACTGGCGTGGCTCGGGGACTCGACCTCGCAGCTCGAGAAGCGGGCCGATGAAGCGGATCGCTATGTCGATCTTTTCCTCAAGTGCTGCTGGCTGCGCGAGCGGCTCGGGCAGACGTTCGAGGGCCTCGTCACCGCAGTCGTCGAATTCGGCTGTTTCGTGCAGATCCTCGAGATCGGCGCCGACGGCCTGCTGCACACGGCGGCGCTCAACGACGACGTCTATGAACTCGATGCGGGCGGCCACGCGTGGATCGGCCGCGCATCGAAGCGCCGGCTCGGGCTCGGCGAGCGCATCCGCGTGACGGTGACGAACGCCAATCCGGTCGAGGGCCTCATCGACCTCGAGCTCGCATGACGGAGCGGCTCCATGGCCTCCATGCCGTGCGGGCGGTGCTGACTCGCGCACCGGCGCGCGTCGTGCAGCTGCACGTGGCCGCGCACCGCGACGATCGGCGCGTCGCCGAGGTCGAAGCGCTGGCGCGCAGCGCCGGCGTAGCGATGCGCCGGGTGGACTCGCAGGTGCTCGCGAAGCTCGCCGGCGATGTCGCCCACCAGGGCGTCGTCGCGGAGGTGCGGCCGATGGCGCCCTGGACCGAGGGGGATCTGCTCGCGGCGCTGCGAGATGCGACGGCGCCGATCGTGCTCGCGCTCGATGGCGTGCAGGATCCGCACAACCTCGGCGCGTGCCTGCGCACGGCCGATGCCTGCGGCGCGCTCGCGGTGGTCGTGCCGAAGGACCGTGCCGCGCAGGTGAACGCCACGGTTCGCAAGGTCGCCGCGGGCGCGGCCGAGACGACGCCGGTCGTCGCCGTGACGAACCTCGCGCGGACCCTCAAGCTGCTGAAGGAGGCGGGCCTCTGGGTCGTCGGGGCGGCGGGAGACGCCGACCGGCTCGCCTCCGCTACCGATCTCACCGGCCCGCTCGTACTGGTGATGGGCGCAGAAGGCAGCGGATTACGCGAACTTACCCGCAGAAACTGCGATTTTCTCGTCAGATTGCCGCAGGTTGGCGCCGTCGAGAGCCTGAATGTCTCGGTCGCGACCGGCATGCTCCTTTACGAGGTCACCCGCCAGCGCACGGGCGCCTGACCCGCGTTGCGCAGGCCGGGCCATTCCGGTATCTTCGCGCGCCTTTCCTTGCCCCACTGCCGCGCCTCGGCAGGGGGTCACCCCATAAGGAGACCACATGAGGCATTACGAGATCGTTTTCCTGGTCCACCCCGACCAGAGTGAACAGGTTCCGGCCATGATCGAGCGCTACAAGAGCATGATCTCGGCCGGCGGCGGTGCGGTGCATCGCCTCGAGGACTGGGGGCGTCGCCAGCTCGCGTTTCCGCTCGCCAAGGTCCACAAGGCGCACTACGTGCTGATGAACGTCGAGACCGACCAGAAGGTCCTGGCCGAGCTCACGGGCGCGTTCCGCTTCAGCGATGCGGTGCTGCGCCACCTCGTCGTCGCGATGGACGAAGCCGTCACCGAGCCCTCGCCGATGGCCAAGGGCGAGGACGACGAAGCGACCGGCACGCGACGCGAACGTCTCCGGGACGACTCGGACGACGACAGCGCCGGCGACAGCGCCTGAGCCCGACAGCCCAAGGAATCACTACAGATGCCAGCACCCCGTCAGAGCCGGTTCTCCCGGCGCAAGAAGTTCTGCCGCTTCACCGCGGAAGGCGTCAAGCAGATCGACTACAAGGATCTCGCGACGCTCAAGGGCTATATCACCGAGACCGGCAAGATCGTCCCGAGCCGCATCACCGGCACGAAGGCGTTCTACCAGCGTCAGTTGTCCGTCGCGGTCAAGCGCGCGCGTTACCTCGCGCTGCTGCCGTACACGGACCAGCACTGAGGTTCGCCATGGAAGTCATCCTGCTGCAGAAAGTCGCGAACCTCGGCACGATCGGCGATCGTGTCAAGGTCAAGAGCGGCTACGGCCGCAACTACCTGCTGCCGCACGGCAAAGCGACGCTCGCGACGCCGGCCAATGTCGCGAAGTTCGAAGCGCGCCGCACCGAGCTCGAGCGTGTCGCCCGTGAGCAGTTCGGCGATGCCGAACTGCGCGCCAAGGCGCTCGTCGAGTTCAAGCTCCTGATCACGGCCAAGGCGGGCTCGGAAGGCAAGCTGTTCGGTTCGGTCGGCACCGCCGACATCGCCGAGGCCGCCACGAAGGCCGGCCACAAGGTGGCACGCAGCGAAGTGCGGTTGCCGAACGGGCCGCTGCGCGTCGTCGGCGATCACGAGGTGAGCCTGCACCTGCACACCGACGTGAACGTGCCGCTCCTCATTTCGATCGTCGCCGAGGAGTAATTCCGCTGGCTTTTCGCCCGAGTCCATTGCCAGATAGTGCGATGCCGGGCGAGCCGCGGACACCGCCGCATTCCGTCGAGGCGGAGCAATCCGTCCTCGGCGGCCTCATGCTCGATGCGGCCGCGTGGGACAGCGTCGGCGATGTCCTCACGGCCGAGGATTTCTACCGGCCCGACCACCGGCTGATCTTCGAGAGCATCGCGCTGCTCGCGGGCGAGGGCAAAGCCTGCGACGTGATCACCGTCTCGGAGCAGCTCGAGCGGGCCGGCCGCCTCGACGACGCCGGCGGCCTCGCCTATGTCGGCAAGCTCGCGAGCGACACTCCGACCGCGGCCAACGTGCGCGCCTATGCCGGCATCGTGCGCGAGCGTGCGCTGCTGCGGCGGCTCGCCAGGGCGGGCCACGACATCGCCGCGTCGGTCTACCAGCAGCAGGGCGAGAGCGCGCGCGACCTCGTCGACCGCGCCGAGCAGTCCGTATTCGAGATCGCCGAGCAGGGCGCCCGCGGCCGCGAAGGCGCGCTGTCGGTGCGTTCACTGCTGCCGTCGCTGATCGACAAGATCGACGAGTGGCACAACAACCCGAATGCGCTGCGCGGCCTGCCCACGGGTTTCACCGATTTCGACAAGAAGACCGGCGGCCTGCGCGGCGGGGACCTCGTGATCGTCGCGGGCCGCCCTTCGATGGGCAAGACCACGCTCGCGGTCAACATGGCCGAGTACGCCGCGGTGAACCCGAACATCCGGGCCTCGGTCGTGATTTTCTCGATGGAAATGCCATCCGACCAGGTCATCACGCGCATGCTGTCGTCGCTCGGCGGAGTGCCGCTCAATGCGATCCGCAGCGGCAAGGTGGCCGATGAGGACTGGGCGCGCATCACGAGCGCGACGAGCCAGCTGTCCGAGGCGAAGATCTTCGTCGACGAGACACCGGGCCTGACCCCGACCGAGCTGCGGGCACGCGCCCGGCGCGTCAAGCGCGAACACGGGCTCGATCTCATCGTGGTGGATTACCTGCAGCTGATGCAGGTCGCGGGCACCAAGGAGAACCGCGCCACCGAAATCGCCGAGATCTCGCGCGGACTCAAGGCGCTCGCGAAAGAGCTCAACGTGCCGGTGATCGCGCTGTCGCAGCTGAACCGCGGCGTCGAGCAGCGGCAGGAGAAAAAGCCGGTGATGTCCGACCTGCGCGAATCGGGCGCGCTCGAGCAGGACGCCGACATGATCCTCCTCATCTATCGCGAGGAGGTCTACGACAAGAACACGACGAAGAAGGGCATCGCCGAGATCGAACTCGCCAAGCACAGGAACGGCGAGATCGGTCCGATGATCCTCACGTTCCAGGGCGCCTTCAGCCGGTTCGTCAATTACGCGCCCGACAGCTATGCGGAGGGCGTGCTGCGGTGAGCCGGTTGATCCGGGCCGCCATCGACACCGCCGCCCTGCGCGCCAATTTCGATCGCATCAGGAACGTGGCCGCCGGCCGCCGCGTCATCGCGGTGGTGAAGGCGAACGCCTACGGCCACGGCGATCTGCGTGTGGCGCGCGCACTCGGGGCGGCCGATGCCTTCGGGGTCGCGCGGCTCGAGGAGGGCGTGGCGCTGCGCGAGGCCGGCATCACGCGGCCGATCGTGCTGCTCGAGGGCATCGTCACGCGTGAGCAGCTCGCCGAGGCGGCGGCGCGCGAACTCGAACTCGTCGTGCACGAACCGGGCCAGCTTGCGCTCCTCGAGGCGTGGCGCGGCGCGCACCGCTTCACGCTGTGGCTCAAGCTCGATACCGGCATGCACAGGCTCGGCTTTCCCGTCTCACAGGCCGTGGCGGTGCGCGATCGGCTGGCTGCGCTCGCGGTGCCGGCGGCGCAGCTTCGCCTCATGACGCATTTCGCGCGGGCCGACGAGCGCGATTCGCCCGAGACCGAGCGCCAGATCGCCTGTTTTCGATCCGCCGCGGTGCCGCTCGGGCTCGAGACGAGCCTCGCCAATTCCGCGGGCCTCTTCGGTTGGCCGGCGGCGGGTGGCGACTGGGTGCGGCCGGGGCTGTCGCTCTACGGGGTATCGCCCTTTGCCGGCGAGAGTGCGGCGTCGCTCGGGCTCGCGCCGGTCATGACCCTCACGACCACGATCATCGCCACGCGCGCCGTGGCGCGCGGCGAGTGCGTGGGTTACGGCGGCGTGTGGTGCGCCGCGCGCGACAGCCGTATCGCGGTCCTCGCGGCGGGTTATGCCGACGGCCTGCCGCGCGGCCTCGCGAACGGCACGCCCGTGATGATAGGCGGGCAACGCGCGCCGCTCGTCGGGCGCGTATCGATGGACATGATCGCCGCCGACGTGACCGACCTGCCGGCGGTCGAGGTCGGGATGCCCGCGGAACTGTGGGGCGGCGCGCTGCCCGTGGCCGAGATCGCGGCGCACGGCCACACGCTCGCGTACGAGCTCCTGTGCGCCGTGAGCCAGCGGGTCGAGCGCGTCACCACTTGACCATGACGTGCCGGGGCACGGTGTAGTCCTCGAGCGCGTAGATCGACAGGTCCTTGCCGTAGCCGGAGCGCTTG
Source organism: Steroidobacteraceae bacterium (assembly GCA_050249415.1). Taxonomy (GTDB): domain Bacteria; phylum Pseudomonadota; class Gammaproteobacteria; order Steroidobacterales; family Steroidobacteraceae; genus CADEFQ01. The sequence goes on from JBFWQO010000004.1 coordinate 168,592, forward strand.
AGCCCGCCGTGCGGCATCTCCGAGACGAGCATGAAGTGCGTGTTCACCCACGTGCAGCCATAGCGCAGCCGCGCCGCCACTTCGAGCGCCCGCCCCGCATCCTTCGTCCACACCGAGGAGGCGAGGCCGTAGTCCGAGTCGTTGGCCCATTCGACCGCCTGGTCGGTGTCCTTGAAGCGTGTCACCGTGACGACGGGACCGAACACTTCCTTGCGCACGATCTCGTCCGACTGCCGCGCACCCGCGATCACGGTCGGCTCGTAGAAAAACCCCGCGCCGGGCCGCGCATGGCCGCCCGTCGTGACTTCCATGTGCTTCTTGTCCTCGGCGCGCGAGACGAAGCCCGAGACGCGCGTGCGGTGCTTCGCGGTGATCAGCGGACCCATCTCGACGCCTTCCTCGCGCTGCGTGCCGACACGGATCGAGGCGACGGCGTGCGACAGGTCGGCGACCAGTTTGTCGTAGATGCGCGGGCCCGCGTACAGGCGGCACGCGGCGGTGCAGTCCTGGCCGGCGTTGTAGAAGCCGAACGTGCGCACGCCGGCGACCACGGAACCCAAGTCGGCGTCGTCGAAGACGATCACCGGCGCCTTGCCACCGAGTTCGAGGTGCGTGCGGCGCGTGCCCTTCGCCGCGGCCGCGAGGATCTTCTCGCCGGTCGCGACGTCGCCGGTGAGCGAGATCATCGCGACTTGCGGGTGCGCCACCAGCGGTGCGCCTACCTGGGCGCCCCGGCCGGAGATCACGTTGAAGACGCCCGGCGGGAACAGGTCCACCGCGAGCGCGGCGAGGCGCAGTGTCGACAGCGGCGTCTGTTCGGAGGGCTTCAGCACCACCGTGTTGCCGCCCGCGAGCGCCGGCGCGATCTTCCACGCCGCCATCAGCAGCGGATAGTTCCAGGGCGCGATCGAGGCGACGACGCCGACCGGATCGCGGCGGATCATGCTCGTGTACCCCGGCAGGTACTCCGCGGCGAGCGCGCCGTGCAGCGTGCGTGCGGCGCCCGCGAAGAAGCGGAATACATCGGCGATCGCCGGGATCTCGTCGCCGAGCACCGCGGCATACGGCTTGCCGCAGTTCTGTGACTCGATCGCCGCGAGATCGGTGGCCGCGCCCTCGATGCGGTCGGCAAGTTTCAGCAGCGCGGTCGCCCGGTCCCTCGGCGCGGTCGCCGCCCAGCCGGCGAACGCGGCGTCGGCCGCTTTCACGGCGGCGTCGATCTGCTCGGGCGAGGCCTCGGCGACATTCGCGATGGTCTTCGCCGAAGCCGGGTCGAGCACCGGCTCATCCTTGCCCTTGCCGGTGACGAATTTACCCTTGATGAGGAGTTTCGTATCCACGGTTGCCTCGTTCAGTCCCGCTCCGCGGCGGGGCGCGTCAGATGATAAGCCATGAGAATCGGCACGAAGGTCACCGCGATGACGAGTACCGCGACGACGTTGGTGATCGGGCGCTCGCGCGGCCGGAAGAGTTCGTTGAAGAACCAGATCGGCAGCGTGCGCTCGTGGCCCGCGGTGAAGATCGTCACGATGATCTCGTCGAACGACAGCGCGAAGGCGAGCATGCCGCCGGCGAGCAGGGCGGTCGCGACCTGCGGCAGGAGGATGCGCCGGAAGGTCTGCCAGCCGTCCGCGCCGAGGTCCATCGAGGCCTCGATCCAGCTCTGCGGCAGGCGGCGCAGTCTCGCGACGACATTGTTGTAGACGATCACGATGCAGAACGTGGCGTGCCCCGCCACGATGGTCCAGAAGGAAGGCTCGACGCCGACGATCTTCATCGCGGCGAGGAGCGCGATGCCGGTGATGATGCCGGGCAGCGCGATCGGCAGCACGAAGAGCAGCGTCAGCGCATTCTTCGCGCGGATCCGGCTGCGCGCCAGCGCCAACGCCGCCAGCGTCCCGAGCGCGAGCGCGGCGAGTGTCGCGACCGTGGCGACACCGATCGACAGGCGCATCGACTGCCAGATGTCGCTGCGCTCGAAGGCGAGCGCAAACCAGCGCAGCGTGAGGCCGGGCGGCGGGAAATCGTAGGTGCGATCCTCGGTCGTGAACGCGTACAGCACGATGATCGCGACCGGTGCGTGCAGGAACGCGATGCCCGCGAATGCCGCGAGGCGCGCGCCGAAGGACGGCGCGTCCCACGCGGCGCCCCGTGCCGGCCTAGAGCGCATCGAAAGCTCCTGCCCGGCGCGCGAGCGCGAGATAGACGCCGATCAGCACGATCGGCACCACCGAGAACGCGGCCGCGAGCGGGATGTTGCCGGCCGTGCCCTGCTGCTGGTAGACCATCATGCCGATGAAATACCCCGGTGCGCCGACGACGCTCGGGATGATGTAGTCGCCGAGCGTCAGCGAGAACGTGAAAATCGAGCCGGCCGCGACACCCGGCAACGCGAGCGGCAGCGTGACGCGCCGGAAGGTCTGCGAGGGGCGCGCGCCGAGGTCCGCGGAGGCCGACAGCAGGCTGCCCGGTACCCGCTCGAGCGCCGCCGCAATCGGCAGGATCATGTACGGCAGCCACATGTAGACGAACACGATGAACATGCCGAGGTAGGACGACGCGAGCGAGGGCCCGCCGATGCCCGGCGCGCGCAGCACGGTATCGAGGGCGCCGTCGAGGCCGAGACCGGTGAGGCACCACGCGAGGATGCCTTCCTTCGCGAGGATCAGCCGCCACGCGTAGACCTTCACGAGGTAGCTGGTCCACATCGGCAGCATCACCGCGACATAGAAGAACGCCTTCACGCGGCCGCGCGCGTACCGGGCCATGTAGTTCGCGATCGGAAACGCGATGATCGCGGCGGCGATCGTCACCGCGATCGCCATGGTGGTCGTGCGCACCACGATGTCGAGGTTCGCGGGCTGCGTGAAAAGCTGCGCGTAGGTCGCGAGCGTGAAGCGCGGAATGATGGTCGCGGTGAACTCGTCGATCGCGTAGAAACTCTGCGCGAGGAGCGCGAACAGCGAGCCGAGGTAGACCGTGCCGAACCACAGGAGGGGCGGGACGAGCAGCAGCCACGCAGCGAGCAGGGGCCGGCGCCAGGACCATCCGGAAAGTGCGCGCAGCGGCTGCAGCACGGTACCGGCGGCGAGGGCGGTCATGTCAGTCGGCCGCCAGCGCGATCATGCGCGACCGGGGCCAGCGCAGCGCGACGCGGGCACCGGGCTCGCGGGGGCCGGGCCTGGCCGCATCGTCGGGCTGCGTCGCCGTGATCACCTCGCCGGCATCGGTGCGCACCTGCCAGCGCCGCACCGCGCCCTGGTATTGCGTGTCGACGATCGTGCCTTCGATGCGCACGGTGCCGTCGCCGGCCGGCACGCCCGTGCCGGCGATCTCGATGTGCTCGGCGCGCACCGCGTAATGCCCGTCGATCACGTTGGCGCCGCCGACGAAGCGCGCGACGAACGCCGTGCGCGGGCGCGCATACAGCGCCTGCGGCGCATCGAGCTGCTCGATCCGGCCGCGGTTGAATACCGCGACGCGATCGGACATCGACAGCGCCTCGCCCTGGTCGTGCGTCACGTAGACGAAGGTGATGCCGAGCCGGCGCTGCAGGCCGCGCAGCTCGAGCTGCATCTCCTCGCGCAGCTTCAGGTCGAGCGCGCCGAGCGGCTCGTCGAGCAGCAGCACCTTCGGGCGGTTCGCGAGCGCGCGCGCGAGCGCGACGCGCTGCTTCTGGCCGCCCGAGAGCTGCGCGGGGCGACGCGCGCCGGCATCGCCGAGCTTGACGAGCGCGAGCATTTCCTCGCCGCGGCTGCGGCATTCGCCGGCCGCGATGCGGCGCACGCGCAGCCCGTAGGTGACATTGTCGAGGACCGACATGTGCGGAAAGAGCGCGTAGTCCTGGAACACGGTGTTGACGTCGCGCTCGTAGGGCGGCGTGTCCGACACGTCGATGCCGTCGATGCGCACGACGCCGGCATCGGGCCGCTCGAAGCCCGCGATCAGGCGCAGGCAGGTCGTCTTGCCGGACCCGGACGGCCCGAGCATCGAGAAGAACTCTCCCGGCTCGATCGCGAAGCTGACGCGATCGACCGCCACGATCGCGCCGAACGCGCGGCGCACGTCCTCGAATCCGATCGCCGCGGTCATGCGGCCCTGCGCGCTAGCGTCCGCCCATGATCGCGACGAAGTCGGTCGCCCAGCGGCTGTAAGGCACGCAGCGCCCGAGCGCCGTGTCACAGCTCGTCTCGGGCGTGCGCCAGAACCAGATCTTGTCGAAGTTGTCGACGCCGTTTTTCCTGCAGCCCTCGGGGCCGAGGAGCGCGTTGCCGTCGCAGGCGGCGGTGACCACCGGGACCGAACCGAACCATGCGGCGACGTCGCCCTGCACCTTGGTGTTGATCGACCACTCCATCCACTTGTAGGCGCAGTTCGGATGCTTCGCGGTCGAGCTCAGCATGGTGGTATCGGCCCAGCCGGTCGCGCCTTCCTGCGGTACCACGCTCGCGATCGGCTGCTTGTTGGCCTCGAGCGTGTTGACCTGGAACGGCCAGGAGCTCGACGCGACGATGCCCTCGTTGGTGAAGTCCTGCACCTGCACGTTTGCGTCGTGCCAGTAGCGCTGCACGAGCGGGTGTTGCTTGCGCAGCACGTCGAGCGCGGCCGCGTACTGCTTCTCGTCGAGCTGGTAGGGATTCCTGATGTCGAGATCGCGCCGGTTGTACAGCAGATAGAGGGCCGCGTCGGCGATGTAGATCGGGCCGTCGTAGGCCTGGATGCGGCCCTTGTTCGGCTTGCCGTCCGGCAGGTCCTGCGGCTCGAACACGACCGACCACGAGGTCGGCGGCGTCGGGAACACCTTCGTGTTGTACATCAGCACGTTCGGGCCCCACTGGTAGGGCACGCCGTAGTGCACGCCGTCGACGTAGTGCCACAGCGCACGACGCAGGCGGATGTCGACCGCGTTGTAGCTCGGGATCAGCGCCGTGTTGATCGGCTGCACGGTGCCGCCGCGGATGAGGCGCAGCGAGGCATCGCCCGAGGCGGTCACGAGGTCGTAGCCGCCCTGCGTCATCAGCGAAACCATTTCGTCGGACGTGCCTGCGGTCTTCACCGTGACCTTGCAGCCGGTATCCGCCTCGAACTGCGTGACCCAGTCGTACGCCTTGTCGGTGTCGCCGCGCTCGATGTAGCCCGGCCACGCGACGATGTCGACCGCGCCTTCGAGCGGGCCGATCTCGGTCGGCAGGGCCGGCCCCTTGGCCGCCGCGGCGGGCTCGGCAGGTTTTTTGGCGCAGGCCGCGAGCGTGAGCGCGCAGATGCCTGCGAGCAGGAGGCTCCTCTGCAATGTGCGTGTCTTCATGTGTTGCCCCGTTCCCCTTTTTCTGGCGCCGGCGACGCGCGGACACGATTCTAGGCCGTGCGCTTCCATTGCGGTAAGTGCGAAGTCTGCAGATCGGGCCCGGTCTGTATTATTCTCCGGGGTAACCAGCTGATGACGGCGCGTACCACGCTAGGTCCGTGTGCGCCTCTCCCAGCGCAAGTATTTGAAAACCAAGACGTTGCAGGAAATGGAGCCTGCAGCGAGGGCCGTCGTGTCCGTGCGCCCGGCAAAGGCGTGCGGCGGTTTGTGGTGCAAGCGAGGCTGGGATGGGTAGCAGGAATCGAACGATCTTTCATGGTGCACCCAGGCTGGGTCCGCCGCCGAAGCAGGGCCTCTACGACCCGGCCTTCGAGCACGACGCCTGTGGCGTCGGTTTCGTCGTCGACATCAAGGGGCGCAAGTCGCACGCGATCCTCGCGCAGGCGATCCAGGCGCTGCGCAACCTCGACCACCGCGGCGCCTCGGGCTGCGAGGTCAACACCGGCGATGGCGCGGGCGTGCTCATGCAGATGCCGCACGCGTTCCTGAAGGAAGCGGCACGCAGGATTTCCATGTCGTTGCCCGAGCCCGGCCACTACGGCTGCGGCCTCGTGTTCCTGCCGCGCAATCCCACCAAGCGCCGCAAGCTCGAAGAGCGCTTCGACCAGATCGTGCAGTCGGAGGGCCAGCAGATCATCGGCTGGCGGACCGTCCCGACCAACAGCGCGCCGCTCGGCGATACCGCCATGGAGAGCGAGCCGTTCATGCGCCAGGTATTCATCGCGCGTGATCCGCAGCTCGCGGACGAACTCGAATTCGAGCGCACGCTCTACGTGATCCGCAAGCGCGCCTACAGCGAGATCCGCACCTCGACGCTCGACGGCCACGAATACTGGTACATCGCGAGCCTGTCGCACAAGACGCTCGTCTACAAGGGCATGCTGCTCACGTCCCAGCTGCCGCAGTACTTCCCGGATCTCGAGGATCCGTCGATGGAGACGGCGCTCGCGCTCGTGCACTCGCGCTTCTCGACCAACACGTTCCCGAGCTGGGACCGCGCGCACCCCTATCGCTATCTCGCGCACAACGGCGAGATCAATACGCTCCGCGGCAACATCAACTGGATGCGCGCGCGCGAGGCGCTGTTCGAGACCGACGTGTTCGGCGAGGACATCCGCCGGATCCTGCCGATCGTCAACCCGAACGGCTCGGACTCGGCGATGTTCGACAACACGCTCGAGTTGCTGGTGCTCGCGGGCCGGCCGCTCGCGCACGCGGTCATGATGATGATCCCCGAGCCGTGGTCGAACCACGAAGGCATGGACGATGCGCGCCGGGCGTTCTACCAGTACCACACGAGCCTGATGGAGCCGTGGGACGGCCCGGCGTCGATCGCCTTCACCGACGGCGTGCAGATCGGCGCCGTGCTCGATCGCAACGGGCTGCGGCCTTCGCGCTATTACGTGACCCGCGACGACCTCGTGATCATGGCCTCGGAGGCGGGCGTCCTCGACATCGAGCCGGAGCGCATCGTGCGCAAGGGGCGATTGCAGCCCGGGCGCATGTTCCTCGTGGATACGGCGCAAGGCCGCATCATCGAGGACGAGGAGATCAAGCACGAGATCGTGACCGGCCGGCCCTATCGCCAGTGGCTCGACGAGCACCTGGTGCACCTGAAGAGCCTGCCTGCGGCGCCCGAGGTGCCGGCGCCGGACCACGACACGCTGCTGCAGCGCCAGGCCGCCTTCGGCTACACCTTCGAGGACCTGCGGATCCTGATCGACCCGATGGCGCGCTCGGGCGTCGAAGCCGTGGGCTCGATGGGCAACGACACGCCGCTCGCGGTGCTTTCGACGAAGCCGCGGCTGCTCTACGATTACTTCAAGCAGCTCTTCGCGCAGGTGACCAACCCGCCGATCGACTGCATCCGCGAGGAGATCATCACCTCGTCCGAGGTGTGGCTCGGTTCCGAGGGCAATCTCCTGAAGCCGCGCCCGGCCGACTGCCGGCGCCTCGAGCTCTCCGGGCCGATCCTCTCGAACGAGGATTTCGCGAAGATCCGCCGCCTCGAGGGTGTGCCGGGCCTCAAGGTGGGCGCGCTGTCGTCGCTGTTTCGCGTGACGCGTGGCGACAAGGGCCTCGTGAAGTCGATCGAGGAACTGTGCCTGATGGCGCGGCGCATGATCGAAGAGGAGGAGGTCAATATCCTGATCCTCTCCGACCGCGGCGTGAATCGCGAGTTCGCGCCGATCCCCGCGCTGCTCGCCGTCTCGGCGCTGCACCACTACCTGATCCGCGAAGGGCTGCGGCTCAAGGTGAGCCTCGTGCTGGAAACGGGCGAGGCGCGCGAAGTGCACCACTTCGCGCTGCTCGTCGGCTACGGCGCGAGCGCGGTGAACCCGTACCTCGCGTTCGAGTCGATCGACGGCATGATCCGCGACGCGTTGATCACCGGGCTCGACCACAAGAGCGCCTGCAGGAACTTCGTCAAGGCGGCGACCAAGGGCGTCATCAAGGTGATGTCCAAGATGGGCATCTCGGCGATGCAGAGCTACCACGGCGCGCAGGTGTTCGAGGCGGTGGGGCTGCGCCAGGACGTGATCGACGAGTACTTCACCGGCACGGCCTCGCGCATCGGCGGCATCGCGATCGACGTGATCGCGCGCGAAGTGCTGCTGCGTCATCGCGCCGCCTTCCCGGAGCGCGCCGGCAACGGCCATACGCTGCCGGCGGGTGGCCAGTACCAGTGGCGCACCGACGGCGAGCTGCACCTGTTCAACCCGGGCACGATCCGCCTGCTGCAGAACGCGGTGCGCACGGGCGACTACGAGGCCTACAAGTCCTACACCGGGCTCGTCGACGACCAGGCCGGGCGGTTCTACACGCTGCGGGGGCTCCTCGCGTTCAAGCCGGCGGAAGCGGTGCCGCTCGAGGAGGTCGAATCCGTCGAGAGCATCATGCGGCGGTTCAAGTCGGGCGCGATGTCCTACGGCTCGATCAGCCAGGAAGCGCACGAGACGCTCGCGATCGCCATGAACCGCATCGGCGGCAAGAGCAACACCGGGGAGGGCGGCGAGGACCCCGGGCGTTACCGCCCGCTCGCGAACGGCGACTCGAAGAATTCCGCGATCAAGCAGGTCGCCTCGGGGCGCTTCGGCGTGACGAGCGAATACCTCGTGAACGCGAGGGAACTGCAGATCAAGATGGCCCAGGGCGCCAAGCCCGGCGAGGGCGGACAGCTCCCGGGCAACAAGGTGTATCCGTGGATCGCGAAGACGCGCCACACGACCGCCGGTGTCGGGCTCATTTCCCCGCCCCCGCACCACGACATCTACTCCATCGAGGATCTCGCGGAGCTGATCCACGACCTGAAGAACGGCAACCGTGAAGCGCGCATCAGCGTGAAGCTCGTTGCCGAGGTCGGCGTCGGCACGATCGCCGCGGGCGTGGCGAAGGCGCACGCGGACGTCGTGCTGATATCCGGCTACGACGGCGGGACGGGCGCGTCGCCCCAGACATCGATCACGCACGCGGGCCTGCCGTGGGAACTCGGGCTCGCGGAAACGCACCAGACGCTGGTGCTCAACAACCTGCGCAGCCGCATCACGGTGGAAGCGGACGGCCAGATGAAGACCGGGCGCGACGTCGTGATCGCCGCGCTCCTCGGCGCGGAGGAGTTCGGCTTCGCCACCGCGCCGCTCGTCGCGATCGGCTGCATCATGATGCGGGTCTGCCACCTGAACACCTGCCCGACGGGCATCGCCACCCAGGATCCGCGCCTGCGCGAGAAATTCACCGGCGACCCCGATCACGTCGTGAACTTCATGCGCTTCATCGCGCAGGACGTGCGCGAATGGATGGCGAAGCTCGGCTTCCGCACGATCGAGGAAATGGTCGGACGGGTCGATCGGCTCGAGCCGCGCCGCGCGCTCGATCACTGGAAAGTACAGGGCTTCGATTTCAGCAACCTGCTCTACCAGCCCGATGTCGGGCCCGAGGTCGGCCGCTTCCGGCAGATCGAACAGGATCACGGGCTCGCCGATTCGCTCGACGTCACGACGCTGCTCGACCTGTGCCGGCCGGCCATCGAGCGCGGCGAGAAGGTGAGCGCCGAACTGCCGGTGCGCAACGTCAACCGCGTGGTCGGCACGATCACGGGGTCCGAAATCACGCGCAAGTGGGGTGCCGCGGGCCTGCCCGGGGACACGGTGCGCATCCAGTTCCGCGGCTCGGCGGGCCAGAGCTTCGGCGCGTTCCTGCCGCGCGGCATGACTTTCCGGCTCGAGGGCGATGCCAACGACTATGTGGGCAAGGGCCTCTCGGGCGGCAAGCTCGTGATCTACCCGCCGGCGGGCTCCGCCTTCGTGCCGGAGGAAAACATCATCGTCGGCAATGTCGTGCTCTACGGCGCGACCAGCGGCGAGGTGTACATCCGCGGCATGGCGGGCGAGCGCTTCGCGGTGCGCAACAGCGGCGTGGACGCGGTCGTCGAGGCCGTGGGCGACCATGGCTGCGAATACATGACCGGCGGGCGCGTGGTGGTGCTCGGACCCACCGGGCGCAACTTCGGCGCGGGCATGTCCGGAGGCATCGCGTATGTGCTCGATGAAAGCGGCGGCTTCCCCGCGCACGTCAACCGGCAGATGGTCGGGCTCGAAACCCTCGACGACCCCGCAGAGGCCGAGGCCGTGCGCGCCATGATCGCGCGACACGCGGAATACACCGGCAGCACGCGTGCGCGCGCGGTGCTCGAGGCATGGCCCGCCACCCGCGGGCGCTTCGTGAAGGTGATCCCGAAGGACTACCAGCGCGTGCTCGCGAGCGTGCGCCGTGCGCACGAGCGCGGCCTCTCGGGCGAGGAGGCCGTGATGGTGGCATTCGAGGAAAACGCCCGCGACCTCGCGCGCGTCGGCGGCAACTGATCCAGGGCAACGAGATGGGCAAGCCAACGGGTTTCATGGAGTATCTTCGCGAACTGCCGGTCGATCGCACGCCGCAGGAGCGTGTGCGCGACTGGCACGAGTTCCACCACTACGACGACGAGAAGCTGCTGCGCCAGCAGGCCGCGCGCTGCATGGACTGCGGCGTGCCGTTCTGCCACACGGGTGTGCAGTTGCCGGGCGGCGCTTCGGGGTGCCCGGTCAACAACCTGATCCCGGAGTGGAACGACCTCGTCTATCGGGGCCTCTGGCGCGAGGCGCTCGAGCGCCTGCACCGCACGAACAACTTCCCGGATTTCACGGGCCGCGTCTGCCCCGCGCCTTGCGAGGGATCCTGCGTGCTCGGCATCCACAGCCCGCCGGTCGCCATCAAGACGATCGAAGCGGCGATCATCGAGCGCGGCTGGGAAGAGGGCTGGGTGATACCGGAACCGCCGCGGGTGCGAACCGGCAGGCGCGTGGCGGTGGTCGGCGCGGGCCCCGCCGGGCTCGCGGCCGCCGAACAGCTCAATCGCGCCGGGCACCTGGTCACGGTGCTCGAGCGCGACGACCGGCCGGGTGGCCTCCTGATGTACGGCATTCCGAACATGAAGCTCGACAAGCGCGCCGTGGTCCTGCGGCGCATCGAGCTGATGGAGCGGAGCGGCGTCAAGTTCGTCTGCAACGCCAATGTCGGCGAGAACGTCGAGGCGCAGCTGCTGCTGCGCGATTTCGATGCGGTGGTGCTGTGCACCGGCGCGACTCAGCCGCGGGATCTGCCGGTCGAGGGGCGCCCGCTCGCCGGCGTGCATTTCGCCATGGAGTACCTCACCGCGAGCACCAAGGCGCTGCTCGCCGGCCATCCCGACGCGACGCCGATCAATGCGCGGGACAGGCACGTCGTGGTCATCGGCGGCGGCGATACGGGCACGGACTGCGTCGGCACGGCGATGCGCCAGGGTTGCCGCAGTCTCGTGCAACTCGAGATCCTGCAGCAGCCGCCGGCCGATCGCGCGGCAGACAACCCGTGGCCGGAGTGGCCGCGGGTCTATCGCCTCGATTACGGGCAGGAAGAGGCGGCCACGCGCTTCGGAGCCGATCCACGCGAGTACCTCGTCACCGTGAAAAAGCTCATGGGCGATGCGGCAGGCCGGGTGAGCGAGATCGTCACCGTCGAGGTCGAGTGGCGCCGCAACGAACGCGGACAGCTCGCCCCGGCGGAGAAGCCCGGCAGCGAGCGCACGATCCCGGCGCAGCTCGTTTTCCTCGCCATGGGTTTCCTCGGGCCGGAAGCGGGGGTGCTGCGCGATCTCGGCGTCGAGAGCGACGCGCGCTCGAATGCGCGGGCCGAGCACGGGCGCTTCACGACCAATGTCAAAGGTGTGTTCGCCGCCGGCGATTGCCGGCGCGGGCAAAGCCTCGTCGTGTGGGCGATCAACGAAGGGCGCGGCGCGGCGCGCGAGTGCGACCGCTACCTCATGGGCAGTACCGACCTGCCCTGAGCGATGTGCGACACCCGGGACCGATGACGCAGCAGGACGACGCGTCGACGACCGAAGTGCGGGCCGGCATGGGCTTCGATGCGGCGCGCCTCGAGGCGTGGCTCGCGACGCGCATCGCAGGCTTCAGCGGGCCGCTCGCGGTGCGCCAGTTCAAGGGCGGGCAATCGAACCCGACTTACCTGTTGCGCACGCCCGCCCGCAATTACGTACTGCGCCGCAAGCCGCCCGGCCGGCTGCTCGCCTCGGCCCACGCGATCGACCGCGAATACCGCGTGGTCACGGCACTCGGCGCGCACACGCCGGTGCCGGTGGCGCGCACCTATGCGCTCTGCACGGACGACGCCGTGATCGGCAGCTGGTTCTACGTGATGGATCAGGTCGACGGGCGCGTTTTCTGGGACCCGACCCTGTCCGGGTTGCCGCGGGACGCACGCCGCGGCCATTACGACGCGGCACTCGCGGCGCTCGCGAGCCTGCATCGCATCGACCCGGCGGCCGTGGGCCTCGCCGACTACGGCCGCGCAGGCGGCTATCTGCCGCGGCAGATAGCGCGCTGGACCAGGCAATACCACGAGGACGAGGCCGCGGGTCGCATCGAGGCGATGGACCGGTTGATCGACTGGCTGCCGCGCCACCTGCCCGCCGCGGAGCCGCCGGCGGCCGTCGTGCACGGCGATTACCGCCTCGACAACCTGATCTTCGACGCGACCCGGCCGCGCGTGCTCGCGATCATCGACTGGGAACTCTCGACGCTCGGCGATCCCCTGGCGGATTTCGCGTACTACCTGATGGGCTGGCGCATGCCGTCCCTGTCGCTGCCGGGGCTCGCGGGCCGCGACCTGCCGGCGCTCGGGCTGCCGACCGAAGCCGAATGCGTCGCCGATTACTGCCGCCTCACGGGGCGCGAGGCGCTGCCGGATCTGGGCTTCTACATCGCGTTCTGCATGTTCCGTCTCGCCGGCATCTTCCATGGCATACGCGGCCGCGTGCTGCGCGGCACCGCGGTCAGCGCGCGTGCGCGCGAGTACGCGGCGCACACGGACGCTATGGCGGAGCTGGCCTGGGCGCAGGCACGTAGAGGCTCGTAGGCCTGCCGTCGCCGTTGAGATCGACCCGCTCCCCGAACACGAGCCCGAGCTTGCCGAGCAGGCGGATCGACGCGGCATTGTCGGGCGAGACGATGGCGACGATGCGCGGGATGCCGAGCGCCCGCTGTCCGTGCTCCATGACCGCCACCGCGGCCTCGAGCGCATACCCCTGGCCCCAGTACTCCGGCAGATAGGCGAAGCCGATGTCGACGTCGGCGAGCGCGTCGCGCTTCAGCAGGCCGCACATGCCGATCGGCGTGCCGTCCTGCCTGCGCAGCGCGAGCCACAACCCGAAGCCGTGGGCGCGGTAGCTCGCGATCGGGCCCTTCTCGATGTAGGCGCGCGCGTCGTCGAGCGTGCGCACGTCGCGATCGCCGATGTAACGCAGGAACGAGGGCTCGTTCAGCAGGCGCAGGATGAATGCGGCGTCTTGCGCGCCGATCAGCCGCAGCGTGAGGCGCGAAGTCTCGAGGATGGTCACGGGGCGCGCGGGCGATCCCCGATCAACCCTCGAAGAACCCCATCTTGACCCCGGCGAGCTGGATCACGTCGTTGTCCTGCAGCTTGCGCGCCTGCGCGCCGATCGCCGAGCCGTTGACGAGCGGATAATCGCCCGCGGTTTCGCTGTCGACGTGCACGATGAAATACCCGTCGGCACGGCGTGTGATGGCCGCGACCTGCACACCCGGGCGGCCGAGGGTCGTGAGCGCCTTGGACAGTTCCAGCTCGCGGCCCGCGAAGGCGCCCGACAGCACCTGCAGCTTCGCAGGCTTGAAGGCCGGCTGGCCCTCGGCGAGCGCACGGCGGATGCCGGTCGCGCTCGGGCCCGCGGCACCGTCGGCGGCGACGTCGCGCAGCTTCTCGACGGGGCGCGCCGAGGGCTGGATCACCATCGTCTTTTCGAATTCGTCCTGCTGCTCGTCGTCCTCGACGAAGCGCAACTGGTGGTGGCCGACGGTCACGACATCGCCGTGCTGCAACGCATGCTTCTTGATCAGCTTGCCGTTGACGTACGTGCCGTTCGTGCTGTTCAGGTCCTCGAGGAACGAGTCGTTGAGGATGTTGATGATCAGCGAGTGGTGGCCGCTGACCGCCGGGTTGTCGATGCGGATGTCGTTGTCGGGGAGGCGCCCGATCGTGTAGCGCTCCTTGTTCATGTTGTATTCCGCGAGGACCTGGCTGTCCAGGCTCAATATCAAGCGTGCCATGTGTCCGCCTTACTCAACTGAACCAGCCCAGCACCCGATCGAACACGCCGCGCCGCGCGGGGAACGAGTCGAGCACCTGGGCCATGACGACCGAGACGTTGTCCCGACCCCCGTTGTCGTTCGCAAGCTGGATCAAGTGTTTGACGACCGTATCCAGATTATCACTAAAGGTATTGATCGTTAAGTGAATGTCGCTGTCTTCGACCATGTCGCACAGGCCGTCCGAGCACAGGACGTAATGATCGCCTTTCTGTACAGGCACTTCCTGCAGCTCGACCTCGACATTCGCCTCGACGCCGAGGGCCCGCGTGACGTAGTTCTTGTTGGCCGCGCGCTGCGCCTCTTCGGGCGAATAGAAGCCCCGGTCGACCAGCTCCTGGAGCAGCGAGTGGTCCATCGTCACCTGTTCGAACTTGTTGCTGCGCAGGCGATAGAGCCGTGAGTCGCCGACATGGGCGATCGAGATCATGTTGTCGAAGAGCAGCGCGCTGACGACGGTCGTGCCCATGCCTTCGCACTGCGGCTGCGAGCGCGCGGTCTGGTAGATGATCTTGTTCGCGCGGGTGATCGCATCGCGCAGGATGATGCTCGGGCGAGTCAGCTTGGTCGCCGGATCGATGACGGTCATGTCCTCGCGTTCCATGGCTTCCCTGACCAGGTTGACGATCGTCTTCACGGCGATGCCGCTCGCGACTTCGCCCGCGTTGTAGCCGCCCATGCCGTCGGCCAGCACGAGGAGGCCGAGGTCCGAATCCACCGCGATCGTGTCCTCGTTGTGCTCCCGGACTTTGCCGGTGTCGGTCAGGCCCACGAGCTGGACCTTGCTGCGCAGGCTGGGAGGGGGGCCATAGCGGCGCGCCATACGGGCTACCCGGGCCTTCCTGGCACAGGCAGACGTGTGACGCGCGTCACAGACACGATCTCACCCCGCGCAATCAAGGCCCGCAAACCCCCGGTCATTCGTCGACGAGACGCGATGGCGAACACTAGCATCGGGGGAGGTGAAGTCCGAGTGCCTGATCACAAATCCCCATGCAACGCTCCCCGCCGTGGTGCCGATCGTAAGGTAAGTCGCATGCTACAGTCGATCGATGGCCCGCCCCGCCGTCGCCTACGTCTGCAATGCCTGTGCCGCCCAAACGCCGAAATGGCAGGGCCAGTGCCCCCAGTGCGGGGAATGGAACTCGCTCGAGCAGCGCCTGGCGCCGCGCGCACCGGCGACGCGGGCCGCCGCGGCAGGGGCCGCGCGCAGCGCCCCGCCGCCGTCGCGACTGGACCCGAACGACGCGGGCCCCGCGCGCTTCTCGACGGGGCTCGGCGAACTCGATCGCGTGCTCGGCGGCGGGCTCGTGCCGGGTTCGGTCAGCCTGATCGGCGGCGACCCGGGCATCGGCAAGTCCACCCTGCTGCTGCAGGTGGCCGCCAGTGCGAGAACCGACTCCCCGATCCTCTACGCGACGGGCGAGGAGTCGCTCGCGCAGGTCTCGATGCGGGCTCGGCGACTCGGCTTGTCGGGCGAGGGGCTCTCGGTGCTCGCCGAAACCGACCTCGATGCGATCCTCGAGGCCGCGCGGGCGACCCGGGCCCGGCTCCTCGTCGTCGACTCGATCCAGACTGTCCAGCTCGCCGAGCTCGCCGCGAGCGCGGGCGCCGTGACGCAGTTGCGGGAATGCACGGCCCGGCTCGTGCGGTTCGCGAAGACGACCGGCATCGCCGTCGTGATCATCGGCCATGTCACGAAGGAGGGCGCCATCGCCGGGCCCCGCGTACTCGAGCACCTCGTCGATGCCGTGCTCTATTTCGAGAGCGAGGCCGGCAGCCGCTTTCGCATCGTGCGCGCCGTGAAGAACCGCTTCGGCGCGGTGAACGGGCTCGCGTTCTTCGTGATGTCGGAGGAGGGGCTGCGCGAAGTCCGCAACCCGTCCGCGATCTTCCTCGCGCGCGCGGCCGAGCCCGCGCCCGGCTCGATCGTGATGGTGGCCCGTGACAGCGGGCGGCCGCTGCTGATCGAACTGCAGGCGCTCGTCGATCGCATGCGCTTCGGCGCACCGCGACGGGTCGCACAGGGACTCGACGCCAATCGCCTGGCCATGCTGATCGCGGTCCTCGGGCGCCATGCGTGGGTCTCGCTGCAGGAGCACGATGTCTTCGCGAACGTGGTCGGCGGCCTGCGCCTCGATGAGACGGCCACCGACCTGCCGCTCGTGCTCGCGCTCACCTCGAGCCTGCGCGATCGTCCGCTGCCGCAGCCGCTCGTCGCCTTCGGCGAGGTCGGGCTCACGGGCGAGGTGCGACCTGTCGCATTCGGCGAGGAGCGGTTGCACGAGGCGGCCAAGCAGGGCTTCCGGATCGCGGTGGTGCCGCAGGGCAATGTGCCGAGAAAGCCGATTGCCGGGATCGAGGTGCGCGGGGTGACACGCGTCGCGGACGCGATTGCAGGAAGCGGCGAGTAGCGAACGGCGCACGGCAGAGGCTTGCCGGGCAGGTGCGTGGTGCGAATTCATGCCCGATCCGTCGCAAAGTGCGGATATCACACGCATCCTTGCACTTCGAGACTGAGCGCACGGGGACCACCGTTCGCCAGCGACTGAAGTGTGTGCGCACGCACCTGGCGACGGGGAACGCGGGGCTTGCGCGCTGGCGCCGCGGCGCAGCCGCCGCTTCTGGCTGTTCGCCGTTCGCCGCTTTCAGCTCCCCGCGCGAATTCGCACGGTCCGGATGGCATTCTCCTGGATTTGCAGCACCTCGACGCGGTAGCGGTCGAGCACGAGCGCGGTACCGGCGTCCGGAATCGTCTCGAGCCGCTCGAGCAGCAGCCCGTTCAGCGTCTTCGGGCCGTCGGTCGGCAGTTGCCAGCCGAGCGCACGGTTCAACGCGCGGATCGTCGCGCCGGCGTTCACGATGTAGACGCCCGGCGATTCCACGTGCACGTCCTTGTGGATGATGGTCGCGGTGTCGTTGGTGAACTCGCCGACGATCTCCTCGAGGATGTCTTCCAGCGTGACGAGCCCTTCGATGTCGCCGTATTCGTCGACGACGAAGCCGATGCGGCGGCGGGTGCGCTGGAACTGCGACAGCTGCACCGTGAGCGGCGTACCCTCGGGCACGTAGTACGGCTCGCGGCCCGACGCGAGCTCCTCGAATTTCTCGCGCGTCAGCGTGCCGCGCGCGAGCTCCTGCGCGACGCGCTTCATGTGCAGGAGCCCCACGAGTTCGTCGAGCTCGCCGCGATAGACGGGCAGGCGCGTGTGCGGCGTCTGGCGGATCTGTTCGAGGATGTCGTCCCAGTCGTCGTCGAGGTCGATGCCGGCGATGTCCTGGCGCGGCACCATGATGTCGTTGACGGTCACGCGCTCGAGATCGAGGATCGACAGCAGCATCTGCCGGTGGCGCTGCGGGATCACGGTGCCGGTCTCCGAGACGACCGTCCGCAACTCGTCGGCGGAGAGCGTGTGGCCGCCGCGGGCCGAACGCGCCACGCCGAACAGACGCAGCAGCCCATAGGCGAGCTGGTTCGCGAGCCACAGTGCCGGCCGGGCGAGGGCGACCAGCGCCCGGTAGATATACGTGCTCGACAGTGCGACGCGCTCGGCGTGCAGCGCCGCGAAGATCTTCGGCGCGAGCTCGCAGAACACGATCATCACGACCGTCAGCAGCGCGCCGGCCACCGGCAGCGCGAGCTCGTAGCCGGAGCGCTGCGCGAGGATCGTGGCGATCTGCGAGGCGAACACGCTCGCGGCCGCGAGGATCACGAGATTGACGCCGAGCCAGTCGTCGGGCTTGGCAAGGAGCGTATCGAGCGCGCGCGCGGTGCGCTGGCCCGCGGCGGCGCGGTGCTTCACGCGATAGCGATTGACGGAGAGCATCGCCACCTCGGTGCCCGAGGAGAAGGCGATCACGACGAGGAGCGCGACGAGCGCGACGACGAGCAGGGCCGTGGGGGCGGTGTCCATGCTGCCAAGGATAAAGGCTGTCGCGTAACATGGCGGCCATGTTCGACAACCTCACTTCCCGCCTGTCCCGCACGGTGGATACGCTGCGCGGCCGCGGGCGCATCACCGGGGACAACATCGCCGAGACGCTGCGCGAAGTGCGCATGGCCCTCCTCGAAGCCGACGTCGCGCTGCCGGTGGTCAAGCGTTTCATCGAAGGCGTGCGTGCGAAGGCGCTCGGCAGCGAGGTCCAGCAGAGCCTGACCCCGGGGCAGGTGTTCGTGGGCATCCTGCATCGCGAACTCGTCGCGCTGATGGGCGGCGCGGCGGCGGGATTCAGCCTGCGCGCGCAGCCGCCCTACGTGGTGCTGCTCGCGGGCCTGCAGGGCGCCGGCAAGACGACCACTGCGGCGAAGCTCGCGCGCTGGCTGATCGAGGTGCAGAAGAAGCGCGTGCTGCTGGTGTCGACCGACGTGCGCCGGCCGGCCGCCATCCTGCAGCTCGAACGCCTGGCCGCACAGGTGGGCGCGGGCTTTTTCGCGGCCGAAGCCGGTGCCGCGCCGGCGCAGATCGCGGCCGACGCGCTCGCGCAGGCGAAGCGCGGCCTCTACGACGTGCTCGTCGTCGATACCGCCGGCCGCCTGCACGTGGATGAGGCCCTGATGGACGAGGCGCGCGAGATCGATCGCGTGGCCGGATCGCACGAGCGGCTCTTCGTCGTCGATGCCATGGCGGGCCAGGACGCCGTGAACGCCGCGAAGGCGTTTGGCAGCGCGCTCGATCTGACCGGCGTGATCCTCACCAAGGCCGACGGCGACGCGCGCGGCGGTGCCGCGCTCTCGGTGCGCGAAATCACCGGCAAGCCGATCGTGTTCGTCGGCACGGGCGAGAAGCCGGATGCACTCGAGCCGTTCGATCCCGAGCGCATGGCCGCCCGCATCCTCGGCATGGGCGACGTGGTGGCGCTCGTCGAGCAGGTGCAGCGCGAGGCCGATGTCGACGAGGCGCAGCGCCTTGCGCGGAAAGTGGCTCAGGGCAAGCGCTTTGATTTCAATGATTTACGCGGCCAATTGGAGCAGTTGCTGAAGATGGGTGGGCTGGCGTCGCTGATGGACAAGCTGCCCCAGCACCTGACCCGGGGCGCCGCCGCCCAGGTGCCGGGCGACCGGGACGTGCGCCGCCAGATCGCGATCATCAACTCGATGACCCGACACGAGCGCCGCCAGCCGGGCGTGATCGACGGTTCACGGCGGCGCCGGATTGCCGCCGGGGCGGGGGTGCAGGTCCAGGACGTCAATCGCCTGCTGAAGCAGTTCCAGGACATGCAGCGCATGATGAAAAGCATGAAGGGCGGGCGCCTGGCGCGCATGCTCGGCAGCCTCAAAGGGGGGCGGCCGCCGGGCTTCCTATAAGCCGCTGATTTGCGTAGAATCCGCGCTCTTTTTTGGCCGCCCCTAGGGGCGGCGGGCATACGGAAAACCATGGTCACGATTCGTCTTACACGGCGCGGTGCGAAGAACTCGCCTTTCTACCACGTGGTTGTCACGGACAGCCGCAAGCGCCAGGGCGGCAAGAGCCTCGAGCAGGTCGGGTTTTTCAACCCGGTGGCGCGCAAGGGCGACGCGAAGCTGAAGCTCGATCTGCCGCGCATCGAACACTGGGTCGGCAAGGGCGCGAAGCCGTCGGTGCGCGTCGCAACGCTCGTCGCGGATTACCGCAAGCAAGCGGCGGCCTGACGGACACGACACGCCGGGTCGAGATCGGCCGCATCGGCGCGCCCTGGGGCGTGCGCGGTTTCTGCCACGTCGAATCGTTCACCGACCCGCCCGGAATGTTGCGTGACTTCCGGGTGTGGCAGTTGCGGTCGGTGCGAGGCGAACGCAGCGCGCGCGAGGTGGCGGAGTTTCGGGCGCTGGGCGCGCGGTTCGTCGCGCGACTGGCGGGAGTCGAGACGCGCGAGGACGCGGCACGGCTGACCGGCGCGGGCATCGAGGTCGAGCGCTCGGCGCTGCCCGACCCCGGCGAGCGGCAGTACTACCGGGTCGACCTCGTCGGGCTCGCGGTGCGCAATGTCGACGGAGTCGAACTCGGGCGGCTCGATCATTTCGTCGAGACGCGCGCGAACGCGGTGATGGTCGTGATCGGCGAACGCGAACACTGGGTGCCGGTGACACCGCGGCACCTCGTGAAAGTGGATCTCGCCGCCGGCCGGATCGTCGTCGATTGGCCGGCGGATTTCTGATCCGGGGGTGAGGCCGTGCGGATCGAAGTCGTGACGCTCTTTCCGGAGATGATCCGGCAGGCCATCGGCTTCGGCGTGCTCGCGCGCGCGATCGAGCGCGGGCTCGTGGCGGTGGGCACCGAGGACCCGCGTGCGCATACACGCGATGCGCATCGGACGGTGGACGACCGGCCGTACGGCGGCGGGCCCGGCATGGTGCTGAAGCCCGAGCCGATGTCGGCCGCGATCGATGCCGCTGCGGCGCGTGCGCCGCGCGGGGCGCCGAGGGTGTACCTTTCGGCGCAGGGCGAGCGGCTCGACCAGGCGCTCGTGGCGGAGTTCGCCGCGTGCGAGGGCCTCGTGCTCGTCGCGGGACGCTACGAGGGGCTGGATGAGCGCGTGATCGCCTCACGCATCGATCGCGAAGTGTCGCTCGGCGACTTCGTGCTGTCGGGCGGCGAGGTGGCGGCGCTCGCGGTGATAGACGCGGTGGCGCGCCTGCTGCCGGGGGTGCTCGGCGACGAGCGCTCGAGCGTCGAGGACTCGTTCACGGACGGGCTCCTCGACTGGCCGCATTACACCCGGCCGGTGGTGTTCGAAGGGCAGGCGGTGCCCGGGGTTTTGCAGCAGGGCCACCACGCCGACATCCGGCGCTGGCGGTTGAAGCAGGCGGTGGCGCGCACCTGGCGGCGCCGCCCGGATTTGATAGCGGGGGGTGCACTCGGCCGCGAGGCGAGCGCGCTCCTCAACGAGTTTCTCGAGGAAGAAAGACATGGCCAACATCATTCAGCAGATCGAACAGAGCCGCATGACGCGCAAGGTGCCGGCATTCCGCCCCGGTGACACGGTCGTCGTGCAGGTGAAGGTGGTCGAGGGCGACCGCGAGCGCGTGCAGGCCTACGAGGGCATCGTGATCGCGAAGAGCAACCGCGGCTTCAACTCCTCGTTCACGGTCCGCAAGGTGAGCCACGGCGAGGGTGTCGAGCGGGTGTTCCAGACGCACAGCCCGGCGATCAGCGACATCCAGGTCAAGCGCCGCGGCAATGTCCGTCGCGCGAAGCTCTATTACCTGCGCGAGCTGTCCGGCAAGGCCGCGAGGATCGAAGAGAAAATCTGAACCGCGGGCGGCGCACGGCGAGCGGCCAGAGCGGCGCCTGCGCCGCCGCGCAGGGTTTCGCTGACGCGCTGTTGCAGGTGTCACCTCGCGCGCTGGCGGTCTTGTCCGGCTGTTCGCCGATCGCTGCTCGCCGTTCGCCGCTGCTACGCGCGCAGCGCAATCCATCAGGTTGCGTCCGGAATCTCCGCCTCGACGAGTTTCGCGAGTAGCGCCAGCGATTCCTGCCAGCCGAGGTAGCAGGCTTCGAGCGGGATGACCGCTGGAATGCCTTCCTGCGTGATGCGCAGTTCGACGCCGCAGGACACCGGCTCGATCTCGATGGTGACCTGCATCTCGCCCGGCAGGTTCGCGTCGTCGAAGCGGTCGGTGTAGCGAATCCGCCGGCCGGGCACGAGTTCGAGATACGTGCCGCCGAACGCATGGGTCGCCCCGGTCGAGAAGTTCGTGAACGACATGCGGTGCTCACCGCCCACCGTCGCGTCCATCCGGTGGACCTTGCCGGTGAAGCCGTGCGGCGGCAGCCACTTCACCATCGCATCGGGATCGAGGAAGGCGCGATAGACGCGATCCGGGCTCGCGCGCAGCACACGGTGGAGGCGAAGGGTGTGGGTCGTCATGGTCGTGCTCCCGGGGGGTTCATGGTATCAAGGACGGTGACGCCCCCTCGATACCGACACGAACTTGCAGGCCCGCGGCCCCGAGCCTGTCGCGGGATTGCTGCTAGACTCGTGCGATGCGCCCCCTGATCGCGCCCGGCGCCGCCCTCGCCGCCGCGGCCCTTTTCCTGTCGACCGCTTGTGCCGCACCGGCGATCGACGGCCTGACGCTGCCACCGGGTTTTCACATCGAGCCCTGGTTTGCCGATATCCCGAACGCGCGCTCGATGGCGCGGGCCGAAGGCGGCACGATCTTCGTGGGTACCCGCCAGGGCGGTGTCGTGTACGCGGTCCGCACCGGCAAGGACGGCAAGCGTGAGGTGCTGACGATCGCGCGTGGCCTCGACATGCCGAACGGCGTCGCCGTCCACGACGGTGCGCTCTACGTGGCCGGGATGGCGAAGATCTGGCGCTACGACGCGATCGAGCAGCACCTCGATGCACCGCCGAAGCCGGTGCTCGTCGCCGAGCTTCCCGCGGAGCGCCACCACGGGTGGCGATACATCGCCTTCGGGCCAGACGGCAAGCTGTACGTCGGTATCGGCGCGCCGTGCAACGTGTGCGACCGCGACAAGGAGGATTTCGCGACGATCGTGCGCATGAACGCCGACGGCAGCGGTCGCGAGGTGGTGGCGCGCGGCGTACGCAACAGTGTCGGCTTCACCTGGCACCCGGTTACGCACGAACTCTGGTTCACCGACAACGGCCGTGACCTCCTCGGCGACGACGTACCGCCCTGCGAGCTGAATCGCGTGAGCCGAGTGGGCGAGAACTTCGGCTTTCCGTTCTGCCACGCCGGCACGATCGCCGATCCGGAATTCGGCCGCCTCGGGCGCTGCGCCGATGCTTCTCCGCCGGTGCAGGCCCTGGGGCCGCATGTCGCGCCGCTCGGCGTGCTGTTCTACACAGGCACGCAGTTCCCGGCTGAGTATCGCAACCAGGTCTTCATCGCCGAGCACGGCTCGTGGAACCGCACGCAGCGCATCGGCTACCGGATCACGCTCGTCAGGCTCGACGGCAATCGCGCGGTGGGCTACACACCGTTCGTGAGCGGCTGGCTCGGGGCCGACGGCAGTGTCAGCGGCCGGCCGGTCGACCTGCTGCAGTTGCCGGACGGCTCGCTGCTCGTGTCCGACGACAAGGCGGGCGCGATCTACCGCATTTCGTATTCCGCTTCCTGAGGAGACTCGCATCGTGCGGGCATTTTTCGGCGCTCTGTGGCGCGGCCTCGACGGCCTGCGCAGGTTCCTGCACCTCGTCCTGCTGCTGCTGATATTCGGGATCATCGTCGGCGCGTTGCGTTCGACCATCCCGGTGTTGCCGGCGAAAGCCGCGCTCGTGATCCGCCCGGAGGGGCAGATCGTCGAGCAGTTGACCGGCGATCCGTTCGAGCGCGCGCTCGAGAAGGTGCAGGGGAGCCTGCGCAGCGAGACGCTCGTGTGGGACCTGGCCGACGCCATCGACGCCGCGCGCGACGACGACCGGATCCAGGCGCTGGTACTCGATCTCGACCGGTTCACGAGTGCCGGCCAGCCGACGATGCAGGAACTGACGCGTGCGATCGACGGGTTCCGCGCGTCGGGCAAGAAAGTGATCGCGCAGGGCTCGGTGTTCCTGCAGGCCCAGTACTACGTCGCCTCGCACGCCGACGAGGTCTATCTCGACCCGCTCGGTTTCGTGCTGATCGACGGCTTCGACCGCTACGTCCAGTACTACAAGACGGCGCTCGACAAGCTCGGCATCGACATGAACGTGTTCCGCGTCGGCGCCTACAAGAGCGCGGTCGAGCCGTTCACGCGCACCGACATGTCGCCGCAGGACCGCGAGGAATCGCTCGCCTACCTCGGTGCGATGTGGCAGGGCTACCAGGGCGACGTCGAGCGGGCCCGCAAGCTCGAAGCCGGCGCGATCTCGAAGTACGTGGGCAGCCTCGCGCCGGGCATGACGACGAGCAAGGGCGACGGCGCGCAACTCGCGCTGGACGCGGGCCTCGTGACCGGCATCCGCACTGCGCTCGAAGTGGAGCGCGAACTGGTCGATCTCGTCGGGGAGGACGAGGACACGGCGAGTTACCGGCAGGTCGAAGTCGGCGATTACCTGCGCGTCGTCAATGCCGAGGCGAAGCTGCGCGGCGACGGCAAGCCACTGGTCGGCGTCGTCGTCGCGGCGGGCGAGATCCTCGACGGCGACCAGCCGGCGGGCACCGTGGGCGGCGAGTCGACGGCGCGGCTCATCCGCGAAGCGCGGCTCGACGACGACGTCAAGGCGCTCGTGCTGCGGATCGACAGCCCGGGCGGCAGCATGTTCGCCGCGGAGCAGATCCACCGCGAGATCGAAGCGCTCAAGGCGGAGGGCAAACCCGTCGTCGTCTCGATGGGCGATCTCGCCGCTTCGGGCGGCTATTACATCGCGGCACCCGCGGACGAAATCTGGGCGAGGCCGGCCACGATCACCGGCTCGATCGGCATCTTCGCGACGATCCCGACGATCAATCGCACGCTCGACAAGGTGGGCATCGAGGTGGACGGCGTCGGCACGACGCCGCTGGCGGGGCAACTGCGCCTCGACCGGCCGCTCGGCAAGGAAGCCGGCGAGTTCCTGCAGGCGACGGTCGAGCACGGCTATGAAACGTTCCTCGCGCGCGTCGCCGCGGGCCGCGGCAAGACTCGCGACGAGGTCGATGCGATCGCGCAGGGCCGCGTCTGGGCGGGCAGCGATGCCAAACGCCTCGGACTCGTCGATCACCTCGGCGGCTTCCACGACGCCGTCGATGCGGCGGCAGCCCTCGCGAAGCTGAAGGACGGCAGCTACGACGTCGAATTCATCGAGCCGGGCCTGTCGTGGGCGCAGGAACTCGCGCTGCAGGTGCGCGCCGGAACGCTCGAGGGCCTCGCGCGGCTCGGTGTCCGGCTGCCCGCATCGCCGCTCACCCGGCTCGTGAAGCAGCTCGATCCGGTCGCGGCCGAGCTCGAACGCTGGTCGCGCCTCGCAGCGGGGAACCACCTCTACGCATACTGCTTCTGCTCACTGTAACTCTGCGGCGACCCCGGTGAACGCCGCGATGGCGCGATCGAGCTGCGCGGTCGTGTGCGCGGCGGTCATCTGCGTGCGGATGCGCGCCTCGCCGCGCGGCACGACCGGGAACGAAAATCCGACCACGTAGATGCCGCGCCCGAGCAGCAGGTCGGCCATGCGCGTCGCCCGCGCGGCGTCGCCGATCATCACCGGGATGATGGGGTGCACGCCGGGCTTCAGCGTGAAGCCCGCCGCCTCGAGGCCCTGCCTGAAATGGCGCGCATTGGCGTGCAGGCGCTCGCGCAGTTCCGGCGCGCTCTCGATCAGGTCGAGCACGCGCACGCTGACCGCCGCGACCACCGGCGGGATGCTGTTCGAGAACAGGTACGGGCGCGACCGCTGCCGCAGCCAGCCGACGACCGTGCGCCGCCCGGCGACATAGCCGCCGCTGCCGCCGCCGAGCGCCTTGCCGAGCGTGCCGGTGAGGATGTCGACGCGCGAGAGCACACCGCAGTGCTCGTGCGTACCGCGACCGCTCGCGCCCATGAAGCCGGTCGCGTGCGAATCGTCCACCATGACGAGCGCGCCATAGCGGTCCGCGAGGTCGCAGATCCCGGCGAGCTTCGCGATCGTGCCGTCCATCGAGAACACGCCGTCGGTCGCGATCAGGCGCGTGCGCGCACCGGCCGCCTCCTTCAGGCGCTGCTCGAGTTCGTCGAGGTCGCCGTTGGCGTAACGGTAGCGCACCGCCTTGCTGAGCCGGATGCCGTCGATGATGCTCGCGTGGTTGAGGGCGTCCGAGATCACCGCGTCTTCCTCGCCGAGCAGGGTCTCGAAGAGGCCCCCGTTCGCGTCGAAGCACGACGAATAGAGGATCGTGTCCTCGGTGCCGAGGAAGGCCGACAGGCGCTCCTCGAGCTGGCGGTGGATCGCGTGCGTGCCGCAGATGAACCGCACGGAGGCCATGCCGTAGCCGTGGCGCTCGATGGCGCGCTGCGCCGCTTCACGCACGGCCGGGTGGTTCGCGAGCCCGAGGTAGTTGTTGGCGCAGAGGTTCACGACCTCCTGCTCGCCGCTCCTCACCACGGCCGCCTGCGGGCTCGTCAGGATGCGTTCGCTCTTGTAGAGCCCCTGGTTGCGCAGATCGGCGAGCCCCGCTGCGAGCCGGTCGAGGAATGCCTGGTCCATGACCCATTATACTTTGACGGATGCGCACCACCGAGCACCGCGGCAACCGGCTCTTCATCGCCCTGGCCGCCTTCTTCCTCGTGAATGCGCTGCTCGCCGAATTCGTCGGCGTGAAGATCTTCTCGCTCGAGGCGACACTCGGCCGGCCGCCCGTGCACTGGGACCTGTTCGGCGTCGGCGGCACGCTCAATTTCACGGCGGGCGTCCTGCTGTGGCCGTTCGTCTTCATCATGACGGACGTCGTGAACGAGTACTACGGCGTGCGCGGCGTGCGCTTCATTTCATGGCTCGCGGTCGGCTGCATCTCGTATGCCTTCATCGCCGCCTATGCCGTGATCGCGCTGGCGCCGGCCGACTTCTGGGTGGCGGCCAACGCCGCGCTCGGCGTGCCCGACATCCAGCATGCCTTCGGGCTGATCTTCGGGCAGGGGTTGTGGACGATCGGCGGCTCGCTCGTCGCCTTCATGATCGGGCAGCTGGTCGACGTCGCCGTGTTCCACCGGATCCGCCTCCATACCGGTGAGCGCTTCGTGTGGCTGCGCGCCACCGCCTCGACGGCCGTCTCGCAGCTGATCGACAGCTACGTCGTGCTGTACATCGCCTTCGTGCTCGGGCCGCAGCGCTGGTCGAACGGGCAGTTCCTCGCCGTCGGCACGGTGAACTACGGGTACAAGATGGCGGCCGCGGTGGCGCTGATCCCGCTGCTGTACGCATCGAGGCACCTGATCGAGCGTTATCTCGGCAGCGCCGGGGCCGAGCGGCTGCGCGTCGAGGCCGCCGCCTGATCGTCTATAATCCGCCGTTTTTCCGGAGGAGCGGTCGATGCAGCCGAAGCATGCCCCGGCGGGGATGGTGTTGATTGCAATGTTTGCGGGTACTCCGGCGCTGGCGGACTGGAGCGGCAAGGCGGAAGCGGGCATCGTCTTTGCGCGCGGCAACACCGAAACCACGACCGCCAACGGCAAGCTCGACCTGTCGAACGACCTCGACAGGTGGAAGCATTCCGCCTACCTCGCCGCGCTGTACGCGGAAAGCGAGGACAGCGTCACCGACGAACTCGAGACGTCGGCCGAGCGCTACGAGGCGCGCTGGCAGTCCGACTACAAGTTCACGCCGCGCGCCTACTGGTTCGGCGGCTTGCGCTACGAACGGGACCTCTTCAGCGGCTTCGACTACCAGGCCTCGGTGACGAGCGGCGTCGGCTACCGCTTCATCGATGCGGAGCGCACGAAGTTCTACGGCCAGGCCGGTGTCGGCTATCGGCAGTTGCAGGACGCGCTGACCGGGGAGAAGGACGACGAGATCATCTGGCGCGGCGACCTCGGCTTCGAACGGCAGCTCACCTCGAACACGAAGCTCACCGACAAGCTGATCGTCGAGGCGGGATCGACCAATACCTTCGCCGGCAACGACCTCGCGCTCGAGGTGAAGATGAGCGAGCGCTTCGGGCTCTCGCTCGGCTACGGCGTGCGCTACAATTCCGATCCGCCGCCGGGCCTCGAGTCGGCCGACACGTTGATGACGGTGAATCTCGCTTATTCGTTCTGAAGCGCCGGCACGCGCGCGCAGGAAGCACCTCATGCGGCTTTCGGGAATCGCAACAGCTGTCAATTCCACCTGGCTCGCGCCTGAAGAGCCGCTGGTACGCGCGCTCGCCGCCCGCGCACGGCTCGAACCCGACGCGGGCGCGCGCGTCACGGCCCGCGCGCTCGACCTCGTGGCGCGGGTGCGCGCGGCGAAGGCGAGCGGCAGCCCGCTCGACGCGTTCCTGCGCGAGTACAGCCTCGCTTCGCGCGAGGGCGTGATCCTGATGTGCCTCGCCGAGGCGCTGCTGCGCATCCCGGATGCCGAGACCGCCGACCGCCTGATCGCCGACAAGGTGAGCGCCGGCGACTGGGCCGACCACCTCGGCGACAGCGAGTCGCTGTTCGTGAATGCATCGACCTGGGGCCTGATGCTCACGGGCCGGGTAGTGCAGGTCGACGCCGATACGGTAGGCCAGGCACGCAACTGGTTCGGGCGCCTCGCGAGCCGCATCGGCGAGCCCGTCGCGCGTGCGGCGCTGCGCCAGTCGATGAAGATCCTCGGCCACCAGTTCGTGATGGGCCGCAGCATCACCGAAGCGCTCGCGCGCGCCGACGGCAGGCGCGAGCGTGCCTACCGCTATTCATTCGACATGCTCGGCGAGGCGGCCCTCACGGCGGACGACGCGGAACGCTATCTCGACAAATACCGCGCGGCGATCGACGAGATCGGCGCCGCCGTGCCCGCGGGCGACTCGAAGGGCGTGGTCGAGCGGCACAGCATTTCGGTGAAGCTCTCGGCGCTGCATCCGCGCTACGAGTTCGCGCAGCGCGAGCGCGTGCTCGTGGAACTCGCGCCGCGCCTGCTCGAACTCACGCGTCGCGCGCGCGATGCCGGCATCGGCCTCACGGTGGATGCCGAGGAAGCGGACCGGCTCGAGCTGTCGCTCGAGCTGGTGGATCGCGTGCTCGCCGACGAGGTGACGCGCGAGTACGCGGGCTTCGGGCTTGCGGTGCAGGCGTACCAGAAGCGTGCCCCGCAGGTGATCGACTGGCTGGCCGAGCGCGCCCGCGCGCTCGGGCGGCAACTGTGCGTGCGCCTGGTGAAGGGCGCCTATTGGGACAGCGAGGTCAAGCGCGCGCAGGAACGCGGGCTGCCGTCCTATCCCGTCTACACGCGCAAGGCGAACACCGATGTCGCCTATCTTGCTTGTGCGCGGCAACTGGCGGCCGCCGGCGCGGTGATCTACCCGCAGTTCGCCACCCACAATGCGCACACGGTGGCCTATGTCGCCGAGGTTTTCGGCGGGAGCGGCAAGCCCTTCGAGTTCCAGCGCCTGCACGGCATGGGCGAGGAACTCTACGAGCATGTGGTGGGTGGCGAGTGGGGCGACTATCCGTGCCGCGTCTACGCGCCCGTCGGCGCGCACGCCGACCTGCTGCCCTACCTCGTGCGTCGCCTGCTCGAGAACGGCGCCAACACCTCGTTCGTCAACCGGCTGGTCGATGCGAGCCTGCCGCCCGAGTCGGTCGTCGCCGACCCGGTGGCGGACGTCGACGCGGCCGTGGCGGTGGCGCACCCGCGCATACCCTTGCCGCCGGACCTGTACGGCACCGAGCGGCGCAATTCGCTCGGCGCGAACCTCGCCGACGGCGCGGAGGTCGCGGCGTTGCACGCCGCGGCCGCGCGCAGCCAGGCCGAACACTGGCACGCCGGTCCGATCACGGTCGAGAAGGCGGGCATTGCCGAAACCCACGATATCGTGAACCCCGCGAACGAGCGCGAGGTGATCGGCAAGGTCGCGAATGTCACGGCCGATACGGCCCTGCGCGCGGCGGCCGCGGCGCGTGTGGCGCAGCCGGACTGGGACTTGCGCGGCGGCGCGGCGCGGGCGGCACTGCTCGAGCGCGCGGCGGACCTCCTCGCCGCCGAGCGCGCGAGCCTCGTGGCGCGCTGCATCCGCGAGGCCGGCAAGTCGATTCCGGACAGCATCGCCGAGGTCCGCGAAGCCGAGGATTTCCTGCGTTATTACGCGCTGCGCGCGCGCGCCGAGTTCGAGGGCGAGGCAACGCTGCCCGGCCCGACCGGCGAGCGCAATTCGCTGCGATTGCGCGGTCGCGGCGTATTCGGCTGCATCAGCCCGTGGAACTTCCCGGTCGCCATCTTCACGGGGCAGGTGGCGGCGGCGCTCGCCGCCGGCAACGCGGTGCTCGCGAAGCCTGCCGAGCAAACACCGCTCTGTGCCGCGCGGGTCGTCGAGCTGCTGCATGCCGCGGGTGTGCCGCGCGACGTGCTGCATTTCCTGCCGGGCCGCGGCTCGGTGGTCGGCGCGGCCCTGTCGCGCAGCGAGGACGTCGCCGGCATCTGCTTCACCGGATCGACGGAGACGGCCCGGCTCATCGAGCGCTCGATGGCCGCGCGCGAGGGCGCGATCGGCACGCTGATCGCCGAGACGGGCGGGCTCAACGCGATGATCGTCGACAGCTCGGCGCTCGCCGAGCAGGTCGTGCTCGACGCCGTCGCGTCGGGCTTCAACAGCGCCGGCCAGCGCTGCTCGGCGCTGCGCCTGCTGATCGTGCAGGAAGAGGTGGCGCCGCGCGTGCTCGAACTGCTCGCCGGCTTCATGAACGAACTCGTGATCGGCGATCCGGCGCTGCTCGCGACCGATGTCGGCCCGGTGATCGACCGGGAAGCGCTCGCGATGCTCGAGACGCATGCGGCCAAGGTGACGAGCGGAGCGCGCTGGTCGCACCGCGTGCCGCTGCGCGATGCGCCGCCGGGGCGTTTCTTCGCGCCGCTCGCGGTCGAGATAGCGCGCATCGAGGACCTCGAGCGCGAAGTGTTCGGCCCGATCGTCCATGTCGTGCGCTTCGATGCCGCGAAGCTCGACGGGGTGGTGGATGCGGTGAATGCGCGCGGCTACGGCCTCACGCTCGGCGTGCAGACCCGCATCGACAGCCTCGCGCAGCGGATCGCGCGCCGCGCCCGGGTCGGCAACGTCTACGTCAATCGCAACATGATCGGCGCGGTCGTCGGCGTGCAGCCCTTCGGCGGCTGCGGACTCTCGGGCACCGGCCCCAAGGCAGGCGGGCCGCATTACCTGCACCGTTTCGCCACCGAGCAGACCGTCACCGTCAACACCGCGGCGGTGGGCGGCAATGCGACACTGCTGTCGCTGGCCGAACAATGAGCGCCCTCAGCGTCTTCGACATTTTCAAGATCGGGATCGGCCCCTCGAGCTCCCACACGATGGGGCCGATGCGGGCGGCGCGCGAGTTCGCGCTCGGCCTCGCGCAAGGCGGTCGGCTCGATCGCACGCACAGCGTATACGTGCGGCTCTACGGCTCGCTCGCACTCACCGGGGCGGGCCACGGGACCGATCGCGCGATACTCGCCGGCCTCGAAGGCGCTGATCCCGCGACGGTCGATCCGGACGAAATGCAGCGCGACGTCGCGCGCATCCGGGCCGACGGGCGCCTGCAACTTGCGGGCCGGCGCGAAATCGCGTTCGACGAGCCGATGCAGCTGCTGTTCCTCACGCACGAAACCTTGCCGGCGCACCCGAACGGCATGCGTTTCGCGGCGCTCGATGCCGCGGGGAAGGTGCTCGCCGGGGAAGAGGTCTATTCGGTGGGGGGAGGGTTCATTGTAAGAGCGAACGGCGAACGGCGAACAGCGAACGGCCCGAAGGCGAACAGCCAGACGGCGGGCGACGTGCCGTATCCGTTTGCGACCAGCGCCGCGCTGCTGGACCATTGCCGCTCGAGCGGGCTCGAGATTTTCGAGTTGCTGCAGGCGAACGAACTCGCGTGGCGCCCGCAAGCCGAGGTGCGCGCGAAGCTGCTCGACATCTGGCGTGTCATGCAGGCCTGCGTCGAGCGCGGCTTCCAGCAGCAGGGCGTGCTGCCCGGCGTACTCAAGGTGCGGCGCCGCGCGCCGCGTCTGCACCGCATTCTCGTGGAGAGCCCGGCGGATCGGCCGGTCGATTCGATGGAGTGGGTGAATGCCTGCGCACTCGCGGTCAACGAGGAGAATGCCGCGGGCGGCCGCGTGGTCACGGCGCCGACGAATGGCGCCGCGGGCATCGTACCGGCGGTGCTGCAGTACTACACGCGCTTCGAGCGCGGAGCGAACGAGGAAGGCATCGTGCGTTTCCTGCTCACGGCCGGCGGCATCGCCATGCTCTTCAAGCAGGGCGCCTCGATCTCGGGCGCCGAGATGGGCTGCATGGGCGAGGTCGGAGTCGCCTGCTCGATGGCGGCCGCGGGCCTCGTCGCGGCGCTGCACGGCACGAACGAGCAGGTCGAGAACGCCGCCGAAATCGGCATGGAGCACAACCTTGGTCTCACCTGCGATCCCGTGGCGGGCCTCGTGCAGATTCCGTGCATCGAGAGGAACGCGATGGGCGCGGTCAAGGCGATCAACGCCGCGCGGCTCGCGATGCGCGGCGACGGCAGCCACAAGGTGTCGCTCGACCAGGTGATCGCGACGATGCGCCAGACCGGCCACGACATGTCGACGATCTACAAGGAAACCTCGCAGGGAGGGCTCGCGGTCAACGTGCCGGAGTGCTAGCGACCCGGCGCGCGCAGCGTGAACACGAGGGTCTGCGGCGGCTCGAGCCGCGCATGTACCTCCCAGCCCATGGCGTGCGCGAACTCGCGCACCAGCGCTAGCCCGAGTCCCATGTGCACGCCGCCGCTGCGTGCGGCCTCTCCGCGCCAGAACCGCTCGAACATGCGGGCCACGTCGGCGGCGGTGAGCCCAGGGGCCTCGTTGCCGACCGTGAGGAGATAGCCGTCGGCGGTGAGCGCGCCGGTGACGCGGATCGGGGTGCCCGCAGGTCCATACTGCACGGCGTTGTCGAACAGATTCGTGAGTATCGACTGCAGCAAGGCCGGATCGGCGCTGACTGTCGCCGGTGAGAGCCCGAACTGCGCCCCCATGCCACGCGCGGTCGACCGCGGCCGGCAGGTCGACCGGCTCGCAAGCCGCGACGAGCTGGCCGGATTCGCTGCGCGCAAGCGCCAGCAGGCGCGTGACCAGGGCTTCCATTTGCGTGGCGATCGACAGTGCGTCGTCGTCGGTGCCGGCGGGGCGGGCGTCCGGCCACTTGAGAGCCGTCTCGGCAAGGGCACGCAGCTCGGCAATCGGCGTACGCAGTTCGTGCGCCATGGCGGCGCTCACGCGCCGCTCACGCTCGAACGACTCTTCGAGCCGCGTGAACAGCGCATTCAGCGTCGTCGTGATGGGCGTGAGCTCGCGAGGCATGCCGAGCGTGGCGAAGCGCGTGCTGAGCGTCGTCGCGTCGACCCGCGCAACCTCGGCTGCGAGACGGTCGAGGGGCCTCAGCCCCCGATGCAGCAGCCACGGCACGAGCAGCCCGATGGCGAGCAGCAGGCCTGCCGCCCAGCCCGCCGTGCCGACGAGCAGCTCGCGCAATTCGTGGTCGAGGTGTTCCGAGCGGCTCGCGACGACGAGGCGCAGCGTCGGCGTGTCCACCTTCGACTGCTTGTCGGCCCGCCGCGGCTCGAATTCGACGCCGACCGCGCGCGCCTGCTTGCCGTGCGCGAGCCGCAGGAAGAAGTACTTCGGCTTCTTCAGGCTCCCGGTTTCGAGCGGCAGGTCGGGCTCCCGCTCGAGACTCTCGGATCGTGCCAGCGTGCGCCCGGCCGAGTCCCGGAGTTGATAGAAGTCGCGCGCCTCGTCGTCATCGAACCCGCGCATGAACCGGTCGCTGAAGGCGAGGCGCACGCGGCCGTCGTCGTCCACGGTCGTGAGTGTGCTGATCGCGCGGGCCTGGGCGATCAGCGCATCGTCGAAGCTGTCGATGAACTCGCCGCGCACCGCGAAGTACAGCGCGACGAGGCCCGCCGTGAATACCGCGAACAGCGTGAGCAGCAGGCTCACCGTCAGCCGTCGACGGATGGACGCGCTCACGGCGCCTTGCCGAACACGTAACCGAGGCCGCGCCGTGTACGTATCAGTGGCAAGCCGTTGCCGCCCGCGAGCTTGCGCCGAAGGATGCAGACCGCGGAATCGACCGCATTGCTCACGGGGCTCGTTGCGTCGCTGTAGAGGTGCTCTTCGATATCGGCGCGGGGCACCACTTCGCCGCGGCGACGCGCGAGAT
Organism: Steroidobacteraceae bacterium; assembly: GCA_050249415.1. Classification (GTDB taxonomy): domain Bacteria; phylum Pseudomonadota; class Gammaproteobacteria; order Steroidobacterales; family Steroidobacteraceae; genus CADEFQ01. Next base: position 202,400 of record JBFWQO010000004.1, read on the forward strand.
ACTCGACGAGATTGTACTCACGCGCCGTCAGCTCGATCGCGCGCCCCGCGCGCGTGACCGAGCGCTGCGCGGTGTCGATGGCGACGTCGCCGACATGGATGACGGTCTGCTTGGCGCCGTACGCGCGGCGGCACAGCGCCTCGACCCGGGCCAGCAGTTCCTCGAGGGCGAAGGGCTTCACGAGGTAGTCGTCGGCGCCGATGCGCAGGCCCTCGACCCGGTCGGCGACGGTGTCGCGGGCCGTGAGCAGCAGCACATGCGCGTCGTTGCCGCCAGCACGCATGCGCTTCAGCACCGCCAGGCCATCGAGCTTCGGCAGCATGATGTCGAGCACGATCGCGTCGTAGGCCGCGGTCTCGATACGCCACAGGCCTTCCTCGCCATCCGCCGCGGTATCGACGGCGTAGCCCGAACGCTCGAGCGCCGTGGCGACGCTGCGGGCGAGCCGCGGCGAGTCCTCGACGTACAGCACACGCATCGGCCTGTACCTCAGTAGATCAACTGGACGCGCGCGATCAGGCGGCCCGGATCGTCGGGCAAGCCGGGTGCGTCGCCGAACAGGTAATTGACCATCAGTTTGATGTCATCGCCCTTGACCAGCCAGTTGAGTCCCGCAACCCAGATCTCGGTGGCATCGCCCCCCACGTCGAGATTCGGATCGAAGACCTCACGCCGCAGCACGGCCTGCAGGCGGCGCGGCACGACCATGTAGCCGGCCGTGAGTTGCCAGCCCTGCGCGTCGAACGAGGCGAACGGCACGGCGTTGGCAGGTTCGAATCGCTCGCGCAGCAGTTCGCCGCCGACGTACGCGCGATCGAGTATCCATGCGGCGTCGACGCCCCAGCCGACGCGTTTGCCCCTGAAGATACCGTCCGGCAAGGTACTGGATGCGAGCTCGAAGCCGAACCCGGGCCTGAATGCGGCGGTGTCTTCGCTGCGCATCGCGTTGACGGCGGCGACGAGGCGGCCCGCGCCCGGCGAATCGAACATCGTGCCGTACAGGCGTACGGCGCCGAGGAAGCGGTTGTCGTCGTTGGCGCTCGAGGCCGGGCCATTGCCGTGCCCGAGCGTCAGCATGTAGCCGATGCGGCGATCGAGGAAACTGCCGTACGCGCCGAGGCCGGGCTGGCGCCCGTCGGCAATGCGGTCACTGCCGAGGTAGCGTTCGATGGTCGGCATCGTCACGTCGCTCGCCAGCTGCTCGCCGCCGAACGCGGGCTTCAGGTAGCCGACGCGAATGTTCGCCTGCGGATACCTGTTCCAGTTGACGTAGATCTCGTTCGCGCTCGCGCGCAGGCCGGTGCTCGCTCCCGCGGAGTTGGCACCGAAGTCGCCCTCGATCCGGAAGTCGAAGTGCTCGGCGAAACTGCCCGTCACCGCAACGCGGGCGCGGCGGAAATAGAACCGGTCATCGATGCCGACGAAGCGCTGATCGCCGGCGCCGCCACTTTCATACTGGCCCTGGATGAAGCCGCCGAGCGTGAGGCTCTGCTCCTTGCCGGCGGCGTGCACTGCGACCGGCCCCTCGGTGCGCCCAGGTGGCGGAGTAGCCTGGGCAGGCGGCACCGCGGGTGGCGCGCCCGCCAGCAGGGCGCGCAGGCGCTCGTTCTCTTCCTTGAGCCGTGCATAGCCCGCCTCGAGCGCCTGCAGACGCTCCTCGACGGTGGGCGTGGCCGCCAGGGCGGTGGCAGGCAGCGCCGGCGCCAGCAGCGCGGCAGCCAGTGACAACGAAAAGATCGACCTGGGCATGACTCGTTTCCCGTGAAACACGGGGGTCATGATGCCCTGCGATACCTTACCCGTCGATTACGCGGCATCCCCCGTGCGCGCGGCGCGCCGGCGGTCGCTTTCCTTCAGGGCGCGCTTGCGCAGGCGGATCGACTGCGGGGTCACCTCGACGAGTTCGTCGTCGTCGATGAACTCGACGGCGGACTCGAGCGTCAGCTCGACCGGCGGGGTCAGCAGGATCGCATCGTCCTTGCCCGCGGCGCGGATGTTCGTCAGCTGCTTCGTCTTCGCGGGGTTCACCACGAGGTCGTTCTCGCGGCTGTGGATGCCGATGATCATGCCCTCGTAGATCTTCTCGCCGGGTGTCACGAACATGCGGCCGCGCTCCTGCAGTTTCCACAGGGCATAGGCGACCGCGGTGCCGGCTTCCGCCGAGATCAGCACGCCGCTGCGCCGCGCGGGCACATCCTCTTTCATCGGCGCGAAATCGTCGAATACGTGGCTCATCAGGCCGGTGCCGCGCGTCAGGCGCAGGAACTCGCCCTGGAAGCCGATCAGGCCGCGGGCCGGGATGCGGTAGTCGAGCCGGACGCGCCCGCGGCCGTCGGGCGCCATGTCGGTCAGCTCACCGCGGCGCGTGCCGAGCGCCTCCATGACGGCGCCCTGGTGCGATTCCTCCACGTCCACGGTGAGCAATTCGTACGGCTCGTGGCGCACGCCCTCGATGTCGCGCGTGACGACGCGCGGCCGCGACACGGCGAGCTCATAGCCCTCGCGCCGCATGTTCTCGACGAGGATCGTCAGGTGCAGCTCGCCGCGCCCCGACACGAGGAACACGTCCGTGTCCTCGGTATCGGCGACGCGCAGTGCGACATTGGTCAGGAGTTCCTTCAGCAGCCGGTCGCGGATCTGGCGGCTCGTGACGAACTTGCCTTCGGTGCCGGCGAGCGGCGAGTTGTTGACGCGGAAGTTCATCGTCAGCGTCGGCTCGTCGACGCGCAGCGCCGGCAGCGCCTCCGGTTGCTCCGCATCCGCGAGCGTCACGCCGATGCCAATGTCCTCGATGCCGTTGACGAGCACGATTTCGCCGGCGGCAGCCTGATCCATCGGCACACGCTCGAGGCCGCGAAAGCCGAAGAGCTGGTTGACGCGCACGCGCTGCGGCGCGGCGGTGCCATTCAACAGCATGACATCGGCGCCGGCGTGCAGGGTGCCGCGCCGGATGCGACCGATGCCGATCCGGCCGACGAAGCTCGAATAGTCGAGCGCGGAAATCTGCAGCTGCAGCGGCGCGGCGGGATCGCCGCCCGGCGCGGGCACATGCGCCAGGATCGTGTCGAACAGCGGGCGCATGTCCGTGCCCTGTGCCGCGGGATCGAGCGACGCCCAGCCATTGAGGCCCGAGGCGTAGACGATCGGGAAGTCGAGCTGCTCGTCGGTCGCGCCCAGTTTGTCGAACAGGTCGAACGTCTGGTTGACGACCCAGTCGGCGCGCGCCGCGGGGCGATCGACCTTGTTGACGACGACGATGGGTTTCAGGCCGAGCGCGAGCGCCTTGCGTGTCACGAAGCGGGTCTGCGGCATCGGGCCCTCGACCGCGTCGACGAGCAGCAGCACACCGTCGACCATCGACAGTACGCGCTCGACCTCGCCGCCGAAGTCGGCGTGGCCCGGTGTGTCGACGATGTTGATGTGGGTGCCGGCGTAGTCGACCGCGGTGTTCTTCGCGAGGATGGTGATGCCGCGCTCCCGCTCGATGTCGTTCGAATCCATCACGCGTTCGGCGATGTGCTGGTGCGCGGCGAAGGTGCCGGCCTGGTGCAGCAGCTTGTCGACGAGGGTCGTCTTGCCGTGGTCGACGTGGGCGATGATGGCGATGTTGCGAAGCGGGCGCATGGGAGAAAGCCGGGCCGGACAAAAAAGGTCGCGGAGGATAGCATGACGGGAAGCTGATAGCCCATGGCGAATGGCTGACAGCCAGAGGCGCGGCAGGTTGGCGTGACGCGGGGATTGCCGCACGGGGTCTCGATGGAACGCGAAGGGCAGGTCTACCACGGGCCGCCGTCGGCACTGCGGTTCATGTCGTGGGCATTGCGGCCCCGGCCGGAGCCGGACACCGCACGGCCGTTTCCGCAGCTGCGCCTGGCATGGCTCGGCTTCGCGATCGGCACGGCGGAAAGGCGCGCGCTGGCCGCGTCGTGCGGTGTCGAGGGCGCATCGGGCGATGTGGTGCGTGTGCTCTTTCCGCATATCTTCGGCTTCCGGCTCTCGATGGCACTCCTCACGCATCCGCATTGGCCGCTGCCGATCTGGCGTGCCCTGCAGGTCCGCAACCGGCTCCTGTTGCGGGGCGAGCCGGCTGCCGTGATACGGGGCGATCTCCACGTGTCGGTGGCGGGTTGGCGCGTGCTCGCGAAGGGCGTGGAGGTCGATTTGCGCACCCGGCTGCTCGACGGGACCGACTGTGCGTGGGAGAGCATCGTCACTTTCTATTATCGCGGGCGGTTCGACTGGCGGGCGGCGCAGGACGAACCGGTCGAGTCGTCGCGCGAGTCGCCGCGGGTCGAAATGCCAGGCGCCGCCGCCGTGCACTGGATCACGGGAACTTCGGATCGTTGGCGCTTTGCCCGCTGGACGGGGGACTACAACGGCCTGCATCAGTGGGACTGGTATGCGCGGCGCTACGGATTCCCGGGAGCCTTCTCGCACCCGCAGCGCATGGCCGTGCAGTGTGTCGCGCGTCTCGCGCGCCCTGTGCGAGGCGCGCAGGAACTCGACCTGTGGCTCAAGGGACCTGTGCCCTACGGCGCCGCGGTGCATCTTTATGCACAGCCCGCCGCAAAGGCCGACAGCCTCGTCTTTAGCCTGACGACCAGTGATTCGGTGCGCCCCGCCCTCATCGGGGCGTGGCACCCTCTGGCTACAAGCTATCCGCTATGAGCTATCGGCTCTCAGGACATCCCCGCCATCCGCATCGCAACGGACCGTCACGCATCCACCGGTCGGGAGGCTCCCGGACACGAGCCCGGGTGCGAGCTGCCGCGCAAACTCGCTGATGCCGGGGTTATGGCCGACGAGCAGCAGGTGACGGATGCGCGAATCGGTGCCGGCCACCACCGACCCGAGCGTTGCGTGCGACGCGAGGTACAGCGGGTCGATGTGTTCGATGCGGTCGCGCACGATGCCGAGCTCGCGCGCGATGGCCTCCGCCGTCTGCAGTGTGCGCACGGCGGGGCTCGTCAGCAGGAGATCCGGCGGGGGCAATCCCCGCGCGCGCAGCCGTTTGGCCGCGTCGGCGGCCTCGGCAAGGCCGCGACGCGTGAGGGGGCGGTCGAAATCAGCCGTCGGTGATTCCCGCCACTCGGCCTCCCCGTGCCGGACGAGTGTCAGGTATCTCATCGGGGGCCCTAGAACATGCCTGTCTGCAGGCGCGCGGCTTCCGACATCATCGACTGGTTCCACGGCGGGTCGAACACGAGCTCTACGGCGACCGTGCGGACCGTCGGGATGATCTCCACCTTCTCCCTGACATCCTGCACCAGCACTTCGCCCATGCCGCAGCCCGGGGCGGTGAGCGTCATCTTCACATCGACATCGTGCGTGCCGTCGTCGTTCGTCGTGACATCGCACACGTAGACGAGGCCGAGGTCGACGATATTGATCGGGATCTCGGGGTCGTAGCAGGTCGCCATCTGTTCCCAGATGAGCTTTTTCAGGTCGTCGAGCGTGGCATTCGGCGGCAGTTCGGGTGCCTTCACCACTTCCTGCCCGATCGCCCCGGCATGCTCGCCGGCGAGGCGGAAGAGATTGCCGTCGATGTAGAGCGTGAAGCTGCCGCCGAGCGCCTGCGTGATGTAGCCCGCCTGGCCCGGCTTCAGCATGACATCGATGCCGGCGGGAACCATCACGGCCTTCACTTCCCGCTGTACGACGATCGGCTGGTTCTGGTGCGAGCGCATGGCTACTCCGTGGTGACCGGTGCGCACTCGCGGGCGAGCGCCGCATTGAGCGTGTGCCAGCAGAGGCTCGCGCACTTGACGCGCGCCGGGAACTCGCGCACGCCGGCGAGCGCCGCGAGCTTGCCGAGCGACGCCGGCGGCACCTCGTTGGCGCCGGTCAGGGTCGCGTGCACTTCGTCGAAGAGGTGCCGGATCGCGGTGCGGTCCCTGCCCTTGACGGCTTCCGTCATCAGCGACGCCGATGCGACCGAGATCGCGCAGCCCTTGCCGTCGAAATGCACGTCGCGGATCCGGTCGCCGTCGAACTGCACGTACACGGTGAGACGGTCGCCGCACAATGGATTGTGGCCATCCGCGCACGCATCGGCGGGCGACAGCGGGCCGAAGTTGCGCGGTTGCCTGTTGTGGTCGAGGATCACGTCGCGGTACAGCTCCTTCAGGTCCATCAGCGAAAGACCTCGCGAGCCTTGTGCAGGGCGGCGATCAGCCGGTCGATGTCGCCCAGGTCGTTGTAGCAGCCGAACGAGGCGCGCGCCGTCGCGGGCAGGCCGAAGAAATCCATTACCGGCATCGCGCAATGGTGTCCCGTGCGGATCGCGACGCCCTCGTGGTCGAGGATGGTGCCGAGATCGTGGGGGTGGATCCCGTCGATCGTGAACGAGATCACCGCCGCCTTCCTGGCCGCCGTGCCGATGATGCGCAGGCCGGGCAACGGCTGCAGGGCCGCGGTGGCGGTGGCCAGCAGGTGCTGCTCGTGCGCGTGTACGGCGGCCGGGCCGATCGAGTCGAGGTAATCGATCGCCGCGGCGAGCCCGACCGCACCGGAGATGTTCGGCGTGCCGGCTTCGAACTTCCACGGCAGGTCGTTGTAGGTCGTGCCCTCGAAGCTCACCGAGAGGATCATGTCGCCGCCGCCCTGCCACGGCGGCATCCCGCGCAGCAGCGCTTCGCGGCCGTACAGCACGCCGATCCCGGTGGGGCCGTAGAGCTTGTGGCCGGAGAACGCATAGAAATCGCAGTCGAGCGCCTGCATGTCGGCGCCACCGTGGGCGACGGCCTGCGCGCCGTCGAGCAGCACCGGAATGCCGCGCGCGCGCGCGGCCCCGACAATCCTCGCGACCGGCAGCACGGTCCCGAGCGCGTTCGACACATGGGCGGTCGCGACGAGTCGCGTGCGCGGTGTGAGCAGCGCCTCGAATTCGGCAAACGGCAATTCACCGCGCTCGTCGATCGGCGCGACACGCAGCGTGGCGCCGGTCGCCGCGGCGACCATCTGCCACGGTACGATGTTCGCGTGGTGCTCGAGGCGGGTGAGCAGGATCTCGTCGCCCGGGGCGAGGCGCGGGCGCGCGAAGGCGTTGGCCACGAGGTTGATCGCCTCGGTCGTGCCGCGCGTGAAAATGATCTCTTTGGTCGAGCGCGCGTTCAGGAAGCGGCGCACCCGTTCGCGTGCGCCTTCGAACGCCGCGGTCGCTTCCTGCGACAGCGTGTGCACGCCGCGGTGCACATTCGCGTGTACGCGGGTTTCATAGTGATCGACGGCGGCGATCACCGCGCGCGGCCGCTGGGCCGACGCCGCGCTGTCGAGATAGGTGAGCGGCCGGCCGTTCACCTGCCGCTCGAAGATCGGGAAATCGGCGCGCACCCGGGCACTGTCGTAGCGGCGCGTGCGGCCGGCGAGGGCGGTGGCGGTCATACGAGCTCCCGGGCGACCTGCGCGTCGTCGCCGGTGAAGCGCCGCGCAAACGCGCGTTCGATCGCACCGCGCAGTTCCGGTATGCCGATGCGCGCGACGAGTTCCGTCAGGAACGCCCACTTCAGCAGGCTGCGGGCCGTCCGTGGCTCGACGCCGCGCGACAGCATGTAGAACAGCATGTCGTCATCGAGCTTGCCGGTCGTGGCCCCGTGGCTCGCCTTGACGTCGTCGGTGTAGATCTCGAGCTGCGGCCGCAGGTCGATCTCGGTACCGGGGCCCGCGAGCAGGCCCTTCAGCGACTGGCGCGACGCCGATCGCGCGGCGCCCGGGCGCATCACGATGTGGCCGTTGAACGCGACGCGTGCGCGGCCGGCGGCGATGCCCCTGAAGTCCTCGGTCGTCGTGGTGTCCGGTGCCGCGTGCTCGATGGCGGCATAGGCATCGTTGACCTGGTTCGCGTCGACCGCCACCGAGCGGGCGTACGTGATGCGCGCGCCGCGCTCCCCGAGACGCGCGTGCAGGGTCGTGCGCGCCGATTGTGCGCCGAGCGCCACCGTATCGAGGATGTAGTGCGCATCGGCGGCCACGGTGGCGCGCAGTGTTTCGACATGGATGGCGAGCGCGCCGAGCTCTTGCAGCCGCACGTGGCGCACCTCGGCGCCGTGCCCGAGCGAGATTTCGATGGCGAGGTTCGAAAAGGTCGCATGCTCGTCGGCGCCGATGTGGCGCTCGATCAGCTTGAGGCGCGAGCCGGCGGCCGCGCGTACGACGAGCACCGGGTGGGAGCCGCAGTCCGCGGCCGGCGCGGTCGCGACGTGCACCACTTCGATGCCGCGCGCCGCTTTCGCAGCGGCGCTGACGGCGAGCGTGTCCGCCGCGAAGGCGATGGCCAGCGTGCCGAATCGCTCATCGATATTGTCCGCGGCAAACGCCGTATCGAGCGGCGCACCCGTACCGACCGTGACGCCCGCGTCGACGCCGGGCGCGGCCGACAGGGCGGCCGCGAACAAGCCGTCGACGACGACATAGCGGGCGAATCCCGGCAACGGCGGGGGCAGCAGCGAGCGGGCGCGCTCGATGGCCGCCGGCGTGAGCGTGAGCGGCGGCGTGAACCGCACGGCCTCGAGGGGGCGCAGGTTCGCGTAATGCCAGTTCTCGTTGCGATTGACCGGCAGGCCGTGGGCGAGTGCGGCGCCGAGCGCGGCCTCACGCGCCGCGCGCGTGACGATTGCCGCCGGCAGCGATTCGACGACGGCAGCGTGGTCCGCGGCGAGGCGCGGGGCGGCGCTCATGCGGCGTTCGCCTCGAGCACCCAGTCGTAACCGCGCCGCTCGAGCTCGAGCGCGAGCGAGGCGTCGCCGCTGCGCACGATGCGGCCGCGCGACAGCACGTGCACGCGATCGGGCGCCACATGGTCGAGGAGGCGCTGGTAGTGCGTCACGAGCACGATCGAGCGTCCGGCTCCGCGCAGCGAATTGATGCCCTGCGCGACGACCTTCATGGCGTCGATGTCGAGGCCCGAGTCGGTTTCGTCGAGCAGTGCGAGCCGCGGCTCGAGCACCAGCATCTGCAGGATCTCGTTGCGCTTCTTCTCGCCGCCCGAGAAGCCTTCGTTCACCCCGCGCGACAGGAACGCTGCGTCCATCTGCATGAATTTCATCTTGCCGCGCACGAGTTCGAGGAACTCGAACGCATCGACCTCGGGCTGTCCTGCGGCCTTGCGACGCGCGTTGAGCGCCGCCTTCAGCAGGTACACGTTGTTGACGCCCGGGATTTCCACCGGGTACTGGAAGCCGAGGAACACGCCGGCCCGGGCACGCTCCTCGGGCGCCATCGCGAGCAGATCACGGCCGTCGTAGCGGACCGAACCCGAGGTCGCCTCATAGCCCGGGCGGCCGGCGAGGGCGTAGGCGAGCGTGCTCTTGCCCGAGCCGTTCGGTCCCATGATCGCGTGCACTTCGCCGTCCGGCACGACGAGCGAGAGGCCGTTCAGCACGGTGCGCGCACCCACGTTCACATGGAGGTCGTCGATTTCGAGCATGGTCAGCCTACGGCTCCTTCGAGCGTCACGGCGAGGAGGTTCTGCGCCTCCACGGCAAATTCCATCGGCAGCTCCCGGAAGACGCTCTTGCAGAAGCCGCTCACGATCATGTTGACGGCATCTTCCTGGCCGATGCCGCGTTGCAGGCAGTAAAAGAGCTGGTCCTCGCTGATCTTCGAGGTGCTCGCCTCGTGTTCGACCGTCGCGGTCGGGTTCTTGACCTCGACGTAAGGAAAGGTATGGGCGCCGCATTCGCCGCCCATCAGCAGCGAGTCGCATTGCGTGAAATTGCGCGCTCCATGCGCGCCCGGCATGATCCGCACGAGGCCGCGATAGGTGTTCTGGCCCTTGCCGGCCGAGATGCCCTTCGAGACGATGGTGCTGCGGGTGTTCTTCCCGATGTGGATCATCTTGGTGCCGGTGTCGGCCTGCTGGTAATTGGTCGCGGTGGCGACCGAGTAGAACTCGCCGACCGAGCCCTCGCCGCGCAGCACGCAACTCGGGTACTTCCAGGTGATCGCCGAGCCCGTCTCGACCTGCGTCCACGAGATGTGGGCGTTGCGCCCGCGGCACTCGCCGCGCTTCGTCACGAAATTGTAGATGCCGCCGACGCCGTTCTCGTCGCCCGGATACCAGTTCTGCACGGTCGAGTACTTGATCTTCGCGTCGTCGAGCGCGACGAGTTCGACGACCGCGGCGTGCAGCTGGTTCTCGTCGCGCATCGGAGCCGTGCAACCCTCGAGGTAGGATACGTGCGAGCCCTCGGCCGCGACGATCAGCGTGCGCTCGAACTGGCCGGTCTTGGCCGCATTGATGCGAAAGTAGGTGGACAGTTCCATCGGGCAACGGACACCCTTCGGCACGTAGACGAAGGAGCCGTCGGTGAACACCGCCGAGTTGAGCGTCGCGTAGAAATTGTCGGTGTAGGGCACGACCGTGCCGAGGTAGCGTTCGACCAGTTCCGGGTGGTCGCGCACGGCGTCGGAAAAAGAACAGAAGATGACGCCGGCCCTGGCGAGCTTGTCCCTGAATGTGGTCGCGACCGAAACGCTGTCGAACACCGCGTCGACGGCCACACCCGCGAGCCGCGCACGCTCGTGCAGCGGCACGCCGAGCTTCTCGTAGGTGGCGAGCAGCTTGGGGTCGACTTCGTCGAGGCTCTTCGGCGCGTTGGCATCGATCTTCGGCGCCGAGTAGTACGAGATGTCCTGGTAGTCGATCGGGTTGAAGCGCACGTGCGCCCAGAGCGGCTCGCGCATCTTCAGCCAGTGCCGGAATGCCTTCAGGCGCCAGTCGAGCAGGAACTGCGGCTCGCCCTTCTTGCGCGAGATCAGGCGGATCACGTCCTCGCTCAGGCCCGGCGGGACGGTGTCCGATTCGATGTCGGTCACGAAGCCGTGCCGATAGCTGCGCCCGACGAGGGATTCGAGTTCGGCGGCCTCGGTCATGAGGCACCGCGCGTACGGCTGCCGATGATCTTCATCTCGCGCTCGAGGATGGGCAGGTGCACCGGCTCGTCTTCGAGCCCGGCGAGCTGGGCGAGCGTCACGTCCTGCAGCGAGCGGCGGATCGCGCCGCTCACGCTCTGCCAGGCGCGCGAGACGCGGCAATGCCCCTCGATGTCGCATTGGCCGTGGTTCGATGCGCATTCCGTGAGGGCCAGCGGGCCTTCGAGGGCATCGAGAATGGCCGCGGCGCTGATGCTGTCGGCGCCGCGCGCCAGCTGGTAGCCGCCGCGCAGCCCGCGTGTCGAGGCGACGAGGCCCGCGCGGTGCAGTTGCTTCAGCAGCTTGCTCACGGTCGGCCGCGCGATATGCGTGCGTGCCGCGACCGCCGCCGCGGTCATCTGCGGCAGGGGCGAGCGCGCCAGGGCGGCGAGGATCACCGTCGCATAATCGGTGAGGCGGCTGATGCGGATCATATAGTGGACTATTTTAGTCCTCTTTTAACCGGTCTGCAAAATTCCGTTTCGTTATAATCGGCGCCCCGGCAGGCACACGAACAGAGGACACACCGCGATGGACAAGGCAGGACTCGAGCGCGTCGCGCGCGCGATGGTCGCAAAGGACAAGGGCATACTCGCGGCGGACGAGAGCTCGGGCACCATCAAGAAGCGCTTCGACGCGATCCGGCTCGATTCCACCGAAGAGCACCGCCGCGGCTATCGGGAGATGCTGTTCACGACGCCCGGCATCGGGCAGTGGATCAGCGGCGTCATCTTTTATGATGAAACGCTGCGCCAGAAGACGCGGGACGGCGTGCCGTTCGCGGGCTGGCTCGAGCAGCAGGGCGTGGTGCCCGGCATCAAGGTGGACCTCGGCGCCAAGGCGCTGGCGGGCTTTCCGGGCGAGACCATCACCGAGGGGCTCGACGGGCTGCGCGATCGACTGGCCGAGTATTACAGGCTCGGTGCCCGCTTCGCGAAATGGCGCGCGGTGATCGACATCGCGGACGGCGTTCCGTCGCGCTTCGGCATCGAGGCGAATGCGCACGCGCTCGCGCGCTATGCGGCACTCTGCCAGGAACAACAGATCGTTCCGATCGTCGAACCCGAAGTGCTGATGGATGGCGCCCATTCGCTCGAGCGTTGCGAGGAGGTCACGAACGCCGTGCTCGCGGAGGTGTTCGGCCAGCTCGACCTGCACCGCATCTACCTCGAGGGCATGGTGCTGAAGCCGAACATGGTGATTTCGGGCAAGAAGGCCGCCAATCGGGCCACGCCGCAGCACGTGGCGGAAGCCACGGTGCGCACGCTGAAGCGGCACGTACCTGCGGCGGTGCCCGGTATCGCGTTCCTCTCGGGCGGACAGAGTTCGCCCGAGGCGACGCTGCACCTGTCGTTGATGAACCAGATGGGGCCCCTGCCGTGGAACCTCACTTTCAGCTATGGCCGTGCATTGCAGGAGACGGCGCTCAAGGCGTGGGGCGGCCAGGCGTCGGCGTTTGCGGCGGGCCAGAAGGAGTTCGCCAAGCGGGCGCGCCTGAACAGCCTCGCGACGACGGGCCGTTACGCCGCCTCGCAGGAGGCCGAAGCCGCCTGAGCGGCCGGCGTCGTTCGATCGCGTGACCGGGAACAATCGGCCGGCCGGCGCGTCGGCAGCCGCCGACGCGGTGGTCGAAGTACACGGCGTGCGTTATGGCGTCGGGCGCCGCGAAATATTCGCGGGGCTCGACCTCGTGGTGCGCCGCGGTCGCGTGACGGCCATCATGGGGCCGAGCGGCACGGGCAAGACGACGCTGCTGCGCCTCATCACCGGGCAGATCGCGCCGGCATCGGGCGAGGTGCGCGTCTGGGGCGAGCGTGTCGCGACCCTCGGTCGCCGCGAGTTGCTCGCCCTGCGCCGCCGCACCGGCATGCTGTTCCAGAACGGCGCGCTGCTGACCGACCTCGACGTATTCGAGAATGTCGCGTTCCCGGTGCGCGAGCACACGAATCTCCCCGAACCGCTGATCCGCAGGCTCGTGCTGACCAAACTGCACGCGGTCGGCTTGCGCGGTGCGGCGCGACTGATGCCGAGCGAGCTGTCCGGAGGGATGGCGCGCCGGGTCGCTCTCGCGCGCGCGGTGGTGATGGACCCGGAGCTCCTGATCTATGACGAACCGTTCGTCGGCCTCGATCCGATCTCGATGGGCGTGATCGTGCGGCTGATACGCCAGATGAACCGCGTGCTCGGGATCACGAGCATCGTCGTCTCGCACGACGTGCACGAACTCGCCGCCATCGCCGACGACAGTTATCTCCTGTCGCAGGGGCGCTGCGTCGCGTCGGGCAGCCCCGAGGACCTGCGGCGCAGCGACTCGGAGGTCGTGCGGCAATTCCTCGACGGCGTCGCGGACGGCCCGGTGCCGTTTCATTATCCGGCGCCCGACTATCGCGACGAGCTCCTCGCATGAGTGCCGCGGCGAAACGCGACGGACCGATCACGGTCGTCCTGCGCCGCGTCGGCGCCGTCGTCGTGTTCCTCGCGGCGGTCCTCGCACAGTGCCTGCCCGCGCTCGCGCGGCCGCGACTGATCGTGCACCAGGTCTACAACGCCGGTGCCCGCTCTTTGATCATCATCATGCTCTGCGGGCTCTTCGTCGGCATGGTGCTCGGCCTGCAGGGCTTCGACCTGCTGCAGCGCTTCGGGTCGGAGGATGCGCTCGGCGTCGCCGCGGCCCTCGGCCTGCTCAAGGAACTCGGACCGGTCGTCACCGCGCTGCTGTTCGCCGGCCGCGCGGGCACGGCGCTCACGTCGGAAATCGGCCTGATGCGCACGACCGACCAGCTCACCGCGATGCAGATGATGGCGGTCGATCCGATGCAGCGCGTCGTCGCGCCGCGGTTCCTCGGCGGCGTGATCGCGATGCCGCTCCTCGCCGCCATTTTCAGCGTGATCGGACTCTTCGGCGCACAGCTCGTCGGCGTGCAGATGATGGGCGTCGACGCCGGTGCGTTCTGGTCGCAGATGCAGGGCGCAGTGCGGCTCGACGATGTTCAGGAGGGATTCATCAAGAGTCTGGTATTCGGTACCGCATGCAGCCTGGTTGCTGTGTACGAGGGGTACCATACCGAACCGACCGCCGCGGGCGTCGGGCTCGCGACGACGCGCACCGTGGTGACGTCGTCCGTGCTGACGTTGTTGCTCGATTACATTCTCACCGCCGCATTCCTGTAGAAGGTTCGACACCATGCGTCCCAATCGCGCACTCGAAATCGGTACCGGGCTGTTCGTGCTGCTCGGCTTCGCAGCGCTGCTGTTCCTCACGACGCAGCTGCCGGGCAGCGGCGTGCAGATCGGCGGCTCGACGGGTTACACCGTGAGCGCGCGCTTCGACAATGTCGGCGACCTGAAAGTGGGCTCGCCAGTGACGCTGGCGGGCGTGCGCATCGGCCGGGTCGCAGCCATCTCGTTCGACCCGACCGACTTCAAGGCGGTCGTCACGCTCGACATCGACAAGCGCTACGAGCGCATTCCCGACGACAGCGACGCGAGCATCCAGACGGCGGGCCTCCTCGGCGGCAAGTACGTCGGCATCGGCCCCGGAGGCTCGGAAACCTACCTGCACGCCGGCAGCGTCATCGAATTCACGCAGTCGGCGATCGTGCTCGAGAACCTGATCAACAAGTTCTTTGCGAATTTTGCGAGCGGCCGCGGCGCGGGCAGCGCGAGCGAGCCGCAGGAGACGACGAAACCATGATGAAGGCAGTGACACAGTTGTTCGTGTGCGTCGCGACCACGGCCCTCTGGGCGGCGGCGCCCGTGCGCGCCGCCGATGCCGTCGATACGAGCGGCCCGGGCCAGCTGATCGAATCGGCGGCGAACTCGATGCTGAAGGAGCTCGACGCGCATCGCGCCGACTACCGCAAGGACCCGAAGAAGATCGAGCAGCTCGTCGACGAGGTGCTGTTGCCCCACTTCGATACGCAGTATGCGGCGCGACTCGTGCTCGGCACGCACTGGCGCACGGCGACGCCGGCCCAGCGCGAGCGCTTCATCAAGGGCTTTTACGGATCGATGCTGCGCAACTACGGCTCGGCGCTCGTCGATTTCACCGGCGAGCGGCTGAAGGTATTTCCCGCGCAGATCTCGCCCGATGGCCAGCGCGCGACGGTGCGCACCGAAGTCAAACGCAGCAACGGCGAGCGCGTACCGGTCAACTACAGCCTGCGCAAGACCGACACCGGCTGGAAAGCCTGGGACGTGACGATCGAAGGCATCAGCTACGTGAAGAGCTTCCGTGACGACTTCGGCGCCGAGATCGACCAGAAGGGCCTCGACGCGGTCATCGAGCGGCTCGAAAAGGCCGCATGACGCGCGTGGCCCCTGGCCGGATCCAGCTCGACGAGACCGCGCCGGGCCGCCTCGCGCTGCGCGGCGCGCTCGACTTCGGCACGGCCAGGATGGCGAGGGAGGCGGGTATCGCGTGGTTCACGCGTGACCGTACGGGCGACTGGAGCGTCGACTGCAGCGGGCTCGATGCTGCCAACAGCGCGGCGGTGGCGGTCCTGCTCGACTGGCTCGCGATCGTCCATCGCGCGGGCGGGCACCTGCGATTCGAGGGCCTGCCGGAACGTGTGCGGGCGATCGCGGAAATCAGCGAAGTCGACGAGTTGCTCGAAACCGGCGTCTGAGTCGCCCACGCGCCGGCACCCGGCCTCAGGGCGGTGGCGCCTGCGCTGCCTCGTCCGCGTCGTCCGGGAAGAGCTCTGCGTCCGCCGGCGGCGGGGCGACATTGCCATCGTGTATCGCGTAATCACGCTGCTGGAACCAGACGTTGCGTATGAACGAGTACGGATCGTAGACATCCTTCAACGTATCGGTCGCCGGCAGCAGCCGGGCGCGCCGCTCGAGCAGTCGCAGGCCATCGAGGCCCCACTGCCAGCGCCAATCGTCGACGTAGTGCACGGGATCGACGAAGCGATCCGGCACCTTGCCGACGCCGTCGCGCAACGACGACGGCCCGAGGAGCGGCAGCATCAGGTAAGGTCCCGACCGCACGCCCCACTTCGCGAGCGTCTGGCCGAAATCCTCGTCGTTCTTGTCGAGCCCCGCCGCCGTCGCCGGGTCGAACAGGCCGCCGACGCCCGCGACCGTATTCAGCACGAAGCGCCCGAGGTCGCTGAGGCCCTCGCGGGGCTTGCCTTGCAGGAACTGGTTGACGATCGTCGAGGGATAGGTGGCGTTGCTCCAGAAATTGCTGACTCCGGTCTGCACGACGGTCGGGGTGATCCTGCGGTACGTGCGCGCCGCCGGGCGCGCGATCGCCCGATCGAGCGCGTCGTTCATCGTGTACATCGTGCGGTTGAACTTCTCGAGCGGATCGCGCGGATCCGGTCGAAGGGGCTGGGACGAGCAGGCGGCGATCGAGAGCGTGGCGAGGGCCACGAACAGGCGTGCGAACATCCGCGGATTTTAGCAGCTTATGGCCGCCGGCCCGCAGCCCTCAGGCGAGAACCCCTCGCCGGATCATGTACCGCGAATAGAGGCTGAAGAAGGCGAGCAGCCCCGCGATGACGGCGCTGGTGACCGCCATCTCCGGCCCCATGATGGCGCCGCCGTCGGTCAACACGTAGGTGTAGAGCAGGCTCACGAGGAACGCCGCGAGCGCAATGACGAAGACTGCGAACGCGAGCTTCTTCCTGAGCAGCAGCAGGATAGACGCGAGGAACGCCCCGAGCACGCCGACCGCCCAGACCAGGGTCATCCAGGACGGCATCGCCATGTAGTGAGCGATCTGCCCCGGCGTCATGCCGACGCTCGCCATGTAGTCGGCTCCGCGCGCCATGCTCATCGTGAAATCGAATACGCCTATCGCGTTGAAAAGCACGGCGATCGCGCCGACCAGCCAGAGATGCCACGGTGCCTTCGAAGTGGTGTCGGTCATGGTCCTGTCCCCCCGGTTGCAATGCTCAGCCCTTTTTTCTTCCCCGCTCGATCGCTTCCCTGACTTCGTCCATGCGCGCCTGGAAGCGCTGGCGTTGCACGGAGGTGAGATTCGGCGCCGCGAGCGCCATCTCGAGTTGCTGGACCGAGAGCGGCAGGTTGCCGCTCGCGATGTGGTACTCGCTCATGTAGTAATACGCATCGCCCGTGTCGCCCGCGGCGCTCGCCGCGAGCGCGGTGAGCCGGATCTGTTCCGGCGTCGGCGGCACGTTGTTGAAGAGGTCGAGCAGGATGGCGTGCGCTTCGCTCGCGCGGCCGGCGCGCATCAGCGCCTCCGCATAGTGCACGGTGAGCGGCACATTGCGCGGCGACAGCCGCAGCGCCTCGGTGAAGGTCGCGAGGGCGGCATCGGCCGCGCCCGCGGCCATCTGTGCCTGGCCGAGCGCGGCGGCGATCATCGGACTGCCCTGCTCGCGCTGGTGCAGGTCGTAGAGGATCGCCACGGCATCCGTCGCCTCGCCGTGCCCGAGATCGGCGAGCGCCTGTCCATAGCGTTCCCCGACCCCGTCATGCCCCGCGGCGATCTCGCCTTCGTAGTAGATGCGCAGATCCGTGTCGCTCGCGGCGCCGAGAACGCGCGCCCGTTCCCGCGCGATCTGGTAACTGACGTCGGGCCGCAGCTTCGGTACCGGATACTCCCTGGCGCGATCGCGCGATTCGGCGATGCGATTGGCGGTCACCGGGTGGGTCAGGATGAACTCCGGTATGTTCTGGCCCGAGAGGCCCGCACGGCGGCCGATCGTCTCGAAGAACGCGGGCATCGCGTTCGGGTCGAACCCCGCACCGGCGAGGAAGCCGATGCCGATGCGATCCGCCTCCTGTTCGTTCGAGCGCGTGTAGTTGATCTGTTGCTGGGCCGCCGCGCCTTGTGCGACCGCGATGGCGGCCTGCGCCGCGTCGCCCCCGCCGGCGGCGCCGAGCAGGATGCCCGCGATCACCATGGCGGTGGTCGCCAGGCTCTGGCGGCTCGCGGCGCGGATGCTGCGCGCGATATGCCGCTGGGTCACGTGGGCGATTTCGTGGGCGAGCACGCTCGCGAGCTCGGACTCGCTCTTCGTCGCGAGGAGCAGGCCCTGGTTCACGCCGATGAATCCGCCGGGCAGTGCGAAGGCATTGATCGACGGGTCGCCGACGAGAAAGAACGTGAAACGCTCGCCCTCGTCGGTCGCCTGCGCGGCGATGCGCGAGCCGAGCGCCTGCAGGTACTCGCCGATGTCCGGGTCCTCGATGATCTGCCCCTGCTCGCGCAGCTGGCGCATGACCGTGAGGCCGATGCGATACTCATCGCCGCGCGTGATGATCGCGTCGACCGGGTTGCCGAGGTCGGGCAGTTCGTCCCCCGAGGGGGCGGCCGAGGCCGCGGTGGCAGCGCAAGCGAGGAGCAGTACCCAGGCCTTGTTCATGTGCCGTTCGACAACGTCCGCCGCCCAAGGTTCGGGCGCCTGCCCCTCAGAGGATCTCGGACGCGTGGTCCGCCAGGCGCGAGCGCTCGCCGCGCACGAGCGTGATGTGCCCCGCATGGTTCCAGCCGCGGAACCGGTTGACGACGTAGGTGAGGCCCGAGGTGGTTTCGGTGAGGTAGGGTGTATCGATCTGCGCGATGTTGCCGAGGCACACGAGCTTCGTGCCGGGCCCGGCGCGGGTCACGAGCGCCTTCATCTGCTTCGGTGTGAGGTTCTGCGCCTCGTCGAGGATGATGAAGCGGTTCAGGAACGTGCGCCCGCGCATGAAGTTGAGCGAGCGGATCTTGATCCGGTTGCGCAGCAGGTCGTTGGTCGCCGCGCGGCCCCAGTTGCCGCCCTCCTGGCTCTGGGTCAGCACTTCGAGGTTGTCCATCAGCGCGCCCATCCACGGCTCCATCTTCTCCTCTTCGGTGCCGGGCAGGAAGCCGATGTCTTCGCCGAGCGGTATCGTCACGCGGGTCATGATGATCTCGACGAAGCGGTTGCTCTCGAGGGTCTGCATGAGGCCGGCGGCGAGGGTCAGCAGCGTCTTGCCGGTGCCGGCCGGGCCGAGGATGGACACGAAATCGATCTCGGGGTCCATCAGCAGATTGAGCGCGAAGTTCTGTTCGCGATTGCGCGCGGTGATCCCCCAGACACTGTGGCGGTCGTTGCGGTAGTCGCGCGTCAGCTCGACGGTCGCCGTGTCGCCGTCGATCTTGCGCACCAGCGCCTCGATGCCCTGCGCGTCCTGCTGGTAGACGAACTCGTTCGCCTGCCATTCGTGCACGACGGGCCCGGTGAGCGTGTACCAGGTGCGCTCGCCTTCCTTCCACGAGCGCATGTCCTTGCCGTGCCGTTCCCAGAAGTCCGCGGGCAACTGCGCATGACCGGTGTAGAGGACATCCGCGTCCTCGATCGTCTTGTCGCTGTAATAGTCCTCGGCGTGCACGCCGACCACGGCGGCCTTGATGCGCAGGTTGATGTCCTTCGAGACGAGCGTGACGCGCGCCTCGGTGTGCAGCGCCTGCAGCGCGAGCACCTGCGAAAGGATCGCGTTGTCGCTGCCGTGCCCCGGCAGGTAGTCGGGGAGGGCGGAGGCGAGCTGGCGCGTCTGGAAATACAGGCGGCCCGACGAGGGTTTCTTGCCGTGGTTGCCCGAATAGCCGGAAGGCAGCGCCAGCCCGGCGTCGATCGCATCCTTCTTCGCGTCGCGCATCAGCTCGTCGAGGAAGCGGCTGACCTGGCGCACGTTGCGCGAGGATTCGGAGAGGCCCTTCTTGTTGGCGTCGAGCTCCTCGAGCACGATCATCGGCAGGTAGATGTCGTGTTCCTCGAAGCGGAAGATCGAGGTCGGGTCGTGCATCAGCACATTCGTGTCGAGCACGAAGATGCGGCGTTCGCGGGGGCGGGGGCGGTTCTTCAAGTGTCCGGTTCGGGTTTCCGGGCTGCGTCCGGGACTGGCGCCGTCAGAGATGCTTCGCCGCTTCAAGGACTTCCTCCGCGTGGCCCGCCACTTTCACCTTGCGCCATTCGCGCGCGAGCCTGCCTGCCGGGTCGATCAGGAAGGTGCTGCGCTCGATGCCCACGACCTTGCGGCCGTACATGTTCTTCTCCCGGATGACATCGAACAGCCGGCAGGCGGCCTCGTCTTCGTCCGCCAGCAGTTCGAACGGGAAGCGCTCTCGCGCGCGGAATTTCGCGTGCGAGGCGCAACTGTCGCGCGAGATGCCGAAGACGGCGGTCTGCGCGCGCCGGAATGCCGCGTGCAGGTCGCGGAAATCGCCGCCCTCCAGCGTGCACCCCGGCGTCATGTCCTTCGGATAGAAATACAGCACGACCTTGCCGCCCTTGTGGTCGCCGAGGCGCCACCGGCTGCCGTCGCTCTGCATCAGCGTGAGGGCAGGCACCCGTTCGCCGACCTTCACGACTTGACCGGCTCCATGATCGCATCGAGGTTCAGCGAATCGCAGAAATCCATGAACTCCTCGCGCAATTGCGCCAGGTGGATGCGGGTCGGGATGTTGACGATCATCTGCACCGCGAACATCTGGGCGCCGGTGTGGGCCGCGGCGTACACGCGCGTCGAGAGCTCGGCGATGTCGATCGCGCGGCTCGAGAAAAAGCCGGACAGCCCCGATACGATGCCGGTCTGGTCGAGGCACACGACGTCGATCGAGTAGGGCATCATGTCGGTGCGGGCGCCGCGCGGCTCGGTGCGCTTCACGTTCACCGCGAGGCTGCCCGTCTCGCCGAGCTTCTTCAGTTCGGTTTCGAGTTTCGCGAGCGAATGCCAGTTGCCGGAGACGAGCAGCAGCATCGCGAACTCCGAACCGAGGTTCGCCATGCGGCTTTCGCTGATGCTGCCCCCGCACTCGGTGATGACGCGCGAGAGTTCGTGCACGATGCCGGTACGGTCGCTGCCGACTGCCGAAACGGCGAGGTGTTGCTTCACAGGGCGAGTGTACCGGTCGGCGGGCGCAATGCGAAACGGTCCTTGCGCGGCGGGGTTCGGCTGCTTGCCTCGTACCTGCCCGACCCTTACCATGCTTCGGCTCCCTGGCACGTTTCCCCGGATCCCCGATGTTTTCAGGCAGTTTCGTCGCCGCCGTCACGCCTATGCGGCAGGGCGGCACGATCGATCTTGCGGCGTGGCTGCGACTCATCGATTTCCACGCGTTGAACGGCACGCGCGGCTTCGTCGTCGGCGGCACGACGGGCGAGTCCGCGATGCTGACCGATGCCGAGCTCGACGAGCTGACGCGCGAGGCGGTGCGCCACGCGGCCGGCCGACTCGCCGTGATCGCGGGCGCGGGAACGAGCGGCACCGCGGCCACGGTGGCGCGCGTCGCG
Source organism: Steroidobacteraceae bacterium (assembly GCA_050249415.1). GTDB lineage: Bacteria > Pseudomonadota > Gammaproteobacteria > Steroidobacterales > Steroidobacteraceae > CADEFQ01. Next base: position 223,546 of record JBFWQO010000004.1, read on the forward strand.
CGCCTGTCGACGCTCGGCGTCGATGGCCTCCTCATCGTGACGCCCGCCTATGTCCGGCCGACGCAGGAGGGGCTCTACCGCCACTACGAGGCGGTGTCGGCCGCGAGTGGCGTGCCCGTGATCATGTACAACGTGCCGTCGCGCACGGCCGTCGACCTGCTGCCGGTTACGGTCGCGCGGCTCGCGGCGCTGCCCCGTATCGTGGCGATCAAGGAAGCCGTCGGCTCGATGGACCGCGTCGGGGAACTCGTGCGCCTCGTGCCGAAAGGATTCACGGTGCTGAGCGGCGATGACGCGACCGCACGCGAGGCCGTCGCGCACGGCGCCCGGGGGGTCGTCTCCGTGACCGCCAACGTGGCTCCCCGGCAGGTGGCAGACGTGATGGCGGCCGCCCTCGCCGGTGAAGCGGCGCGCGCGGCGGACCTGGATGCGCGCCTGGCGGACCTGCACGAAACTCTTTTCGTCGAACCGAATCCGATCCCGGTGAAATGGATCGCACATCGCCTCGGGCTCGTGCCGGCCGGGCTGCGCCTGCCGCTGACCGCGCTCGAACCCGTGCACGAGGCTCCGCTGCGCCGTGCGATGATGGCTGCCGGCATTGCCTGCGATTGAGGGACCCCGCATGAGACACTGGCTGATCGTCTTCCTGGCCGCCACGACGCTCGGCGCGTGCCGCTCGATGGGGGGCGGCTGCGGGGCGCCGCCCGAGTACACGAATTCGGACAGCATTCCGCCGCTCGAGGTGCCGCCCGGCATGGACTTGCCGAACACGCGCGGCGCGTTGCGCATCCCCGAACTCGACACGCCGGAGCGCCCGCGCGGCCCCGACGAACCCTGCCTCGACCAGCCGCCGAAGTATGTGCCACCCGCGAAGCCGGCGCCGCAACCCCAGGCCTGACAAGCCTGATATCATGTCCGATTGTCCGTAATTCATTGATTCCGGAGAGGTGGCCGAGCGGTTGAAGGCACTTCGTTGGAAGCGAAGCAACATCCAAAAGGTGTTCGAGGGTTCGAATCCCTCCCTCTCCGCCACTGTGGATACGTAGGGACGATCATGGTGGCCCGCATCGGTTCCTCCGCGACGACCAGCCGCAAACCCCGCCAGGCCCGGAAGGGAGCAACGGTAGCGACGATGTCGGGTGCCGGGGGGTCGGCTGGTGCGGGCCGCCGCCACTCGTGAAACCATGAGCTACACCGCACTCGCACGCAAATGGCGGCCCCGGCGCTTCGGCGACCTCGTGGGGCAGGAGCATGTCGTCAAGGCGCTCGCCAACGCGCTGACGGAAAACCGCGTCCATCACGCGTTCCTGTTCAGCGGCACGCGCGGTGTCGGCAAGACCACCATCGCGCGGATCCTCGCCAAGTGCCTCAATTGCGAAACCGGGGTCACCGCCGAGCCGTGCGGCCAGTGCGCCGCGTGCCGCGCGATCGACGAGGGGCGCTTCGTCGACCTGATCGAGGTCGACGCCGCGTCGCGCACCAAGGTCGACGACACACGCGAGCTCCTCGAGAACGTGCAGTACACGCCCGCGGCGGGCCGCTACAAGGTGTACCTGATCGACGAAGTGCACATGCTCTCGCAGCATTCGTTCAATGCGCTGCTGAAGACCCTCGAGGAGCCGCCGCCGCACGTCAAGTTCCTGCTCGCGACCACCGATCCGCAGAGGCTCCCGGTCACGGTGCTGTCGCGCTGCCTGCAATTCAACCTGAAGCGCCTGCCCGTCGCGTCGATCGCCGCGCGGATGGCGGAGATCCTCGCGGCCGAGAGCGTGCCCGCCGAACCCGCGGCACTGACGGCGCTGGCGCACGCGGCCGACGGCAGCCTGCGCGACGGCCTGTCGCTGCTCGACCAGCTGATCGCCTTCGGCGGCGGTGCCGTGACGGCCGCGGCGGCCGGTGAAATGCTCGGCACGATCGACCGGGATCGCGTCGCGGCGATTGCCGATGCGATTGCGACGGGCGACGCCGCGCGGGTCATCGAGGCGGCGCGCGCCCTCGAGGAATGGGCGCCGGATTACGGCGCCGTGCTCGATGAGCTCGCGAGCGTGCTCGTGTGCACGGCGCTCAGGCAGGCGGTGCCCGATTACGACCTGGCCGAGCGCGCGGATGCCGCGCTCATCGAGCGCCTCGCCGCAGCGATCGCGCCGGATGACGTGCAGCTCTACTACCAGGCGGCGATCATCGGCCGGCGCGATCTGCCGCTCGCGCCGGACCCGCGCACCGGTTTCGACATGGTGCTCCTGCGCATGCTCGCGTTTCGCTACGGCGCGGCGCAGTCCGCGTCGCAGCCACCGGGCCGTGCTGCCGGCGCCGCGACCCGCGCCAGGGGGCAGGCAGCCCCTTCACGCGGCGCGCCTGTGGCGGCGCCCGTGCCCGCGGCGGCGTCCGCGCGCTCGGCGGCACCGCGGCCCTCTGCGGCCCTGTCGGCGTCGAGCTGGCCGCAGGTTGCCGCCGAACTCGACATCACGGGGCCCGCGCGCCAGCTCGCCGCGAACTGCGCATTTCTTGCGCGCCAGGGCAATGTCGTGAAGCTCGGGCTCGACGCACGCCACGAAACGATGCGCACGAAGACGCAGGAGGACCGCGTGGCGCAGGCGCTGTCGCGCCGGCTCGGCGAAGACGTGCGCATCGAGATAGAAATCGTCGAGGCGCCGACGGAGACGCTCGCGGCGGATCGCGAGCGCCGGTCGGCCGACGAACTCGAGGCGGCACGCGCCACGCTCGCCGGCGACCCGGCGGTGCGTGCGCTGCAGGAACGGTTCGGCGCCACACTGCACCCCGATACGGTGCGGCCCACAGGCAAGTGAGAGGACAGCATGGCCCAGAATTTCGGCAACATGATGAAGCAGGCCCAGGCGCTGCAGGCGAACATGCAGAAGGCGCAGGCCGAGATCGCGAACCTCGAGGTCACCGGCGAGTCCGGCGGCGGCATGGTGAAAGTCACGATGACCGGCAAGCACGACGTCAAGCGGGTGCAGATCGAGCCGGCCGTGATCGGCGAGGACCGCGAGATGCTCGAGGACCTGATCGCGGCCGCGATCAACGACGCGGTGAAGAAGGTCGAACAGCGCTCGGCCGAGAAGATGTCGGGCCTGATGGCCGGCCTGCAATTGCCACCGGGCATGAAGCTGCCGTTCTGAGCGCGCGCGCCGCATGAAGCACTCGCCGGCACTCGCGGGCCTGATCGACGCGCTGCGCACGCTGCCGGGCGTTGGGCCGAAGAGCGCACAGCGCATGGCTTTCCACCTGCTGCAGGAGGGCAGGGCCGGTGCGGGCGCGCTCGCGAGTTCGCTCGCCACGGCGCTCGCGACGGTCCGCCGCTGCGACCGCTGCCGCATGCTGACCGAAGCATCGCTGTGCGCGATCTGCGAGAACCCGCGACGCGACGCGGCGCTGCTGTGCGTCGTCGAATCCCCCGCGGACGTCGTCGCGATCGAATCCTCGGGCAGCTATCGCGGGCGCTACTTCGTGTTGATGGGGCACCTGTCGCCGCTCGACGGCATCGGGCCCGAGCAGCTCGGTATCGGCGAGCTCGAGGCGCTGCTCGCGCAGCAGGGCCTGCGGGAGATGATTCTTGCGACGAACCCGACCGTGGAGGGCGAGGCCACCGCGCACTTCCTCTCCGAGGTGGCGCGCCGCCACGGCATCGCCGCGACCCGCATCGCGCACGGCGTGCCGATCGGTGGCGAGCTCGAGTACGTGGACGGCGGCACGCTCGCGCACGCCCTCGCCGGGCGCCAGTCGATCGGGTGACCGCATGGGGACGCCGCCGCTCGACAACCCGATGTGGACGGCACTCACGACCCGCCAGCGGCGTTTTGCGCTCGGCACGGGACCCGTGCGGCGCTATCCGCGCGATGTCGCGCCCTTCGTCGCGGTGGCGCACGCCGGCGTCGCTGCCGCTGCCGATCTCGAGGCATGGGTCGAGCCCGGCGAAGCGGTCTATGTCGTCGGTGTCGCGCCCGAGTGGCCGCAGGGCTGGCAGGTGCTCGCGACGGGCTCCATCCTGCAGATGATGCGCGCATCGGCGTCGTCGACCACGGCGCACGAGTCGCGCGCGGTGCCGGGCACCGGCTGGGTCGAACTCGGCGAACGCGACCTGCCGGCGATGCTCGCGCTCACGGCGCAGGTCTACCCCGAGTTCTTCCGCGCGCGCACGCGCGAACTCGGACGCTACATCGGCCTGTGGCAGGGCGGCACGCTCGCCGCCATGGCGGGGGAGCGGCTCGAGGTCGATGGCCGGGTCGAGATCAGCGCCGTGTGCACGCATCCGGGGCATACCGGGCGTGGCCATGCGGCGGCGCTGATGGGTGTGCTGATCGAAGGGATCGTGGCGCGTGGTGCCACGCCGTTCCTGCACGTGAGCGACCACAACCGGCGCGCGATCGAACTCTATCGGCGGCTCGGGTTCGTCGAGTCGACGCGACTCGACCTGTGGAAGGTGCAGCGGCCGGCGTAGCCCGCGGCCGGCGCGGCTATCGGCTCGAGCGCGGCCGCCTGCCTGGACCGCGCGCCTCCGTCAATTGCTCGTAGAGGCGCCGCATGCGTCGATAGCTCTCGTGGCGGCGCGGCGCGAGCGTGCCGGCTGCGACCGCGGCGATGACGGCGCAGTCGGGCTCGCGCATGTGCCGGCAATCGAGGAAGCGGCACTGCGGCGCGAGCCACGCGACGTCCGCGTAGCCGAGCGTGCCCGGCTCGAGGTGATCGATGGCGGGCGAGAAGTCGCGCACGCCCGGCGAGTCGATCAGCCGGCCGCCACCCGGCAGGTCGTAGAGGCGCGCGGCCGTGGTCGTGTGCCGGCCTTCCCCGGTCTGGCGCACGAGTTCCGCCGTCTCGATGGCGGCGTCGGGCACGAGCGCATTCACGAGCGAGGACTTGCCGACGCCCGACTGGCCGACGAGCACGGCGGTCGCCGATCGCAGCAGCGCGCGCAGGCGATCGACACCGTCGCCGGTCGCGGCGGCGCAGGCGAGGGTGCTCGCGCCGATCGACTCATAGGCAGCGAGCGTCTCCAGGGTGGCGCTGTCGTGGCCGAGGTCCGCCTTGTTCGCGACCAGCACCGAGGCGATACCGCTCGACGCCGCCGCGGCGAAGTACCGGTCGATCACGAACAGGTCCGGCGCCGGGCGCGGCGCGATCACCGCGACGAGATGCGTGACATTGGCGACGACGAGTTCCGCGCCGCCGCGCAGGTTCGAGCGCCACAGGGCGGTGCGCCGCGGCAGTACGTCGACGGCGTGGACTTCCTCGTGGCGGGCGTCGCGCTCGCAGCGGACACGATCACCGCAGGCGATCGCGAGCTTGCGGCCGCGCGGGCGCGCCTCGTGCACCGCGCCGCCGTCGTCCCGCACGCGCAGGCGCCGTCCGAATGCGGCGATGACGTCGGCTTCGAATGCGTTGAGGGTCATCATGTCGCGCGGCGGGGAGCGTATCGTTTGCTAGAATTTGCGACAACTCCCGCGCCGTGGCCCGAGCATGCCCGTACCCGATGCACTGATCTGGATCGATCTCGAGATGACCGGCCTCGTGCCCGGGTCGGATGTCATCATCGAGATCGCGACGGTCGTGACCTCCGCGACACTCGAGGTGATCGCCGAGGGGCCGGTGCTCGCCATCCACCAGCCCGACGACGTGCTCGCGCGCATGGACGAGTGGAACCAGCGGCATCACGGCGCCTCGGGCCTGCTCGGGCGTGTGCGCGCGAGCAGGGTGTCGGCCGCCGAGGCGGAGCGCGCGACACTCGGGTTCCTCGCGCAGCACATCGGCGCGGGCGTGTCGCCCATGTGCGGCAACAGCATCTGCCAGGACCGGCGTTTCCTCGCGCACGGGATGCCCTCGCTCGAGCGCTATTTCCACTACCGCAACCTCGACGTCAGCACGGTCAAGGAACTGGCGCGCCGCTGGGCGCCGAAGGTGCTCGAGGGCGTCGTGAAGCAGGGCGCGCACCTCGCGCTCGCGGACATCCACGAATCCATCGCGGAACTGCGCCATTACCGCCGGCATTTCGTCGCCCCGGAATACCGTGGCGACTGAGTCGCTGCCCGACTTCGCCGCGGTGGTCGCGGCGGCGGGCCGGCTGCAGGGCCGGGTGCGCCGCACGCCGGTGACGCGTTCGGACGCCTTCGATGCGCGTGCGGGGCGGCAGGTGTTCTTCAAGTGCGAGAACCTGCAGGCGGGCGGGGCGTTCAAGCTGCGGGGCGCGCTGAATGCGCTGCTCGCGTTGCCGGGCGATGCGCAAGTCACGCGCGTGGCGACGCATTCATCCGGCAATCATGGCAATGCGCTCGCGATCGCGGCGCGTTCACTCGGTCTCGCGTGCACGGTGGTCGTGCCCGAAGGGTCGGTGCGGTCGAAGGTCGCGGCCATCGAGGCCGCGGGTGCGCGCGTCGTGTACTGCCGGCCGGGCATCGACGCCCGCGAAGCCGCGCTGGCCGAGGTGCTGGCGCGCGAGGGCGCGCATCCCGTGCACCCCTTCGACGATGCCGACGTGATCGCGGGGCAGGGCACGGCGGCGCTCGAGCTGCTCGCTGAACCGCTCGACCTCGAGTCGCTCATCGCCCCCGTCGGCGGCGGGGGCCTGATCGGCGGCACGGCGCTGGCCGTGCGCGGGCTCACGGACGCGTGCACGGTGATCGGTGCGGAACCCGCCGCGGCCGACGATGCGTGGCGCTCGTTCACGAGCGGCCGGCGCGTCGGTGCAGGCGTTCCGGACACGATCGCCGACGGGCTGCGCGCTTCGATCGGCGTGCGCAATTTCGAGCTGCTGCGCAGCCACGTCGATGAAGTCGTCACGGTCGCGGAAGCGGACATCATCGCGGCGATGCGCATCGTGCTCGAAGACCTGAAGCTGCTGATCGAGCCGTCATCCGCGGTGGCGGTCGCGGCCGTGCTGGGCGGGCGGGCGACGAAGCTCGGCCGCCGGGTCGGCGTGATCCTCTCGGGCGGCAACGTCGATCTCGCACAATGCCCGTACCTCTCGGGGCGCGCGTGACGGAAGCGGCACGGTTCGTCGTCCACCGCGGCGGTTGCCACTGCGGCGCCGTGCACTTCGAGGTCGATGCCCCCGCGGCGATCGAGGCACTCGAATGCAATTGCTCGATCTGCCGCGCCACGGGCTTTCTGCACCTGATCGTGCCGAAATCGCGCTTCCGGCTGCGCGCGGGCGGAGAGGCCTTGCGCGAGTACACGTTCAACACGGGCACCGCGCGGCATCTGTTCTGTGGCACGTGCGGGGTGAAGTCGTTCTACGTGCCGCGCTCGCACCCGGACGGTTACAGCGTGAACGTGCGCTGCATCGAGCCGGGAACGATCGGGTCGCTGACCGTACGCGGGTTCGACGACACCCGGCGGACGGAGTCCGAGGCGCGCGTCCGGCACCTCACCGCGGAGTGAGGCCGGGCGGCGCGTCAGCGCCCCATTCCGCGCAGGCAATGGCGGAGGCCGGCGGCACCAGCGAACGTGCTATCGTCCGCCGCTTGAGCACCCTCGCGAATATCGTCGTTGCGCTCGTGGCCGTGCTGCACGTCTGGTTCGGCATCCTCGAGATGTTCCTGTGGGACAAGCCGGCGGGCCTGCGTGCGTTCGGGCACACGAGGGAGGCGGCCGCGGCTTCGAAGGTGCTGGCCGCGAACCAGGGGCTCTACAACGGCTTCCTTGCCGCGGGGCTCGCCTGGGGGCTCGCGCTCGGCGCCGCGGGATTGGGCGTGAAGGTGTTCTTTCTCGCATGCGTGCTGGTCGCGGGGCTCTATGGCGCCGCGACCGCGAGCCGCAAGATCCTCTACGTGCAGGCGCTGCCGGCTGCGGCTGGCCTCGCACTCCTGTGGTTCACGCGGTGAGGGCGCCTGCCGCGCCGGGGCTCAGCCGCGTTCGGCGAGAAACATCCACGTCTCGACGACCGTATCGGGATTGAGCGACAGGCTGTCGATGCCCTGCTCGACGAGCCAGCGCGCGAAGTCGGGGTGATCGGACGGACCCTGGCCGCAGATGCCGATGTACTTGCCGCGCGCGCGGCAGGCCCTGATCGCCATCGCGAGCAGCGCCTTGACGGCCTCGTCGCGTTCGTCGAACAGCTTCGCGACGATGCCCGAATCGCGATCGAGGCCGAGGGTGAGCTGGGTCATGTCGTTCGAGCCGATCGACATGCCGTCGAAGTACTCGAGGTACTCGTCCGCGAGCAGCGCATTGGTCGGCAACTCGCACATCATGATGAGCTTGAGGCCGTTCTCGCCGCGCCCCAATCCGTTGGCGGCGAGGATCTGCGTGACTGCGCGGGCCTCCGCCACCGTGCGCACGAACGGCACCATCACCTGCACGTTCGTCAGCCCCATTTCGTTGCGCACGTGCCGCAGCGCCTCGCACTCGAGGTCGAAGCAGGGGCGAAACCCCGCGTCCACGTAGCGTGAGGCGCCGCGGAAGCCGAGCATCGGGTTTTCCTCGGACGGCTCGTACTGCCGCCCGCCGATCAGGTTCGCGTATTCGTTCGACTTGAAATCGGAGAGCCGCACGATCACGGGCTCCGGCGCGAAGGCCGCGGCGATCTGCGCGATGCCTTCCGCCAGCTTCTCGACGTAGAAGCGCACCGGGCCCGCATAGCCGGCCATCTGGCCGCGGATCTGGTCCTTGAGGTCGGCCGACAGCCGGTCGAACTCGAGCAGCGCGCGCGGGTGCACGCCGATCATCCGGTTGATGATGAACTCGAGGCGGGCGAGCCCGACGCCCCGATGGGGAATGCCGGCAAAATCGAACGCGCGGTCCGGGTTGCCGACATTCATCATGATCTTCACGGGGATCCCGGGCAGCGAATCGAGCTCGATCTGGCGGCGTTCGAAATCGAGCAGGCCCTCGTACACGTGGCCGGTGTCGCCCTCGGCGCACGATACGGTCACCTCGGCACCCTCCCTGATGCGCGACGTCGCGTCGCCGCAGCCGACGACCGCGGGAATGCCGACTTCGCGCGCGATGATCGCCGCGTGGCAGGTGCGCCCGCCACGATTGGTCACGATCGCGGACGCGCGCTTCATCACCGGTTCCCAGTCGGGATCCGTCATGTCGGCGACCAGCACGTCGCCCGACTGGATGCGCGCCATCTCCGCGACGTCGCGGATGATGCGCGCCGGGCCCGCGCCGATGCGTTGCCCGATGCTGCGCCCGCTGGCGAGCACGTTCGAGCGCCCCTTCAGCGTGTAGCGCTGGATCGTGCGCCCGGCGCGGCTCTGCACGGTCTCGGGGCGTGCCTGCAGGATGTACAGCTCCCCCGTCGCGCCATCCTTGCCCCACTCGATGTCCATCGGCTGGCCGTAGTGGGCCTCGATGGCGAGCGCTTGCCTCGCGAGCGCATTGATGTCGGCTTCGTCGAGCGAGAAGCGCTGCCGATCGGCGCGCGGCACATCGACGGTCCTGACACGCTCGCCGCCGCCCGGCTCGCCGTAGACCATCTTGACGGCCTTGCCGCCGAGATTGCGCCGCAGGATCGCCGGACGATCCGCCCGCAGCGCCGGCTTGTAGACATAGAACTCGTCGGGGTTCACGGCCCCCTGCACGACGGTTTCGCCCAGTCCCCACGACGAGGTGATGAACACGACGTCGCGAAAGCCGGAATCGGTGTCGAGCGTGAACATCACGCCGCTCGCGCCGAGGTCGCTGCGCACCATGTGCTGCACGCCCGCCGAGAGTGCGACCTGCGCATGATCGAAACCCTGGTGCACGCGATAGGCGATCGCGCGGTCGTTGAACAGCGACGCGAACACCGCGCGCATCGCCGTGAGCACCTGTGCCTCGCCGCGCACATTGAGGAAGGTTTCCTGCTGGCCCGCGAACGAAGCTTCCGGCAGGTCTTCGGCCGTGGCGGAGGATCGCACCGCCACCGCGATGTCGCGCCCCGCGCCCATGCGCCGGAACGAGTCGCACACCGCGGATTCGAGTGCGGGCGGGAAAGGCGTCGAGAGGATCCAGTCGCGGATCTGCGCGCCCGTCGTCGCGAGCTGCTGCACGTCGTCGACGTCGAGCCCGGCGAGCGCTGCGCGGATGCGCGCATCGAGCCCCCCCTGCTGCAGGAACTCGCGGTACGCGGCGGCGGTGGTCGCGAAGCCGTCGGGCACGCGCACGCCGAGTTGCGCGAGCGCGCCGATCATCTCGCCGATCGAGGCGTTCTTGCCGCCGACGATCTCGACGTCGTGCTTCTTCAGCGCGGCGAAAGGCAGTACGTAGTCGGTCAAAGGGTCGCTCCGGAATTGCGCTGCGGGCACTTGCGAGGCGGGCCGGGCAATGAAAGACTCGGCCGCGTGAGTCGACGAACAGTTTTCTTCGTTTCCGATCAGACCGGTGTGACTGCGGAGACCATGGGCCACAGTCTCCTGACTCAATTCGATGGCCTCGAGTTCCGGCCGGTGACTTTGCCATTTGTGTCGGGCGTTGACAAGGCAGAGGAAGCCGTCAGGAAGATCAATCTCGCGGGCGCAGAATCCGGTGTGAGGCCGATCATATTTTCGACGCTCGTACACACCGAAGTGCGCGACGTCGTCAAGCGCGCCGACGGGCTGTTCCTCGATTTTTTCGATGCGTTCGTGGGCCCGCTCGAGCAGGAACTCGCGACACGGTCCACCCACCGGACAGGTCGCGCGCACGGCATCGCCGATCTCACCGCCTACACGACGCGCATCAACGCCACCAACTTCGCGCTCGCGAACGACGACGGGAGCGGGCGCGACTACGACGCCGCCGATGTCGTGATCGTCGGCGTGTCGCGCGTCGGCAAGACTCCGACCAGTCTCTACATGGCGCTGCAGTACGGTGTCTTCGTCGCGAACTATCCGTTCACCGACGACGATCTCGAGGGCGGACGCCTGCCGGCGGCGGTCGCGCCGTACCGGCACAAGCTCTATGGGCTGACGATACGGCCCGAGCGGCTGCAGCAGATCCGGCACGAGCGTCGCCCGGACAGCCGCTACGCCTCGCAGCCGCAGGTGCAGTATGAAATCCGCGCCGCCGAGGCGTTGTTCGAGCGCTATGCGATCCCGAGCCTCGACACGACCGAATGCTCGATCGAGGAGATCGCGAGCCACATCCTCGAGAGCATCGGCATCGAGCGCCGCGTCCGGCCTTGAGGCCGGTCACATCCCGGGTGCTGCCGCCCTTGCGCGCGCATCCGCGTGCGCTATAGTCGTCCCGCATGCGTACTGACGCGCTTGCCCCGGTTTCCTGGCGCGCCCGGCCACAGGGCTTCGTCGCGCTGATGGCGCTTTACGAAAGCAATTACGTGCGTCTCGGCTGGCTCGCGCGCGATCTCGCGGCCCTGGGCCCGGTCGCGGTATCGGCTGTCGCAGGCGATTGTGAACTGCGTCTCGAAATCATCGAGCGCTCCCGCTATACCACCTCCCTCGAGCTCACGTACCCGCCGATCGCGCTGCCGCAACTGCGCGTGCGCGTCTACCACGATGCGCACCTCGCCGAGGCGCAGGGCGAGGGCGGCGCTGCGGCCGGGCGCTGGTCGCGCAACATCCTGCTCAACAAGTGGCTCGAATACTGCGTCGAACGCGGCCACCGCTTTCCATGAAATCCCTCGCCGCGCTGCGTTTCGGCCGTGAACCCGAGAAGGAGGCGGAAGAGCAGCGCGTCGTGCAGCTGTTTCGCAATCGCGCCGAGCTGAAGAAGGCGTACGCGTCGCTGCAGGACGAAATCCATCGGCTCAAGGACCGGATGAAGCAGCAGGAAGGGGCGACCGCGCGCGTCCAGGAGATGCTCGAGGCGCTCGAAGGGCGCCTCGCGGTGCCCGAAACCGCCTGGCCGGCGCTCGTCTTCTACCAGTTGCGCGGCCTCTGGGCCTGCGGCCGCGACCTGATCGGCCAGCTCGTGGCCGACCTCGCGCGCCAGCAGGAAGAGAAGGAGCGGCGCCAGCACCTGACCGCGTCGAACCAGCGGCAGTTCGCGCGGCGCCAGGCGCTCGAGGCGCAGTTGCGCGAGGCGGAGACGGCGGCGGCCGAGGCCTCGGCGCGCGTCGCGGAGACGCGGCGCAAGCTCGCGACGCTGACCCGCTTCTGGCATTACTTCGCGCGACGCGATCTCGCGCGCCGGCTGCATGCGCTCGACGCGAGTTCGAAGGCGTCCGCCGTGGCGCTCGGCGAGGCGCGCGCCGCCGGCGAAGCGCTCGAATCCGGGCAGGTCGCGGAGTTTCCGGGGCTCTCGATCGAGGCGCGCCGCGCGATCAACCTCGCGGCGATCGGTTATGCGGAGCTCCTGTGCCTGCGGCTCGCGCGCACGCCGCTGGTCGCGCAGGCGAAGGACGCGGCCGCCCGCCGCGAGGTGATCGACGATTACGGCACGCGTGCGGAATGCGAGCGGCTGATGTCGGACATCGCGCGCGCGAAGGCGGCGCTGCAACATCGCACGCGCCTCTCGCAGGAGCTGCGCGCACGCACCGACCGGCTGCGGCAGCTCGCCCGTTACCGCGACGGCGACGATACGGTGCCGACACCGGAGTCGATCGGCATGGCGGAAGGCGACGTGCTCGAGCGGGGCGGCCAGGGCGCCAATGCGGCGCACCTGCCGAACGTGCTGGCCGAGGACACCTGGGATCTGTTCAGGACCGTGCTGCGCTGACCCGCGTACGCGCACCGAAGCGCCGCGTCGCGGCGATGCCGTCGTCGAGCCACTGGTAGAACACCGGAACCGCGAGCAGCGACGTGGCCGCGCCGAACAGGAGCCCGCCCATGATCGCGCGCGCCATCGGCGCGTAGGAGGGCCCCGCGAGGCCGACCGCGAGCTGTGCGTCGCCGAACGCGAGCGGTGCGAGCGCGAGCGACGCCGTCAGCGTCGTCATCAGGATCGGGCGCAGGCGGTCGCGGCTCGCCTGCAGGATCGCTTCGAGGCGCTGCACGCCGGCCGCGCGCAGGTCGTTGATGTGCGCGACCAGCACGATGCCGATGTTGACCACGACGCCCATCAGGATCTGGATCCCGATCATCGCCATGAACGTGAACGTGGTGCGCGTGAGAAACAGCGTCCACACGACCCCGATCACCGCCATCAGGATCGAGCTGACGATGGACACGGGCAGCACGGTCGATTCGAACACGGCGGCCATCACGAGATAGATCATCGAGATCGCGAACAGCAGGTTGAAGAGCATCGTCTGCGCACCGTCGTCGTTCTGCTGCACGCCGCGACCGAATTCCCACGCATAGCCGGGCGGCAGCTGCCAGGCGGCCATCAGGCGCTCGACACGTTCCTTGACCGACGTGAGCGTCGCGTCGGGCGCGATCACGCCGCCGAGCGTCACCGATGTGAGCCGGTTCACCCGCCGGATGACGCGCGGGCCCCGCTCGATCGAGAAGGTCGCGATGCTGCCGAGTTCGATGCGTTCGCCGCCGGGAAGGTAGAGCGGCAGGCGGGCGAGGTCCGCGACGTTCTGGCGGTCGGAGGCGCGAAAGGCGAGGCGCAGGGTCAGCTCGCGCTCCGCCGTGCGGAAGTCCCGCAGGCGGTCGCCACGCAGCGCCGCGGCGACGGTCACCGCGGCGGCTTGCGGCGTCAGCCCGAGCGCGGCGGCACGGTCGCGGTCCACGTGAATGCGGACCTCCTCGTCGCCGTCGCGCGCCTCGGAGCGGACCGAACCCAGGCCCTCGATGCCGCGCAGCGCGTGCGCGACGTCGGCGGCGATGTCGGCGAGGCGCTCGGTCGACTCGCCCGTGAGGCGCAACGAGAATCCGGACGACTGTCCCTGCCCGTCGAGGCTGAAGGTCGGCTTGCCGATCAGGATCTCGGGCAACTGCGCCGAGGCGCGACGGATCACCTCGGCAGCCGGTATCCGCATCGACTGCTTGCGCGTCAGGATCAGCACGGAGTTCGCGGAAGTCGTGTCGTAACGCGAGTAGACGCTCTCGATGTCGAATTGCTCGCGGTGCGCCGCGAGCCATGCCTCGACGGTGTTGACGGCGGCCTCGACGCGATCGATCGGGTGATTGCCCTCGATCCGGTAATCGATCAGCAGCTCGCGGCCCGCGTCCTGCGGAAACATGTCGAAGCGCAGCAGCTTGTCGGGCATCGCCGCCGAGGCGACGATCAGGCCGACGGTCGCGGTGAGCAGCAGCCCGAGCGCGAGCGCGGTGCGGCCGGAGCGGGTGAGCGCCGCCCGCAAGAGCGAGGCGTAGCGGTCCTGCAGGCGGGCAAAGCAGCTGTCCCGCACGATCGGGGGCGGCGGCGGAAATCGCGCGGTGAGCATCGGCACGATCGTCTGGGCGATCACGAGCGACGCGCACATCGCGACGATGATCGGCACCGCGACGTGCACGAGGAAGATCGAGAGCTGGTTGCGTTCGCCGAAGACGATCGGCAGGAACACGACCACGCAGGTCGCGGTGCCCGCGAGCGTCGCGATGCCGACTTCACGCACGCCCGCGAGCGTGGCGCGCTGCGGATCCGCCGGGTCGAGCTGGCGATGCCGGAAGACGCTCTCGGTCACGACCACGGCGTTGTCGACGAGCATGCCGATCGCGAGCATCATGCCCATCATCGACATGACGTTGAGCGTGAGACCGAGGAAATACATCGCCGCGAGCGTCACGAGCAGCGACAGCGGCACCGCGAGGCTCACGATCAGCGTCGTCGGCCAGTGCCGCAGGAAGAGATAGAGCACGAGCAGCGCGAGTACCGCCCCGATCAGGCCGGCTTCGCCGACATCGGCGAGCGAGCTGCGGATCGAGGTCGCCTGGTTCTCGAGCACGTAGATCGTCACGCCCTGCATCTGCGGCAGTTCGCGGGCCCGCTCGACGACCTTCAGCACCGCGTCGGCCACCTCGATCACGTTGGCCTGTGTCGACTTGAAGACGTCGAGGCCGACCGCCGGCCGGCCGTCGAGGTGCCGGCGCGTCGTCAGTTCGGGGCTGACGAGCGCGATGTCCGCGATATCGCCGAGGCGCAGGTCGGGTCCGATCACGAGCCCGCCGATTTCCGCGAGTGAACGCAGCTCGCCGATCGGCCGCACCGTGAAGCGCTGCGCGCCGTCGGTCAGCTGCCCGGCGCTCACCGAGAAATTGGCGCGCTGGAGCTTCGCGACGAGGTCGCGCACGTCGATGTGGTGTGCCGCGATGCGTCCGGCGTCGACCAGTACGCGCACCTCGCGGGGTTCCACTCCCGCGAGTTCCACGCGCGCGACGCCGTCGACGCGCTCGATCGGCTTTTTCAGCGCGCGCTCGAGGAGTTCGTACTGCGACGAGAGGTCCGAGTCGGCTGACAGGCGGATCGTCAGGATCGACTGGTCGGCGCTCGACGCGGTGAACATCAGGATGCGGTTCGCCGCGGCGGGCAGGTCGTGGCGGATCGCGTCGAGCCGCGTGCGCACCTCGAAGCCCGCCGCGTCGATGTCGGTGCCCCAGCCGAATTCGATCTCGAACTGCGCCTGGTCGCCCTCCGAGCGGGAGCGGATCTCCCTGATGCCGGGCAGTGTCGCGAGCGCATCCTCGACGGGGCGCGTGATCTCCTCCTCGATCTCCTCCGGAGTGGACCCGGGGTAGGGGATCGACACGCCCATGAATGGCAACGTGACGTCGGGGAACTGTTCGAGCGGCAGCAGTTTCGCGGCCATCAGGCCGATCGTCGCGACCGCGGCGAAGACCATCACCGTCGTGACGGGCCGTCGCAGCGCGAAGGTCGTATGGATCACGGCTGGGGCACCGGTGACGGGAGCGCGGTCTCCCTCGCCCCGGCCACGGAGCGCGCGTCGCGGCGCCGGTCGAGCAGCGTATAGAGCACCGGGATGACGATCAGGGTCAGGACGGTTGCGACCAGCATGCCACCGATCACCGTGATCGCCATCGGACGGCGCACTTCGGCGCCCTCGCCGAGCCCGATCGCCATCGGCACGAGGCCGAGGATCGTGCTCCAGCTCGTGATCAGGATCGGGCGCAGGCGCGTGCGCGCAGCGAGCAGCAGCGCTGCGTGGCGCGGCAGTCCCCGGTCGCGCGCCTGGTTCACGGCGTCGAGCAGCACGATCGCGTTGTTGACGACGATGCCGGCCAGCAGGATGAGGCCGATGAATGCGACCGCATTCACCGTCGTGCCGGTCAGCGCGAGCCCCCACACGGCGCCGATCAGTCCCATCGGGATCGTGAACAGGATCACGAACGGGTGGATCAGCGACTCGAACTGCGAGGCCATCACGAGATAGACGAGGAACACGGCGAGCCCGAACGCCATCAGCAGTGAAGTGAAACTCTGCTGCATCTCCTCGCTCTGCCCCGTGACGCTGCTCGTGATGCCGACCGGCAGCGCCGTCGTCGCGAGGATTCCGTGCGCGACGGCCGTCGCGGCGCCGAGGTTGTCGCCCGCAGGCGAGGCGGACAGCACCGCGACCCGCTCCTGCGACGCGCGCCGGATCTCCGCGGGGCCCATCGCGAGGCTCACGTCGGCGACGGCCGCGAGCGGCACCGGGTGCTCGCCGCCCGGATTCACGATCAGGTTGCGCACCTCCTCGATCGAGGCGCTGCGGGTGTCGACGCTGCGCACGAGCACGTCGATCTTGCGGTCGCGCAGCTGGTAGCGCGTCGCGACATCCCCGCGCAGGCTCGCGACCACGCGGTCCGCGATGTCGCGCACTTCGAGCCCGAGCCGGGAAGCGCGGTCCTGGTCGAACACGATGCGGATCTCGGGATGTCCGCCCTCGATGGACGAGCGCAGGTCGGTGAAGGCGCCGCTCGCCTCCATCCGCGCGCGCACGGCCGCGGCGGCCGCCTGCAGCCGATCGAGCTCGTACCCCGACAGCACGACCTCGAGCGGCGTCGACAGCGTGAAGAGCGCGGGGCGCGAGAACTCGTACTGCACGCCGGGCAGGGCGTCGAGCGCGGTGCGCAGTCGTGCCATCGCGGCGGCTTCCTCGCGCGGGCCGGCCGGCTGCTTCAGGCGCACGGCCATCTCGCCGATGTTCTCGCCGGAGTCGACCGGGTTCGCGTCGAGGCGGTTGCCCGTGCCCGAGACGGCATAGGCCTGGTCGAGGCCCGGCAACCCGAGGGCGGACGCCTGGGCCGTGCGCAGCACGCGATCGGTGGTGTCGAGCGGCGACCCGGCGGGCAGGCGCAGCTTGACGTTGAACTCACCCTGCGCGAGCTGCGGGATCAGTTCCGTCGGCAGTCGCGCCAGCACCGCGCCCGTGACGGCGAGCAGCGCGACCGCGACGCCGAGCACCAGCGCGCGACGACGCAGCGCCCACTCGAGCGCGGCCGGGTAGACCCGGTCGAGTTGCACGAAGGCGCGCTGGGTGGCGTGCACGGCCGGCGCGAGCGCGAGGCCGCACAGCGCGCCGGTGGCGCCCGCGAGCGCGCGCACGAGCCGGATGAGCGTGGCGAGGACGAGCCGCAGCGGCCAGCCGATCCAGCCGAAGATGCGGCGCACGCCACGCGAGGCCGGCGCATCCGCGAAATCGCCCGGGCGCAGCGCGCGACCGAGCGCACGCAGCCGATCGGCCAGCCGGGCGGCCCTCACGCGCAGTTCGGCGCCGAGGGCCCGCTGCGGCTCGTGCTGCGCGCCGTCGTCGGCGCGCCACGCGGCCATCATCGGCACGAGCGTCAGGCTCACGAGCAGCGAGAGGATCTGCGCGAACGTGACCGTCAGCGCCTGATCGCGGAACAACTGCCCGGCGATGCCGCTGACGAACACCATGGGGAAGAACACCGCCACGGTCGTCATGGTGGAGGCCGTGACCGCCATCGCGACCTCCGCCGTGCCCTCGCGCGCGGCCTGCACGGCGGGCAGGCCGGCTTCACGCTTGCGCGAGATCGCCTCGAGAATGACGACCGAGTTGTCGATCAGCATGCCGACCGAGAGCGCGATGCCGCCGAGCGACATGATGTTGAGCGTGAGATCGAAGCCGTACATCAGCACGAAAATGCCGATCACGGTGACCGGGATCACGATGCCCGCGACCAGCGTCGCGCGCGCATCGCGCAGGAACAGGTACAGCACGATCACGGACAGGAGGCCGCCCCAGATCGCGGCATCGCTCACCTCGCTCACCGAGTTCGCGATGAAGGTCGACTGGTCGTAGACGGTCTCGAGCTTCGTGTCGGGCGGCAGGCTCTTGCCGAGGTCGGCGAGCCGCGTGCGCACCGCCTGCGCGAGCTGCACGGTATTGGCGTCGCCTTCCTTGTAGACCGCGAGTTCGACGCACTCGCGTCCGTCGAGGCGCGTGATCGCCGTGCGGTCCTTGTAGCCGTGTTCCACCCGGGCGATGTCGCGCAGGTACACGGGCCGTCCGTCGACCGTCGCGATCACGGCGTTCGCCATTTCCTCGAGCGAGCCGAACTCGTTCAGCGTACGGACGAGGAAGCGCTGCGTGCCTTGCTCGAGCCGCCCGCCCGAGAGGTTGACGTTCTCGGCGCCGATGCGCGCGGCGACCTGGCCGACGTCGAGCTTCAGTTGCGCGAGGCGTTGCTGGTCGACGTAGACATGGACCTCATCCTCGAAACCGCCGCTCACCTTGACCGCGGCCGACCCTTCCGTCGCCTCGAGCGCGGGCTTCAGGCGATCGTCGGCGAAGCGGCGCAGCGCCTTCAGCCGCTCTTCCCGGGTGGCGCCGGCCGCGGTGAGGTCGACGAACGCGAGCCGCAGCACGGGTTCGGTCGACGGGTCGAAGCGCAGCAGCAGCGGGCGCCGCGCATCGACCGGCAACTGCAGCAGGTCGAGGCGTTCGCGCACTTCGATCCCGGCGAAATCCATGTCGGTGCCCCACGCGAACTCGAGCACCACGTCCGACTGCCCGGAGCGGGACACCGAGCGCACGCTGCGCACGTTCCTGATCGTGCCGGCGGCTTCCTCGACCGGGCGCGTCACCAGGTTTTCGACCTCGAGCGGGGCGGCGCCCGGCAGCTCGGTGCGGACCGTCAGTGTCGGATACGAAAGATCCGGCAGCAGGTTGACCTTGAGACGGGACAGCGAAACGACGCCGAACAGCGTCACCGCGACGGTCGCCATCGCGATCGTGACGCGGCGACGGAGAGCCAGATCGACGAGACGCATGGCGACCCCCGTGCCCGGATCAGCGCTGGGCCGCGCGCGCGTCGGCGGCGGCCTCGCGCAGCGCCGCGGCCGGTTTCGTGTCGAGCGACACCACGCGTACGGCATTGCCGCTCTTGAGGCCGTTCTGGCCGACGATCACGACGGACTCGCCGTCCGCGATTCCCTTCGTGACCTCGACGTTGCCGCCGTCCGCGAGGCCGGTCGTGACCGGGCGCTGCACGGCCTTGCCACCTTCGACGACGAAGACGCTGGCCGCCCCGTCCGCCTCGATCAGCGCCACCCGGGGCACCTGGAGCGCGGCGGGCTTGCGTTCGAACACGATGCCGACCCGGGCGAACATGCCGGGCTTCAGTACGCCCTGCGCATCCTCGAGTTCGAGCGTGACCTTGAAGGTCGCCGTGGCGGGATCGATGGCGGGGGATACGAGCGTCACACGAGCGGGGAACGTGCGACCGCCCAGGGCATCGATCTGCGCCACGGCATTCTGGCCCGGTGCCAGGCGCACGAGTTCGCGCTCCGGCACGAAGACGCTCGCCTTGAGCGGCGTCGGATCGGTGATGCGGAAAGTCTTCGTGCCCTGCGACACGTCCTGCCCGACGCGCACGAAGCGCGCGGCGACCGTGCCGGCGAACGGCGCGCGCAGTTCGGTATACGAGAGCTGCAACTCGGCGAGCTGGTAGGTCGCGCGCAGGTTGTCGAGATCGAACTTGAGGTTCTCGAATGCGCCGGCCGACACGAGTCCCTTCTCGTGCAGTTCGAGCTGGCGGCGATAGTCGCGCTCGGTCTTGGCGAACTGCGCGCGCGCCTGCGCGGCCTCGAGCCGCAGTTGCCGTCCGTCGAGGACCGCGAGCACCTCGCCGGCGCGCACGGTGTCGCCTTCCTCGACCAGCACGCGCTCGATCTCGCCGCCGACACGGGCGATCACGTCCGCGTCGGCTTCGGCCTCGAGCGTCGCCGTACCCGTATAGCGCGCGAGCATCTCGCCACGGCGCGCGTTCGCGACCTCGACCGGGATGGCGGCTGCGGTGTCCCTGGCGGCCACATCGGCCGCGGAGCCTCCGCTGCACGCGACGAGCGCGGCGCCGAGGGCCGCAAGGGGAAACAGGGCTATGTGGGTACGCATGGCGGATCGACCTCCCAGGCTTCAGGCGAGGCGATCCTACTGCCGTATGGTGTTGTAGTCAACTACAACACCATACGTTTTTTGAAACAATGACTTACGGCGAGCGGGAAACGGTCTTCGGTGCGAGCTTATCGGCAGGGCCGCCGATCATGTCGGCCATCACCTCGGAGGCCTGGCGCAACACGATGTCGGGCGCGTCGTCGGCCTTGATGTCCTCGACGGACTCGAGCGGCGGTTGCCCGATTGCGGCGCGGCGCGTGTTCTCGCGTGCGAGGCGCGCGTGATCGATCGTCGCGCGTTCATCGCGGCGGGCCTCGAGGTTGAGCGAAACGGACGTCTGCTTGCGCGCCAGCCGGACCGCGGCGATGTCGGCGACGAGCCAGCGATAATCCGGATCGGCCGCGGCGCGCAGGCCTTCTTCGCTCGCGAGCGCCGTCGGGACGACGCCTTCGCCTCGTGCGGCGCGAAACGGCACGCCGGGAATGCGGTCCCAGGGCAGGGCTTCATCGAGCGCGCTCTCGCCGACATCGTCGAGATCGATCAGCGACGCGAGCGGCACGTCGGGCGATACACCGTGGAGCTGGGTGCTGTCGCCGGTGACACGGTAGAACTTGCCGATGGTCACGGTGAGCTGCCCGTTGACCGGCTTTTTCGCATAGCCGTCGAGCGGCACGAGATTCTGCACGGTGCCCTTGCCGAAGGTCTGCTGGCCGAGCACGATGCCGCGCCGATAGTCCTGGATCGCGCCCGCGAAGATCTCGGACGCCGACGCGCTGAAGCGGTCGACGAGGACCGCGAGCGGCCCGCCGTACACGACTCCGGGCTCCGGGTCGTCGAGCACTTCGGTGCGTCCCGCCGCATCGCGCAGTTGCACGACGGGGCCCCGATCGATGAACAGGCCGGTGAGCGCCGTCGCCTCGGGCAGGTAGCCGCCGCCGTTGCCGCGCAGGTCGAGCACGAGCCCGTCGATCTTTTCCTTCCGCAACTCGCCGATCAGGCGGTGCACGTCGCGGGTGGTGCTGCGGTAGTTGTCGTCGCCGGCGTTCTGCGCGGCGATGTCCTGGTAGAAGCCCGGCACCGTGATGACGCCGATCCGGTAGCTGCGGCCGCCGCGCTCGATGGTTTCGAGCGACTTCTGCGCCGCCTGCGCTTCGAGCGTCACCTTGTTGCGCGTGAACGCGAGGGTCTTCTCGGGTGCGCCCGGTGCGACGCCGCCCGGCAGCACCCGCAGGCGCACGAGCGTACCGCCCTTGCCGCGGATCAGCTGCACGACGTCGTCGATGCGCCAGCCGATCACGTCGGTGAAGGCGCCTTCCGGGCCCTGCGCGACCGCGACGATGCGGTCGGTCGGCTTCAACGTGCCGGCGACGGCGGCGGGGCCGCCTTCGATGACGCTCATCACGGTGACGAAATCGTCGATCAGCTGCAGCGAGGCACCGATGCCCTCGTAGTTGAGGCTCATCTGGATCCGGTATTCCTCGGAATTGCGCGGCGAGAAATAGCTCGAATGCGGGTCGTAGGTGCGCGCGTAGGCATTCATCAGGTTCTCGAAGACATCTTCCGCCGAGACCTGGTCGACGCGCTTCAGCACACGGTCGTAGCGCTTCTCGAGGGTTTCGCCCGCTTCCGCCCAGCTCTTGCCGGCGAGCATCAGGCTGAGCGCGTCGTTCTTGACGCGCTTGCGCCACAGCTCGTTCATGTCCGCCACGGTGTCGATCCACGGTGCCTTCGAACGGTCGAACTCGAAGCTTTCGGCGATGGTCCAGTCCGGTTCCTTCGCGAGCTGCGACAGGGCGAAGCGGATGCGTTCGCGGTTGCGCTGCTGGAAGCGCGCGAACATCAGGTAGGCGGGTTCGATTTCGCCGGTGCGGATCATGTCGTCGAAGCGCAGCCGGTAGCGCTCGAACTCGGCGATGTCGCTCGCCAGGAAATAGCTGTGCTGGCCGTCGAGGAAATCGAGGTAGCGGTCGTATACCTGCGCGGACATGCGGTCGTCGATGTCCACGCGGCGGTAATGCGTGTCCTCGAGGATCATCCCGACCCGGCGCGCCACCATGCGATGCCGCTCGGAGGGCGCGAGCGAGCCGGGGGGCAGCGCCGAGGTGCCGGCGGGCGCCTGCGACGAACTCGCCAGCACGGCGAGCACCGCAGCCAGGGCGGTGACGAAGAAGCCGGCGGACAGGCGGCGTGTGGGCATTCGGTGCTCGGGAGCAGGATGGTTAGAATGCACAGTTTAGGCTAGATCGCGGGGCGGCAGGCGGCAAGCCTGCAGCTGCCACAAACCCGGCTGGAGACCATGCGACCGCTCGCCATGCTCATCGGAATCGTGATGGGATCGACATTGTCGATCTCCGTGGCCCTCACCCTGACGGCCATCGTGATGCTCTTCCTGCCGGAGCATGCCGACCGTTTCGCGGAGGAACGGGGCCCGCTGCTGCAGGCGATCGCGATCGCCGCCGGGCTCACGGCGCTCGCGGCCACGAGCTTCGTCGGGGAGCTGCGCACGCGGCGCTGGCGATTCGCGATGCATCTCGCGCTGCTCGCCGCGCTGGTCGGCGCCGGCTGGGTATATTGGCCGAAATGAGCCATCTCCATTTGCGCTTCGACCGCGCCTGGTGGCCGGTGGTTCCGGCGCTGTGCTTCGCGCCGGCCCTCGTACAGGCCGGCGGCGCCGGGCCGGCCGGCGCGGTGGACCCCGCGCTGTACGAGCGGCACATCGCCGTGCTCGCGTCCGACGATTTCGCGGGCCGCAAGCCGGGCACGACAGGCGAGGAGAAGACGGTCGCCTATCTCGTCGATGAACTGCGGAAGATCGGCGCCGTGCCGGTCGGCGAGGGCGGCTACGTCCAGTCCGTGCCGCTCGTCGAGATCGCGCCGCGGCCGGAGCCGCAGCTGTCGTTCAGCACGCCGCACGGCCCGTTGCCGATGCGCTTCGGCACGGATGCGGTGGTGTTCACGAAGCGCCAGGTGAGCGCCGTCGACGTCGAGTCGAGCCCGGTCGTGTTCGTCGGCCACGGCGTCGTCGCGCCCGAGTACGGGTGGAACGATTACGCGGGCATCGACATGCACGGCAAGACCGCGCTGATCCTCATCAACGACCCCGGTTTCGCTACCGGCGACGGGACCCTGTTCCGCGGACGCGCGCTCACGTACTACGGCCGCTGGACCTACAAGTTCGAAGAGGCCGCGCGGCAGGGCGCCGCCGCCGCGATCATCGTCCACGAGACGGAACCGGCGGCCTACGGCTGGGCGACGGTGGTCAACAGCTGGGCCAATCCGCAGCTCGACATGCAGGCCGCGGACAAGCGTGCCGGCCGCGTGGCGATCGAGGGCTGGATCACGCGTGAGCGCGCCGCCGCGCTGGTCGCGGCGGCGGGCCACGACTTCGACGCGCTGAAGAAAGCGGCGAACACCCGGGGCTTTGCGCCGGTGCCGCTCGATGCGCGCGCGACCGCGAGCGTGCGCAACACCCTGCATCCGTCGAATTCCGCGAATGTGCTCGCCATGATTCCGGGGACGAAGCGACCGGGCGAGTACGTGTTCTACGTCGCGCATTGGGACCACCTCGGGCGCACGCAGGGCGGGGAGGGCGACCAGACTTTCAACGGCGCGGTCGACAATGCGACCGGTACCGCGGGCCTGCTCGCGATCGCGGCGGCCTTTGCGGGTGAGCGGAGGCGGCCCGAGCGTTCGATCGTGCTGCTCGCCGTGACGGCCGAAGAGCAGGGGCTGCTCGGCAGTGAATATTACGTCGCCCACCCCCGCGTACCGCTCGCGCAGACGGTCGCGGTATTCAACATGGATGCGTTGTACTTCGGCGGGTCGACGCGCGACGTGCGGGTCGTCGGTGCCGGCGCATCGGAGCTCGAGCGTTTCCTCGCCGACGAAGCGGCGCGGCGCGGCCTCGTGCCCGTGCCGGAAGCGCAGCCCGAGAAGGGGCATTTCTACCGCTCCGACCACTTCAATTTCGCGCAGGCCGGTGTGCCGGCGCTCTATCTCAAGACGGGAGTCGACGACCTGGACGGTGGCATCGCGCACGGCATGGCGCGCGAAGCCGACTATGTCGCAAACCGCTATCACCAGGTCGCCGACGAGTATGTGCCGGGCGCGCCGCTCGCCGCGGGGCTCGAGGTCGTCGACCTGATCTACGCGATCGGCCGGCGTCTCGCGGACGAGCCGCTCTTTCCGAACTGGAACGCGGACAGCGAGTTTCGCGCCGCGCGCGACCGCAGCCGCGGCGCCATGCACTGAGCGGCGCGGTTCAGCGGCGCGACCGCTCCCGCTTCCACACCTCCGCACGGCCGTCGGCGCCGCCCGAGTTGTAGGGATCGGTGCCGCGGTTCATGTCGTCGATCTCGAGCGTGCGGGTCAAGGCGACGTCGATGCGCTGCAACGTGTTCTCGCGCGTCGTCAGGTGCAGATCCCGCTTCGCCGGATCCACGGGCATCTGCCGTGCCCGTTGGGTCGTGTCCTTCATCTCATCCCCGGTCGTCATCGTTATCCAGCCGTGAAGAGTGTCTCACCGCGCGCGCGGCGGCAGGGCCGGCCGCCGAAAAACGTGATGCAGTTCACACTCGGGTGGTTTGCCGCCATGCCGCGCGCGCCGCGCGAGTGAACATAATCAGCGCATAGGGGCCGAGCGCCAGCACCCACCACGCACGGCCGCCGTGGGCGAGGCCCGCGAAGTAGTCACCCCAGAAACTCAGGAGTCCGCCGTTCGTGTAGGCGCCGAGCACTTCGCGCCCGGTGAGGTACACCGCGATCGGCAGCAGCGTGATGCCTGCCAGCAGCGCGAACGCCAGAAGTACGACCTCCCGCATGAGCGGGGATTGCGCGCGGAACCGGGCGAGGCGGGGAAGCATTGAGAACGATAATAGCTCATGGCGGATAGCCATGACCGTTCGGCGCTTGCTGTTCGCTGTTCGTCGTTCGCTGTACGCTATTTCGATGTCGCCCCTTCGTACGGCAGTCATCGGCACCGGTTATCTCGGCCGCTTCCACGCGCAGAAGTACGCCGCTGCACAGGGCAGCCGGTTGGTGGCCGTCGCCGACGCGAACGAGTCGGCCCGCACGCGGGTGGCCTCGGAAACCGGCGCGCGACCGGTCGCGGACTATCGCGAACTGCTCGGCGAGGTGGACGCGGTCAGCGTCGTGACGCCGACCCCGGCGCACCACGCGATCGCGCTCGATTTCCTGCGCGCCGGGGCGCACGTGCTCGTCGAGAAGCCGATCACCGAGACGGTCGAGCAGGCGCGTGCGCTGATCGATGCGGCGCAGGCGGCCGGCCGCGTGCTGCAGGTCGGCCATCTCGAGCGCTTCAATCCGGCGGTGCTCGCGGCGGAGCCGCATATCCACAGTCCGCGCTTCATCGAATGCCACCGGCTCGCGCCGTATCGCGAGCGCGGCACGGACGTCAACGTCGTCCTCGACCTGATGATCCACGACATCGACATCGTGCAGTCGATCATCGGCAGCCCGATCGCGGCGCTCGAGGCGGTCGGCGCGCCGGTCTTCTCCGACGAGATCGACATCGCCAATGCGCGCATCCGCTTCGAGAACGGCTGCATCGCCAACACGACGGCGAGCCGCGTGAGCCTCAAGACCGAGCGCAAGTTGCGCCTGTTCGAGAACGACGCGTACCTGTCGATCGACCTGCACCAGCGTATCCTGACCGTGATCAGGAAGCGCGACGGCGGGCTCGCGGACGGGCAACTGCCGGTGAAGATCGAGGAGCAGAGCTTCGAGCAGGGCGATGCCCTGCGTGCCGAAATCGAATCGTTCCTGGACTGTGCACGGCACGGCAAGCCGCCGATCGTCTCCGGCGACGATGGCCTGCGCGCACTCGAGACGGCGATACGCATCACGCGCGCCGTTGCCGCCGGTGGTCGGGGAGCGACGCTGCCTTGAATTGCTCCGGGGCGCCCCCATACCGGCTTGCATGAGCGAACCCCGTAACTGGCCCGTCGTACCCGCAGGCAGCCTCGATATCGACCTGGTCGGGGACTTCTCGTGCCCCTGGAGCTTCCTCGGCACCCGCCGGCTCGCGCGCGCGCTCGGGCATCTCCACGGAGTCACGGTGCGCGAACTGCGCTGGCATCCGCTGCGCCTGCTGCGGCCCGATGCGCCGGGCGCGTCCGCCGCCGCACCCGCGCAGTGGCGCGAGCACCTGGCGCTGCGCCTGCCGAAGGGCGTCAGCGTCGAGCTCGCCGAATCGAGCCTCGCCGAAGCGGGCGAATCGCTCGGCATCCGCTTCGACTTTGCGCGCCTCGGCCGGTTGCCGGACACGACCGCTGCGCATCGCCTCGTCAAGCTCGCGGCCGAGGAGGGGCTCCATGGCCCCGTGCTCGACGCCATCTTCCGTGCGTACTTCGAGCATGGCCGCGACATCGGCGACACGGCAGTGCTCGCGGACCTCGGCGCCGACCTTGGCCTGTCGGAGTCGCTGCTCGCGAAGTTCCGCGATCCGCAGGCGGGTTACGCCGAGGTCGTCGAGGACGAACGCCGCCTGCTGCTGCTCGGCGTCAACTCGATCCCGAACCTGCTGCTCAACCGCCAGGTGTTCGTTCCCGGCCCGGCGGACGAGCAGATCTACGTGAAGGCGCTCGATCAGGCGCTGTTTCCGGGCAGCGGATCGGAAACAAGACACTGATAGCGGCGAACGGCGAACGGCGAACGGCGAACGGCCAGAAGCGTTCAGCTGGTTGCAGCGCGCTCTGGCTATGAGCCATGAGCCATGAGCTATAAGCTATCTGTCATGTCTCCTTCGCACCTCGAGATCGCGCCCCGGCCCGTCACCCTCGCTGCCACGCAGTTCGCGTGCACGTGGGATCGCGACGCCAATATCGCGACGGCGGAGCGGCTCGTGCGCGAGGCGGCGGGGCGCGGCGCGCAGGTGATCCTGTTGCAGGAACTGTTCGAGACGCCGTATTTCTGCATCGAACAGGACACGCGCCACCTCGCACTCGCGAGCACCCTCGGTGACAACGCGGCGGTGCGGCATTTCGCGCCGATCGCGCGCGAGCTCGAGGTGGTGCTGCCGATCAGTTTCTTCGAGCGCGCGGGCAATGTGTTCTTCAACTCGGTCGCGGTCATCGATGCGGACGGCCGCATCGCCGGCGTGTACCGCAAGTCGCACATTCCGAACGGCCCGGGCTACCAGGAAAAGAACTATTTTTCGCCGGGCGACACGGGCTTCAGGGTGTGGAACACGCGCTACGCGCGGCTCGGCGTCGGCATCTGCTGGGACCAGTGGTTTCCGGAGAGCGCGCGCTGCATGGCGCTGCTCGGCGCAGAAGTCCTGCTCTATCCGACCGCGATCGGCAGCGAGCCGCCGCCCGCGCTGCCGGTGAATTCGCGCGACCACTGGCAGCGCGCACAGCAGGGGCATGCGGCGGCGAACATGATGCCGCTCGTCGCGTCGAACCGCTACGGCATCGAGCGCTCGCTGCAGGATCCGGAGCACCTGTGGATCCGTTTCCACGGTGCCTCGTTCATCGCCGACCCGACCGGCGCGATAGTGACCGAGGCCGGCGGGGAGGGCGATGCGGTACTCACGGCCACCTTCGATCTCGCCGAGATCGAACAGCTGCGCAACAACTGGTTCGTCTTCCGTGACCGGCGACCGGATCTCTACGGGCCGATCACGACGCTCGACGGGGCGCCGCCGAGCCGGTCGAGGTGAACGCGGATGTGCGCGGCTTCGGCCGGGCTGTTCGCGAGCGCGATCGCGCGGTTGAACGCCTCACGCGCCTCGTCGCTGCGGCCGAGGTCACGCAGCAGGGCGCCGCGCACGCCGTGAAAGTGAAAGTACCCGTCGAGCCGGGCGCCGAGCGGCTCGATCAGCCCGAGCGCCGCGGCGGCGCCGCGCAGCTTCGCGACCACGACCGCCCGATTGAGCGTGACGACCGGCGAGGGCTGCATGCGCTCGAGGGTCGCATAGAGGAAGTCGATTTCCGTCCAGTCGGTGTCCGCGGATCGCGATGCGCGCGCGTGCAGTGCCGCGATCGCGGCCTGCACCTGATAGGGGCCCGGGGCCGCGTGGCGGATCGCCTTGTCGAGCAGCGCGAGGCCCTCGTCGATCTCCGCGCGGTTCCACAACGAGCGATCCTGGTCGTCGAGCAGCACGATGTCGCCTGCCGCGTCGAGCCGCGCGGCCGAGCGCGAATGCTGCAGCAGCATCAGCGCCGCAAGCCCCATGATTTCGGGCTCAGCCGGGTAGAGGCGCAGCAGGAGGCGAGCCAGGCGGATCGCCTCGCCGCACAGGCGACTGCGCAGGTCGTCCCTGTCGCCGGTGGCGGAGTAGCCCTCGTTGAACAGCAGATAGATCATCGCCGCGACCGCGGCGACGCGCGTGGCGCGTTCCGGTGCGCCCGGCGTCTCGAACGGTACGGTGGCGTCCGCGATGCGCGCCTTGGCGCGCGTGATGCGCTGTTCCATCGCCGCTTCGCCGACGAGGAAGGCACGCGCGATCTGCGCGACCTTGAGGCCCGAGACGATGCGCAAGGCGAGCGCGATCTGCTGCGTCGCGGGCAGGTCGGGGTGGCAGCAGATGAACAGCAGCCGCAGGATGTCGTCGCGATAGTCTTCGCTGTCGAGCCGCTCGGCGAGCGCGGTTTCCGTGTCCCCGAGATCGGTCAGCAGGTCGTCGGGCGGCAGCGGGTCGTGGCGTCGCCGCCGGCGAACGGCATCGACCGCCGAATTGCGTCCGACGAGGATCAGCCAGGCTGCCGGATCGCGCGGCGGGCCCTTTGCGGGCCAGACCCGCAGCGCACGCAGCGACGCCTCCTGGAAGGCTTCCTCGGCGGTGTCCAGGTCACGGAAATAGCGCAGCAGCGCCGCGATCGCCTGCGGCCGGGCCCCGGTGAGCGCTGCCTCGATCCACGCGGGGTCGGTCACGCCGGCAGCCGGCTCGGGTGATAGAGCGCGATCGGGCGCAGTTCGTACGCGCCGCCGGGGTTGGCGCGTGCCAGCTCGCGTGCGGCCCCGAGCGCCTCGTCGAGCGAGGCGCAATCGATCACGTAGAACCCGAGGAGCTGTTCGCGGGTCTCGGCGAACGGCCCGTCGAGCACGAGCGGCGGATCGGTGTCTTTGCGCAGGGTGGTGGCGGCGGTCGTCGGCATCAGTCGTGCGACCGGGCCGAGTCGGCCGGCTTTCGCGAGCTTGTCCTGCACGTCGGCGAGCCTGGCCATGACCGCCTCGTCCTCGGCCTTCGTCCAGGCGCAGACAACATCCTCGTGGTGATAGCACAGTACGGCGTAGAGCATGACGGCATTGTCCTCCACAGCCGAGGACGCTGCACTGCCGGGTGCGCCGACAGGCCTGTCGGCACGGGACCGGATCGTTCGTCCTCGGGTTATCCTGAGGCGTATCGAGGAGGTCTTCCATGGGCAAATATGTCGACGGATTCGTGGTGCCGGTGCCGCGCCGCAAGCTCGCCGCCTACCGCGCGATGGCGCGCAAGGCGGGCAAGGTCTGGCGTGAGCACGGCGCGCTCGAATACCGGGAATGCATCGCCGACGACGTGACGAGCGGCAAGTACACGTCGTTCCCGCAGAGTGTGAAGTTGAAGCCGGGCGAAGTCGTCTTCTTCTCGTGGATCGTCTACACATCGCGCCGGCAGCGCGACCGGGTCAATGCCAAGGTGATGAAGGACCCGCGGCTCGCCGCGATGATGAACCCGAAGAAGGTGCCGTTTGACGGCAGGCGCATGTTCTGGGGCGGCTTCAAGGTGTTCGTCGACCTCTGAGGCGATCTCGCCTGGGATTGCGCGACGGGCAGCGGCCAGGCGGCAGTCGCACTGGCGCGGCATTTGCGCTGGAGGTCGAGTGGACGCTCGCGCAGTGGGCGGGTTACGTGCGGACCTGGTCTGCGACCTCGTGCTTCATCGATGCCCACGGGTTCGGCCCCATCCCCGAGCTCGAACGGCAGCTGGTGCCGCTCCGGGGCGGGGGTGGCGGGGCGCGCGGCGTGCGCTGGCCGCTCGCGCTGCGGGTGGGGCGGGCCTGACGCGCCGTCGCGCGCGATTGATCGAGATCAATGTCTTTGCGGGCGGGCGCGCCTAGGCTCGGTAGCATGACAGCCTCGGACTATACCCGCGACGAACATTCCCGCCGCTACGGCCGCGTCTCGCGCCTGATGCCCGAGATGGAATGGGATGCGCACTTCGACACCGTGTGCGCGATCGAGGCGCTCAAGCGCGAGCGCAATGCGATCATCCTCGCGCACAACTACCAGCGCCCCGAAATCTTCCACGGCGTCGCCGACGTGCAGGGCGACTCGCTCGCGCTCGCGGGGGCCGCGGCGCGTTCGCGCGCCGATGTGGTCGTGATGTGCGGCGTGCACTTCATGGCGGAGACCGCCAAGCTGCTCGCGCCGAAGAAGACGGTGCTGCTGCCGGACACGAAGGCCGGCTGCTCGCTGGCCGACTCGATCACGGCCGACGACGTGCGCGCGCTGCGCGCCGCCCATCCGGGCGTGCCGGTGGTCTGCTATGTCAACACGAGCGCGGCCGTGAAGGCCGTGAGCGATGTCTGCTGCACGTCGGCGAATGCGCTCGAGATCATCGAAAGCCTCGGCGAGCCCGCAGTGATCTTCGTGCCCGACCAGTTCCTGGCAGCGTGGGTCGCGAAGAACACGCGCGTGCGGATCATTCCGTGGGCGGGGCGCTGCGAGGTGCACGAACGCTTCACGGCCGGGGAGATCGAGGACTATCGCCGCGACACGCAGGCCTATGTGCTCGCGCACCCGGAGTGCTCGCCCGAAGTGCAGCGTGCGGCCGACTATGTCGGCTCGACCTCGGGAATGATCGCCGCGCTGCGGCAGGCGCGTCCCGCGCGCGCGGTGCTGATCACCGAGTGTTCGATGGCGGACAACGTATCGAGCGCGTTCCCGGAAACCGAGTTCCTGCGCCCGTGCAACCTGTGCCCGCACATGCAGCGCATCACGCTCACCGGCATCCATGCCGCGCTGCGCGACATGGGTCCAGTGATCGAGATCGAGCGCAGCGTCGCCCCCGCCGCGCGCGCCTGCGTGCAACGGATGTTCGAGCAGACCTACCGGCTCACGGCATGAGGACGCGCGACACCGATGTCGCGATCATCGGTGCCGGTGCGGCGGGGCTCACGACTGCGCTGAGCGCGCGCGGCCGGCGCGTGCTCGTGATCGCGCCGGGCGTGCCCTCGGGCACCGCGAGCGATCTCGCGCAGGGCGGCATCGCGGCCGCAGTCGATCCGGCCGACAGTGTCGAGCAGCACATCGAGGACACGATCGCCGCGGGCCGGCCGCATGTCGTGCCGGCGGCGGCACGCTACCTGTGCAACGAGGCGCCCAACGCGATCCAGTGGCTCGCGACGCTCGGTGTGCCTTTCGCGCGCGACGGCAATCGCTGGTCCCTGCACCGCGAGGCCGCCCATTCCTGCGCCCGTGTGCTGCATGTCGGCGGTGCCGCGACCGGGGCGGCCATTGCCGCGATACTGCGCGGGACGAGCGCCGCGTCGACCCATGTCGAGACAGAGGCCGGGCTGCGCGCGGTGCAACTGCTGCGCGACGAGAGTGGCGTGTGCGGCGTACTGGCCTACGATGCATCGGGTGAAGTGCTCGCGATCCGCGCGCGTGCGGTCGTGATCGCCACCGGCGGAATCGGCGGCCTCTACGCGCGCACCACGAACCCGCTCGGCGCCTGCGGTGACGGCGTCGCCATGGCGCTCGCGGCGGGCGCTCGCCCCGGCGCGCTCGAGTTCGTGCAGTTCCACCCGACCGCGCTCGATGTCGAGTCGCAACCGCTGCCGCTCATCACCGAAGCCCTGCGTGGCGCGGGCGCGCGACTCATCGACGACGCCGGGGCACCGGTGACGGCGCGCATACCGGGCGGCGACCTGGCGCCGCGCGATGTCGTGGCTCGCGCGGTGTTCGGCGTGCAGCAGCGGTGCAAACGGGTCCGGCTCGATGCGCGGCGACTGCATGGCGGCAGCGTGGGCACGCAGTTCCCGGAGATCGTGCGCCTTTGCCGCGCATTCGGCATCGACCCGGAGCGCGAACCGATCCCGGTCACTCCGGCAGCCCACTACCACATGGGTGGCGTCGCCGTGGACCTCGACGGCCATACGAGCCTGCGCGGGCTCTGGGCGGTCGGCGAAGCGGCCTGCAACGGCGTGCACGGGGCCAACCGGCTCGCGAGCAATTCCCTGCTCGAAGCCATCGTATTCGGGCGCCGCCTCGGCGCATTGCTCGCGCGTGCGCCGCTGCGGGCGCTGCCGGGCGCGGGTGAACTGCAGGTCGCACCGCACGCACCCCCGGCGCCTGTCGCGCCGGAAGAACTGCGCACGCTCATGTGGCGCGCGGCCGGCGTGGTACGTGATGGCGCCACGTTGTCGCGCGGTCTCACGACCCTGTCAGGCCTCGAGCGACGGGTGCCTGCGGACGATTGCCTCGGGCGCGCCCGGCTGCTGCTCGCACGTCGCATCCTCGAAGCGGCGCTCGCGCGCCAGGAAAACTGTGGCGCGCACTGGCGCAGCGATGCCCGCCCGGAGAGGCTCGCCGCGAGCGCCTGACGCGCCCGCATCGTGGCCGGCAGGCGGGCGATGCCGTGGGCTCCGGGAACCTGTTAGGGTGTTTGCGACTCCGAACAGTCCTGGACAGCGCATGAGAGCTATCGCCGTCATTCCCGGCCAGCGAGATCTTCGCCGCGTCGATCGCCCCGAGCCTTTGGTCGAGTCGGACCGGGGCGTCAAGATGCGCATCGTGCGCGTCGGCATCTGCGGCACCGATCGCGAGGAGGCCGCGGGCGGGCGCGCGCTCGCGCCGGCCGGCAGCAAGGACCTCGTCATCGGGCACGAAATGTTCGGCCGGGTGATCGAGGTGGGCTCCGATGTGACACGGGTGAAGACGGGCGATTACGCCGTGTTCACCGTGCGCCGGGGCTGCGGCAAGTGCCGGCCCTGCAGCCTGAATCGCCCCGATGTGTGCCTCACCGGCGAGTATCGCGAACGCGGCATCTGGGGGCTCGACGGCTACCAGGCCGAGTTCGCGGCCGATCACGAGCAGTACGCGGTGCGCGTGCCGCCCGAGCTCGCGGCGGTCGGCGTGCTGTGCGAGCCGCTGTCCGTCGCCGAGAAGGCGATCAACGAGGCGATGCTCGTGCAATCCGCGCGCATGCCCGAGGTCGCACCGGGTCGCGCGTGGTTCGCAGGGCGCCGCTGTCTCGTCGCGGGACTCGGGCCGATCGGCCTCCTGGGTGCGCTCGCGCTGCGCCTGCGCGGCGCTGAAGTGTGGGGGCTCGACATCGTCGATGCCGGCAGCGCGCGTCCCCGGTGGCTCGAGAAGATCGGTGGCCGCTATCTCGATGGGCGCAGCGTCGCGGCGGGCAGGATCGACAGCACGCTCGGCGAGATGGAGCTCATCCTCGAGGCGACCGGCGTGCCGTCGCTCGTGTTCAACCTGCTCGATGCGCTCGGCCAGGGCGGCGTGTATGTGCTCACCGGCATTCCGGGCGGGGCGCGTTCGATCCAGATCCCCGGCGCCGAACTCGTGCGCCAGCTCGTGCTCTACAACCAGGTGATGATCGGCAGCGTCAATGCGGCGCCGGCCCATTGGGAAATGGCGGTGGGCGATCTGGCGGAGGCGCGCAAGCTCTGGGGCGATCACGTGGCACAGCTGATCTCGCATCGCCATCCGGCGGATGATTTCGCCGCCGCGCTCGACCACCACGGATCCGACGAAATCAAGGTCGTACTGGAATGGTCGTCGTGACCGGGGCGTCCGCGTTCGCCCCGGGATGGCCCGGCTCGGAACCGCGCTGGACTTCGAGCGCCAAGACCGGGGTCGGCACGTCGCTTTCGAGCGCGAGCCGCGTCTGGTTCACGCTGAGCCACGGCATCCTGAACGAGGTGTACTACCCGCGCCTCGACACGCCCTGCACGCGCGACCTCGGACTGATCGTGACCGACGGACAGGCCTTCTTTTCGGAAGAGAAGCGCCATGCCCGCTCACAGGTCAGCTACCCGTTCAACGGTGTGCCGTACTACCGGCTGACCAACACCTGCGGCGCCGGGCGATATCGCATCGAGAAAGACCTCCTCGCCGATCCGAAGCGCAACGTGGTATTGCAGCGCACGCGTTTCGTGCCGCTCGCGGGCCGACTCGACGACTACCACCTGTATGTACTCGCCGCGCCGCACCTCGGCAACCAGGGTCGCGACAACAGTGCCTGGCTCGACGACTACAAGGGCGTGCCGATGCTGTTCGCGCAACGCGACGACTTCGCGCTCGCGATTGCCTGCTCCGCGCCATGGCGCAAGCGCTCGGCGGGGTTCGTCGGCACGAGCGACGGCTGGCAGGACCTGTCGCGGCATCGTGAGATGGCATGGGAATTCGCGCGCGCGGACAACGGCAACGTCGCGCTCACCGGTGAAGTTGACCTCGGGGCCTGCGCCGGCGGCTTCGTGCTCGCGCTCGCCTTTGGCAGCACGACAGCGGAAGCCGGTCTTCGCGCCCGGGCGAGCCTCGCGGAAGGCTTCGAGGCGGCACAGGACGTGTACGTGCAGGAATGGCAGGATTGGCAGCAGTCGTGCCTGCGCATCGCCGACGACACCGGCGCGGGTGTCGATGCGCATCGCACCAGCATGATGGTGCTGCGTACGCACGAATCGAAGCGATTGTCGGGCGGGCTGATCGCGAGCCTGTCGTTTCCGTGGGGCTTCGCCAAGGGCGATGGCGACATGGGCGGCTACCACCTGACCTGGGCGCGCGACCTGGTCGAGTCTGCCAGCGCCTTGCTCGCGGCGGGCGCACACGACGATGTGCGTCGCGTGCTGGGCTATCTCCTGAGCACGCAAGAGGCAGACGGCCACTGGCCGCAGAACATGTGGCTCGACGGCATGCCGTACTGGAACGGCGTGCAGATGGACGAGACGGCGCTGCCGATCCTGCTCGCCGACCTCGCGCGGCGCGAAGGTGCGCTCTCCGCCGACGACCTGCGGCACTTGTGGCCGATGACGCGTCGCGCGGCCGGCTTCCTCGTGCGCAATGGGCCCGTGACCCAACAGGACCGATGGGAGGAAAACCCGGGCTACTCGCCGTTCACGCTGGCCGCGGAGATAGCCGCGCTCCTCGCCGCCGCCGACTTCGCCGATGCGAACGACGAGCCCGCGCTCGCCACCTGGCTACGCGAAACCGCCGATATCTGGAACGGCCACATCGAGCGCTGGACCTATGTCGCCGGCACGGAGCTGGCGCGAAGGTGCGGCGTGGACGGTTACTACGTGCGCATCGCGCCGCCCGACGTGTGCGCGGCGGCATCACCCACGAAGGGCTTCGTGCCGATCAAGAACCGCCCGCCGGGCGAGAGTGTCGAGCCCGCTGCCGAGATCGTGAGTCCCGACGCGCTTGCGCTGGTGCGTTTCGGCCTGAGGGCGGCGGATGATCCGCGCATCGCCAGCACTGTCAAGGTGATCGACGCACTGCTCAAGGTGGATGCGCCCGGCGGACCGGCCTGGCATCGCTACAACGGCGACGGCTACGGGGAACACGAGGACGGCAGGCCCTTCGACGGCACCGGGTGCGGGCGCGCCTGGCCGCTGCTGACCGGCGAGCGGGCGCACTTTGAACTGGCAGCCGGCCGCCCGGAAGCCGCGCGTCGGCTCGCGCGCGCCATGACGGCGTTTGCGAACGACGGCGGCATGTTGCCGGAGCAGGTCTGGGATGCACCGGATATCGCGCGCCGTGGGCTGTACTTCGGTCGACCTTCGGGCTCGGCGATGCCGCTCGTCTGGGCGCACGCGGAATACGTCAAGCTCGCGAGGTCGCTGTGCGAAGGCCGTGTGTTCGACATGCCGCCGCAAACGGTCGACCGCTACATCACGAACAAGCCACCGTTGCGCCATTCGATATGGCGCTTCAATCACAAGTGCCGCTCGATGCCCGCCGGCCGCATGCTGCGCATCGAGACGCTGGCCGCGGCCACCGTGCACTGGAGCGACGACGGCTGGCGCAGCGTGCACGATTCCGTGACCCGTGACACGGGCCTCGGCGTGCACTTCGTGGACCTCCCGGGCGAACGGCTCCAGCCCGGCGACGCCGTGAAGTTCACCTTCTGCTGGCGGGAGGCCGCGCGCTGGGAGGGGGTGGATTTCGAGGTTCGAGTTGAGTGACGCCGACGTCATCATCATCGGGACCGGCGCGGGCGGCGGCACGCTGGCCCGGGCGCTCGCACCGAGCGGACTGAGGCTGCTGCTGGTCGAGCGTGGCGGTTTCCTGCCGCGCGAAAAGGACAACTGGCGCGCGGACGCGGTATTCCGCCGTCATCGCTACCACGACGCGGGGCCCTGGCTGGATCGGGACGGGCACTCTTTCCGGCCCGTCGCCGGCTACCACGTCGGCGGGAACACGAAGTTCTATGGCGCGGCGGTGCTGCGCCGGCGCGAGCGCGACTTCCAGTCCGTGCACCACGCTGGCGGCAGGACGATGCCCTGGCCGATCGCCTATGCCGACCTCGCACCGTTCTACGACACGGCCGAACAGTGGTATTTCGCCCATGGGCAGCGCGGTGAGGATCCCACCGCGCCGCCGGCGGCGGCGTTTCCGTATCCGCCGGTGCGCCACGAGCCGGCCATCGACGCGGTGCATGCACGTCTCGCGCGGATCGGGTTGCATCCGTTCCACCTGCCGCTCGCGCTGCATCTCGACGAGTCGAACCGGCGCGCGAGCCCCTGCATCCGCTGCGAGACCTGCGACGGCTTCCCATGCCTCGTGCAGGCCAAGGGCGATGCTGAAATGTGCGGCGTGCGGCCTGCGCTCGCACATGCCAATGTCGTGCTGCGCACGAATCTCGAGGCCATCCGGCTCGTGTCGTCACCCGACGGCCGCCGCGTCGTGTCGGTGGAGTGCGAAGGAAGTGCTGGACGGGAGCGGCTGAGCGCGCGCGTCGTGGTGGTGGCCGCCGGCGCGGTCAACTCCGCAGCCTTGCTGCTCGCCTCGGCGAGCGACGTGCATCGACAAGGGCTCGCGAACGGCTCCGGCCAGCTGGGGCGCAACTACATGTGCCACATCAACTCGGCGATGCTCGCTCTCGCGCCCTGGCGCAGCCACCGGACCGTGTTCCAGAAGACGATCGGTGTCAACGATTTCTACCACGAGTCGGGCGAGGCGGATTTCCCGTGGCCGCTCGGCCACGTGCAGCTCCTCGGCAAGGTCACCGGCGAGCTGCTGAAGGCGCAGCGCCCGTGGCTGCCGCGAGCCGCAGCGAACTGGTTCGGGCGGCATTCGGTGGACTGGTGGCTCACGACGGAGGACATCGCGAGCCCCGACAACCGCGTGACGCTCACGGGCGACGGGCGGGTTCGCCTGGCCTATACGCCGAACAACATGGAAGCGCATGCGCGCCTCCTCGCGCGCTGGCGTTCGATACTGCGCCGCATCGGCTTCCCGTTGGTCTTCACGCAGACCATGGGCATCGAGGCGGTGGCCCACCAGGTCGGCACCGCGCGCTTCGGCACCGACCCCGCGACGAGCGTGCTCGATCCGTGGTGCCGCGCCCACGAACTCGAGAATCTCTTCGTCGTCGACGGCAGCTTCATGCCCTCGATCGCCGCGGTGAATCCGTCGCTGACCATCATGGCGCAGGCGCTGCGCTCCGCCGGGCATATCACCGCGCGCTTCGCGCAAGGGGACTGGGCGGGGGCGTGAACGCCAGGACCTTCCGGGTCGCCGTCGGCACGGTCTACACGGCCGGCCTGCTGCAGGGCTTCGCCTTCGTGCTCATTCCCGCGCTCGGCGACGTGCTGCGGAGTGCCCCATACAGCCTGTCCGCCGGTCACTACGGCGCGCTCTTCCTGCCGGAGACGGCGGGGGCGATCGCGAGCGCACTCGTGGCCGGACGCCTCGCGCGGCGCCGGGGAGCGCAGGGCGTGTTTCGCCTGGGACTCATCTGCAACGTGGCCGCCGCGCTGCTGCTGGCCGCGAGCGCGGCGGTCGCGGGGGCGGGGGCGGGCAGTGTGCTTGCCGGCAGCGCTGCCGCCTATGCGATGCTGCTCATCGAGACTGCGCTGCTCGGCTTCGGCTTCGGTCTCAACCTCTCGGTCACCAATCATTTCGCCGCCGCGCTGTTTCCCGCCCGTGACATCACTGCGGTCACGGTACTGAATGCGGTGATCGGTGGCGCGACCGCCGTGTCGCCGCTCATCCTGCAGGCCATCCAGGCCTGGTGGGCCTGGTGGGGGTGGCCCGTCGCGATCGGCGCGGCGTTCCTGCTGCTGCTCGCGCTGCCGCGAGTCGCGGGCGATCGCGAGGCGACTGCGCATCTTCGCACGCCGCAGTCGCGCGACGTGCGCGTCGCGCGTTGCGCCGACACGGGCCGCCTTGCCCTGTTCGCCGCCGCGGTGCTGATGTACGCCATCGTCGAAGGCAGCTTCGGCAGCTGGGCGAGCCTCTATGGCGGGGCCCTGCATTTCCCGCCGCGCTACGGCGCGTGGGCGCTGGCCGCGTTCTGGGGCGCGATGACGTTATTCCGACTGTTGCTCGGTGCGGCGCCCCGGCGTCGGGTATCGCCGCGGGTGCTGTACGTGGTCTCGCCGCTCGCCATCGCCGTGTGCTTCGTCGGCGCGGCGCGGGTCACGACACCCACGGCGCTCGTGCTCGCCTTCGCGGCCGCCGGCGCCGCGTGCAGCATCTACTACCCGTTCAGCATGTCGTTCGCGCTGCGAGCC
This sequence comes from Steroidobacteraceae bacterium, assembly GCA_050249415.1. Taxonomy (GTDB): domain Bacteria; phylum Pseudomonadota; class Gammaproteobacteria; order Steroidobacterales; family Steroidobacteraceae; genus CADEFQ01. The sequence goes on from JBFWQO010000004.1 coordinate 262,366, forward strand.
TTCCCGGACGCGCAGACGAAGACCGCCGGTGTGCTGGTCGCGGCGCTGATGGCGGGTGAGGGGGTCGGCTCGTGGTTCCCCGGCCCGTTGCAGCAGTGGTTCGATCTCACCGACATCTACCTCGTGTCCGCGCTCTGGGGCGCGCCGCTGCTGTGGCTCGCGTGGCGGCTCGGGCGCGAACGAGGCGGCCCGGGAGCTTGACCCTCACTTCCCCGCGCTCGCGAATGTACGCAGCCACGGATCGATGTGCGCAATGTCGAACGTGCCGGATTCGAACATCTGCATCATTTGCGCGTGCAACCGCATCGGGGGGTGGCGCAGGCGCTAGCCGTCGAGGCGCAGGAACACATCTATGGCCGCGAACGCAACCCGCTTGTTGCCGTCGACGAAGGGGTGGTTGATTGCCAAGCTCTCCGTCAAGGCTACCGCTTCGGCGATGATGTCCTTGTAGTAGCCGGTCTGTGGCCGGAACAGGGCTGCTTCCAGTGCGCCGGGATCACGCACGCCCGGTGCACCGCCGTAACGCTCCCCCAGCACCGTGTGGATGCCGAGCACGTCGGCCACGGTCAGATACTCGCGCGGCACGACTGCCATGATGCATCTTGACGCATCAAGATAACCGAGGCTGCCATGCTGCGCCACCTCCTGCCTGGCCCGGAGGATTGCTCATGCACAAGAACACGATCTGCATCTGGTTCGACAAGGACGCCGAGGCGGCGGCCCGGTTCTACGCGGGAACGTTCCCCGACAGCCGAGAGCGCCTGCGGCTGGTGCAAGGACCGTTGGGGTGTGTCCTGGCAGATCACGCCGCGCGTGCTGACCGAGGCGATGGCCGCCGCGGGACCATGATGAGTGGTGCCGGGGCTTCGGTTGTTCGGTTATTGGGGCGTCCGCCTGCCAATAACCGAACAACCGAAGCCCCGGCACCATGTTTGGTGGAGGCGGGGGGAATCGAACCCCCGTCCGCAAGTCCTAGACTCCAGGATCTACGTACGTAGCTCTCTCATTGATTCTCGCCTCACGCTACCCGAGGAGCAGGGAAGACGCTCGGCCAGCAGACGGTGTCTCTTAGCAGAACCACCCCGTCGCACGGTGATCCGCGATCCTGTGAGCGCGTCCCCTGGTTCACCGGCACAGGCACCGAGTGGTCAGAGGTTAGGCGGGATTAAGCCGCCAGAGCGTAGTTGTCGTCGTTGGCAACTAAGTTTTTGCACAGTGTTTAACGAGGGCCATGCGCCTCGGTACGCCCCTGAAGGTTCGCAACCCGCGTCGAAACCGGTCGCCCCCAAACAGGTACCCGCAGAGTATAGCCGATCGGGCCCGATTCAAGCCCCGCGGGCCTGCCGCGCCGGGTCGAGCGCGGCGGCCAGGTGATAGAACGCGGCGAGCCGCGGCAGTTCGAGCCCGAGCTCCGCGGCCTTCGCGACGGCGTAGCCCAGCGTCTCGTGCACTTCGAGCGGGCGGCCCCGGTCGAGATCCTGCAGCGACGACATGCGATGGTCGGGCGCCGTCGACCGATAGCGCTCGCCCACGGCCCTGACGCGCTCGACCGCGCTTTCCTCGGTGCCGCCCGCGATGCTGGCGACGGGCAGCACCGATGCGTCCGTGACGGCGATGTCGAGCGCCTGCGCGAGCTGCACCGTTTCGCGCACGAGGCGCACGATGACGAGCGCCGAGTCGGGATCGACGAGGAATTTCCACGTGGGCAGGCGCGTGGTCACCGACACGGCCATGAGGCCGGTCCACGCGCAGAACTTCGACCACTCGAGCGACAGCACCTGCACCGAACCCGTGCAGCGCACGCCCGACGCGTCGATCTCGTGGGCGATGCGCTGCACGCGCCCGCTGGCGCCCGCCGGCAGTTCGCCGATGGACAGGTTGACATTGCGGGTGAACAGCACCGCACCATCGCCGAGCAGCTCGGCGCTGGTGTCGGCCAGCGCGCCGAGCACGCAATCGCGCCCGAAAGCCTCGGCGAGCAGGTCGTCCTTGCCGGGGCCATTCTGGATGGAGAACGCGGCGTCAAAGGCGGCGTGGCGCAGCGCGGCCAGGGCCTGCGCCGTGCCCGGGGTCTTGGTGGCGACGATCAGCACGCGTGCTGCGCCGAGCACCGCCGGATCGCGCAGTACGGGTACGGGCACCGTGAATGCGGCGAGGCCGCGGAGGGTGACGCCCTCGCGTTCGATCCGCGCGGCCCGCTCACCGCGCGCGAGCAGCGTGACGGTGTGCCCGGCGCGCGCAAGATGCGCACCGAGCACCGAGCCGAGCGCGCCCGCGCCGAGGATCGCGTAGTCGGCGCGGTCCACGGTCAGCGCCGTTTCAGCAGGCGCTGCCGATCGCGCTGCCAGTCGCGATCCTTCTCGGTCGCGCGCTTGTCGTGCTGCTTCTTGCCCTTGGCGAGGCCGATCGCGAGTTTCGCCCGGCCGCCCTTCCAGTGCAGGTCGAGCGGCACGATCGTGTAGCCGCGCCGCTCGACCGCGCCGATGAGGTGATCGATCTCGCTGCGCGAGAGCAGGAGCTTCCGCGTGCGGGTAGGGTCGGCGTGCACGTGGGTCGAGGTCGTGTTGAGCGGTGTCACGTGTGCGCCGATCAGGAACGCCTCGCCGCCCCTCAGGTACACGTAGGCCTCGGTGAGGTTCGCGCGCCCGGCGCGCATCGCCTTTACCTCCCAGCCCTCGAGCGCGAGCCCCGCCTCGTAGCGGTCTTCGATGAAGTAGTCGAAGCGCGCCTTGCGGTTCTCGGCGATCGGTTTGTCGGTCTTTTCCCTTGCCACGTCTTATTGTAGACAATTGCACCATGCGGGAACTGACACGCTCGGCGCTGATCGCCAGGTCGGCGGGCACGCTCTTCAAACTGATCAACGATATCGAGGCCTATCCACAGTTCGTGCCGTGGTGCACGCGGGCCGTCGTCGAATCGCGCACGGCGAGCGAAATCGTCGCGACACTCGGCGTGCGCCGCGGCCTGCTGCACACCGAGTTCACGACGCGCAATACGCTCGCCCCGGAGCACCGTGTGACGATGGAGCATGTGCGCGGGCCGTTCAAACTGTTGCAGGGGCTCTGGACCCTCACCCCGATCGGCGATGCCGGCACGCGCATCGAATTGCACATGCGCTTCGCATTCGCGAATCCGCTGACGGCCGCCGTCTTCGAACCGATGTTCGAGCACACGGCGGGTTCGCTGGTCGACGCGTTCGTCGCCCGCGCGCGGACGCTGCCGGCGTGAAGCGCTGCACCGTCGCCTACGCGCTGCCGGACGCGCAATGGCTCTGGCCCGTTGAATTGGCGGATGACGCGACGGCGGCCGATGCCCTGGCGGCGGCACGGGACCTCGCAGCGCGGGAATCAGCAGCGCTGGACATCGAGGTGGCCGACGTACCTTGGGACACGGCGCCCGTCGGCGTCTTCGGGGTCACCTGTGCGCGAGGGCATGTGCTGGCGGACGGGGATCGCCTGGAAATATACCGTGGACTCGCGGCGGATCCGCGCGTGCGCCGGCGCGAGCGGGTCGCGCGCGAGCGCAAGCGATCCGGTTAAGTCGAGGGCGGCGTGGCAGGCGGATCGGCAGGCGCGGTGGCAGGCGCCGGCGCCGGCACGTTGTCCTTCTCGAAGCGCATGACCTTGTCGTCCTCGAACCAGACCGTGAGATGGCGCTGCTCGGCGGCCCGGATGCGGCCGCGCTTCATGTAGTACAGGTAATCCCAGCGGCTGTCGTCGAATGCATCGGGCACCATCGGCGTGCCGAGCAGGAAGCGCACCTGGCTGCGCGTCATGCCGTTCTGCAGTTGTGCCACGGCAGCCGGATCGAGGTAGTTGCCCTGCTGGATATTCATCCGGTACACGCACGCCCCGGCGAGACCGGAGACGACGAATGCGAGCACGGCGAGCCGCGCGAATCGGTTCAAGGATGGTTGCATGGTGGGGTCTTGGGGGGATAATCGGCGAATCATAACCGGGAGCACCCGATTTGGAAGGCAAAGATCTGCGCAAGGCAGGGCTCAAGGTCACGCTGCCCCGCCTCAAGATCCTCGAGATCCTCGAAACGGCGGAGGTGCGGCACCAGAGCGCCGAGGCGATCTACAAGCGCCTCATCGAACTGAACGAGGACATCGGCCTCGCCACCGTGTATCGCGTGCTCACGCAGTTCGAGGCCGCGGGCCTCGTCGTGCGCCATCACTTCGAGAACGGCATGGCCGTTTTCGAACTGAACGAAGGGGCGCACCACGACCATATCGTATGCATCGACTGCGGCCGGGTCGAAGAGTTCGTCGACAGCGACATCGAAAAACGTCAGGTCGCGGCAGCGGGGAGGCTCGGGTTCGAGATCCGCGACCACTCACTTATTCTTTACGGGCACTGCCGCCGGCCGGACTGCCCGTCGCGCAAGCCCTAGCATTTCGCGCGCGTGGTCGCGCGCCTTGTCGGTCACTTCGATGCCGCCGAGCATCCGCGCGATCTCCGCGATGCGGGCGTCGGCATCGAGCGGGACGATCTGCGTGCGGGTCGTCTTGCCGTCGGTGAGTTTGCTCACCCGCAGCTGGTGATGGCCCTGCGAGGCCACTTGCGGCAGGTGGGTGACCGACAGCACCTGGCTGCGGTCGCCGAGCGCGCGCAGTTCGGCGCCCACGATCTCCGCGACCGCGCCGCCGATCCCGGCGTCGACTTCGTCGAACACCATGCAGCGGCCCTCGCGGCCTGCGCGCGATACCTGCACCGCGAGCGAGAGCCGGGCGAGCTCGCCGCCCGAGGCGACTTTCGCGAGCGGCCGCAGCGGCTGGCCGGGGTTCGCCGACACGCGAAACTCGATCTGGTCGAGCCCGTGTGGCGCGGGTTCGGGCGATTCGAGCGGCGATACGTCGATCTGGAAGCGTCCGCCCGCCATGCCGAGCGCCTGCATGCGTTGCGTGATTTCCTTCGACAGCGACTTCGCGGTGGCCGTGCGACGCGACGACAGTTGCGCCGCCCGCGCACGCCATGCCGCGAGCGCCTCCGCCTGTTCCTTGCGCAGCGTCGCGAGCTGGGTATCGGCGTGCTCGAGCCCCGCGAGCTCGGACTTCAGTTGCACGAGCCGGGCCGGCAACTCCGCCACGGCGACGCGGTGCTTGCGCGCCAGTTCCTCGAAGGCCGCGAGGCGGCGTTCGACTTCGGCCTGGCGGTTCGTGTCGTGGTCGAGCGTCTCGGCGTAATGCGCCAGTTCGCGCGCCGCCTCGTGCAGGTTGATCAGCGCTTCCTCGACCATCGGGGCGATGGCGGCGAGGCGTGGATCGTGCGCGCCCGCCGCCTTCAGCGCGGCGAGCGCCCGGCTCGTCGAGGCGTGGGCATTGCCGTCCTCGGATTCGTAGAGCAGCGCACCGGCTTCCTGGGCCGCTTCGACGAGCCGGCCGCGGTTCGCGAGCCGCGTGCGCTCCTCGAGCAGCTGCGCGAGTTCGCCGTTCTTCATGTCGAGCGCTTCGAGTTCGCGCACCTGGAACTGCAGGAGATCGGTGCGCGCGTCGCGTTCGCGGACGCGGCTCTCGAGGTCGAGCGTGCGGTTCAGCAGCGTGAGCCACACACGTTGCAGGCCACCGACCTCGCCGGCGAGCGCCTCGAGGCCGCCCGACGCGTCGAGGAGCTCGCGCTGCGCGGCGGGTCGCACGAGCGACTGGAATTCATGCTGGCCGTGGATGTCGACCAGCAGCACGCCCACGTCGCGGAGCAGCTGCACCGGCACCGACTGGCCGTTGAGGTAGGCGCGGCTGCGCCCGTCGGCCGTGACGACGCGCCGGATCGTCAGTTCGTCCGCGCTGTCGATCGATTGCTCACGCAGCAACTTCGCGAGGGGGCTCGCCGGGTCGCCCGGATCGAAGCTCGCGGTCACCTCCGCGCGCTCGGCGCCGTGGCGCACGACTTCGGTGCCGGCACGGCCGCCGGAGAGGAGTTGCAGCGCCTCGACGATGATCGACTTGCCCGCACCGGTTTCGCCGGTGAGTACCGTGAGCCCGGGCCGGAACTCGATCTCGGCCTCGTCGACGATCGCGAAATCCCGGATCTGCAGGTGCGTCAGCATGGCCTCACCGCGCGTGGTCCCGGCCGCCGCGGCCCCAGTGGAGCTTCGAGCGCAGCAGGCGGTAGTAGTCGTAGCCCTTCGGATGCAGCAGCCGGATCGTGTGGTTCGACGGGCCGACCGCGAGGCGATCGCCGACGAGGAGGTCGGCCATCGGCAGGCCGTCGGCCATGACGTGTGCCCGCGTACCCGGCCGATCGACCAGCACGATCTCGACGGTGGAACGGCGCGACACGACGATCGGCCGGTCGGAGAGCGTGTGCGGGCAGATCGGCGCCACGACCACGACCCCGAGTTGCGGCTCGATGATCGGCCCGCCACAGGAGAGCGCGTAGGCGGTCGAGCCGGTCGCGCTCGCGACGACGAGGCCGTCGGCGCCGTGGGTGTTGACATGGCGCCCGTCGATCCACGACTCGAAATCGAGCATGCGTCCCGTTTCGTGCTTCTGCATCACGACATCGTTGAGCGCGAGCTGTGTCAGCCGCTCGCCCTGCGCACGCTCGAGGCGGGCCTCGAGCAGCGGGCGCTCATCGATGTCGCAGCGGCCGTCGAGCGCCGCGTCCACCGAGGCGACGAGGTCCTGCGGCAGCACGTCGGTGAGAAAGCCGAGCCGGCCGCGGTTCACGCCGAGGAGCGGCACGCCACGGTGGGCGACCAGCCGCGCGGCATAGAGGAGCGTGCCGTCGCCGCCGATCGCGAGCACGAGGTCGGCGCGATCCGCGAGTTCCGCGGCGGCCACGCGCACGAGGCGCGCGCCGGCGGATTCGAGGCCGTCCGCTTCCGGGTCGTCGGCGACCAGCGCCCCGAGGCCTCGCAGCGCGAGATGACGGGCGGCGGCGAGAGCGCTTTCCGCGACGCGGGGGTCCGAGAATCGACCGACCAGGGCGACGTTGCGCAAGGCGCTGGGCATACGCAAAGCTAACATGCATTGCCTTGATTCTCGATCTCCGTTAGCGTGGCTGCACATGGCGCACGAGCATCGGGAAGAGCCGCTGGGCGAGCGCGCGCAGCACCTGCTTCGCGTGCTCGTGGAGAGCTATATCCGCGAAGGGCAGCCGGTCGGGTCGCGCACCCTGTCGCGCGATTCGGGGCTCGCCCTGAGTTCGGCGACGATCCGCAATGTCATGGCCGATCTCGAGTCGCTTGGTTTCGTGTCCTCGCCGCACACCTCAGCCGGCCGCATCCCGACCGACAAGGGTTACCGCTTCTTCGTCGATTCGCTGCTGAAGGTGCAGCCGCTCGATTCGGCGGACATCGCGGATTTCAAGCGCGAGCTGTCGGCCGGCGCCGGCGACCCGAAGGCGCTCGTCAGCGCCGCATCGCGCCTGCTGTCGAGCGTCACCCACCTGGCCGGCGTCGTCACGCTGCCGCGCTCGCAGGTGCAGGCCGTCTCCCAGGTCGAATTCGTGGGCCTGTCCGAGAACCGCATCCTCGTGATCCTCGTGTTCAACGACCGCGAGGTGCAGAACCGCATCATCCAGGCGGGGCGCCACTACTCGCCCGACGAGCTGAAGCGCGCGGCGAACTACCTCACCGAGCAGTTCCGCGGGCGCACGCTGTCGCAGGGGCGGCAGGAAATCCTGCGGCAGCTGAAGGAAACCCGCGAGCACCTGAACGAGGTGATGGGCAGCGCGATCTCGGTGGCGCAGCAGGTGTTCAGTGCGTCCGAGAGCGGGCAGCTCGAATACGTGATCGCGGGCGAGACGAACCTGATGGGTGTCGCCGAACTCGCGAGCGTCGATCGCCTGCGGCGGCTGTTCGAGGCGTTCAACGAGAAGCGCGACTTCCTGCACCTGCTCGACCAGAGCCTGCGCGCCGACGGCGTGCAGATCTTCATCGGCCACGAATCGGGGTTCCAGATCCTCGACGACTGCAGCGTCGTCACGGCCCCGTATTCCACCGACAACGAAGTCGTGGGTGTGCTCGGGGTCATCGGCCCGACCCGCATGGCCTACGAGCGCGTGATCCCGATCGTCGACCTCACCGCGAAATTGCTCGGCGCCGCCTTGAATTCGCGGCGCTGAGCCCCCATATCGGGCGCTGCAGTCTAACTCATTGATTTGAGGGATATTGATGGCCGAAGCGGAGACCGGCACACCGGAGGCGGTGGAGCCAGCGGAGGATCTCGCGGCACGCCTCGCCGCTGCCGAAGCGCGCGCGAAGGAGTGCCAGGACCAGTACCTGCGCACCCTTGCCGAGATCGACAACGTCAGGAAGCGCGCCCAGCGCGACATCGAGGCGGCCAACCGCTACGGCCTCGAGCGCTTTGCGCAGGAGTTGCTGCCGGTGAAGGAGGGCCTCGATCTCGCGGTCGAGAATGCCGCCAAAGCCGATCGCGACAGCCTCGCGGCGGGCCAGCTCGCGACCCGGCAGCTGCTCTCGAAAGCGTTCGAGCGCCTCGGCATCGTCGAATTGAATCCGGTCGGCGAGCCGTTCGACCCGACCGTGCACGAGGCCATGATGGTGCAGCCCTCGGCGACTGCCGAGCCCGACACGGTGTTGACCGTCGTACAGCGCGGCTACGCGCTGAACGGGCGCCTGCTGCGGCCGGCCCGGGTCATCGTCGCGACGGCGGCCGGCGGCGCTTGAATCGGCGGGAATGGACCCCCATGTCGGGGACAGGGTTTCAGCTCGGGAATTTGCGGAGACAGCAATGGGCAAGGTAATCGGTATCGACCTCGGCACGACCAACTCGTGCGTGGCGGTCATGGAAAGCGGCAAGGCGCGCGTGATCGAGAACAGCGAGGGTGACCGCACCACGCCGTCGATCGTCGCGTTCAGCAAGGACGACGAGGTACTCGTCGGCCAGTCGGCCAAGCGCCAGGCGGTCACGAATCCGCAGAACACGCTGTTCGCGGTGAAGCGCCTGATCGGCCGCAAGTTCGACGACCAGGTGGTCCACAAGGACATCGACATGGTGCCCTACCGGATCGTCAAGGCCGACAACGGCGACGCCTGGGTCGACATCAACGGCAAGAAAATGGCGCCGCCGGAGATTTCCGCGCGCGTGCTGATGAAGATGAAGAAGACGGCCGAAGACTACCTCGGCGAGGAAGTCACCGAAGCCGTCATCACCGTGCCCGCCTATTTCAACGACTCGCAGCGCCAGGCGACCAAGGATGCCGGCCGCATCGCGGGCCTCTCGGTCAAGCGCATCATCAACGAGCCGACCGCGGCCGCGCTCGCCTACGGGCTCGACAAGGACGGCGGCGACCGCAAGATCGCGGTCTACGACCTCGGCGGCGGTACCTTCGACGTGTCGATCATCGAGGTCGCCGCGGTCGACGGCGAGCGCCAGTTCGAAGTGCTCTCGACGAACGGCGACACCTTCCTCGGCGGCGAGGATTTCGACCTGCGCGTCATCCATTTCCTCGCGGACGAGTTCCTGAAGGAATCGGGTGTCGACGTGCGCAAGGACCCGCTCGCGATGCAGCGGCTGAAGGAAGCGGCGGAGAAGGCGAAAATCGAGCTGTCCTCGAGCCAGCAGACCGACATCAACCTGCCGTACATCACGGCGGATGCGTCGGGGCCGAAGCACCTGAACATCAAGCTGACGCGCGCCAAGCTCGAATCGCTGGTCGAGGACCTGGTCAAGCGCACGATCGAGCCCTGCAAGATCGCGCTGAAGGACGCGGGCCTCGCGCCGTCCGCGGTGTCGGAGGTGATCCTGGTCGGTGGCCAGACCCGCATGCCGCTCGTGCAGAAGTACGTGAAGGACTTCTTCGGCAAGGACCCGCGCAAGGACGTGAACCCCGACGAGGCGGTGGCGGTCGGCGCGGCGATCCAGGCCGGTGTGCTGGCCGGTGAGGTGAAGGACGTGCTGCTGCTCGACGTCACCCCGCTGTCGCTCGGCATCGAGACGCTCGGCGGCATCATGACGAAGCTGATCGAGAAGAACACCACGATCCCGACCAAGACCTCGCAGGTGTTCTCGACCGCCGACGACAACCAGACGGCCGTGACTATCCACGTGCTGCAGGGCGAGCGCGACCGCGCGGGCGACAACAAGTCGCTCGGCAAGTTCGACCTGTCCGATCTCCCGCCGGCCCCGCGCGGCATGCCGCAGGTCGAGGTCGCGTTCGACATCGACGCGAACGGCATCCTGCACGTGTCCGCGAAGGACAAGGCGACGGGCAAGGAGCAGAAGATCGTCATCAAGGCCTCGAGCGGCCTCGACGAGGAAGAGATCAAGCGCATGGTGCGCGATGCGGAGGCGCACGCCGAGGAGGACCGCAGGTTCCGCGAACTCGTCGAGACCCGCAACCGTGCGGACCAGATGATCCATGCCGTCGAGAAGTCGCTCGAGGACCTCGGCGAGAAGGTCGATGCCGGCGAGCGCGCGAAGGTCGAGTCGGCGCTGTCCGACCTGCGCACCGCGATGAAGGGCGACGACAAGGCGCAGATCGACAAGAAGGTCGAGGCCCTGGGACAGGCGTCGGCCACGATCGCGCAGCAGGCCTATGCGGCTGGCGAAGGCGCGGCCGGCGCCGCCGCCGCGGGCGACGCTGCGGGCGAGGACAACGCCAGGGCCGCCGAAGGCGACGTGGTCGATGCGGAATTCGAAGAGGTGAAGGACAAGGGTCGCAAGGCTTCGTAACCGCATGTCGAAACGCGATTACTACCAGGTACTCGGCGTTGCGAAGAACGCGGGCGAGGCCGACGTCAAGAAGGCGTATCGCCGCCTCGCGATGAAGTACCACCCGGACAGGAATCCGGGTGACAAGGAGGCGGAAGAGAAATTCAAGGAGGCGAAGGAAGCCTACGAGATTCTCTCCGATGCGCAGAAGCGTGCGACCTACGACCAGTTCGGCCACGCAGGCATAGACGCCGCGCGCCAGGGCGGCGGCGCGGGCGCGGGCGGCTTCCATGCGGGCGAGGCGTTCGGCGATATCTTCGGCGACGTGTTCGGCGACATCTTCGGCGGCGGCCGCCGCGGCGGCGGGCGCTCGCAGGTGTTCCGCGGCGCCGACCTGCGCTACGGGCTCGAGCTCGACCTGCACGACGCGGTCTTCGGCAAGTCGATCGAGGTCGACATCCCGAAGCTTGCCGAGTGCGAGACCTGCCATGGCAGTGGTGCCGCGAAGGGCTCGACCCCGGTCGAGTGCGACACGTGCCACGGCAGCGGCCAGGTGCGCATCTCGCAGGGCTTTTTCCAGCTGCAGCAGACCTGCCCGAAATGCCGCGGCACGGGCAAGATCGTCAAGAACCCGTGCGACACCTGCCTCGGGCAGGGTCGCGTGCGGCGCGTGAAGAAGCTCTCGGTGAAGGTGCCGCCCGGTGTCGACACCGGTGATCGGATCCGGCTTGCCGGCGAGGGCGAGGCCGGGCGCAACGGCGGGCCGCCGGGCGACCTCTACGTCGAGGTGACCGTCAAGGATCACCCGATCTTCGAGCGCGACGGCGCGCACCTCTCCTGCGAAGTGCCGGTCGGCTTCGCGACCGCCGCGCTCGGCGGTGCGGTCGAGGTGCCGACACTCGACGGACAGGTGTCGCTGAAGATCCCCGCGGAGACCCAGTCGGGCCGTGTGTTCCGGTTGCGCGACAAGGGCGTGAAGCCGGTGCGCGGCGGTGCGCGCGGCGACCTGTTCTGCCGGGTCGTCGTCGAGACGCCCGTGAACCTGAATGCCGAGCAGCGCGATCTCGTGAAGCGGCTCGAGGAATCGCTGAAGAAGGGCGGCGCACGGCACACGCCGCGCGAGAAGTCGTTCTTCGACGGCGTGAAGAGCTTTTTCATGGGGGATGCGTGACGCGCATCGTGATCGTCGGCGGCGCCGGCCGCATGGGCCGCGCGCTCATCGCCGCGGCTCGCGATTTCGATATCGGGGTGGGCGCCGTGATCGCATCCCCGCACAGCGCGGCCATCGGCCAGGATGCCGGCGAGATGGCGGGCGTGCGCCGGCTCGGCGTGCCGATCACCGCCGACCTCGGCGCGGCGCTCGCCGCGGCGGACGTCGTCATCGACTTCTCGCAGCCGCACGTCGCGCGTGACCATGTCGACCAGTGCGCGCTCGCACGCGTGCCGCTCGTGCTCGGCACCACCGGGCTGCCCGACGGGATCGAGGCGGATTTCGGGCGCGCCGCGGCGCGCATCGCGCTGCTCGTCGCGCCGAACACGAGCCTCGGCGTCACGCTGCTGCGTGATCTCGTCGCGCGCGCCGCGCGCGCGCTCGCGGGCGAGTTCGACGTGACCGTCGTCGAATCGCATCACCGGGCCAAGAAGGACTCGCCGTCGGGCACCGCGCTCGCTCTCGGACGCGCGGTGGAAGAGGCGCGACACCGGCCGGCCTCGTACGCCGTCGTGCGCGGGGGCGATGTCGTCGGCGAGCACGACGTGCGGTTTCTCGGGGCGGGGGAGGAGCTGTCGCTCGCCCACCGGGCCACGGACCGGGCGATCTTTGCCCGCGGGGCGCTCCGGGCGGCCCGCTGGCTCGCCACCCAGCCACCGGGCCGGTATGTGATGGCCGATGTTCTCGGAATCAAATCATAGTGTTATGCGATTTACCGCAGTCTCACCTTAGCTTCGGTGGAGAACTTTTTGGGGCCAATGCGCATGGACACCCCGGGCGGTCGACCGTACACTTTGGGCGTAATCCGATTGTCGGGTTAGTCCGTGCAAGGCGGGAGGATGTTCGCAAGAACTCCTCCCGCTTTGTGCATGTGAGCAGGGGAAAGATTTGGTGAGCGTACCCGCAGTACTGGCGCTGGCGGATGGAACGATCTTCCGCGGCCAGTCGATCGGAGCCAAAGGCAATACCACCGGCGAAGTCGTATTCAATACCGCGATGACGGGCTACCAGGAGATCCTCACCGACCCGTCCTATTCACGCCAGATCGTCACTTTCACCTATCCCCATATCGGCAATACAGGCACGACGCCCGAGGACCTCGAGGCGGTGATGGTGCACGCGTCCGGGCTCGTGATCCGCGACCTGCCGATAGCGGCCTCGAGCTGGCGCGCGGTCGAGACGCTGGGCGAATTCCTCGAGCGCTCGAAGACCGTGGCGATCGCAGGCATCGACACCCGTCGCCTGACGCGCATCCTGCGTGATGGCGGCGCGCAGGCCGGCTGCATCATGACCGGCGAGAAGATCGATCCCGCCGCGGCCGTACGCGCCGCGGGGAAGTTCCCGGGCCTGAAGGGCATGGACCTCGCGAAGGTGGTGAGCGTCAAGCGGCCCTACCAGTGGAACGAAGGCTCGCTGTGGGCGGGCGACGATGTGCCGCGGCACATGCGCGCCCACCAGCGCCTGCACGTCGTCGCCTACGACTTCGGCGTGAAGCGCAACATCCTGCGCATGCTCGCCGACCACGGCTGCCGCATGACGGTGGTGCCGGCGAAGACGGGCGCCGAGGAAGCGCTCGCGCTCGGGCCGGACGGCATCTTCCTGTCGAACGGTCCGGGCGACCCGGAGCCTTGCGACTACGCGATCGACGCGATCCACCAGTTCCTCGCGACCGACCTGCCGGTGTTCGGTATCTGCCTCGGGCACCAGTTGCTCGGGCTCGCGGCCGGCGCGAGCACGGTGAAGATGAAGTTCGGCCATCGCGGCGCGAATCATCCGGTGCAGGACCTCGATACGGGCCGCGTGATGATCACGAGCCAGAATCACGGCTTCGCCGTCGACGAGCGCACGCTGCCGCGGGGCTTGCGGGCGACACACCGCTCGCTGTTCGACGGCACGCTGCAGGGTCTCGCCTTCACCGACAAGCCGGTCTTCGGCTTCCAGGGCCACCCGGAAGCGAGCCCCGGCCCGCACGACCTGCGACCGCTGTTCCAGCAGTTCGCGACGCTGATGGTGCGCAGGCTGCAGACCCAGCTGAAGCTGCGGGCGTCGTAACGTGCCGAAGCGCACCGACATCCGGAGCATCCTGATCATCGGCGCGGGCCCGATCGTGATCGGGCAGGCCTGCGAGTTCGACTACTCGGGCGCGCAGGCCTGCAAGGCGCTGCGCGAGGAGGGCTACCGGGTCATCCTCGTGAACTCGAACCCCGCGACGATCATGACCGACCCGGAAATGGCCGACGCGATCTACATCGAACCGGTCGACTGGCGCACGATCGCACGCATCATCGAGAAGGAGCGGCCCGACGCGCTGCTGCCGACGATGGGCGGCCAGACGGCGCTCAATACCGCGCTCGACCTCGACCGCGAGGGCGTGCTCGCGAAGTTCGGCGTCGAGCTGATCGCCGCCTCGCGCGAAGCGATCGACATGGCGGAGGACCGCGAGCGTTTCAGGAATGCGATGCGGGAAATCGGCCTCGAATCGCCGCGCTCGCACATCGCCAAGAGCCTCGAGGAGGCGCTGGCGGTGGTCGCCGAGGTCGGCTATCCGAGCGTGATCCGCCCCTCGTTCACGCTCGGCGGCTCGGGCGGCGGCATCGCCTACAACCGCGAGGAGTTCGAGGCGATCGTCGTGCGCGGCCTCGAGGCCTCGCCGACCACCGAGGTGCTGATCGAGGAATCGGTCATCGGCTGGAAAGAGTACGAGATGGAGGTGGTGCGGGACCGCAAGGACAACTGCATCATCATCTGCTCGATCGAGAATTTCGACCCGATGGGCGTGCACACGGGCGATTCGATCACGGTGGCGCCGGCGCAGACGCTCACCGACAAGGAATACCAGCGCATGCGCAACGCCTCGATCGCGGTGCTGCGCAAGATCGGCGTCGACACCGGCGGCTCGAACGTGCAGTTCGCGGTCAACCCGGCCGACGGCCGCCTGCTGATCATCGAGATGAACCCGCGCGTGTCGCGCTCGTCGGCGCTCGCGTCGAAGGCGACCGGCTTCCCGATCGCGAAGATCGCCGCGAAGCTCGCGGTCGGCTACACGCTCGACGAACTCGGCAACGACATCACGGGCGGGGCGACCCCGGCGTCGTTCGAGCCGTCGATCGACTACGTCGTGACGAAGATTCCGCGCTTCACGTTCGAGAAGTTCCCGGACGCCAATACACGGCTCACGACGCAGATGAAATCGGTCGGCGAGGTGATGGCGATCGGCCGCACGCTGCAGGAATCGCTGCACAAGGCCTTGCGCGGGCTCGAAACGGGCCTCGACGGCTTCACGCCGCAGCTCGCGCTGCCGCTCCCGGACGAGGCGGCGGCGCAGCTCGCCTATGAACTGCGCTCGCCCGGGCCCTCGCGCATCCTCTACGTCGCCGACGCGTTCCGGGCCGGCTGGTCGCTCGAGCGCATCCACGAACTCACGTACATCGACCGCTGGTTCCTCGCGCAGATCGAAGACCTGATCCGCGAGGAGGCGGCCATCGCGGGGCAGGGCTTCTACGGGCTCACCGCCGAACGCCTGCGGGACCTGAAGCGCAAGGGTTTCTCCGACAGCCGGCTCGCCACGCTGACCGGGGTCCAGGAGAAGGCCGTACGCGGCCGGCGACGCGACTTCGGCGTGGTGCCCGTGTACAAGCGCGTCGATACCTGCGCCGCCGAGTTCGCCACGTCGACCGCTTACCTCTATTCGACGTACGAGGAGGAATGCGAGGCCGAGCCCACGTCGCGCCGCAAGATCATGATCCTCGGCGGCGGCCCGAACCGCATCGGCCAAGGCATCGAGTTCGACTATTGCTGCGTCCACGCGGCGCTCGCGCTGCGCGAGGACGGCTTCGAGACGATCATGGTCAACTGCAACCCGGAGACCGTGTCGACCGACTACGACACCTCCGACCGGCTGTACTTCGAGCCGCTCACGCTCGAAGATGTGCTCGAGGTGATCGCGAAGGAGCAGCCCGAAGGCGTGATCGTGCAGTACGGCGGCCAGACGCCGCTCAAGCTGTCGCGTGCGCTGGAGGAGGCGGGCGCGCCGATCATCGGCACCACGCCCGACGCGATCGATGTCGCCGAGGACCGCGAGCGCTTCCAGCAGCTCGTCAGGCACCTCGGCCTGAAGCAGCCGGCCAACGCGACGGCGCGCACCGAGGAACAGGCCGTGCAGCTGGCGCGCGAGGTGGGTTTCCCGCTCGTCGTGCGCCCCTCCTATGTGCTCGGCGGGCGCGCGATGGAAGTCGTCTTCACCGAGCAGGACCTGCGGGCCTACATGACGGATGCCGTCAAGGTGTCGAACGACAGCCCGGTGCTGCTCGACCGGTTCCTCGACGTCGCGATCGAGGTGGACGTCGATGCCGTGTGCGACGGCGAACGCGTCGCGATCGGCGGCATCATGGAGCACGTCGAGCAGGCGGGCGTGCACTCGGGCGATTCGGGCTGCAGCCTGCCGCCGTACAGCCTCTCGCCGGAGACGCAGGACGAACTGCGCGCGCAGACGGAGAAGCTCGCGCTCGCGCTGCACGTGGTCGGCCTGATGAACATCCAGTTCGCGATCCAGAACGGCGTCGTCTACGTGCTCGAGGTCAATCCGCGCGCTTCGCGCACGGCGCCTTTCGTCTCGAAGGCGACGGGCGTGCCGCTCGCCAAGATCGGCGCGCGCGTGATGACGGGCCGCAAGCTCGATGAGCTCGGCGTCGTCGAAGCGCAGCCGGACAACTACTTCTCCGTCAAGGAGGCGGTGTTTCCGTTCGCGAAGTTCCCGGAATCCGACCCGATCCTCGGTCCCGAGATGAAATCGACCGGCGAGGTGATGGGTACGGGGCGCACCTTCGGCGAGGCCTATGCGAAGGCGCAGGCGGGTTCGGGGGTCACGCTGCCGCGCAGCGGCCTGTGCCTGCTGTCCGTGCGGGAACGGGACAAACCCCGCGCCGTCGACCTCGCGCGCCGGCTCGTCGCGCGCGGGTTCGAGATCGTCGCCACCTCGGGCACGGCGAAGGCGCTCGAGGAGGCCGGCATCGAATGCCGGCGGGCGAACAAGGTGCGCGAGGGGCGCCCGCACATCGTCGACATGATCAAGAACGACGAGATCGCGCTGATCGTCAACACCACCGAGGGCAAGCAGGCGATCCGGGAGTCGAACGAGATCCGCCGCGAGGCGGTGCACCGGCGCGTGACCTACTACACTACGCTGAACGGCGCGATGGCGACCTGCGAGGCGCTCGATCACGTCGACGAGGTCGAAGTCCACAGCCTGCAGGAACTGCACAGCGAAGTGCACGCATGAAACGCACACCGATGACGCTCCGCGGCGCGGAACTGCTCCGCGAGGAACTGAAGCGGCTCAAGTCCGCGGATCGCCCGCGCGTGATCAAGGCGATCGCCGAGGCGCGCAGCCACGGCGACCTGTCGGAGAACGCCGAGTACCACGCGGCGCGCGAGCAGCAGGGCTTCATCGAAGGGCGGATCAAGGAGATCGAGGGCAAGCTCTCGGCGTGCGAGATCATCGATCCGGCGACGCTCACCGGGATGGACAAGGTGGTGTTCGGCGCGACCGTGGAACTCGAGGCCGAGGAGGACGGCAAGCGCGTCACCTACGCGATCGTCGGCGAGGACGAGGCCGACATCCGCGCCGGCCGGATCTCGATCACCTCGCCGATCGCGCGGGCGCTCGTCGGCAGGGGCGAAGGCGACGTCGTGCAGGTCAACGCGCCGGGCGGCAGCCGCTCCTTCGAGATCGTCGCGATTCGCTATGCCTAGGCGCCGGCCGCCTCAGGCGTCGGGGATCACGATTTTCGGGTGATCGGTGCGCGGACGGTAGAGCACCGCGACGTGGCCGATGCGCGTGACGAGGGCGCTCTCCGTGGCCGTGGCGAGCCGCCCGAGCATGGCGTCGCGTTCGGCCCGCCCGGCGCCGCGAACGCGTACCTTGATGAGTTCGTGGTCGTGCAGGGCGCGGGCCGTCTCGGCGACGACCCCCTCGGTGACGCCGCCGCCGCCGACCAGGATCACCGGGCTCAGCGGGTGTGCGAGCCCCTTGAGGTGCTTGCGTTGTCTTTCGGTCAGGTCCATCGGGGCGATTGTAGGGCAGGAGGCGCATGGCGCGTCGGACGAAGAGCAGTGCGGGCTGGTTGCGGGAGCATTTCACCGATCCGTACGTGAAGCGGGCGCACGCGGAGGGCTGGCGCTCGCGCGCGGTGTTCAAGCTCGAGGAAATCGATCGCAAGGAGCGGCTCCTCGCGCCCGGCATGGTGGTGCTCGACCTCGGGGCGGCCCCGGGGGCGTGGAGCCAGTACGCGCGGCGCAAGGTCGGGCGCGGCGGGCGCGTGATCGCCTCGGACATCCTCGCGATGGAGCGCATCGAAGGTGTCGAGTTCCTGCAGGGCGACTTTCGCGACGAGGCGGTCTTCGCGCAACTGCTCGAACTCGTGCCCGGGCGGGGGGTGGATGTCGTGCTGTCAGATATCGCCCCGAACATGAGCGGAACCGACGCGATCGACCAGCCGCGCTCGATGTACCTGTGCGAACTCGCGCTCGACATGGCCGGGCGGGTCTTGAAACCGGGGGGCAGCGCCCTCATCAAGACGTTCCAGGGTGCCGGATTCCAGGAGTTCGTCGCGAGCGCGCGACGCCAGTTCGGCAAGGTGAAGTTCGCCAAGCCGGCTGCATCCCGCGCGCGCAGCGCGGAACTTTACCTTCTGGCGAGGGACTACCGGATCGTGTAGCGTGGCAGTTTCGGGAATGAGGTCGACTACTTGAACGATCTGACGAAAAACATCCTGCTCTGGGTCGTGATCGTGGTGGTGCTGCTCGCGGTCTTCAGCCGCTACATGCCCCAGGTCGGCGAACCCGAGCCGATCCGCTATTCGGCTTTCCTCGACGAGATGAAGGCCGGCAAGCTCGACTCGGTGGTGATCCAGGGCGACACCATCGTCGGCGTGCGCAAGGACAAGTCGCATTTCAAGACCATCAACCCGGAAACCGACTATTCGGCGCTGATCGGCGCGCTCGACAAGGCGGGCGTCGGCATCGAAGGCCGGGCGCCGCGCCAGCCGAACTTCTTCGCGCAGCTGCTGCTGCAGCTCGCGCCGGCGCTGCTGCTGATCCTCGTGTTCGTGTACATGCTGCGCCAGATGCAGGGCTCGGCGGGCGGGCGGGGCGCCATGTCCTTCGGCAAGAGCCGTGCGCGCCTGCTCGGTGAAGACCAGGTCAACGTGACCTTCGCCGACGTCGCGGGGGTGGACGAGGCGAAACAGGAAGTCGGCGAGATCGTCGATTTCCTGAAAGACCCGGGCAAGTTCCAGAAGCTCGGCGGCAAGATCCCGAAGGGCGTGCTGATGGTCGGCAGCCCGGGCACCGGCAAGACCCTGCTCGCACGCGCGATCGCGGGCGAGGCGAAAGTGCCGTTCTTCACCATTTCCGGTTCCGATTTCGTCGAGATGTTCGTCGGCGTCGGCGCCTCGCGCGTGCGCGACATGTTCGAGCAGGCGAAGAAGCACGCGCCGTGCATCATCTTCATCGACGAAATCGATGCGGTCGGCCGCCATCGCGGCGCAGGGCTCGGCGGCGGCCACGACGAGCGTGAGCAGACGCTGAACCAGCTGCTCGTCGAGATGGACGGCTTCGAGGGCAACGAGGGCATCATCGTCATCGCGGCGACGAACCGCCCGGACGTGCTCGATCCGGCGCTGCTGCGCCCGGGCCGCTTCGACCGCCAGGTCGTCGTGCCGCTGCCGGACGTGCGCGGGCGCGAACAGATCCTGCGCGTGCACATGCGCAAGGTGCCGCTCGGCGACGACGTCAAGCCGGCGCTGATCGCGCGCGGCACACCGGGGTTCTCCGGCGCGGATCTCGCGAACCTCGTCAACGAGGCTGCGCTCTTCGCGGCGCGCGCCAACCGGCGCACCGTCTCGATGGACGAACTCGAGCGCGCCAAGGACAAGATCATGATGGGCACCGAGCGCCGCTCGATGGTCATGAGCGAGAAGGAGAAGCGCAACACCGCCTTCCACGAGGCGGGCCATGCGGTCGTCGGCATCCACCTGCCCGAGCACGACCCCGTGTACAAGGTCACGATCATTCCGCGCGGCCGCGCGCTCGGCGTCACGTTCTTCCTGCCCGAGGAGGATCGCTACAGCTACAGCAAGCAGCGGCTGGAATCGCAGATCGCGAGCCTGTTCGGCGGCCGCATCGCCGAGGAACTCGCGTTCGGCCCCGATGCGGTGACCACCGGCGCGTCGAACGACATCGAGCGCGCCACGGCGCTCGCGCGCAACATGGTCACGAAGTGGGGGCTGTCGGACCGCCTCGGGCCGCTCACCTACGCGGAGGACCAGGGCGAGGTGTTCCTCGGCCGCTCGGTCACCCAGCACAAGCAGGTCTCGGACGAGACCGCGCACGTGATCGACGTCGAAGTGCGGCGCGTGGTCGACGAGGCGTACCAGAAGGCGAAGGGCATCCTGATCGCGCATCGTGACAAGCTCGATGCGCTCGCCGCGGCGCTGATGAAGTACGAGACGATCGACGAAGAGCAGCTGAAGGACATCATGGCGGGCCGCGAGCCGAAGCCGCCCGCCGATTGGGACGACACGCCGCCCGTCGGCAAGCCGACGTCGAAGCCCGCGGCCGAAGGGCCGGCAGGCGGAACACTCGCGCCCTCGCCGTGATCCGGTGAAGCTCGTCTGCGGGTCGCGGACGCTCGATCTTTCGGTTCCGAGAGTAATGGGGGTCGTCAACGTGACCCCCGACTCCTTCTCCGACGGCGGCGCGTTCGCGGAGGCGGGCGCCGCCATCGCGCGGGTCGAACGCGTGATCGCGGAGGGCGCCGCCATCGTCGACATCGGCGGCGAATCGACCCGCCCGGGCGCCGCGCCGGTGGCGCCGGCCGAGGAAATCGCCCGGGTGCTGCCGGTGATCGAACATGCCGTGCGGCTGCCGGCGGTCGTGTCGGTCGACACGAGCCGCCCCGAGGTGATCCGCGCCGCGATCCGGGCGGGAGTCCACATGGTGAACGACGTGCGCGCATTGACCGTGCCGGGAGCCCTGGCCGCCGTGGCGGACTCGCAGGTCGCGGTGTGCCTGATGCACATGCAGGGCAGCCCCGCGGACATGCAGGACGACCCGCAGTACGATGACGTCGTCCGCGAAGTCGCGGCCTTTCTCGCTGCGCGGGTCGCGGCCTGCGAGCGTGCGGGCATCGTGCGCGAACGGCTGGCGATCGACCCGGGATTCGGGTTCGGCAAGACACTCGCGCACAACCTCGCGCTGCTGCGGCGCCTCGATGCGCTCGCGGCGAGCGGCCTCCCGGTGCTCGCGGGCCTGTCCCGCAAGCGGATGATCGGCGCGATCACGGGCCGCGCCGTGGGCGAGCGCCTCGCAGGCAGCGTCGCCGCCGCGGTGATTGCGGTGCAGCGTGGAGCGTGTATCGTGCGCGCCCACGATGTCGCGGAAGCGGTCGACGCGCTGCGCATCGCGGCGGCGGTCGACGGGGGAGATGAACGGTGAGCAGGCGGTTTTTCGGCACGGATGGCGTGCGGGGGCGGGTCGGCGAGGCGCCGATGACCGTGGATTTCGCGCTCACGCTGGCGAGCGCCGCCGCACGCGTGCTCGCGCCGCGGGGCGGCACCGTGCTGATCGGCAAGGACACACGCCTGTCGGGCTACATGTTCGAGTCGGCGCTCGAGGCCGGGTTCGTCGCGGCCGGCGTCGACGTGCGGCTGATCGGCCCGTTGCCGACCCCCGGCATCGCGTACATGACCCGCTTCTTCGGCTGCAACTTCGGCGTCGTGATCAGCGCCTCGCACAATCTCTACGAGGACAACGGCATCAAGTTCTTCGACGCCGAGGGCGGCAAGCTGTCGGACGCGCTCGAGGCGGAAATCGAGCGCGAAACCGGCAACGGCACGACGACGCGCGGCTCGCGCGAACTCGGCCGCGCACTCCGCGTCGACAAGCAGCGCACCGAGTACCAGCGTTTCTGCGCCTCGACGCTCGGCGCCGGCGTCACGCTCGAGGGGCTCAAGATCGTGCTCGACTGCGCCAACGGCGCCGCCTACAAGGTCGGGCCGCGGCTGTTCGCGGATCTCGGCGCCGAGCTCATCCCGGTGGGCAGTGCGCCGAACGGTCGCAACATCAACGACGGTTGCGGCTCGACCGCACCCGGGCTGCTGCAGCTGACGGTGCCGGGCGTGCGCGCGGACATCGGCATCGCGCTCGATGGCGACGGCGACCGCCTCGTGATGATCGACCACCTCGGGCGCCTCGTCGACGGCGACCAGCTGATCTACATCATCGCGCGGGCGCGGCACGAAGCCGGTGAGTTGAAGGGCCCCGTGGTCGGCACGCAGATGAGCAATCTCGGCCTCGAACTCGCGCTCGCCGAATGCGGCATTCCGTTCCGGCGCGCGAAGGTCGGCGACCGCTACGTGCTCGCGATGCTGAAGGAGACCGGCGGCATCATCGGCGGGGAAACTTCCGGCCATATACTGTGCCTCGATCGCACGACGACAGGCGATGCGCTGGTCGCGGCGCTGCAGGTGATCGAAGTGATGCGCCGCACCGGCCGCAGCCTCGCGGAGCTGGCTGCCGGGGTTGCGCGCTTCCCGCAGGTGCTGCTCAATGTCCACGTCGCGCAGCGATTCGATCCGCTCGCCGTGCCGGCGATCAGCGCGGCGGTGGCGAAGGTCGAACGGAGCCTCGGGCGGGAAGGTCGTGTCGTCCTGCGCGCGTCCGGCACTGAACCCGTGATACGCGTGATGGTCGAAGGCCGGGAAGAAGCGGTCACGCGCACGCACGCGGAGAACATTGCCGCGGCCGTCGAGGCGGCGGCCGCCCGGGACACTACGGAAGCGAAGTAAGGAGCCGACATGCGTATCCTCACCCTGACCCTGATGCTGCTCGCCGTCGCCACCGTGCAGGCGGCCGGGCCGCGTACGCCGTCGCCCGCGGGCGCCGAGCTCTACATCCAGGCACCGGCCGACGGCGCCACCGTGAAGGGGCCGGTCACCGTGCGTTTCGGCCTGAAGGGCATGGGCGTCGCCCCGGCCGGGATCAAGTTCGAGAATACGGGCCACCACCACCTGCTGATCGACACGGAGGTCCCGGCCGACCTGTCGGTGCCGCTGCCCGCAACGGACCATGTCGTGCATTTCGGCAAGGGCCAGACCGAAACCACGGTCACGCTGCCGCCCGGCAGGCACACGCTGCAGCTCGTGCTCGGCGATTACCTGCACATTCCGCACGACCCGGCGCTCGTGTCGAAAAAGATCACGATTACCGTCAAACCCTGATTTTCCGGGGCCCGAGATTGCGGAGCGGCGGGGTCGTCGCTATGATCGCGCGCCTTTTATGAGCCGCAGACCCCTCGTAGCCGGAAACTGGAAGATGCACGGCTCGCGTACCGAAAACGCGAGCCTCGTGGAGGCGATCGTCTCGAGCCACGGGCTCGGCGACGCCGACTGCGTCGTGTGTCCGCCGTTCGTGTATCTCGCGGATGTCGCGCGGATGCTGCGCGACTCGACCGTGGCGCTCGGCGCGCAGGATGTCGGCGCGGAAGCGCAGGGCGCATTCACGGGCGAGGTGTCGGCAGCGATGCTGCGCGATGTCGGCTGCACGATGGCCATCGTGGGGCATTCGGAGCGCCGCACGCTCTACGGCGAGAACGATCCGCTGGTCGCGCGCAAGTTCGCCGCGGCGCAGTCACGCGGCCTCACGCCGCTCCTGTGCGTCGGCGAGACCCTCGCGGAGCGCGAGGCGAGCCTGACCCACGCGGTCGTCGCGCGACAGCTCGATGCGGTGATGGATCTCGCCGGCGTCGCGGCGTTCGGTGCCGCCGTCATCGCGTATGAGCCGGTCTGGGCGATCGGCACGGGACACAATGCGACACCCGCGGAAGCCGAGGACGTGCACGCGTTCATTCGCGCGCGGATCCGGGGCCGCGATGCTAAAATCGCGGGCGAGGTCAGGATCCTCTACGGCGGGAGCGTCAAGGCGGGCAACGCGGCCGAGCTGTTCTCGCAGCCCGACGTCGACGGTGGCCTGATCGGCGGCGCGTCGTTGAAGGCGGACGAGTTCCTCGCCATCGTCGCGGCAGCGGGCCGGGGCGCATAACCGAAGGTTCACGAGCGTGCTTCGTACAGTATTGATGTTCATCCAGGTGTTCAGTTCGGTCGCGATCATCGCGCTCGTGCTGATCCAGCGCGGCAAGGGTGCCGACGCGGGCGCAGGCTTCGGCGCGGGCGCCTCGGGCACGGTGTTCGGCGCGCGCGGCGCGCGCACCGGCCTGTCGCGCGCAACCGCGGTTTTCGCGGCGGTGTTCATGCTGAACAGCCTCGCGCTCGTGTATCTCGGCACGAAGGATTCGGCGCCGCCGCGCACGATCCTCGACGAGGTCGGGACCCCCGCCGCGCCCGCCGTGCCGTCGCCCGATTCGGTCCCGGTGCCGCAAGCGCCGGCGCCCGCGGGGCAATAGGTATTTTCGCCGACGTGGTGGAATTGGTAGACACACTAGCTTGAGGGGCTAGCGCCGCAAGGTGTGGGAGTTCGAATCTCCCCGTCGGCACCACCTTTGATACAATGCGCGCCGCTTTTTCAGCCGGCGCAACATGCTCAGCCAATACCTCCCGATCCTGATCTACCTCGGCATCGCAACCGGCATCGGCGTCGTGTTGCTCGTCGCCGGTACGCTGATCGGCCGGTATTTCACCCGCTACCCGGACGACGCGGAGAAGCGCTCCGCGTACGAATGCGGCTTCGAGGCCTTCGAAGACAGCCGTCGGCGCTTCGATGTCCGCTACTACCTTGTCGCGATCCTGTTCATCGTCTTCGATCTCGAGATCGCGTTCCTCTTCCCGTGGGCCGTCGCGCTCGACGCGATCGGCACGGCCGGCCTCGTCGCGATGGGCATCTTCCTCGCGATCCTCGTGGTCGGCTTCATCTATGAATGGAAGAAGGGGGCGCTCGAGTGGGACTAGACCCGGATGCCGCCGAAGCCGCCGAGGCCTATGCGCAGCGCGGTTTCCTGACCACCACGGTCGACAGTGTAGTCAGCTGGGCCCGCACGGGATCGTTGTGGCCGATGACCTTCGGGCTCGCGTGCTGCGCCGTGGAAATGATGCACACGGCGGCCTCGCGCTACGACCTCGACCGCTTCGGCATCGTGTTCCGGCCGAGCCCGCGCCAATCCGACGTGATGATCGTGGCCGGCACGCTGGTCAACAAGATGGCGCCCGCGCTGCGCAAGGTCTACGACCAGATGGCCGAGCCGCGCTGGGTGATCTCGATGGGATCCTGCGCCAACGGCGGCGGTTACTACCATTATTCCTATTCGGTCGTGCGCGGCTGCGACCGGATCGTGCCGGTCGACGTGTACGTGCCGGGGTGCCCGCCGACCGCCGAGGCGCTGCTGTACGGCATCCTGCAACTGCAGAAGAAGATCGCCCGCAGCAGCATCGTCCAGGCCCGCGCGGACAGGCGCTGAAGGGAGTCCCTCTTGTCCGAGCACATCGAAGCCCTGGCCCGGAACGTGGATTCGCAGCTCGCGGCGCGCGCGCGCCGCATCGCGGCACTGCCCGATGAGCTCGCGATCGAAGTCGCACCGGCCGACCTGCTGTCCGTCGCGAAGACCCTGCGCGACGCGCCGGGCCTGCAGTTCGACACCCTGATCGACATCTGCGGCGTCGACTTCCTGAACTACGGCCGCGACGAATGGCAGACCAATTCGGCGACCCGCAGCGGATTCAGCCGCGGCGTGGACCGCAACGCGCTGCGTGCCCAGGACGAGAAGGGGCGTTTTGCGGTCGTCTATCACCTGTTGTCGGTCGCGCTGAACCACCGGCTGCGCGTGCGCGTGCACTGCGCGAGCAACGACGACCCGATGATCGACTCGGTCACCGGCATCTGGCCGGCTGCCGACTGGTTCGAGCGCGAGGCGTTCGATCTCTTCGGTGTCCTGTTCAGCGGCCACCCCGACCTGCGCCGCATCCTCACCGACTACGGCTTCATCGGCCATCCGTTCCGCAAGGACTTCCCGCTGATCGGCAATGTCGAGGTGCGTTACGACGAGGCGAAGCGGCGCGTCGTCTACGAGCCCGTGTCGATCGAGCCGCGCACGCTCGTGCCGCGCGTGATACGCGGAGACCGGCTGAGTGGCTGAGATCCGCAATTTCACGATCAACTTCGGTCCGCAGCATCCGGCTGCGCACGGCGTGCTGCGTCTCGTGCTCGAGATGGACGGCGAAGTGATAGGCAAGGCCGATCCGCACATCGGGCTGCTGCACCGGGGCACGGAGAAGCTCGCCGAATCGAAGCCGTTCAACCAGTCGATCGGCTACATGGACCGGCTCGATTACGTGTCGATGATGTGCAACGAGCACGCCTACGTGATGGCGATCGAGCGCCTGCTCGGCGTCACCGTGCCCGAGCGTGCGCAGTACATCCGCGTGATGTTCGACGAGGTCACGCGCATCCTGAACCACCTGATGTGGCTCGGGGCCCACGGGCTCGACATCGGGGCGATGACCGTGATGCTGCTGTGCTTCAAGGAGCGCGAGGACCTGATGGACTGCTACGAGGCGGTCTCGGGCACCCGCATGCATGCGACCTACTATCGCCCGGGCGGCGTCTATCGCGACCTGCCAACCGAGATGCCGAAATACCAGGCGTCCAGGTGGCGTTCGCAGCAAGATGCCGACCGGCTGAACGAGGCGCGTTCCGGTTCGCTGCTCGATTTCCTCGAGGATTTCACGCGCCGTTTCCCGAAGGCGGTCGATGAGTACGAGACACTGCTCACCGACAACCGCATCTGGAAGCAGCGCACCGTCAACATCGGTGTCGTGTCGCCCGAGCGCGCGAAGCAGCTCGGCTTCACGGGGCCGATGCTGCGCGGCTCCGGCATCGCGTGGGACCTGCGCAGGAAGCAGCCGTACGACGTGTACGACCGCATGGAGTTCGACATACCGGTCGGCGCCAACGGCGACTGCTACGACCGCTATCTGGTGCGGGTCGAGGAGATGCGCCAGTCGAACCGCATCGTCCAGCAGTGCATAGCGTGGCTGCGCGCGAACCCGGGACCGGTGATGATCGACGATCGCAAGGTGCGCCCGCCGCGTCGCGAGGAGATGAAGGGCGACATGGAGTCGCTGATCCATCACTTCAAGCTCTTCACCGAGGGCTACTGCGTACCCGAAGGCGAAACCTACGCGGCGGTCGAGGCGCCGAAGGGCGAATTCGGCGTGTATCTCGTCTCGGACGGCGCCAACAAGCCCTACCGGCTCAAGTGCCGCGCGCCGGGGTTCGCGCACCTCGCGGCGCTGCCCGAGATGGTGGCAGGCCACATGCTCACCGACGTCGTCTCGATGATCGGCACCCTGGACGTCGTATTCGGAGAGGTCGACCGCTGATGGCTGTGAAGACGAGCGACGGCGGGACATTCGAGCCCGTACTCGGGCCGAAGGCGCAGCTCCTGAGTGCGCACGTGCGCGCCGAGATCGACCACGAACTCGGGAAGTTCCCGGCGGGGCGCCAGCGTTCGGCGTCGCTCGCCGCGCTGCGCAGCGCACAGGAGCAGGGCAACGGGTATCTCACGGTCGAGCTGATGGACGCCGTGGCGGAATATCTCGCGCTGCAGCCGATCCAGATCTACGAGGTCGCGAGCTTTTATTCGATGTTCGCGACGCGCCCCTGCGGGCGCCACCACGTGAGCATCTGCACCAACGTGAGCTGCATGCTGAACGGCGCCGAGGACCTCGTCGCGCATGCCGAACGCAAGCTCGGCATCCGGCTCGGCGAGAGCACGCCCGACGGGCGCATCTACCTGAAGAAGGAAGAGGAATGTCTCGCGGCGTGCACCGGCGCGCCGATGATGATGGTGGACCACGAGTTCCACGAGAACCTCACTCCTGCGCGGATCGACGCGATCCTCGACGAGCTGAAGTGATGGGCGCCTGGGACGACAAACACAACCTCGTCGTGTTCGAGCCGCTCGGCCTCGAGCGGCCCTGGACCATGGCCACCTACCGCGGCATCGGTGGTTACTCGGCCTGGGAGAAGATCCTCGCGGGCGGGATGACACGCGAGGCGGTCATCGATGCGGTGAAGGCCTCCGGCCTGCGCGGTCGCGGCGGCGCCGGCTTTCCCACCGGCGTCAAGTGGGGCTTCATGCCGCGGCACGCACCGATGCAGAAATATGCGGTGTGCAATTCCGACGAGAGCGAGCCCGGCACCTGCCACGATCGCGACATCCTGCGCTACAACCCGCATTCGCTGATCGAGGGCATGGCGATCGGCGGCTTCGCGATGGGCGCCACGGTCGGCTACAACTACATCCGCGGCGAGTTCCTCGGCGAACCGGTGCCGCGCTTCGAGGCGGCCCTCGCGGAAGCCTATGAGGCGGGCCTGCTCGGCCGGAACATCCGCGGCAGCGGCATCGATTTCGACCTCCACACATTCGTCGGTGCCGGCGCCTATATCTGCGGCGAGGAAACCGCGCTGCTCGAATCGCTCGAAGGCAAGCAGGGCAAGCCGCGCTTCAAGCCGCCGTTCCCGGCGAATTTCGGCCTGTTCGGCGCCCCGACGACGATCAACAACACGCAGAGCTACGCCTCGGTGCCCACGATCCTGCGCAAGGGGCCGCAATGGTTTGCCGCGCTCGGACCGGCGAACTCGGGCGGCACCCTCATCTTCTCCGTGTCGGGCCATGTCGAGAAACCCGGCAACTACGAGTTGCCGCTCGGCATCCCGTTCCGCGACCTGCTCGCCATCGCCGGTGGCATGAAGGGCGGCCGCGAGCTGAAGGCCGTGATCCCGGGCGGCTCGTCGGTGCCGGTCGTGCCGGCCGCCGTCATGCTCGGGCTCAACATGGACTACGACTCGCTGCGCGCCGTGGGCTCGGCGGTCGGCACGGGCGCCATGATCGTGATGGACGAGACCACCTGCATGGTCAAGGTTCTCGAGCGCCTGTCGCGCTTCTACATGGCCGAGTCCTGCGGGCAGTGCACGCCGTGCCGCGAGGGTACGGGCTGGCTGAACCGCATGGTGAAGCGCATCCTCGCCGGGCAGGGCCGGCGCGAGGACATCGACCTGCTGGTCAGCGTCGCGAACAATATCGAAGGCCACACGATCTGCGCGTTCGGCGATGCGGCGGCGTGGCCCGTGCAGAGCTTCATCAGGCACTTCCGGCACGAGTTCGAATACATGGTCGATCACGGCGGGCGCAGCATCGTCGGCGGCGAGAGGCAGGCGGCTTGAGATGACCGACGATCTCGTGAACGTCGAAGTCGACGGCGTGGCGCTCAAGGCGAAGAAGGGCGCGATGATCATCCACGTCACGGACGCGCACGACGCGTACGTGCCGCGCTTCTGCTACCACGAGAAGCTGCCGATCGCGGCCAATTGCCGCATGTGCCTCGTCGAGGTCGAGAAGGCGCCGAAGCCGATGCCCGCGTGCGCGACCCCGGTCGCCGAGGGCATGAAGATCTTCACCAAATCGCCGAAGGCGCTCGCCGCGCAGAAGGCGACGATGGAATTCCTGCTGATCAACCACCCGCTCGATTGCCCGATCTGCGACCAGGGCGGCGAGTGCGAGCTGCAGGACCTTTCGATGGGCTTCGGGCGGGACATCGCGCGCTTCGCCGAACGCAAGCGCGTCGTGAAGGACAAGAACATCGGCCCGCTCATCTCGACCGACATGACGCGCTGCATCCACTGCACGCGCTGCGTGCGCTTCGGACAGGACATCGCGGGCATCCAGGAGCTCGGCACCCCGGGCCGCGGCGAATGGATGGAAATCGGCACTTACGTCGAGCGCACGGTCGATCACGAGCTGTCCGCCAATATCATCGACCTGTGCCCGGTCGGCGCACTGAACAGCAAGCCGTTCCGCTTCCGCGCGCGCGCGTGGGAGATGACGCAGTCGCCGCTCGTGTCGCCGCACGATGGCGCCGGGTCGAAC
This sequence comes from Steroidobacteraceae bacterium, assembly GCA_050249415.1. GTDB lineage: Bacteria > Pseudomonadota > Gammaproteobacteria > Steroidobacterales > Steroidobacteraceae > CADEFQ01. The sequence continues at coordinate 292,135 of JBFWQO010000004.1, forward strand.
CTCTACGGCCACGTGCTGCGCGGGCGGCTGTTGCGCATCGTTCCGCGCCCGAACGAGGCGATCAACGAGGCCTGGATCTCGGATCGCGACCGCTTCGGTTACGAGGGCGTGTACAGCGCCGAGCGCCTGAACGCGCCGCTGATGCGCGAGGGCCGCGAGTGGCGCGAAGTCAGCTGGGAAGCGGCGCTCGAGGCCACCGCGAACGGCCTGAAGCGGGCGCGGGATTCCGTGGGCGTGCTCGCGGGCCCCTCGGGCACGGCCGAGGAGTTCTACCTGCTCAATCGCCTCGTGCGCGGGCTCGGGTCGCACAACATCGACCACCGGTTGCGCCAGAGCGATTTCCGCGACCAGGCGGCCGATCCGCTCTATCCGTCGCTCGGCCTGCCGTTCGCGACGGTCGATGATCTCGACGCGCTGTTCGTGATCGGCAGCAACCTGCGCCGCGAAATCCCGATCCTGGCGCATCGCGTGCGCAAGGCCGCGCGTCGCGGGGCGCACGTGTCGTTCCTCAATCCGGCACGGTTCGAGTACCTCTTTCCGGTGGCGAACTACCTCGAGGCGGCGCCCGCGGCGCAGGCGCTGGAACTGGCCGGCGTGCTTGCGGCTGCGCTTCAGGCCCGCGCGACGGCGCCGTCTGACGAATGCGCGGCGCTCGTCGCCGCGGCCCATGTCACCGAGGCGCACAAGGCGATCGCCGCGCGACTCGCGGCCGGCGGCCATCGCGCGATCTGGCTCGGCGCACTCGCGCTCCGCCACCCGGCGTACGATGACCTGCGCGCGCTCGCCGCGGCGCTTTCGCTTGCGACCGGCGCGACGCTCGGCGTGCTCGCCGAGGGCGCGAATGCCGCGGGCGCGTATCTCGCCGGCGCCGTACCGCATCGCGACGCGGGTGGCGAGGTGCCGTCGATTCCGGGGCTCACGGCCCGGGAGATGCTCGAGCGGCCGCTGTCGGCCTACGTGCTCGCGGGAGGCGTGGAGCCCTGGCACGACAGCGTCTGCGAGCGCGCGCAACAGACACTCGCCGAGGCCGGGTTCGTCGTCGCCGCCACGCCCTTCGTGTCCGGGACACTGAAGGAAGTTGCGCACGTGCTGTTGCCGATCGGCACGTTTGCAGAGACGTCGGGCACCTATGTGAACCTCGAGGGCCGCTGGCAGAGCGTACCGGGCGCCGCGCGGCCGGTCGGCGCAGCGCGGCCGGGCTGGAAGGTTTATCGGGTGCTCTGCAATCTGCTCGGCATCCCGGATTCCGAGTATCAGTCGTCGGAGGAAGTGCGCGACGAGTTGCTCGAGATCTGCGGCGACAACCTCGAGGCAGGACCGTACCGCGGCGCCCATCGCGTCGTGCCGTCGAATGCGCCGGCCGCGGTCGTCGATGTGCCGATGTACCAGGTCGATGCGGTGCTGCGCCGCGCGCCGTCCCTGCAACGCACGCGTGACGGGCGCGTGGCAGCCGTGAATTACTGAGCCGCCGCCATGCAGCCGATCCTCGATCTTCTCGCGCTCCCGATCGTCCAGACGACGATCTGGATCCTCGTCGTCACGGTGAGCGTGATCCTGGCGGTCGCCTTCTCGGTGCTGTTCGAGCGCAAGATCATCGGCTGGATGCAGTTGCGCAAGGGTCCGAACCGCGTCGGCAGCATCTTCGGTTTCTGGCCTGGCGTGTTCCAGGCCTTCGCCGACGTGCTGAAACTGCTGATCAAGGAAGTCGTGGTCCCGGCACAGGCCAACAAGGTGATGTTCGCGCTCGCGCCGATCATCGCGCTCGTGCCGGCGCTCGCCACCTGGGCGGTCGTACCGCTCTCGCCCGACCTCGTGATCGCGGACATCGACGCGGGCCTGCTGTACGTGCTCGCGCTCACCTCGACGGGCATCTACGGCGTGATCATCGCCGGCTGGGCCGCCAACTCGAAGTACGCGATGCTCGGCGCGATGCGCTCGGCGGCACAGATGGTCGCGTACGAGATCGCGATGGGCTTCGCGCTCGTGGGCGTCGTCATGGCGTCGGGGAGCCTGAACCTCGGCGCGATCGTGCAGCAGCAGGCGGGCGGCATGCTCACCTGGAACATCATCTGGCTGTTCCCGCTCGCGCTCGTCTACATCATCTCGGGCGTCGCGGAGACCAATCGCCTGCCGTTCGACGTCGCCGAGGGCGAGTCGGAGATCGTCGCCGGCTTCCATGTCGAATACTCGGGCATCGCGTTCGCGCTGTTCTTCCTCGCCGAATACGCGAACATGCTGCTGATCTCGGCGCTCACCGCCGTGTTCTTCTTCGGCGGCTGGCTGTCGCCGTTCGACGGCTACCTGCCCGCGGACAACTGGCTCGCGCGGCCGGGTTTCCCGTGGCTCGGCATGAAGATCTCCGCCTTCATGTTCTTCTATTTCTGGCTGCGGGCGACCTATCCGCGCTACCGCTACGACCAGATCATGCGCCTCGGCTGGAAGGTGCTGATCCCGATCACGCTCGTGTGGATCGCGGTGGAGGGTGTCATGGCGCACTTCGCAGTCGGGCCGTGGAGGGCCGCGGGATGAACCTGCGCAGCTTCGTCAGGACATTCCTCCTCTGGGAACTGCTGCAGGGCCTCGCGCTCACGTGGCGCACGCTCTTTCGCAAGAAGTTCACGGTGAACTATCCGGAAGAGAAGACCCCGCAATCGCCGCGCTTTCGCGGCCTGCACGCGCAGCGGCGCTATGCCAACGGCGAGGAGCGCTGCATCGCGTGCAAGCTCTGCGAGGCGGTCTGCCCGGCGCTCGCGATCACCATCGAATCGGACGTGGCGGCGGACGGCACGCGCCGCACGACGCGCTACGACATCGACCTCTTCAAGTGCATCTACTGCGGCTTCTGCGAGGAGGCCTGCCCGGTCGACGCGATCGTCGAGACGCGCATCCACGAGTACCACATGGAGCATCGCGGCGAGAACATCATGTCGAAGGACAAGCTGCTCGCCGTGGGCGACCGTTACGAGGCGATGATCGCGGCGGACAAGGCCGCCGACGCCCGGTGGCGTTGAGGACGGGGAGGGCGGCATGCTGGTGATGATCCTGTTCTACGCGTTCTCCGCGGTGCTCATCGCCGCCGCGCTCGGCGTGATCACGACGCGCAACCCGGTGTATTCGGTGCTGTGCCTCGTGCTCGCGTTCTTCACGAGCGCCTGCATCTGGATCCTGATCGAGGCCGAGTTCCTCGCGATCGTGCTGGTGCTCGTCTACGTCGGCGCCGTGATGGTGCTGTTCCTTTTCGTCGTGATGATGCTCGACATCAACGTCGAGGAGCTGCGCAGCGGCTTCACGCGCTATGCCTGGCTCGGCTGGATCACGGCCTTCGTCGTGATCCTGGAACTCGTCGGCGTGCTGGCCGCGCGCCGCCTCGGTGTCGACGAGACGCAGGGGCCCGCGCCGCTGCCGGCCGAGTACAGCAACACGCACGAACTCGGCACCGTGCTCTACACGCAGTACGTGTACGCGTTCGAGCTCGCGGCGGTGCTGCTGCTCGTCGCGATCGTCGCGGCGATCGCGCTGACGATGCGCAGGCGCGCGGGACTCAAGGTGCAGGACATTTCGGCGCAGGTCGCGGTGCGCCGCGAGGACCGGGTGCGGCTCGTCAGGATCGAGCCGGAGAAGCGCCCGTGATCACGCTCGCCCACCTGCTGACCCTGTCGGCCGTGCTGTTCGCGATCGCCGTCGCGGGCATCTTCCTCAACCGCAAGAACGTCATCCTGCTGCTGATGTGCATCGAGCTGCTGCTGCTCGGCGCGAACTTCAACTTCATTGCGTTCTCGCGCTATCTCGGCGACCTCTCGGGACAGGTGTTCGTGTTCTTCGTGCTGACGGTGGCGGCCGCGGAGGCGGCGATCGGCCTCGCGATCCTGGTCGTGATCTTCCGTCTGAAGCGCAGCATCAACGTCGACGACCTCGACACATTGAAGGGCTGACCGGCGATGACACCGAACCTGCTGATCGCCATCCCGCTGCTGCCCCTCGTGGCCGCGCTCATCGCCGGCCTCGCGGGTCGCCGGATCGGCCGGGCCGCGTCGGCGGGAGTCACGATACTCGCGGTCGGGATCTCCTGCGCACTGTCGCTGTATGTCGCAAAGCTGATCTTCATCGACGGCGTGCCGGCCACCGACACCACGGTCTACACCTGGCTCGTCTCGGACGGCATCCGCTTCCAGGTCGGGTTCCTCGTCGACCGGCTCACCGCGCTGATGATGGTGGTTGTGAATTTCGTGTCGTTCTGCGTGCACGTGTACACGATCGGCTACATGCGCGACGACGACGGCTTCCAGCGCTTTTTCAGCTACATTTCGCTGTTCACCTTCTCGATGCTGATGCTCGTGATGGCGAACAACTTCATGCAGCTGTTCTTCGGCTGGGAGGCGGTCGGGCTCGTGTCGTACCTGCTGATCGGCTTCTGGTTCACGCGGCCGACCGCGATCCACGCGAATCTGAAGGCGTTCATCGTCAACCGCATCGGGGATTTCGCCTTCGTGCTCGGCATCGCCGGCGTCGTGTACTGGACGCATTCGCTCGATTACGCCGATGTGTTCGCGATGGCGCCGGCACTCGAGACGGCGACGTTCGCACTCGGTGCCGGGACGACCGTGCCCGCGCTCACGCTGATCGCGCTGTGCCTGTTCGTCGGCGCGATGGCGAAATCGGCGCAGGTGCCGCTGCACGTGTGGCTGCCGGATTCGATGGAAGGCCCGACCCCGATCTCGGCGCTGATCCACGCCGCGACCATGGTCACGGCGGGCATCTTCATGGTCGCGCGCATGTCGCCGCTGTACGAGTTCTCGGGCGCGGCGCTGAGTTTCGTGCTCGTGATCGGCGGCACGACGGCGTTTTTCATGGGCCTGCTCGGCGTCGTCAACAACGACATCAAGCGCGTGATCGCCTATTCGACACTCTCGCAGCTCGGCTACATGACGGTGGCGCTCGGCGCCTCGGCCTACAGCGCCGCGATCTTCCACCTGATGACGCACGCGTTCTTCAAGGCACTGCTGTTCCTCGCGGCGGGCTCGGTGATCATCGGCATGCACCACGAACAGGACATGCGCAGGATGGGCGGCCTCGCGAAGTACATGCCGGTCACCGCGATAACCTGCTGGATCGGCGCGCTCGCCCTGATCGGCACGCCGTTCTTCTCGGGCTTCTACTCGAAGGATGCGCTGATCGAAGCGGTCGGCGAATCGCATCGCGCCGGGGCCACCTACGCCTACTGGTGCGTGACCGCGGGCGTGTTCGTCACCGCGCTGTACACGTTCCGGCTGCTGTTCATGACATTCCACGGCGAGGAGCGCTTCGGCCGGGGCGAAGCCCACGGCGACGGCCATGGCCACGATCACGGCCACGGGGGCGCGCCGCACGAAAGCCCGTGGGTCGTCACGGCGCCGCTCGTGGCGCTCGCGATCCCTTCGGTCGTGATCGGCTATCTCACGATCGGGCCGCTGCTGTTCGGCGGCGCGTTCGGTGATGCGCTCTTCGTGCGCGAGGCGAACGATGTCGTCGGCGAACTCGGCCGTGAGTACCACGGGCCCGTCGCATTCGCCCTGCACGGGCTCACGGCGCCGACCTTCTGGCTCGCGCTCGCCGGCGTGCTGACCGCCTGGTACCTGTACCTGAAGAGCCCGCAGACACCCGCGCGCATTGCCGCGCGCTTTTCGGGCCTCTACACGCTGCTCGTGAACAAGTTCTATTTCGACTGGTTCAACGAAACGGTGCTTGCGCCGTTCACGCGGCTCGTCGGCAAGGTCCTGTGGAAAGGCGGCGACCAGCTGCTGATCGACGGGGCGTTCGTGAACGGGTCGGCGAAGTTCGTCGGCTGGGCCGCGGCGAAGGGCCGGCGGATCCAGACCGGTTATCTCTATACCTACGCGTTCTGGATGGTCATCGGGCTCGCGGTCCTCCTGGGCTGGTTCCTGATCCGCGCCTGACGGGGTCACAAGCGCATGCAGGGTTTCGGCATACTTTCCGTACTCGTGTGGCTGCCGATCGTCGGCGGCATCGCCGTGCTCGCGCTCGGCGACCGTCGCATCGCGATCGGGCGCTGGCTCGCGCTCGCGGTCGCCCTCGCGACGATCGTCGTCGCGCTGCCGCTCTGGGCAGGCTTCGACCGCGGCACCGCGGCGTTCCAGTTCGTCGAGCGCCTGCCGTGGCTGCCGGTGTTCAATTCCTGGTACCACCTCGGCATCGACGGCATTTCGCTGCCGCTCATCGTCCTGACCGCGGTGATGACCGTGCCGGTGATCATCGCCGCATGGACCCGCATCGAGGCGCGGCCTGCGCAGTACTACGCGGCCTTCCTGATCATGGAGGGCCTGATGATCGGCGTGTTCGCGGCGATCGACGGGCTGCTGTTCTATTTCTTCTGGGAGGCGATGCTGATCCCGATGTTCCTGATCATCGGGGTGTGGGGCGGGCCGCGGCGCGTCTACGCGACGATCAAGTTCTTCCTGTACACCTTCCTCGGCTCGGTGCTGATGCTGGTGGCGCTGATCTATCTCTACGTGCAGGGCGGCGACTACTCGATACGGGCGCTGCAGGACCTGCCGCTCACGCTCGTCGAGCAGCGCTGGATCTTCCTCGCATTCCTCGCCGCCTTCGCCGTCAAGGTGCCGATGTGGCCGGTGCACACGTGGTTGCCCGATGCGCACGTCGAGGCGCCGACCGGCGGCTCGGTGATCCTCGCCGCGATCCTGCTGAAAATGGGCGGCTACGGCTTCCTGCGCTTCAGCCTGCCGGTCACCCCCGACGCGAGCCGCGAGCTCGACTGGCTGATGATCGCGCTGTCGCTGATCGCGGTCGTGTACATCAGTCTCGTCGCGCTCGTGCAGACCGACATGAAGAAGCTGATCGCGTACTCGTCGGTCGCGCACATGGGCTTCGTCACGCTCGGCACTTTCATCGCCTGGGACATCGTCGATTCGACCGGCACTCTGCGGGGCGCCGCGATGGGTCTCGACGGTGCCATGGTGCAGATGGTGTCGCACGGCCTCGTCTCGGGTGCGATGTTCCTGTGCATCGGCGTGATGTACGACCGCGTGCACAGCCGCGAGATTGCCGCCTACGGCGGCGTGATCAACACGATGCCGAAGTTCGGCGGTTTCATCGTGCTGTTCGCGATGGCGAACGTCGGTCTGCCGGGCACCTCGGGCTTCGTCGGCGAGTTCCTCGTGATCATCGCGAGCTACAAGGCGAGCTTCTGGTATGCGTTCCTCGTCGCGACGATCCTCGTGCTCGGCGCCGGGTACACGCTCTGGCTCGTCAAGCGCGTGATCTACGGGCCGGTGGCCAACGACCACGTGGCGAAGATGCCGGATCTCGACAGCCGCGAGCTGATGGCGCTCGGCCTGCTCGCCGTCCTCGTGCTGCTGCTCGGCGTGTGGCCCGCGCCGCTGCTCGATGTCATGCACAGTTCCATTCACCACCTCGTCGAGCAGATGACGACGAGCAAGCTGCCCCTCTGAGGCTTTAGCCCGATGCCCGAAACGCAGAACTGGTGGTCGACGATCGCGCCCGCGGCGCCGGAGATGTACCTCACGGCCGTGATCTGCGCGATCCTGCTGATCGACGTGTTCGCGGGCGGGGTACGCCGGCCGCGGCTGACCGGCACGCTGACCCTGATCGCGCTCGCGGTCGGCGCCTGGGTCACGCTCGAGTACGGCAGCGTCGGCGCGCGCACCGCGCTCTTCGACGGCCTGTATGTGGCCGATCCGCTGGCGCTCGTGCTGAAGCTCTCCGCGCTGCTGTATGTCGCTGTGGCGCTGCTCTATTCGCGGCCGGCGCTCGCACGGCGCGGCACGGGCGGCGAGTACCACGTGCTCGCGCTGACCGCGCTGCTCGGCATCTATGTGCTCGCCTCCGCGGGCAACCTCCTGTCGCTGTACATCGGCGTGGAACTGCTGGCGCTGTCGCTGTACGCGATGATCGCCTTCGACCGGGAATCGCCGGTGTCGGCCGAGGCGGCGATGAAGTATTTCGTCCTCGGCTCGATCGCCTCGGGGATGCTGCTCTACGGCATCTCGCTGGTGTACGGCCTCACCGGCACCCTCGCGCTCGATGAGGTGGCGCTGCGGCTCACGGCGGAGCCGGCCCTCGGCATGGTGGTGGGCGTCGCATTCGTCGTCGTGGCGATCGCGTTCAAGTTCGGTGCCGTGCCGTTCCACATGTGGGTGCCGGACGTCTACCACGGCGCCCCGACGACCGTCACGCTGTTCCTGTCGACCGCTCCCAAGTTCGCCTATTTCGCGCTGGCCTATCGGCTGCTGTCGCAGGGCCTCGACGGCATCTCGCCGACCTGGACGGAAATGCTCGCGATCATCGGCGTGCTGTCGCTGATCGTCGGCAACGTGTTCGCGATCGCGCAGGCGAACCTGAAGCGCATGCTCGCGTACTCGGCCATCGCGAACGTCGGCTTCATACTGCTCGGCTTCGCCACCGGTACGATGGCGGGCTACGGCGCGGCGCTCTATTACACGATCGTCTATGTGCTCGCCACGCTCGGCGCGTTCGGCGTGATCCTGCTCGCGAGCCGCCGCGGCTTCGAAGCCGACGAGCTCGAGGACTACAAGGGCCTGCAGGCGCGCGATCCGATGCTCGCGCTGTGGATGATGATGGTGATGTTCTCCACCGCCGGCGTGCCGCCCTTCGTCGGCTTCTGGGCGAAGCTCGCGATCTTCGAGGCGCTGTGGCAGGTCGGCGCCGTGTGGCTGATCGTGATCGGTGCGCTCGCGGCTGTCGTCGGCGCGTTCTATTACATCCGCGTCGTGAAGCTGATGTACTTCGACGACGCGCCTGCGCAGCCACGCGGCGAGGCGAGCGGGGCGCTGCGCCTCGTGCTCGGCCTGAACGCGCTCGCGACGCTCGCGCTCGGCGTCGTGCCGGCGAGCCTGTTCGATCTCTGCAAGGCCGTGCTCGGCTGATACGAGTGAGAGGCGCCGTGCGCACGGGGCTGCTGCTCGCGATGATAGCGCTCGCTGCATCGGCAGCCGCCGCATCGGGACCCCATACGGCCGCGGAGTTGCTCACGAACGGGGAAGTGCGCGACGCGGACCTGTCGCCCGACGGGCAGCGCATTGCGATCGCTACCGCAACCAGCACGACGACGAGCGACGAAGTAGCGATCATTTCCCTGACCGGTGCCGGCGAGATCGAGGGCAAGCGACGGATTGCATTGCCGGGCGCCGAGCGCACGATCGTCGAATGGGTGGCCTGGGCCACCGACCGCCGCTTGTTGATGTCTGTCCTGATCAACCCGACGGGGTTCCCCACGCGGCGCATCTACGCGATCAATGCCGACGGCACCGGTTTCACGGCGCTCTTCGCGGGTTCCGATTCGATCCTGCGACGAACGTACGACCTTGGCCAGATCCTCGACTTCTCGGAGGCCGAAGAGGGCCGGGTGGCCATTCCTGCGTGGGTTGGCGGAGTCAACCAGCTGTATTCCGTGAATATCTTCACCGGCGCGGCGACGCCGATCGCCAAGGGAAGATCGGGCACCATCGCCTGGGGTGTACAGAAGGGGCAGGCAGTCCTGCGCTTCGACACGAACTATCGCGGGTCAGTCATCACGGTTTACGGCCGGGCGACGCCCGACGACAGTTGGGAGCAGCTGACGCGCTATGCGAGGCGGGACGGGGCGCCCGAGTGGGAGTACGTTGCGGACGGGTCATTGCCGGGCGAGATCTATGTCCTGTCGCATCACAGCGGCGAGGACAAGGCGTCCGTTTACCAGTTCGATCTTGCACGCAAGACCTACGGAGAGCGCATTGCGAGCCATGCGGACTTCGACCTGCAGGGAGTGTTGAAGGTGCGCGGGCGCTACTACGGTGCCTGGTACTACGACGATCGTCTGCACTACCTGCTCGACGACAAGACGCTGCAGCGGCATATCGACGGCGTGAACCGGTATTTTGGCGATGTGGCGAACGTGCGGATCGCAGGTCTCGACCGGAATGCGTCACGGGTCCTGCTCAGGGTCGATGGCTCCACGATGCCGGTCGACTACTACCTGTACGATACGGTGCGCAAGAACCTGCAATTCCTGCGTGCTTCGTGGCCCGGTATCGAACCGGAACGGCTCGCCACGACCGAGGTCATCCGGACCACCACGCGGGATGGTCTCGTCCTCGGTTCGTACCTGACTCGCCTGCGCGGCGCGAAGCCCCCGCTGCCGCTCGTCGTGATGCCCCATGGCGGGCCCGAAGCCCGTGACCACCTCGGCTACGACAGGATCGTGCAGGCCTTCGCGGCGCAGGGTTGGGCCGTGTTGCAGACGAACTTCCGTGGCTCGGGCGGCTACGGCAAGGCGTTTGCCGAGGCTGGCTATCGGCAGTGGTCGCTGCGTATGCAGGACGACCTGACCGACGCAGTGGACGACGTCGTGCGGCGAGGCCTGATCGATCCACGGCGGATCGCGATTTCCGGCGCGAGCTACGGTGGCTACGCCGCACTGGCCGGTGTCGTCTCGACCCCGGATCTGTTCAGGGCGGCGATTTCGCTCGCGGGCGTGAGCGATCTCGGGGAATTCCTGGACTGGAAACGGGAAGACGGCGCCGATTCGGAATCGTATCGTTATTGGGTCAAACTCATCGGCGACCGGAAGAAGGATTCGGCGAGTGTCAAGGCGGCCTCGCCGCGCCTTCGTGCCGCGGAGATCAAGGTCCCCGTACTGCTGGTACACGGTGTCGACGATGCCACGGTACCGATAGAGCAGTCACGACTCATGAAAGCGGCGCTCGAGAAGCTCGGCAAACCCGTGCAGCTGATCGAGGTGGCGGGCGAAGGCCACAGTGGCTGGTCGGTCGAGAACGATGTCCGGTATGTCGAGGCGGCGATCAAGTTTCTTGAATCTGTGTTGAAATAGCGTGAATTCGTGGAGGGCCGACTCATGAATGGCATCGACAGGCGCGAGTTCGTTCATGGTGCGCTCGGTGCAGGCGCGCTGCTCGCCGCGGCGCCGGCCGCACTCGGCGCGCAGCGCCTCGACGATGTCTACGCGCAGATCGGCAAGGGCCACGACGCCGCGGTCGTGCGGGTGCAGGACTGGATCCGGCAGATCACGATCGCCGCGGAGAATCGCGGCATGGAAGAGGGCTGCCGATACATGATGCAGCTCGCGCGCGACGCGGGGTTCCAGCATGTCGAGCGCGTGCCGACGCGCGGCTTTCCGTCGGTGTTCGCGACCCTCGACGCAGGCGCGCAACGCACGCTCGGCGTGTACTTCATGTACGACGTCAAGCAGGTCGATCCCGCCGAATGGTCCTCGCCGCCCTGGGAAGCGCGACTGGTCGACCTGCCGGGTCTCGGCAAGGCGGTCATGGGCCGTGGCGCCGTGAACCAGAAGGGACCGCAGGCGTCGTTCCTGTCGGCCCTGCACGCGATCCGTGCGGCGGGCCGCAAGCTGCCGGTCAATCTCGTGCTGATCGCCGAGAGCGAGGAGGAGATCGGCTCGCCGCATTTCCCCGATGCCGTGCTCGCGCCGCAGGTGCGCGCCGCCCTCGAACAGTGTGTCGGCATCTTCATGCCCGAGGCCGCGCAGTCGCTCGACGGCACCGTGCAGGTGTCGCTCGGCGCGAAGGGCGTGATCGAGCTCGAGCTCGTCGCGAGCGGCGAGAAGTGGAGCCGCGGCCCCTCGCGGGACGTGCACTCGAGCAATCGCGCCCGCCTCGACAGTCCCGCGTTCCACCTCGTGCAGGCGCTCGGTACGCTGATCGACGACAAGGGCGATCCGGCGATCGACGGCTGGTGGGACGACGTCAGGCCGCTGTCGGCCGCCGAGGAGAAGATGCTGGATGTCGCGGCGGCGCGCATGAGCGAGGCGAGCGCGAAGAAGTCGATGGGTGTCACGCATTGGGCGCGCAATGCCGACTGGCGACAGTCGCTCGAGGATCTGTGCGCGCGGCCCACGGTGAACATCGAAGGGCTCGTCGGCGGCTACACGGGCGAGGGCGGCAAGACCATCCTTCCCCACCGCGCGACCGCAAAGCTCGATTTCCGCCTCGTGCCCGACATGACGCGCGACGGCGCCGTCGCGAAACTGAAGGCGTATCTCGCGAAGCGCGGCTACGGCGATCTCGAAGTGAACGTGAGCGGCGGCTACGACCCGACGACCACGCCCGCCGATGCCGCGCTCATCAGGACGATGATGCGTGTCTACCAGTCGGAAGGCAGCGACCCGATCTTCTGGCCGCGTCGCGGCGGCTCCTGGCCCGGTTTCGTGTTTACCGGCAAGCCGCTGTCGCTGCCGGCGGCCCATTTCGGCCTGGGCCACGGCCAGCATGCGCACGCCCCGGACGAGTACTACCTGATCGAATCGTCGAACCCGAAGCTCGCGGGCCTCGACGGCGCCGTGCGCTCGTTCGTCAACTGCCTGTACGCGCTCGCCTGAGGCGCCGGCCCGCCGCCACGCGCGAGTTGTGTTGGCGGCCGGGCCCCGCTAAGATGCGCGCCCCTACTGGTGCGGGGTGGAGCAGTCTGGCAGCTCGTCGGGCTCATAACCCGAAGGTCGCAGGTTCAAATCCTGCCCCCGCTACCAACGCATTCGTGTCCATTCCGTTCACATGGGTAACGGATTATTCCGAGGACATAGGTAACACCTTAGCAGCGAACGGGTTCTCGGCGCACTCAAAGCGCGAGCTCTCGTGATCGAAGAACCCCAAGTCGTAGTGCAT
>JBFWQO010000005.1:0-264178 GCA_050249415.1 Steroidobacteraceae bacterium
CCATGCTCAGAAACGGGCCGCAAAGCACCAGGGCTGACTCGGTCTTCTCCCGCGCAACACCCCACGCTACCACGACCCCGTTTGCTCGCCACGCCCCACGGCCCCGCGCCGGGCGGAATGCTCAGAAGGGGGAGCAGCGCCCATGTCGATTTCCAGATTTGGTCCCGGAACCTGCCGATCGCCGGTCGCCGCGGCCGTGGCCGCCGTGCTGGCAGGCGTGCCCGCCACGCAGCTGCGCGCGCAGGAAGCGGCCGCGCAGGGGGGATCGGCACCCCTCGAGGAAATCATCGTCACGGCGACGAGGCGCGCCGAATCGACGATCGACGTGCCCTACAACATCACGGCGGTGACCGGCCAGACCCTCGAAGGCCGGCAGATCATCGACAATGCGGACCTGATGCGCACCGTACCCGGCGTGGCGATCGTCGATCGCGGCTACCGCAATTCCGGCGTCATCAACGGCATCATGATCCGCGGCGTGAACTCGGACGGCTCCGCCTACGGCGACTACCAGCTCTCGACTGTGCCGACGGTATCGACCTATCTCAACGAGACGCCGGTCTATGCGAACTTCCTGCTGAAGGATATCGAGCGGGTGGAGGTGCTGCGCGGTCCGCAAGGCACGCTCTACGGTTCGGGCTCGCTCGGCGGCACGGTGCGCTACATTGCGCGCGCCCCGCAACCCGGCCAGTTTGGCGGTAACGTCTCCGGCACCGCCTCGAAGGTGAACGGCTCGGGCGATGTCGGCTACGGCATCGACGGGGTCGTCAACATTCCGTTCGGCGAAACGGCGGCGCTGCGCATCACCGGCTCGCGGCTCGACTACCCGGGGCTCACCGACTACGTGAACCTCTACCGGCTCGATGGCGACGGCATTCCGGTCGCGCCGGGCGGCGTGCTGGACGACGACGCCGAGTACTACGTGAAGAAAGACGCGGACACCGTCGAGATCTGGTACGGGCGCGCCGCGCTCGCGTGGCACCCGACCGACGCGATCGACCTCACGCTGTCGTACACCGCGCAGAGTGACGAGATCGGCGGGCGCCGGCAGGAGACGCGCGGCGTCGACGGCCATGGCCGCCGTTACCGCCGCTACGAGAACGGCTCGATCCAGCTCGAACCCTCTTCCCGCGATGTCGAGGTCGCCGCGCTCGAGGCGAACATCGACTTCGGCTTCGCAACGCTCACGTCGAGCTCGTCGTACTACGACCACACCGGCGACAGCGTGAGCGAGAACACCGGCTTCTACGCGCAGGCCGGCTTTCTTTCCTTCTATTACAACTATCCGCGCCCGATGGCCTCCGCGGTGCGCACCTACAGCGACAGCGCGTTCGTGCAGGAGCTGCGCCTCGTCTCGAACGGCGAAGGCCGCGCCGACTGGACGGTCGGCGCGTTCTACCGCGACCAGGACCTCGGCCAGACGCAGCAGAGTTTCCTGCGCGGCTTCAAGCGCTGGTGGGACACGCTGACCGGCCTGCCCCAGCTCGTCACGGGCGACAAGGACTTCGACTATTCCCGGAAGGAAAATTTCGAGGACCGGGCACTCTTCGGCGAGCTCACGTGGAAGTTCACCGATCGCCTGAACGTGACCGGCGGCTTCCGCTACTACGACTACGACTTCGCGAACCGCTCGTTCATGGACCTGCCGCTGTACGCGGGTGTCTTCCCGCCGACGAACTCGGGTTTCGACACGAGCGACGACGGCGTGCTGTGGAAAGGCAATATCTCGTACAAGTTCGCGCCCGATCACCTCGCCTATGCCACGGTGTCCGAGGGCTATCGCCGCGGGGGCTCGAATGCGATCCCGACCACCGGTACGTTCGCCGAGAATCCGGGCTTCCTGCGCTTCGGACCGGATTCCGTCACGAATTACGAGATCGGCATCAAGGGGACCAGCCAGCGCTTCCGGTATTCCACGGCGTTCTTCTTCGTCGACTGGAAGGACGTGCAGATCAACACCTCGACCCCGGTCTGGGGCTTCTTCGCCGCGGTGAACGGCGGCAAGGCGAGCACCAAGGGCATCGAGTTCGAGCTCGACGGCCGCGTGACCGACCGGCTCGGCATCAACCTCGGCTACACCTATGTCGACGCGAAGCTCGACGAGGATGCGCTCAGCCCCACGGGCTTCGTGCTCGCGGCGGCGGGCAACCGGCTGCCCGGCACACCCGAGCACACGGTGCAGGCCGGGCTCGCCTACACCGTGCCGGTCGGCGGCAACCGTTCGTGGGTGAGCCGCGTGAACGGCTACTATCAGTCCTCGACCGAAAACTCGATCAGCACGACCTCGTCGAACAGTGCGCAGCTCGGCAGCTTCCAGCTGTGGAACCTCTCGACGACACTGGCGAGCGACCAGTGGGAAGCCACGCTGTGGGCCAAGAACATCTTCGACGATGCCGGTGTCACCGGGCTCTTCACCGAAGCCTACATGGGAACCCTTCCGTCGGAGGGCTACTACGGCAACGGCTCGAAGCGCTTCCTGTCGCTGCCGCGCACCGTCGGTGTCACCGTGACGTGGCGCTTCTGAAAGCACCCGGGCGGGCGTCGCCTTGAAGCGGCAAGGCGACGACCGCCTGCGCGCGGTCGAGCAGGCGCTGCGCAAGGGCGACACGCGGGAGGCGCTCGCTGCCCTCGCTGCGCTGGAGCGGGTCGCGGGTCGTGACCCGGCTCTCCTGCAGCGCGTCGCCGAAGGCTACACGCATTGCACGCGGCACGGCGATGCGTGGCGCTGTCTGCAACGGGCCGCACGGCTCGCCCCGTCCGATCCGCACGCACTCTACAATCTCGCGACTGCCGGGATCGCCGTCGGGCGCCTCGACGAGGCCGAGCGGCATCTCGATCGCGTGATCGACCTCGAGCCGCTCGATGCGGACGCGTGGTACAACCGCGCGACGCTGCGTCGCCAGACGCCGGACCGCAACCACGTCGCCGCGCTCGAGACGATGGTGCACCGGGTCGGTGCGCGCGCTGAAGTCGCGATCTGCTACGCGCTCGCGAAGGAACTGGAAGACCTCGGCGAGTGGCGGCGCTCATTCACCTGGCTCGCCCGCGGCGCGCGCGCAAGGCGGGCGCAATTGAGCTACCGCGTCGAGGTGGATGTCGCCGCCATCGACGCGATCAGGGCGGCCTTCGACGGGCCGCTCCTCGCGCAGGTGGCCCGATCACATGCGGCGCCGCCGGGCCCCATCTTCGTGGTCGGCCTGCCGCGCAGCGGCACGACCGTCGTCGACCGGATCCTCGCCTCCCACCCCGATGTGGAAAGCTTCGGCGAGCTGAACGACCTGCCGCTCGCCGTCATGCGCGCCGCGGGACCTGCGAAGGACCGGCACGCGCTCATCGCGCAGTCGGCCCGTTGCGATCATGCGGCGCTCGGCCGCGACTACCTGCGCCGCGTCGCGGGCTACGGCGGCTCGAAGCCGTACTTCGTCGACAAGACACCGCTCAATCTCCTCTATCTCGCGTTGATTGCGCTGGCACTGCCGGCGGCGCGCATCGTTCACGTGCGACGCGACCCGCTCGACAACGGCTACGCGATGTACAAGACGCTCTTTCGCATGGGCTATCCGTTCTCGTACGACCTCGGCGACCTGGCGCACTACTACATCGCCTACTCCCGGTTGATGGCGCATTGGCGGCGCCTGCTTCCCGGCCGCTTCCTCGATCTCGACTACGAGGCACTGGTCGGATCGCAGGAGGAATCGACCCGCGCCCTGCTCGCGCATTGTGGCTTGCCGTTCGACCCCGCCTGCCTCGACTTCCATCGCAATCCCGCGGCCACCGCGACGGCGAGCGCGGCGCAGGTGCGGGAGCCGCTGCACGCCCGCTCGGTGGGCATCGCACGCCGCTACGCGGCGGAACTCGAGCCGCTGCGCGCAGCGCTGGCCGATGCGGGCATCACGTCGTCGACGGGCAATGCGTGATGCAGGCGCTCGTCATCGTCGCGGTCGCGAGCCTCGCCTGCGTCGCCGCGCCGCCGGGCGCGGCGCGCGCCGCGACGCCTGCCGCAGGCGCACCAGAAGCAACGCGCGCCCTGTCGCGCGAACGGCTGCTGAGCGGAACGAGACTTCCAGAACCGGTATCGATGGCCGAGTTCGCACCGCCGGCGACCGCGGCACCGCCTCGGCACGCCTTCAACGGGCGGCTCGTGCTCTCGCGCACGGCGCAGCGTGGCGACATGCGCGTGTTGCGTGACGACTACCGCACGACGCTCGACACGCCGGGTAGCGTGAGGCATCTGCCATCCTTCGATTTCGAGTTCGTCACGAGCGGCGATGCGCTCATTCCGGTGGCGCGCGGCCCGCAGCGCAGCCGCCACGCGCTCTGGGAGTATGTGCTCGAGCCCGGGCGCCTCTGGTCCGAGGCCGGTGACGGCGGCATGACACGTGCCTCCCTGCCGTTCGCGCTGATGGAGCGCAATGCCAACTGCGTGCACAACGGCGTGCTGACCTTCCTGTTCGACGACACCGGTCGCGCATCGAACGCGGTCTACGAGATCGCGAGCGAGACGTGCCCGTATCTCAAGGTCGACCTGTGGGGCGTCGTCGCGTCGCACTATCGTCCGGGGCCCGTTGCGGCACGCGACACGGTCGTCGGGCAGTACGCACGTGAAGTCGCGGCGCGGCTTCCCACGCGGCCGATCAGCGCGCTCGCCCACGACTTCCCCGGCGCGCGCCCCCGGCACTTCGGGAGCAGCGCCGAAGTCGCGGCGGGCGACCTCACCGCCTTCGGCTTCGTGATCGACGGCATCCACTACACCGGGGGTTGCGACACGCGCCACGGGATCTATCCATTCTGCGATGTACTCGACATGCCTTCGTACTCGCTCGCGAAGAGCCTCGTCGCGGGGCTCGGGACGATGCACCTCTCGCGACGCTTTCCGCGGCTGCTGGCGGAGCGCATTGCAGACTACGTCCCGTCCTGCCGCGGGGCGGGGTCATGGCAGGACGTCACCTTCGGCAATGCGCTCGACATGGCGACGGGGCACTACGACTCGCCGGTCTACGACGAGGACGAGAAATCGGCCGCGATGCTGCAGTTCTTCGTCGCGGCAGACCATGAAGCGAAGATCCGCTTCGCGTGTCGTCAGTTTCCATTGCGCGCACCGCCCGGCACACGCTGGGTCTATCACACGATCGACACCTACATCCTCGGCACGGCACTGTCCGCCTTCTGGCGACGCCAGCAGGGCGAGGATGCGGACTTCTACCGCGACGTCCTCGTGCGCTCGCTGTGGGAGCCGCTGTCGCCGAGCCCGGTGCTCGCGACGACGCGGCGCACACGCGATCCCGCCGCGCAACCGTTCACGGGCTATGGACTGTTGCTGCACCGGGACGACATCGCGCGCGTGGGCGCCCTGCTCGTCTCGCCCGAGCCGCGCCTCGACGGCACGCCGCTCTTCGACCCGGCCCAGTTTGCGCGCGCGATGCAGCGCAATCCGGACGACCGCGGCCTCACCGCCATCGACGCGCATTTCCGTTATGCCAACGGCTTCTGGGCGCACGACGTGAGCCCGTACCTCGGTTGTACGCAGCCCACGTGGGTGCCGTACATGGCGGGCTTCGGCGGCATCACCGTCTTGCTGATCCCGAACGGCACGGTCTACTACTACGTGAGCGACGGCGGCGCCTTCCAGTGGCGCCTCGCTGCCGAAGAATCCCATCGCATCCGGCCCTATTGCAGCGAAGGCGCGCCGTCCGCGCGCACGGGCGCAAGCGCGGGCGCGGACGGATGAGCGTGCAGCGCCGTTTCCCGACCGCCGCGCCCGACGGGCTCGTGGCCGCGCTCCTGCTGTCGTTCCTCGCCACCGCGGGCATTTTCTACATCAACATCATGCCGGCGCTCGTCTCGGGCCTCGTCGACGGCCTGCACTTCAGCGCGCGCGACGCGGGACTCGTCGGCTCGGCCAACGTATACGGCGCGGCGGTCGGCGCGCTCGCCATCACGTTCTTTGTCACGCAGGTCGCCTGGCGGCCTGCGTCGGTCGCGATGCTGCTCGCGCTGATCGCGATCGATGCGCTGTCGCTCACGATCACCTCGCCGTGGGCCCTGATTGCCATCCGCGCGGTGCACGGCTGCGTCGGCGGCATGCTGGTCGGGCTCGCCTATGCGGTGTTCACGCGTACCCGCTCGCCCGACCGCGTGTTCGGTGTCCTGCTGCTGCTGCAGTTTTCACTCGGCAGCCTCGGGGTCTACACCCTGCCCCGCCTCGTTCCGGTGTTCGGCACGGGCGCACTGTTCGTGACGCTCGCCGGATTCAGCATCGCGACACTCTGCATGCTGCCTTTCCTCGCGCCCTATCCGGTGCGCACGGCCGGCCCCGCGGGCACCACCCCGCAGGGCGGCTCGCCCGCGCACGACGCCGCGCCAGCGCCCGGTCGCCGCCGGGGCCTGTTCATGCTGGCACTGGCCGCCCTGTTCCTCTTCCAGGCGTCGAACATGGGGCTGTTCTCGTACATCTTCGAGCTCGGCAAGGAGGCGGGGCTCGATCGCGAGTTCACCTCGTCCGCGGTGGCCACCTCGACCATCGTCGGCGCCAGTGGCTCGTTGCTGGTGATCGTCTTCGCGACCCGCTTCGGGCGCGCCCTGCCGCTCGCCGTCGCCCTCGTCGTGACGCTCGCGGGCATCTGGGTGCTGCACTATTCACAGTACCGGGCGCTGTTCCTCATCGCGAACTGCGCGACCGCCGTCACGTGGTCGCTGGTGATTCCCTATCTGCTCGGCCTCGCATCCGCATTCGACTCGACCGGGCGAGCCGCGGCACTCGGCGGATTCGCATCGAAGCTCGGGCTCGCCACGGGCCCGCTCATCGGCGCGCTCGTGCAGTCGGGCGGCCGGTACGGCCTGCTGATCAACCTGTCCTGTATCGGCATCGCGCTGTGCGCCGCCGCCGCGCTGCCCTCGGCCCGCGCCACCGACCGACGAGCATGACGGTCCGGCTATCAGCTATCAGCTACCAGCCTTCAGCTATCCGCCGCTGACCTGCCTCTCAGACGTTGAACCTGAAGTGCATCACATCGCCCTCCCGGACGATGTACTCCTTGCCCTCGAGCCGCAGCTTGCCGGCCTCTTTCGCACCCTGCTCGCCGCGCGCGGCGATGAAATCGTCGTAACCGATCACCTCGGCACGAATGAAGCCGCGCTCGAAATCGGTGTGGATCACGCCCGCCGCCTGCGGCGCCGTCGAACCGCGCCGCACGGTCCACGCGCGCACTTCCTTCGGGCCCACCGTGAAGTACGTCGAGAGCCCGAGCAGCCTGTACGCCGCACGGATCACGCGATTGAGCCCCGGCTCGTCGAGCCCGAGATCGGCGATGAACTCGGCGCGCCCCGCGTCGTCGAGCTGCGCGATCTCGGCTTCGATCGCCGCGCACACCGCGACGACGACCGCGCCTTCGCCCGCCGCATGCTTCTCGAGCGCGTCGAGGCGTGCATTGCCGGTGAATCCGTGCTCGTCGACGTTCGCCACGTACATCACGGGCTTCGATGTGAGCAGGTGCAGGTCGCCGAGGTCACGCAATTCGTCGGGCGACAGGCCGAGCGCGCGCACCGCTTTCGCCGCATCGAGCTGCTGCCTCACGCGCTCGAGCAGGTCGCGCCTGCGGATGGCGTCCTTGTCGCCCGCCTTCGAGGCCTTGGCGGCGCGGTCGAGTGCCTTCTCGACACTCGCGAGGTCGGCGAGCGCGAGTTCGGTGTCGATCGTCGCGATGTCGGCCAGCGGATCGACCTTGCCCGCGACGTGCACGATGTCGTCGTCGTCGAAACAGCGCACGACATGCGCGATCGCGTCGACCTCGCGGATGTGCGCGAGGAACTGGTTGCCGAGTCCCTCGCCTTGCGAGGCGCCCGCGACGAGGCCCGCGATGTCGACGAACTCGACGGTCGTCGGCAGCACTTTCTGCGGCTTCGCGATCGCCGCCAGTGCATCGAGCCGCGGGTCCGGCACCGGCACGACGCCGACGTTCGGATCGATCGTGCAGAACGGATAATTCTCCGCCGCGATCTGCGCGCGCGTCAGCGCATTGAACAGTGTCGATTTGCCGACATTGGGCAAACCGACGATTCCACACTTGATTGGCATGAACAGATCCCCTCGAGAAGGCGAACAGCGAACAGCCGGCAGCCAGAAAGTCCCGCCGGCTACGAGCGCGCGGCGGCAGACTCTGGCCGTTCGCCGTTCGCTGTCTGCCGCTCGCCGCAGCTATTCCGCGGCCTTCGTATGCAGTCGATGCATCGCCTTCTGCGGCCCCTCGGCCAGCAGCAGCGGGACGATCTCGCCTGCCGCGGCCACCGCGGCCCGGATGGCCTCGTCCTCCGCGGCGGGCGCGCGTGTCAGCACGTAGTCGACCACTTCGGATTTCTCGCCCGGGTGGCCGATGCCGATGCGCAGGCGCCAGAAGCCCTCGCCGAGGCGGGGAATGAGGTCGCGCAGTCCATTGTGCCCGCCGTGGCCGCCGCCTTCCTTCAGCCGCACAGTGCCGACCGGCAGATCGAGTTCATCGTGCGCGACGAGAATGGCGCCCGGCTCGATCTTGTAGAAATCGGCGACGCTGCCGACGGGGCCCGCGCTGCGATTCATGTACTGCATCGGTTTCAGGAGCAGCACGTCAGCGTCACCGATGCGCACGCGCGCCAGGTCGCCGTGGTGCCGCCGATCCGCGCGCAGCGCCCCGCCGTGGCGGGCCGCGAGCGCATCGATGAACCAGAAGCCGGCGTTGTGGCGCGTGCGCGCGTATTCGTCGCCCGGGTTGCCGAGCCCGACGATCAACTTGAGCGGAAAATCGGCCATGTCCGCGTCTCCACGCACGGGCCACGCCAGAAAGCGAAAGGCCGCCGGGCCCCGGCGGCCTTCGCTCCCTCGGCGCGACCGTTACTTCTTGCCGCCGCCTTCCTTCTTCGCCGACGCCGCCGCATCGGGCTTGGCGGCCTCCGCCGCAGGCGTTGCGGCAGTCGCAGCCGCGCCCGCCGCCACGGCACCCTCGGCGGCAGCCGCCTCGGCTGTCGGCTCCGGCTCGGCCGCACGCGGCGCGTGCACCGAAACGACAGCGACGTTGCGGCCCTGCTGCAACTGCGGGATCACGACGCCCGGCGGCAGCGGGATGTCGCTCAGGAACTTCGTATCGTTCAGCTTCATCTGCGACAGGTCGAGTTCGAGCGCCTCGGGCAGGTCCTTCGGCAGGCACACGACTTCCACGTCGGAGATGCGGTGCGAGACGACGCCACCCTCGGTCTTGACGCCCGGCGACGCCGCCGCGCCGTGGCAGACGATCGGCAGGTAGATGCGGATCTTCTCGTTCTCGAACACCCGCTGCAGGTCGATATGCACGATCGCGTTCTTCGCGGGGTGCATCTGCACGTCCTTGATGACCGCGTCCTCGTTGTCGCTGCCGACTTTGACGCGGATGATCGACGTATACAGCTTCTGGTTGTCGACCATCGTCATCATGTGCTGATGATCGAGGGTGATCTGGCGGGGCGCGAGCTTGCCGCCGTAAACAATGGCCGGAATCTTGCCGTGACGACGCAGGCGGCGGCTCGCACCCTTGCCCTGATCGTCACGGGAATCCGCCTGGATCTCGAATCCAATGCGCATGGTCTTCTCCTTACGTTTGACACCAACGGCGAACCTCCGCGACCAGAGGGTCACCACCAAAACCCGCTAATCGATGTAGAGGCTGCTGACGGATTCCTCATCCCGTATGCGCCGGATGGTCTCCGCGAGCAACCCCGCCACCGACAGCTGGCGGATGCGGCCGCACTTGTGCGCCGCTTCCGTCAGCGGAATCGTGTCGGTCACGACGAGTTCGTCGAGCGCCGACCCGGAAATCTTCTCGACCGCGTTGCCCGAGAGCACCGCGTGCGTGATGTACGCCACCACGCGTTTGGCGCCCTGGTCCTTGAGCGCCTGCGCCGCGAGGCACAGCGTGCCCGCGGTATCCACCATGTCGTCGACGAGCACGCAGGTCTTGCCCGCGACCTCGCCGATGATGTTCATCACCTTCGACTCGTTCGGCCGCGGGCGCCGCTTGTCGATGATCGCGAGGTCCGCGTCGTCGAGCCGCTTCGCGAGCGCCCGCGCACGCACCACGCCGCCGACATCCGGGGATACGACGATCATGTTGTCGTAGCCCTGCTTCCACGCATCGCCGAGCAGGACCGGCGAACCGTATACGTTGTCCACGGGGATGTCGAAAAACCCCTGGATCTGGTCGGCGTGCAGGTCGATCGTGAGCAGTCGATCGACACCGGCGCCCGAAATCATGTTCGCGACCAGCTTCGCGGTGATCGCGGCGCGCGTCGCGCGCGGCCTGCGATCCTGCCGCGCGTAGCCGAAGTACGGCACTACCGCCGTGACTCGCGCCGCCGATGCGCGCCTGCACGCATCGGCCATCACGAGCAGCTCCATCAGGCTGTCGTTCACGGGCGCGCAGGTCGGCTGCAGCAGGAACACGTCCCGGCCGCGCACGTTCTCGATCAGCTCGACGTTCACCTCGCCGTCGCTGAAGCGCCCGACATACGCGCGCCCGAGCGGCTGCTTCAGGTGCCGCGCGATGTCCTGCGCGAGTTGTGGGTTCGCGTTACCCGCGAACAACGCCATCGACGCCGAATCCGACACTCACGACCTCGCTCGTCTGGCTGGGGCGGAAGGATTCGAACCTCCGAATGGCGGGATCAAAACCCGCTGCCTTACCACTTGGCGACGCCCCAATCCGCGCATTATATAAGCAAATTCAGTAAGTTACCTAACCTGCGCCGGCGGAATCCGGGGCCCCCGCCAGGCGCAAAAGGGCGGCGGATCATACACGATCCCCGCCACCCCATGGTCCGCGCCGTGTCAGCGCCCCGGGCGCCCCGCGACGTCGAGTACCGCGGCACCCTCGATCCGGCCATCCCGCAGTCGATCCAGCGCCTCGTTCGCCTCTTCGAGCGCGAACACCTCGGCGTCGACTTCGAGCTTCACTTCGGCGGCGAGCTTCATGAACTCCCGGCCGTCCGCACGGGTCAGGTTCGCGACCGAGCGGATCGAGCGCTCACCCCACAGCAGCTCGTAGGGAAACGACGGGATGTCGCTCATGTGGATCCCAGCGCACACCACCGTGCCGCCCTTGCGGACCGCGGCGAGCGCGGCGGGAACGAGCGCTCCCACGGGGGCGAACAGGATCGCTGCGTCCAGCCGTTCGGGTGGCGTCTCGTCGGATCCTCCCGCCCAGGTGGCACCGAGCCGCCTCGCGAAATCCTGCCCGGCGCCATCGCCCGGGCGCGTCAATGCGAACACGCGCCGCCCCTCCGCGCGACAGACCTGCGCGATGAGATGCGCCGCCGCGCCGAACCCGTAGAGCCCCACATTCACCGCGTTGGCGGCGGCGCGCAGCGCCCGATAGCCGATGAGCCCGGCGCACAGGAGCGGGGCGGCGTGGACGCTCGAATAGTGTTCGGGAATCGGCAGGCAGTAGCGCGCGTCGGCCACGACGAACTGCGCGTAGCCGCCGTCGAGCGAGTACCCGGTGAAGCGCGCCCGCTCGCAGAGGTTTTCCCGGCCCTGTGTGCAGTATTCGCAGGCGCCGCACGTGCCGCCGAGCCACGGCACACCCACGCGATCGCCCACCGCGATGCCGGCGACATCCCGGCCGCATTGCACGACACGCCCGACGATCTCGTGCCCGGGAATGATCGGCAGGGTTATATGTGGCAACTCCCCGTCGACCAGGTGCAGATCCGTGCGACACACGCCGCAGGCCAGGACCTCCAGCAGGACCTGCCGATCGTCGGGCTGCGGCATCGGCCGCTCGACTGCCGCGAGCGCCTCGCCCCCTCGAAACAGGCACATGGCTTTCATACGCCCGTCGCAGTGTACCCGGCCGCGGATGGGATAAGATCGGCAGCGAACGACGAGGGCCCCATGGCGGACAGCCACGATTCGCGCACCGATCTACCGGTTTCCAGGCGTCACATCCTGCGATGCTCCGCGGTCGTGGTCGCGGCCTTCGCGGCGCCCGCCGCGCTGGCGCGCAGCCTCGAACATCGCAGCCTGACGCTCGTCCATACCCACACCGGGGAAAGACTCGTCGCGCCCTACGTGCGAGGCGGCTGCTACGACAGTGCGTGCCTCGACCGGGTCAATCATTTCCTGCGCGACTTTCGCACCCAGGAAACCCATGCGATCGATCCCGCGCTGCTCGACGTGCTGTTCGCATTGCAGGTACTCGCCGACAGGGACGCGGCATTCGAGGTGATCTCCGGATTCCGCTCGCCCGCCACGAACCGGAAGCTGCAGCGCAAGTCACAGGGCGTCGCGACGCGCAGCCTGCACATGGAGGGCAAGGCGATCGACGTCCGCCTGAGTGGCTTTTCGACCGCCCGGCTGCGCGATCACGCGCTGTCGCTGAAGCGCGGCGGGGTCGGCTATTACGCGGCGTCCGATTTCGTGCACGTCGACACCGGGCGGGTACGTTCCTGGTGAGGCGGACTCACTGCAATCCGAGCAACCGCGTGAGTCGCGCATCGTTGCCGTAGATGTCGTCGAAGAAATAGATCGATCCCTGCTCGGTGGCGACGGCCGTGCCGTACACGATGAGCACGCGCACCCATTGCTTCAGGTCCACCCGGACAGTCGCGGGTCCCTGCATCGCCGCCACGATCTTCTCGCGTGGCCACTCTCCGCCCGCCTGGCGCAACACGAACTGCGCGAGCGCCGCCGGATCGCTCACCCGGATGCAGCCGTGACTGAAGGCGCGCCGCGCCGTCCGGAACAACTCGTTGGCGGGCGTGTCGTGGAGCAGCACGTTGTAGGCATTGGGCATGGCGAACTTCACGAGGCCCAGCGCATTGCGCGGGCCCGGACGCTGGCGCAGTCGCGCTGCCCCCGCCGCCAGATCGGCGATCTGCCGTGCGTCGGGATGCTGGGTCACGGTCCCGTCCTGGCCGACGATTTCGAGGTCCTGCGCGACGAGATAGTCCGGACGGCTGCGAATGCGCGGCAACTGTTCACGGGACATGATGCTGTACGGCACGTCCCAGTACGGGCGAAACTCCACGTACTTCAGATCGGCCGAGAAGACCGGCGTGCGCGTACGGGGATAGGTCTGGCCGACGATGACATCCATCGTCAGCATCCGCGATTCCTGGTCGCCGGCTGAACCAAACGCGAACAGGCGAAACTGGGGGATGTTCACGATGATCGTGGGCGCATTCAATACCGGCAGCCAGCGCCAGCGCTCGAGCGTCAACCCGATCTGCCGGACCCGAAAATCCAGCGGAACCGTCAGCGCCGCGTAAGTCCGGCGGCCGAGCACCCCGTCCTGCGCGAGGCCGTGGCGAAACTGGAACCGCCTGAGCGCCTCGACCAGATGCGGGTCGAGCGAGTGATCGGCATCGTTCGCCCGCTGCGCGACCGGCAGGTCGCCCAACACGACGAGCCATGAGCGCAGCGCGGGCGCGCCCGCATAGGATTCCCCCGCCGCGATCGAATGCGCGCCGATCGGGGGCAAGGGCGTGCGCCCGGGCTGCGCGGCGAGCGCGCGATATCTTCCGAGTTGCGCCTTGAGCAACGCGTAATGACGAAAGGGCGGCTCGACGGATGCCAGCACCGCCCGTGTGTCCCCGGTCGCCGCCAGCCTCGCGAGCACTGCCTCGGGGTCGAACTCCCGGCCCCGCGCGGGCATATCGAACCCCACCGACCGCGGATCGATACGCCCGGAATGAAGGTGCGAGACGAACCTGAGCGCCGCCGCGGAGAGCGCGGCGTCGATCTTCACCCTGTGTCGTGACGCATCGAGCGCGCGGGAGTCGGACAGGATCTGCGCGGCGTCGTAGTCACGTGGATCGAGTCCCCACTCGCGTGCGCTGCCCATGGCGTCCAGCAGAGCGCGCGCAGGAGGAGTGAGTCCTGCACTGTCGAACCAGCGCAGTGCAGGCGTGCCGCCGGCCGGCGTCTCCGCGGCCCGGCCTGCGGCGACCAGCATCAGCAACATGACGACCGCGGCGCCACGCGACAGGATGTGAAAGGGAGCCCCCTCGAGTGGCCGGATCGGGGCCCGCTGCCTCATCTCGGGGCGACGTCCCGGTGGAAGCGCTGCCACTCGGCCAGTCGCGCGTGCAGTGGGGACCGCTGCACCCCGCGCGCGACGATACTGCGCCATGCTTCGGGCGTTCGTGCGGCCACCCGCTCGGCGGCCGCCGCGCTCTCGAACGCCGCGAACACACAGGATCCGGTTCCGGTGAGGCGCGCCGCCCCGAACCGGCCGAGCCACTCGAGCGCTTCCGCTACCGCCGGATACCGGGCGCGCACCACGGGCTCGCAGTCGTTGCGGGTCTCTCCGCGCATGAAATCGCGAACCGTGACGAGGGGCGAATTTCGCGGCAACTCAGGGGCCTCGAACACGTCGCGCGTGGCCACGGCGACCCCGGGGTGAATCACCACGTACCAGCGCTCCGGCAGTTCGAGAGGCGACAATTGCTCGCCGACCCCCTCCGCCCAGGCCGATTCGCCCCGGACAAACACCGGCACATCCGCACCCAGCCGGGCGCCGACCGACGACAACCGCGACAGGTCGTAGCCGATTCCCCACAGCTCGTTCAGCGCGACCAGCACGGTCGCGGCATCCGAGCTGCCTCCGCCGAGGCCGCCCCCCAGGGGAATCCGCTTGCGCACGTGCAGGCGCGCGCCCCGGTCCGAGCCGCTCGCGGCCTTGAGCGCGTGCGCGGCGCGCACTGCCAGATCGTCAGCGGACGCCACGCCCTCCGGTCCCGCGAGCCGCACGACCTCGCCGTCACCGGTCGGTTCGATGTCGATCTCGTCGCCGAAGTCGAGCAACCGGAACGCGGTCTGGAGCCTGTGGTAGCCGTCGGCGCGGCGGCCAACGATGTGCAGGAAAAGATTCAACTTGGCCGGCGCCGGCCAGCGCGCCGCGGTGTTCATCGGGTCCAGCGATCGATCACGAGCCGCACGCGCGTGCCGCCGCGCTCGGCCGACAGACGGCGCGGCAGGCTGCCCGCGGCGCCCGCGAGGTACTCCGTGTAGCGGATCTCCCAGCCGTCCTGCACGAGGCTCGCGAGCCGCTGGTGCGGCACGTCGACGACTTCATCGGCGCCGACGTGCGGCTCGGGCACGCCGCGCACCCAGTAACGCAGCGCGGCCAGCGGCAACGGGAAACCGAGGCGGCGCTCGAGCTCCGCGCGCGCCGCCTCGCCCACGAGGTGATCGCCGCGCGAGGTGCGCAGCTCGAATTCATCGCCACGCAGTTCGACCTGCGCGCCCCCGACGCCGAACGGCCCGTCGAGCGTCACGTACGACACCGCGCCTTCCTGTCGCCATCGCAGTGACGCATTGAGCCCGGTGTCGTCCGCGCGGATCGCCACGCGCCCGGCCAGTGCGAAAGCGTCGTCAGCCTGCAGCGCCGCCCGGCGCTCGGGCCAGGGCGCCGGTGCGCGTTCGCGCACCGGCGCACCCGCGCAGGCCGCCAGCAGCAGGGCCGCGAGCGCGGCACCTGTGAGGCGGATCACGGCGGAGCAGCCGGGACGAAGCGCCTGATCGTGGTGCGCAGCCGGTGCGATTCGGGGTCGCGCGCGACCGCGCGCGCCCAGACGGCCCGCGCCTCGCCCTCGCGGCCGAGCGACCACAGTACTTCGCCCCAATGCGCGGCAATCTCCGTGTCGCGCGAGAGTCGATACGCGCGGGCGAGCGGCACGAGCGCCTGCTGCGCCTCACCGCGGCGGAAGCGCACCCAGCCCTGGCTGTCGAGGATCGCCGGATTGTCCGGCGTCAGCGCGAGCGCCGCGTCGATCAGTCGATGCGCGCGCGCAAGGTCCTTGCCGTGGTCCGCGAGCGTGTATCCGAGCGCGTTCATCAGGGCGGGATCTTCGGGTCGCGCGCGATACAACGCCTCGAAGCCCGCGAGCGCCTCGGACTCGCGCCCCGCGGAGTCGAGCGTGAGCGCACGCTGATAGGCGAGGTCGGGATGGCCGGGGAATTGCCCGAGCGCCGCATCGAGGATCGGCAGCGCATCGGACGCCGCATCGGCGTCGCGCAGCAGTGCCGCCTTGGTGATCGCGATTTCCACCGCGGCCTGCGGCTTGTCGGCCCCTTCCTCGTCGAGCATGGCGAACGCGTCCTCGCGGTTGCCGAGCCGCATCAGCACCGCCGCCGCCCGCTGCCGCGCGATCATGCCCGCGCCCGCCTCGACGAGGCGCTTGTACATGCCGAGCGCGGCCTGCTTGTCACCATGACGTTCGGCGAGCGCGCCGAGGTAATAGAGTGCCTCGGCCGGATCATCGCCCGTGCGCAGGCGCGTACTGAAGCGCCCGGCCGCCTCCGCGATGTCGCCTTCACGGAACGCGAGCAGCGCAAGTCGTCGTTCGGCCTGTGGACCCGCGTCGTCGTCCTGCAGCAGCCGCTCGAGCTCGATGCGCGCCTCTTCGATCCTGTCGAGCTGGATCAGCGTTTCCGCGACCGCGAATACCTGCCCCTTCGGATCGGCGCGCCGCGCCGCCTCGGCTGCGCGCAGCGCCCCGTCCGCGTCGTCGCTGCCCGCCAGCACCTGCGACAGGAGCCGCTGCGCATCGGCCGATTCCGGATCGCGCGCGATCGCCGCCTCGGCGAGAGCGCGCGCATCGCGGTAGACGTAACTTTCGAAGGCGAGCATGCCCAGGCGCACGAGGCCCGGCCCATCGAGTTGCCGTGGATCGACCGCGGCGCGCAGCGCCCGGTATGTCCCGTAATCGTTGCCGGCATCCGCCGACGCCTCGATGAGGTCGGCGAGTACCTTGTCCGGCGCATCGCCGGACAGGCGTGCCGCATCGCGAAACGCCCCGGCCCCTGCCGCATTGCGGCCTTCACGCAGCGCGACGACGCCGGCGAGCCGCGCCGCGGCGGCGCTCGCCGGCTCTCGCTCGCGCAGGACAGTCGCGATGCGGCCGGCGATATCGAACTGCTGGCAGTCGAGCGCCACTGCGAGCGCGCGCTCGATCGTCGCGACGGGCGCCGCGCGCGCGCCCGCCGCCCGCGCATACTCCTCGCTCGCCGTGCGACAGTCGCCGCGCTCCAGCGCCGTTTCGGCGACGAGTGTCGCGGCACCGGCATCGATCGCGGAGGGCGCCCCGGGGGAAGTGGCACAGGCGGCCAGCGAGAGCGCGGCCGCGGCGGGAATCCATCGCATGGGCGCGACTATAGCGGAAGGCGCCGTGATCCCGGAGAATTCCGCACCCGCATGAAAGACTCCATACGCCAGCGCCTCGATCGCTCGCTCGACCGCACCGAAGAGGTCGGCCGGCTGCTCGCCGACCCCGACACCGCCGGGCGTTCGCGTGAGTTCCGGGAACTGTCGATGGAGTATGCGCGACTCGAGCCGCTCGCGACGCGCTACCGGGCGTACCTCGCGCTCGAGCGCGAGCTCGCGGCCGTGCGCGAACTGGCCGGCGACGCCGACGCCGGTGTGCGCGATCTCGGTGAGGAGGAAGCGCGCCGTCTCGAGGGAATGCTCGCCGCCGACGAGGCCGCGCTGCGCGAACTGCTCGTGCCGAAGGACCCGCACGATGAGCGCAACATCTTCCTCGAAATCCGCGCCGGCACCGGTGGCGACGAAGCGGCGATCTTCGCCGGCGACCTGCTGCGCATGTACACGCGCTATGCCGAGCGCCATGGCTGGTCGGTCGAGCTGATCTCGCAGAATCCGGGCGAACACGGCGGCTACCGCGAGGTGATCTGCCGCATCGTCGGCAAGGGCGCCTACTCGTGGCTGCGCTTCGAGGCGGGCACGCATCGCGTGCAGCGCGTCCCGGCCACCGAGGCACAGGGTCGCATCCACACCTCCGCGTGCACCGTGGCCGTGCTGCCTGAACTCGACGAAATAGACGACGTCACGGTGAATCCCGCGGACCTGCGCGTCGACACGTATCGCTCGTCGGGCGCGGGCGGCCAGCACGTCAACAAGACCGATTCGGCGATCCGCATCACGCATCTGCCGAGCGGCATCGTCGTCGAATGCCAGGATGAGCGCTCGCAGCACAAGAACCGTGCGCGGGCGATGGCGCTGCTGTCGGCGCGCCTCCTCGCCGCGGAAACGGAGCAACGCAACGCGGTCGAGGCGGCGGCCCGCAAACGCCAGGTCGGCAGCGGCGACCGCTCCGAGCGGATCCGGACCTACAATTTCCCGCAGGGGCGCGTCACCGACCATCGCGTCAACCTGACGCTCTATCGCCTCGCCGAACTGATGGACGGCGACCTCGATGCACTGATCGAGCCGCTACGCCACGAACATCAGGCCGCGCTGCTCGCCGAAGACGCCTGAGTGCGGGCCCGCAGGTCATCGAACACGATGAGCAGGAACGCGCTGAGGTAGAGCACCGCGAGCGCGGCCGACAGCAGCACGATCGCCGCCGACAGGCTCCCCTGCACGGCCGCGCCCGCCGGGCCCGCAAGTCCCGCAACCACCGCGACCGTGAGCCCCGCGAGTATCACCATCACGATCAGCGTGGCGAGAATGGCCACGATGACGAGCACCAGTCGGCGCCAGTGTGCGATCGACAGCCTGAGCCCCGTCGCCACGGCCTCGAGCGGCGAGCGCCCACCGAGGATCAACGCGGGCCAGCCGAGGCTCACCGCGGCGCTCACGGTCAGGACCGGCAACAGGATGAGCGCGCTGCGCAGTGCCTTCGACATCGGCAGCAGTGCGCTCAGCAGCCCGAACGGCAGCGACACGAGCAGCACGACCGCGAAGCTCGCGGCGCAGTAGCCGATGATGGCCGGAAACCGCGCGAGGGTCGCAGCGAGCGGCGCCGGCGCGCTGCCGCCGGTCGCGATGCGCTGCTGCTTCAGCAGCACGAGCGCCCACACGACGAGGCTCGCCAGCGTGCCGAGCACGTAGAGGGCCCACCACGCGCCATCCTTGTCGGCGAGGGACGCGGCGGTGATGGCCATCGCCTTGCCGTGCACCGCGACGTCGTAGGCGGACGGCGACTGGCCGAGCAGCGTGCCGATCGTCGCGAGCGGCAGGCACGGCAGCACCGAGCGGCCGAAGAGGCGCAGGCTGGCCTCGATCACGTCGCGGATCGCGGGCGGCTGGCCGAATGGCAGAATGGCGGACGTCATGGGCACGACTTTAACAGACGGGGCTGCGACACTCGCCGGGCTCCTCGCTCGCGCGACCGCGGCGCTCGCGAGCGCACACCCCGAAGATGCACGGCGCGAAGCGGAAGCGCTGCTCGTCGCCGCGCTCGGCACGAGTCGCGCCGCGATCCATGCCCATCCCGAACGCCGGATCGGCGGTGCCGACCTCGCACGCGCGGAGGCATGGCTCGCGCGGCGCGCACGCGGCGAACCGCTGGCTTATCTCACCGGTGAGCGCGAGTTCTGGTCGCTGCGCATCGCGGTGACCCCGGATGTGCTGGTGCCGCGCCCCGAAACCGAAGTGCTCGTCGCCCAGGCGCTCGCGCTCGGCGATACGCCCGGCGATACGCCCGGCGATGCGTCCGCGGGTGCACGCGGCCCGGGCCGCGGCGCGGCGCGCACGGTCGTCGACCTCGGCACCGGCAGCGGCTGCATCGCGCTCGCGATCGCGCACGAGCGGCCCGGGTGGCGCGTCACCGCGACCGACGCGTCCCCGGCTGCGCTCGCCGTCGCCCGCGGCAACGCGCGGGCGCTCGATCTCACGCGCATCGAGTTCGTCGAGGGGCGCTGGTTCGAGCCGCTCGCGGGACGGCGCTTCGACCTCGTCGTCAGCAACCCGCCGTATGTCGCCGCGGGCGATCCGGCGCTCGACGATCCGGCGCTGCGGCACGAGCCCCGCATCGCACTCACGCCGGAAGGCGACGGCTATGCGGCGCTGCGCGCCCTCGTCGAGGACGCACCGGCCCATCTCGTCGCCGGCGGTTCGATCGTGTTCGAACACGGCGCCGGCCAGGGGCCACGGGTCGCGGAAATGCTTGTCGCGCGCGGCTTTCGTCACGTACGCTGCGCCCCCGATCTCGCCGGTCGCGACCGCGTGACCAGCGCCCAATGGCCCCATTCGCAAGCAGGACTCCCATGATCCGTTTCGAGACCTCCCTCGGCAATTTCGACGTCGAACTGAACGACAAGGACGCGCCCCTGTCCGCGGCCAACTTCCTCGCCTATGTGGAAGCCGGTTTCTTCGACGGCACGCTCTTTCACCGCGTGATCCCGGGCTTCATGATCCAGGGCGGCGGCATGACCGCCGGGCTCGAGCACAAGGCCGGGCGGGCACCGATCCAGAACGAGGCGAAGAACGGGCTGCGCAACCTGCGCGGCACGCTCGCCATGGCGCGCACCAACGACATCCACAGCGCGACGTCGCAGTTCTTCGTCAACCTCGTCGACAATGCATTCCTCGATCACGCGCCCGGCAACTACGGCTACGCGGTCTTCGGCCGCGTCACCGCGGGCATGGACACGGTCGACAAGATCGCCAGGGTGAAGACCGGCCGTTCACAGGGCCACGGCGACGTGCCGCTGGACGATGTGGTCGTGCTTTCGGCGCGGCGCGTCGACGGCTGACGAGGCGCCCGCGTGGCACGCAAGGGGATCGGTGCGCGCATCGCGCGCGCGATCCTGCTGCCCGGCCTCGCGTTTGTCGCCGTCACCGCGCTCGCGGTACTCGTGCTGCGCTGGGTCGATCCGTGGACGAGCGCGATGATGCTCGAGTCGCGCATCGAGGCCCGGCTCGACGGCGACAGGAAGTACCGCGTGCGCTACACGTGGGTCGATGCCTCGCGCATGTCGCCCGCCTGCGCACGCGCGGTCGTCGCGGCCGAAGACCAGCTCTTCGCCGAGCATGCGGGCTTCGACTTCGAGGCGATCCGCAAGGCCGCGGAGCACAACGCACGCAGCAAGCGCGTACGCGGGGCGAGCACGATCAGCCAGCAGGTGGCGAAGAACCTCTTTCTCTGGTCCGGCCGCACCTGGGTGCGCAAGGGGCTCGAGGTGTGGTTCACCGTGCTGATCGAGGCGCTCTGGCCGAAGGAGCGCATCCTCGAGGTCTATCTCAATATCGCCGAATTCGGTCGCGGCGTGTACGGAGTCGAGGCCGCCGCACAGACCTTCTGGGGCAAGAGCGCGCGGCGCCTCACGCGCACGCAAGCCGCGACGCTCGCCGCGGTATTGCCGAATCCGCGCCGCTATCGCGCCACTGCGCCGTCGCCCTACGTACAGCGTCGCCGCGACTGGATCCTGCGGCAGATGTCGTATCTCGAGACGCCCGCCGCTACCGATGGCGTGCCGCGTGTTCGCGAAGCGCGCTGAGGAGCTCGCCCCACCACAGGCCGAGCCGGCGGATGACCACGGCCGGCGCCTCGCCGTGTCGTGCCGGGTGGTCGGCGGGGATCGCCGCCCAGCCACGATGCGTCACCGTCACGCGCGTGCCGGACGGCGCCTCCTCGAAGCGCACGTCGACCTCGGTCTTCTCGCCGGGCGCGAAATTCACGTTGCGCCATTCGAAGACGAGCCGCACCGGCGGCTCCCACACCGTGACGCGACCGAACTCGACGAGCTGCGGGCCCGACGTGCCCTCGAACTCCTCGAACAGGCGGCCGCCGACACCCGGTTCGAAATGCAACGCACCGGGCGCGCGGCCGCCAGCACGAAAGCGCAGGCCGCGGCGCCACCACAGATCGGTTTCGCGCGTGAAGATGTCGAACGCGTCGGCCTGCGACACCGCGAGCATCACGCTGGCGCGCGCCTGGTCGCCGGGCATCGCGACCGTGGCCGGTGGCACGCCGGCGCCCCGTGGCGTTGTGGCGTCGCTCACCCGCGCCTCCGCGCCCGCCGCTCCGCGTAGCGCTGGAAGGCCCCGAGTTCTTCCGCCCAGAAGGCCTCGATGCCCTCGCTCCAGCTGCGCAGCGCCGCGAAGGGTTCGCGACGCAGCTGGTAGAGCCGCACGCGCGCATCGTCGTCGATGCCCGTTTCCTCGACGAGCCCGCTTCGCCTCAATACCCGCAGGTGCTGGCTCATGCGCGGTGCACTCACCGCGAGCGCGCGCGCGAGTTCGCCGGCCCGCGCCGGACCCGCGCGCAGTTGCTCGATCACCGCGCGACGCGCCGGATCCGCAAGGGCCGCGAATGCCGCGTCGACATCCGCGCCGCGCGTCATTGCGCGGCGCCCTTCAGGCGCTGCATGAACCACCAGCGATGCCCCTCGGGGTCGACCGCGAGGTAGCTGCGGTCGGTCCAGTAGTCGTCACCGTAATCGTTGGTCGTCGGCTCCATCTCGATGCGCGCGCCGGCCTCTCGCGCGTGGGTACAGTGCGCATCGACATCGTCGACGAAGATGCACATCGCCTGGGTGTTGCGCTCGCCGACTGCGCGCGGGCTCGCCGGAAACGCGCGTTCCGGATGCAGGTTCGCGGCGCCCGCGCCGCCGACGAACATGAGGCCTTCGCCGAAGGTGAGCTCGGAATGCACGATGGCGCCGCCCTCGCCTTCGATCCTGAGCCGCACCTCGAAGCCGAATGCCGCGACCAGCCAGTCGATCGCGCGGGCGGGATCCTCGTAGAACACGGACACGGAAATGCGGGGCCAGCCCGCCGGCGTCGCACGCATATCAGTTCCTCCACGCTGCAATATTTAATTGATCTTGCAACTATACACGCGCCCGAACCCGACATGCAAACCCTCTGGCTGCTCGCCGTTCGCCATTCGCTGTTCGCCCTCAATTCCCCGCGGGCGTATAGCCCAGATTGGGCGCCAGCCATCGCTCGGCTTCCCCGAGCGTCCACCCCTTGCGCCGCGCGTAATCCTCCACCTGGTCGCGCGCGATCTTGCCGAGCGCGAAATAGTGCGCGGCCGGATGCGCGAGATACCAGCCGCTCACGGCGGCCGTCGGATACATCGCGAACGATTCGGTGAGCACGATGCCGGCGCGGCGCTCCGCATCGAGCAGGCGCCACAGCTTCCCCTTCTCCGTGTGGTCGGGGCAGGCCGGGTAGCCGGGCGCGGGGCGTATGCCCTGGTAGGCCTCGCGGATCAGCTCGTCGTTGGTGAGATCCTCGCCCGGCGCGTAGCCCCACAGCTCCCGCCGCACGCGCCAATGGAAGTGTTCGGCGGCCGCTTCCGCGAGGCGGTCGGCGAGCGCCTTCAGGATGATCACCGAGTAGTCGTCGTGCGCGGCACGGAAGCGCTCGATGTGAGGCTCGATGCCGAGGCCCGCCGTCACGGCAAAGCCGCCGAGAAAATCGCGTACCCCGCTCTCCTTCGGCGCGATGTAGTCGGCGAGGCACGAATGGGCCTGCCCGTCGGGCTTGCGCTTCTGCTGGCGCAGGTGCGACAGCGTCGCGATCACCTGCGTGCGCGCCTCGTCGCCGTAGACCTCGATGTCGTCACCGGCGGCGTTCGCGGGCCAGAAGCCGATCACGGCGCTCGCCGTGAGCCAGCGCTCCTCGACGATCTTCTTCAGCATCCGCCGCGCATCGCCATAAAGATTGCTCGCGGCCTCGCCGACCACCGGATCGGTCAGGATGTCCGGAAACTTGCCGGCGAACTCCCACGCATTGAAAAACGGCATCCAGTCGATGAACGGCAGCAATTCCGTGAGCGGGTAGTCGCGGAACTCGCGCACGCCGAGCGCCGCCGGGCGCACCGGGCGTTCGTCGCGCCAGTCGATCGCGTGGCGGTTGGCGCGCGCCGCCTCGATCGTCACGTCCGGCAGCTTGACGCGCTTGCCCGCGTGCTGCTCGCGACGCCGATCGTGCTCGACGGCGTTTTTCTCGAGGAAGGGCCCGCGCAGGTCCGGGTTGATCAGCGACTGGCACACGCTCACCGAGCGCGACGCGTCCTTCACGTAGACCACCGCCTCGGGATACTGCGGTGCGATCTTCACCGAGGTGTGCGCCGGGGAAGTCGTCGCGCCGCCGATCAGCAGCGGCAGGTTCATGCCCTGGCGCTTCATCTCGTGCGCGACGTGCACCATCTCGTCGAGCGAGGGCGTGATGAGGCCCGACACGCCGATCAGGTCGGCGCCTTCGCGGCGCGCCGTCTCGAGAATCTGCTCGCACGGCACCATCACGCCGAGGTCGACGACCTCGAAATTGTTGCACTGGAGCACGACGCCGACGATGTTCTTGCCGATGTCGTGCACGTCGCCCTTCACCGTCGCGAGCACGATCTTGCCGTTCGAGCGTACGCCGCCCTCCTTTTCGTTCTCGATGAACGGAATGAGGTGCGCGACGGCCTTCTTCATCACGCGCGCGCTCTTGACCACCTGCGGCAGGAACATCTTGCCGTCACCGAACAGGTCGCCGACGACGTTCATGCCGTCCATCAGCGGGCCCTCGATCACGCTGATCGGGCGATCGGTCGCGAGGCGCGCCGCTTCGGTGTCCTCGACGACGAAATCGTCGATCCCCTTGACCAGCGCGTGCTCGAGGCGCTTGGCGACCGGCCACTGGCGCCAGGCGAGATCGGCCTCCCGCCGCTCGGTCCTGCCTCCCTTGAAGCGCTGCGCGAGTTCGAGCAGGCGCTCGGTGGCATCGGCACGCCGATTCAGCACCACGTCCTCGCAGGCCTCGCGCAAGGCCGGCTCGATGTCCTCGTAGATCGCGAGCTGGCCCGCGTTCACGATACCCATGTCCATGCCGGCCCGGATCGCGTGATAGAGGAACACCGAGTGCATCGCCTCGCGCACCGGTTCGTTGCCGCGGAACGAGAACGACACGTTGCTGACTCCGCCCGACACCATCGCATGCGGCAGCCGGCGCTTGATCTCGCGCGTCGCCTCGATGAACGCGAGGCCGTAGCCGTTGTGTTCCTCGATGCCCGTCGCGATCGCGAAGATGTTCGGATCGAAGATGATGTCCTCGGGCGGGAAGCCGACCTCCTGCGTCAGGAGCCGGTAGCAGCGTTCACAGATCGCGGCCTTGCGTTCCACGCTGTCGGCCTGCCCCTGCTCGTCGAATGCCATCACGACGACCGCCGCCCCATAGCGCCGCACGGCACGTGCCTGCTCGAGGAACGGCCGCTCGCCTTCCTTCAGACTGATGGAATTGACGATGCCCTTGCCCTGCAGGCACTTGAGGCCGGCCTCGATCACGGTCCACTTGGACGAATCGAGCATCACCGGCACGCGCGCGATGTCGGGCTCGGCGCCGATCAGGTTCAGGAAGCGCACCATCGCCGCCTGCGAGTCGAGCATGCCCTCGTCCATGTTGATGTCGATGATCTGCGCGCCGTTCACGACCTGCTGGCGTGCGATCTCCACCGCGGCGGCATAGTCGCCCGCCTCGATCAGCTTGCGGAACTTCGCGCTGCCCGTGACGTTGGTGCGCTCGCCGACATTGACGAAGAGGCTCGTGTCGTCGATCGCGAGCGGCTCGAGCCCCGCGAGCCGGCATTGCACCGGGCGAACCGGCACCGCGCGCCGTGGCACGGCCGCGGACGCGGCGCGGATCAGGCGGATGTGCTCCGGGGTCGTGCCGCAGCAGCCGCCGAGGATGTTGACGAAACCCGACGTCGCGAACTCGTGCACGATCGCCGCGGTCTCCTCCGGCCGTTCATCGTACTCGCCGAAGGCATTCGGCAGGCCCGCGTTCGGATAGACGCACACATACGTATCGGCGACCCGCGACAGCTCCTCGACATAGGGCCGCAGCTGGCGCGCACCGAGCGCGCAATTGAGGCCGATCGCGAGCGGCGCCGCATGGCGCACCGAATTCCAGAACGCCTCGCCGGTCTGGCCCGAGAGCGTGCGCCCCGAGGCATCCGTGATGGTGCCCGAGACGATGATCGGCAGGTCGAGCCCGAGTTCGTCGAGCGTGCGGCGCGCACCGAAGAGTGCCGCCTTCGCGTTCAGCGTATCGATGACCGTCTCGACCAGCAGCAGATCGGCGCCGCCGAGCACGAGCGCGCGCGCCGCATCACCGTAGGTCGCGGCGAGATCGTCGAACGTGACATTGCGAAAGCCCGGGTCGTTGACGTCCGGCGACAGCGACGCCGTGCGCGTCGTCGGGCCGATCGCGCCCGCGACGAAGCGTGGCTCGCCGCTCGCCGCCGCGACTTCGTCGGCGACGCGCCGCGCGAGGCGCGCCGACGCGTAGTTCAGCTCCGGCACGAGCGCCGCGAGCCCGTAGTCGGCCTGCGAGACGGCATTCGCGCTGAAGGTGTTGGTCTCGATGATGTCGGCGCCCGCCTCGAGGTACTCGCGGTGGATCGCCGCGATCATCCCGGGCTGCGTCAGCGACAGCACCTCGTTGTTGCCGCGCAGCTCGCGGCCGAAATCGGCGAAACGCGCGCCGCGATAGGTCGCCTCGTCGGGCTTCCTGCGCTGGATCATCGTGCCCATCGCACCGTCGAGGAACACGATGCGTGTCGCGAGCAACTCCTTCAGCTTGCGGATGCGATCGGCGCGCGCGGCCTCGTCGACGGGCTCCACGGCGAACGGCGTCGCCGCGGCCTGCACCGACGCGCGGCTCGTGTCGGGCCCGCGCGCCGGCGGGCCGTGCGCGTGGCCCGCGTGGCCGTGCGCATCCGCGCAAGCGCCGCTCACGAGGCCACCCCGGCAGGCGCCGCGGTGCGGGGCGCGAGCTGCGCCGCACCCTGGGCCGCGAGCGGCCGCACGCCGAGCGCATGGCAGATCGCGTAGGTGAGTTCCGCGCGATTCAGTGTGTAGAAGTGAAAGTCCGCGACACCCTGCGCCCGCAGCCGCTCCACCTGCTCGATCGCGACACTCGCGGCGATCAGCTTGCGCGTTTCCGCATCGTCGTCGAGCCCCGCGAAGCGCTCGCGCAGGCGCGCCGGAATCGTCGCGCCGCAACGCTCGGCGAAGCGCAGCACCTGCGGGAAGCGCGTGATCGGCAGCAGCCCCGGCACGATCGGCGCGCCGATGCCGGCCGCGGCGCAGCGGTCGCGAAAGCGCAGGAACGCGTCGGTGTCGTAGAAGAACTGCGTGATCGCGCGATGCGCGCCGGCGTCGATCTTGCGCCGCAGGTTGTCGAGATCGGCCCTGGCCGAGCTCGCCTCGGGATGCACTTCCGGATAAGCCGCGACCGAGATGTCGAAGTCGGCGATGGCCTTCAACCCCGCGACCAGGTCGGCGGCAAATGCGAAGCCGGCGGGATGCGGCTCATAGCGCGCCGCGCCCTGCGGCGGATCGCCGCGCAGCGCGACGATGTGCCGGATACCCTGTGCCCAGTAAGCGCGTGCGATCCCGAGGATCTCCTCGCGCGGCGCGCCGACGCAGGTGAGGTGCGGCGCACCCGTGAGCGGCGTCTCGCGTTGCACGCGTGTGACGATGTTGTGCGTGCGGCTGCGCGTCGAGCCGTCGGCGCCGTACGTCACGGACACGAAACGTGGCGCGAGCGGCGCGAGGCGCTGCACGGAACGCCACAGGGTCTCTTCCATCGCGGCATCGCCGGGCGGGAAGAACTCGAACGATACGGCGATATCGCGGGGTCGGGTCTCGGTCGTCATGCAGCCTCGGGTGTCATGCGGCGCTCTCGGCAGCGGCGCTCCCGGCCGCCGCGCGCCGACGGGCAAAGGCGACGAGCACGTGGGTCTCCTCGTCGATCGGTTTCAGTCTTTCGGTGTCGTAGCCCGCCGCTGCGAGGCGGCGGCGCAACTCCGTGATCGGGTGCGCGACCACATTGCCGCGCGCGCTCTCGAGGAATTCGTAGGGAATCACGAGCCACACCCGCGCCGCGGGCACGAGGCGGGCGTGGAGGTCGCGCAATGTGGACTCGACGGCCGCGCCATCGCGCGCCCCGCAGGCATCGACGATCGCGGCGTCCCAGGTGAGCGCCGCGCCGACGCGCGCTGCGCCGACGTTCGTCGCGAGTTCGCTGTCGATCCCGTGGCGCTCGCAATGGTCCCGCAGGGCTTCGCGCACTTCGGTGCGCGCGGCAACGATCGTGACACGCCGGGCCGTGGCCGCCGCGGCGTCCGCGAGTTCGAGATGCGTCGGTTCGACGAGCAGCAATCTCGCCGCGCGATCGGCCGGCGCGCCGTCGCGGATGAACGCCGAGAGCGCGCGACCGAGGCGAGAGCTGCGTGGCGAGGCGGGTCGCAGTTCGCGCGCGCTCGCCGCCGCGCGCTGCGCGTCGCGCCTCCGCACGGCGTCGGCCGCGTCGATGCGCGAGAGCAGCGTACCGGCGAGCCAGGCCGCATCGCCCTCGCCTGCAGCCGCATAGCACACCCACTGCCCGCGCCGGGCGCGACGCAAGAGGCCCGCGTCGCACAGCACCTTGAGGTGGCGCGATACGCGCGGCTCGCTCTGGCCGATCGCGGCGGCCAGTTCCGTCACGCTCCATTCGCGCAAGGCGCACAACGCGAGCAGCCGCAGGCGGGTCGACTCACCGGCAGCACGCAGGATTCGGGTGGCTTCAGGGAGGCTCAGCATAAATTAACGATATACTTAATCTGTTAATTGTAGCTGCAAGCTCTTGAATGATCAACTGATCAGCCCGCTCCCAGCCCGGCGGCACCGGCACCTACGCCCTGGATACCCACTGCGAGTGCACCCTGCAGTTCACGCCGGGACCGGGCTTCGACATTTTCGTGGCGCGCGCGGGCCGGGAATTCCGGGTGATCCAGAGGAGCCCGGGCAACGTGTTCCAGGGCATGTGAAAAGGGTCCCGTGAGGACTTCGGGCGAGGACATCCGCGCGGGCGGGCTTCGCGACGAGCAGGTTCTGGCTGAGCTCCTGCAGCTCGCGCGCGATGCGCGCAGAGGTCTCAGTTCACGCGATCCGTGGTCGGAATCGCCGGCGGCCCGAACACCTGCGTCACGTCGATGGCGTCGAAGACATAGGGGCGATGGCAGAAATCGCAGGTCACGGTCACCGCGCCCTGCTCCGCGAGCACACCTTGTACTTCACCTTCGCCGAGCGCGCGCAGCACGCCGAGCACGCGCTCGCGGCTGCAGCGGCATTCGAACGCGACCGGTGAGCCGGTGAAGAGCCGCACGTCGTCGCCCGCCCCGACGCGCCGCGCGAGCGCCTCGATCGAATCGTAGAGCAGCTCGTGCGCGTCGACGCCGCCCGCGCGTTCGCGCGTGCGCTCCCAGATCGTGTCCGCGCCAGCCCCGGCGCCGACGCCCTCATCGACGCCCGGCAACCGCTGCACCAGGAGGCCGCCGGCGCGCTGCGCGTCCGCCGCGAGCCGCACGCGGGTGGGCAGCTGTTCGGACGTCGCGAAATAGCCGTCGATGCACTCGGCGAGCGATGCGCCCATGAGCGGCACGATGCCCTGGTACGGCGCGCCGCGCTCCGCCGATTCGATCGTCACGGTGATGCGTCCGTGGCCGGTGAGCACCGCGAAATCGGCGCCGACGCCCGCCTCGCCGACGCGCGCCCCGTCGAACCGCGCCGCATCGAAGCGCGCGACGCCACGCACGCGGAAGTGGTGCGTGCACTGCACGACGAGGAGGCCGACCGCGCCGTCTCCCTGCAGCTGCAGCGTGAGGCTGCCCTCGAATTTCAGCGTGGAGGCGAGCAGCACCGCGGCCGCGGCCGCCTCGCCGAGGAGGTCGCGCACGGGCGGCGGATACGCCGCATGTTCGCGCAACTCGGCCCACGCCGGGCCGAGCCGCACCAGCTGGCCGCGCACCGGGTGGCCCTCGAGCAGGAAGCGGCGGACGCGATCGCTGTCCTTGTCCGGCGGCCCGCTCACGGCCCCGCGAGCTTCTTCTTCAGCAGCTCGTTCAGCTGCGCCGGATTCGCCTTGCCCTGCGTCGCCTTCATCGTCTGGCCGACGAAGAAACCGAAGAGTTTGTCCTTGCCGGCGCGGTACTCGGCGAGCTGGCCGGGGTTCTTCGCCATCACTTCGTCGATCGCGCGCTCGATGGCGCCCGTATCGGTGATCTGGCGCAGGCCCTTCTCCTCGATGATCGCATCGGCGTCGCGGCCGCTCGTCCACATCGCCTCGAAGACTTCCTTGGCGATCTTGCCCGAGATCGTGTCGTCGGCGATGCGCGCGACGAGGCCGGCGAGCTGCGCGGCGCCCACGCGGCTCGCGCCGATCTCGAGATTCTCCCTGTTGAGGAAGGCCGCGAGATCGCCGTTGACCCAGTTCGCCGCGAGCTTCGGCTCGCCGCCGAGCCGCGCGACGACTTCCTCGTAGAACGCCGCGAGCTCGCGGCTCGCGGTGAGCACGCCCGCGTCGTAGTCCGAGAGCCCGTATTGCGCGGTGAAACGCGCGGCCTTGGCATCCGGCAGCTCCGGCAGCGCCGCGCGCACGCGATCGAGGAACGCCGTGTCGATCTCGAGCGGCAGCAGGTCGGGATCGGGGAAGTAGCGGTAATCGTTCGCCTCTTCCTTCGAGCGCATCGAGCGAGTCTCGCCCTTGTCGGGGTCGTACAGGCGCGTTTCCTGCACGACCTTGCCGCCGCCCTCGAGCACGTCGATCTGGCGCGCGACCTCGAAGTTGATCGCCTTCTCGACGAAGCGGAAGGAATTCAGGTTCTTGATCTCGGCGCGCGTGCCGAACGCATCGCTGCCCTTCGGGCGCACCGAGACGTTCGCGTCGCAGCGGAACGATCCTTCCTGCATGTTGCCGTCGCAGATGCCGAGATAGCGCACCAGCGTGTGCACCTTCTTCATGTAGGCGACGGCTTCCTTCGCCGAGCGCATGTCGGGCTCGGAGACGATCTCGATCAGCGGCGTGCCGGCGCGGTTGAGGTCGATCGCGGTGGCGCCCGCGAGGCCCTCGTGCAGCGACTTGCCGGCATCCTCCTCGAGATGCGCGCGCGTGATGCCGATGCGCTTTTTCGCGCCGTCGTCGAGCACGATATCGAGCGCTCCCTTGCCGACGACCGGCAGCTCGTACTGGCTGATTTGGTAGCCCTTCGGCAGGTCGGGATAGAAATAATTCTTGCGCGCGAACACCGAGCGCGGCGCGATGTGCGCGCCGATCGCGAGCCCGAAACTCACCGCCATGCGCACCGCCTCGCCGTTCAGCACGGGCAGCACGCCCGGGTAGCCGAGGTCGACGAGGTTCGCCTGTGCGTTCGGCGCGGCCCCATAGGCCGTGGCCGAGCCCGAGAAGATCTTCGATCGCGTCGCGAGCTGCGCGTGGATCTCGAGCCCGATGACCGTTTCCCATTCCATGGTCAGTGCCGCTCCGCCGGCGCGCGACCGTGCCAATCGGTTTCCTGCTGGAAAGCGTGCGCGGCCGCGAGCAGCTTCGCTTCCGAGAAATGCGGCCCGATCAGCTGCAGGCCGACCGGCAGCTCGTTGACGAAGCCACAGGGAACCGACAGCGCGGGCACGCCGGCGAGGTTGGCGCCGATCGTGTAGATGTCGTTCAGGTACATCGTGATCGGGTCGGCGGTCTTCGCGCCGAGCTCGAACGCGGCCGTGGGGCTCGTCGGGCCGACGAGCAGGTCGACCTCGCTGAACGCGCGCGCGAAATCGGCGCTGATCAGCTGGCGTACGCGCTGTGCCTTCAGGTAATACGCGTCGTAGTAGCCTGCGGACAGCACGTAGGTGCCCGTCATGATGCGCCGTTTCACTTCCGCGCCGAAGCCCTCGCCGCGCGAGCGCTGGTAGAGGTCGAGCAGGTCCTTCGGGTTGGCGCAGCGATGCCCGAAGCGCACGCCGTCGAAGCGCGCGAGGTTCGACGAACATTCGGCCGGCGCCACCACGTAATAGGTGGGCACCGACAGCCCGACGTTCGGCAGGCTCACGTCGACGAGGGTGGCGCCGAGCTTCTCGTATACGGCGAACGCCGCGCGCAGCTGCCGCTCGTTCACGGGGTCGAGCCCCTGGTCGAAAAACTCCCGCACGATGCCGAGCCGCAGGCCCGCGACGGGAGCCGCGAGCGCGGCCGCGTAGTCCGGCACCGGCTGGTCGACGCTGGTGGAATCACGCGGATCGAACCCCGCCATCGCCGCGAGCACCAGCGCGCAATCCTCGGCCGACCGCGCGATCACGCCCGCCTGGTCGAGGCTCGAGGCGAACGCGATCATGCCGTAACGCGATACGCGCCCGTAGGTGGGCTTCAGGCCCGTGACTCCGGTGAGCGCCGCGGGCTGGCGGATCGAGCCGCCCGTGTCGGTCGCCGTGGCCGCGGGCGTGAGGCGCGCCGCGACCGCCGCCGCCGAGCCCCCCGAGGAGCCGCCCGGCACCATCGCAGGATTCCACGGATTCTTCACCGGTCCGTAGAAGCTCGTCTCGTTCGACGAACCCATCGCGAACTCGTCCATGTTCGCCTTGCCGAGCATCACGGTGCCGGCGGCCTTGAGCTTCGCCACCACGGTCGCGTCGTAGGGCGAGACGAAGCTGTCGAGCATGCGCGACCCGCAGGTGGTGCGTACGCCCTCGGTGCAGAAGAT
Source organism: Steroidobacteraceae bacterium (assembly GCA_050249415.1). GTDB lineage: Bacteria > Pseudomonadota > Gammaproteobacteria > Steroidobacterales > Steroidobacteraceae > CADEFQ01. The sequence continues at coordinate 32,257 of JBFWQO010000005.1, forward strand.
GTCCTTGTGCACGATCGGCACGCCCGTGAGCGGGCCCGCGCGGCCGGCGGCCCGTGCCCCATCGGCGCTGGCGGCAGCGGCCAGGGCGGACTCGCTGGTGATCGACACCATGGCGTTGAGACCGGACTGCGCGGCCTCGAGCCGCCCGAGCAGGTGGCGCGTGAGCTCCACGCTCGAGAACTCGCCCTGCGCGAGGCCACGCGCGAGGTCGGCGACACCGCGTTCGTGCAGCGGAGCGCCCGTCATTCGATCACCTTCGGCACGATGTAGAGGCCCGCCTCGACGTGCGGCGCGTTCTGCTGGTAGAGCGCGTGGCGGTCGGTCTCGGTCACTTCGTCCGCACGCAGGCGCTGCGAGAGCCCGGCGAGGGGGTGCGCCATCGGCTCGATGCCGCCGGTATCGGCGCGTTCGAGCCGGCCCACCATGTCGAGGATGTTGCCGAGCGTCTCGACGTAGCCCGCGACTTCGTCCTCCCGCAGCGCGAGGCGCGCGAGCCGGGCGACGTTTTCGATGTCGGTGCGCTTCAGGGTCATGTGAGGAACATCACGGAAAAACGGCGCGAAATCATACACCTCGTATTGTGGAAAATGTTGTCGGTTGCTAGATTACCGGCCACTTTTACGGGGTATCCCCGAAGGTTCGGTCGCTTTCATGTTCAAACGCCTGCGGGGCTATTTCTCCAGCGATCTGTCGATCGACCTGGGCACTGCCAACACGCTCATCTACGTGCGCGATCGCGGTATCGTGCTGAACGAGCCGTCGGTGGTCGCGGTCCAGGACGAGCCGAATCGCGGCGGCAAGGTCATCGTCGCGGTCGGCGCCGACGCGAAGGGCATGCTCGGGCGCACCCCGGGGCACATCACCGCCGTGCGCCCGATGAAAGACGGCGTGATCGCCGACTTCACGTACACCGAGAAGATGCTGCAGTACTTCATCAACAAGGTGCACGGCAACCGCATGCTGAAGCCCTCGCCGCGCGTGCTCGTCTGCGTGCCGATCGGCTCGACCCAGGTCGAGCGCCGCGCGATCAAGGAATCGGCGGAAGGCGCCGGCGCCCGCAGCGTCGGCATCGTCAGCGAGCCGATGGCCGCGGCGGTCGGCGCGGGCCTGCCGGTGCACGAGGCGCGTGGCTCGATGGTGCTCGACGTCGGCGGCGGCACCTCCGAAGTCGCGGTGCTGTCGCTGAACGGCATCGTCTACGCCGCGTCGGCGCGCGTCGGCGGCGATCGCTTCGACGAAGCCATCATGAACTACGTGCGCAGGAACTACGGCATCCTGATCGGCGAGGCCACCGCCGAGCGCATCAAGATCGAGATCGGCTCGGCCTATCCGGGCCAGCAGGTGCGGGAACTGTCGGTCAAGGGCCGCAATCTCTCGGAAGGCGTGCCGCGCAGCTTCACGCTGAACAGCAACGAAATCCTGGAAGCGCTGCAGGAACCCCTGCAGGGCATCGTCAGCGCCGTCAAGCAGGCGCTCGAACAGACGCCCCCCGAACTCGGCGCCGACGTCGCCGAGCGTGGCATCGTGCTCACGGGCGGTGGCGCCCTGCTGCGCGACATCGACAAGCTGCTGATGGAAGAGACCGGCCTGCCGGTCGTGATCGCCGACGACCCGCTCACCTGCGTGGCGCGAGGCGGCGGGCGCATTCTCGAACTCATGGACGAGATGGGCCCGGGCCACTTCGGGCTCGAATGAGCGTGAACCGCGCGGTAAGGTAGTCGCGCGTGGCCACGTTCGGCGGCACGAGTCGGGCGGTCCAGAGCCGCGTCGCGGCGACCGGCCTCGCCTTCACGTTCTACGCCACGCTCGCCGTCATCCTGATGTTCCTCGACCAGCGCAGCCATTGGCTCGACTACGCGCGCTACGGATTGTCGGCGGCCGCGTACCCCGTGCAGCTCGCCGTCAACTCGCCGTCGGCGGCGTGGCACTGGTTGCGCGAGATCGCGGCGACCCGCGCGACGCTGCAGGAGGAAAACCGCCGGCTGCGTGGCGAGAATCGCGCGCTCGAACTGCGCACGCTCCGCATCGAGGCGCTCGAAGCCGAGAACGCGAAGCTGCGCGCGCTCGCGGCGGCGCTGCCCGACGTCGCGCAGAAGTGGCTCCCCGCCGAGGTGCTGAACGTCGAGCTCTCGACGCTGCGGCAGCGGGTCGTGATCAACAAGGGCGCCACGTCGGGAGTCTTCAAGGGCCAGGCCGTGCTCGCGAGCGGTGGCCTGCTCGGCCAGGTCATGCGCGCGGGCCCGTGGTCGTCGGAAGTGATCCTGGTCACCGACCCGGAACATGCCGTACCGGTGCAGGTGCTGCGCAGCGGCTTGCGGACCATCGCGGTGGGCCAGGGCAACAGCGGCGTGCTGGCCCTGCCCTATCTGCCCATCAATTCCGACATCAAGGTCGACGACCTGCTCGTCACCTCGGGCCTCGGCGGCGTCTTTCCGGCAGGCTATCCGGTCGCACGCGTGACCGACGTGGGACGCGATCCCGGCCAGCCGCTCGCGCAGGTGCACGCGCAGCCGCTCGCCGCGATCGAACGCGACCGGGAAGTGAGCCTCGTATGGTTCACGCCCGGGCATCCGGCCGCGCCCGCGCCCCTCGAAGAGATCGCCCCGCCGCGTGCACTCACCTCGGCGCCGCAAGCCGCGCCGCCGAAGCCGAAGCCTGCGCCATCACCCGCGCCTGAAACCACGCCACCGGCAGCGGCCGCTCCGCTGGAGCCGAAGTGAGCGCGCGCGCCATCGAGCCGCGCGCGGCGATGGTGTTTTCGGCCTTCGTCGCGCTCATCTTCCAGGTCGTGCCGCTGCCGGCGGGATTGTCGATCGTGCGCCCGGCTTTCCTCGTGATCGTCGTGCTGTACTGGTCGATCTCGGCGCCGCGCGCCGGCGGGCTCTTCTTCCCGTTCGTGTGCGGACTCGCACTCGATGTGTTCCGCGGCGCGGTGCTCGGTGAGCACGGGCTCGCGCTGCTCACCGTGTCCTTCCTCGCGATCCGCTTCCACCTGCTGATCCGCAACAAGCCGCTGTTCGAGCAGGCGCTGATCGTGTTCGCGGCGCTCGCGTTCTACGAGTTCATCGTCTGGTGCATCGACGGCTTCAGCGGGCACACCCTGAACGCGGGCCTGCGCTGGCTGCACCCGATCACGGGCGGCCTCCTCTGGCCCGTCGTCAGCGGCGTGCTGGCGCGCACCCACCGGCCGCGCTGAGGCGCCGCGTGATCGCGCGGGTACGCATCAAGGATCACTGGAAGGAGCAGCGCCTGTTCGAGCGGCGCTGCCTCGTGGCCGGCAGCTTCATCGCGGTGCTGTCGGTCCTGCTGCTCGCCCGGCTCGTCACGCTGCAGGTCCTGCGGCACGACTATTACACGGATCTTTCCCAGGGCAATCGCGTGCGCATCGAGCCGCTGCCGGCGCCGCGCGGGCTGATACTCGATCGCAACGGCACGGTGGTCGCGGAGAACCGCCCGGCCTACCAGCTCGAGCTCGTGCGCGAGGAAGTGCCGGACCTCAGGGCGACCCTGCGGCGCCTCACCGACATCGGGCTGCTCGGCGCCGATGATCTCGAGGACACCCGCAAGCTCGTGATGTCCCACCGCAGCTTCGACAGCGTGCCGATCCGCCTGCGGCTCGACGACGAGGAGATCGCGACCTTCGCCGTGCACCGCTTCGAGTTCCCGGGCGTCGACATCCGTACCCGTCTCGCGCGCTCTTATCCCTACGGCGAACTCGCGGTGCACGCGCTCGGCTACGTCGGCGCCATCAGCGAGCAGGATCTCGGCCGCATCGATCGCGCGGCGTATGCCGGCACGACACTGATCGGCAAGCTCGGCGTCGAAGCGGCCTACGAGAAGGACCTGCACGGACAGAACGGGTCGCGCGAAATCCTCGTCAACGCGCAGGGCAGGTCGGTGCAGCGACAGGGCGCGCTCGTGCCGAACCTGCGCACCGTGGCGCCGGTCGCCGGACAGGACCTCATCCTCGCGCTCGACCTCGGCGTGCAGAAGGTTGCGGAGGACGCGCTCGGGGCCCGCCGCGGAGCCGTCGTCGCGATCGATCCCGGCAACGGCGATGTGCTCGCTTTCGTGAGCCGCCCGGGTTTCGACCCGAACATGTTCGGCCGGGGCATCACGCGCACCGAATACCAGGCGCTGCTCGACGACATCGACAAGCCGCTGTTCGATCGCGCGCTGCGCGGCACCTACCCTTCAGGCTCGACGATCAAGCCGGCGATCGCGCTCGCCGGCCTCGTCTACGGCGTCGTGAACCCGACCGACCACCGCTTCTGCGCGGGCGTTTTCCGCCTGCCGGGCAGCAGCCGGCAGTTCCGCGAAGGGCGCAGCGGCCGTCACGGTTCGGTCGATCTCGTCGACTCGATCGCGCGCTCCTGCGACGTGTACTTCTACGATCTCGCGAACCGGCTCGGCGTCGATCGCATCGCCGCGTTCCTCGCGCCTTTCGGCTTCGGCAGTCTCACCGGCATCGACATCGGCGGCGAGAAGCCGGGCCTGCTGCCATCCCGCGAATGGAAACGCAAGGCGTTCGCGCGCCCGCAGGACCAGGTGTGGTTCCCGGGCGAGACCGTCAATTTCGGCATCGGCCAGGGTTACTTCCTCGTGACCCCGCTGCAGCTCGCGCACTACACGTCGATCCTCGCGGGCCGCGGCACCTCCTACCGCCCGCGCCTCGTCAATGCCGTGCACGACCCGGTGACAGGCGCCGTGCGACGCCTCGCCCCGGTGAAAGGTGCGACCATCGAGGCGACACCCGCTCAGTGGGACATCGTGACGCAGGGCATGATCGGCGCGCTGCGCGGCCGGGGTACCGCGGCCGCGACCGCGGGGCGCAACATGACTTACACGATCGCGGGCAAGACCGGCACGGCGCAGGTATTCAGCGTGGGGCAGAACGAGAAGTACGTGGAGAAAGACGTCGCGGAGCGCCTGCGCGACCACTCGTGGTTCATCGCGTTCGCGCCCGCCGAGGCGCCGCGCATCGCGGTGGCCGTGCTCGTCGAGAACGGCGGCTTCGGCTCGACGGGCGCCGCGCCGATCGCCCGCAAGGTGATGGATGCCTGGCTCGTGAAGGGGGGCGCATGACCTTCGGCAGCCTCGATGCCTCGTACACGCGCCGCACGCTGACCCGTTCGGCCCGCGCGCTCGCGAGCCTCAGGGTCGACGGGCCGCTGCTCGTCGGCCTCGCGCTGATCGCGGTATTCGGACTCATCGTGATGTACAGCGCCTCGGGCCGCGACATCGGCGCCGTGCTGAAATCCGCGACGCGACTCGGCATCGGTGCCGTGGCGATGCTGGCGCTCGCGCGCGTGAAGCCCGGTTTCCTGCGCCGCGCCGCGCCGGCCATCTACATCGCCGGCATCGTGCTCCTCGTGGTCGTCGACGTGGTCGGCTACATCGGCAAGGGCGCACAGCGCTGGCTCGACCTCGGTTTCGTGCGCTTCCAGCCGTCCGAGATCATGAAGCTCGCCGTGCCGATGATGTGCGCGTGGTACCTGCACGAGCGGCCGTTGCCGCCCTCGCCGCCGCACCTCGTCGCGTCGGCCGTACTGATCTTCATTCCGGTCGTGCTCACCGCCGCGCAGCCGGACCTCGGCACGGGCATGCTGATCGCGATCGCGGGCGTCCTCGTCATCCTGCTCGCGGGGCTGCAGTTGCGCGTCATCCTCGCGCTCGCCGGCATCGCGGCGGTCGGCGCGTGGTTCGGGTGGGGCTTCCTGCACGACTACCAGCAGAAGCGCGTGCTGATGTTCTTCGATCCGCAGCGCGATCCGCTCGGCGCGGGCTATCACATCATCCAGTCGCAGATCGCGATCGGCTCCGGCGGCGTATTCGGCAAGGGCTGGATGAACGGCAGCCAGGGCCAGCTCGAGTTCCTGCCCGAGCGTTCCACCGATTTCATCTTCGCGGTCATCGGCGAGGAGTTCGGCCTCGTCGGCCTCGCGCTGCTGCTGCTGCTGTACCTGTTCGTGGTCGGGCGCGCGATCTTCCTCGCGCTGCAGACGCAGGAGACCTTCGCGCGCCTGCTCGCCGGCAGCATCGCGATCACCTTCTTCGTCTACGTGTTCATCAACGCCGGCATGGTGAGCGGCCTCCTTCCGGTCGTCGGCGTTCCGCTGCCGCTCGTCAGCTACGGCGGCACGTCGATGGTGACCCTGCTGGCCGGGTTCGGTATTCTGATGTCGCTCTACTCGCACCGGAAACTGATCCAGTCTTGAGGACCTACGCCCGAGCCATCGCCCTCGCCTGTCTCGCCCTGCCCACCGCGCACGCGGCGAGCACCTTCGGCGGGACGGACCGCTTCGACCTCGATCGCGACGATATCCGCCGGTTCGTCGAGTCCGCCGCGAAAACCGAGGGCATCGCGCCCGACGATCTGTACCACCTGCTCGCGAAAGCCGAGCCGCAGCCGAAGATCATTGCGGCGATGCAGCGTCCCGCCGAGAAGGTCTCGCCATGGTGGGAATACCGCAAGCGCTTCCTCACCGCGCAGCGCATCCGCGAGGGTGTCGCGTTCTGGCAGCAGCATCGCGAACTGCTCGACCGCGTCGCCGGGGAACGCGGGGTCGCGCCCGAGTACATCGTCGCGATCCTCGGCGTCGAAACATATTACGGCCGCCTGACGGGCCGGTACCGGGTCCTCGACGCCCTCGCCACGCTCGCCTTCGACTATCCGCCGCGCGCCGGTTTCTTCGGCAGGGAACTCGCGAGTTTCCTGCTGCTGTCGCGTGAAGAGTCGGTCGATCCGCTCGCCGCGCTCGGCTCGTACGCCGGCGCGATGGGTGCGCCACAGTTCATGCCGTCGAGTTACCGCCGCTACGCCGTCGACGGCGATGGCGACGGGCGGCGCGACCTGTTCACGACCTGGGACGACGTGGTCGCGAGCGTCGCCAACTATTTCCGCGAGCACGGCTGGCAACCGGGCGGGCCGGTCCTGATCGAGGCGCAACTCGCGCCAGATGCGTCGCTCGCACTCGATCCGGCGAATCTCGCGCTGACCGACACGCTCGATTCGGCGCGCGCCAAGGGCCTGTCGTTCGACTCCACACTGCCCGGCGACACCGCGGTGATCCTGGTGCCGGCCGAGGGCGAGCACGCGCCGGGCGTGCGCATCGGGTTCGCGAATTTCATCACGATCACGCGCTACAACCGCAGCGTCCGCTACGCGATGGCGGTGCACGATCTCGCCCAGGCCCTGGTGGCCGCCACCTACAGCGCCGACGAGTGATGTCGAACTCGCGCGCCGCGACGCTGGCGATGTGGATCGGGGTGGCACTCGCGATCGCGGGCTGCGGCACATCGCCGCCGAAACCCGGCCCGTCGACCACGACGGCGCCGGCCGCGACTCCGCCGCCGCCGCGGGACATCGCGTCGATCCCCGACGCCGTGCCGCGCATCGAGCCGCGGAGCCTGCGCGGCAATCCACCGTTCTACGAAGTGTTCGGCAAGCGCTATACGGTGCTGCCGGCCTCGGAGGGCTATGTCGAACGCGGCGTCGCCTCCTGGTACGGCCCGGGGTTCCACGCCGCGCAGACCTCGACCGGCGAGCCCTATGACATGTACGCGATGACCGCCGCGCACAAGACCCTGCCCTTGCCCTGCTACGCGCGTGTCACCAATCTCGGCAATGGCCGCAGCGTCGTCGTGCGCGTGAACGACCGCGGGCCCTTCGTCGGCGGCCGCATCATCGACCTGTCCTACACGGCGGCGAGCAAGCTCGACATGCTCCGCGCGGGCACCGCGTTCGTCGAAGTCGAGGTGCTCACGCCCGGCACCCCGGCGGCGGTGGTGCCGGCGCCCCTCGCGCCGGCACCGCTCGCGGCGTCGACGCCGGGAAACCTGTACGTGCAGGTGGGCGCATTCGCCGACGCCGCCAACGCGCGCCGCCTCGCCGGGCGGCTGCGCACCGCGGGCATCGGCCAGGTGCACGTGCAGGAAGGCGCCGGCGCGGATCGCACCTGGCATCGCGTGCGCATCGGGCCTGTCGGCAGCGTCGCGGATTTCGATGCGCTGTCCGCGCGTCTCGCACGCCTCGGCATCACGGATGCCCGTCTCGCGTCAGACTGACTTAGAATCCCGGTTCGACCCACCCTGCCCCCGGAGTTGCCCGATGCACCACAGCCGTCGGCTTGCCGCATTCGTTCTCGCCTCGTTCACGCTGGCCGCCGCCCACGCCGCGGTGCCGATCCCGAAACCACCCGCGATCAACGCGCGCGCGATGATCCTCGTCGATTACGACAGCGGCCGCGTGCTCGCGGAGGCGAATGCCGATGAACGCATGGAGCCGGCGAGCCTCACGAAGATCATGACGGCCTACATCGCATTCGAGGCGCTCGCCGAAGGCCGTCTCGCGCTCGACGAGGAAATTCCGGTCAGCGAGCACGCCTGGCGCAGCGAGGGCTCGCGCTCGTTCGTCCAGGTCGGCACGCGCATCCCCGCCGAAGTGCTGATCAAGGGCATGATGGTGCAATCGGGCAACGACGCGACGATCGCGATCGCCGAGCGCCTCGGCGGCACCGAAGCGGCCTTTGCGCAGATGATGAATGCGTACGCGCAGAAGCTCGGCATGACGCATACCCATTTCGAGAACAGCACCGGCCTGCCCGCCGAATCGCACTACACGACGGCGCGCGACATGGCGAAGCTCGCCCGCGCGGTGATCCGCAACTATCCGCAGTACTACCAGTGGTACTCGCTGCGCGAGTTCACCTGGAACGACATCCGCCAGCAGAACCGCAACGGCCTCCTCGGGCGCGACCCGAGCGTCGACGGCATCAAGACCGGCCACACCCAGTCCGCCGGCTACTGCCTCGCCACCTCGGCGAAGCGCGACGGCATGCGGCTCATCACGGCGGTCTTCGGCACCGCCTCGATGAAGGCCCGCGAGGATGCGAGTGCGGCGCTGCTCAATTACGGCTTCACGTTCTACGAAACCGTCAAGGTGAAGGGACGCGGCGAGACCGTGCTCGCGCCGCGCCTCTACAAGGGCGAGGAAGACCACGTCGCCATCGGACCGCGCGGCGACGTCTATGTCACGGTCGGCCGCGGCAACGCCGCGCGCATCGCGACGAGCGCCACCGCGCAGGAGCCGCTCCTCGCCCCCGCCGCGCCGTCGAAAGCGGCCGGCGAGATGCGGGTCAGCGTCGGCGCCGACACGGTCGCGACCGTTCCGCTCTATCCGCTGAAGGCCGTGCCCGAGGGCGGCTGGTGGACGCGCGCGATCGACGGTATCGCGCTGATGTGGCGCTGAAGCGCCGGAAAGACGAACCATGGCCGAACCGCTGCCGATCGCCTATCTCAACGGCGCCTTCCTGCCACTGCGCGAGGCGCGGATATCGCCGCTCGATCGCGGCTTCCTGTTCGCCGACGGCGCCTACGAGGTGATTCCGGTGTTCGGCGGCCGGCCGTTTCGCTTCGGGCCGCATTTCGCGCGCCTCGCGCGCAGCCTCGAGGCGTTGCGCATGACCGACCCGGTCGGCGAGGCCGGCTGGCGCGCGCTCTGCCGCAGGCTGATCGACGAGAACGGCGGGGGCGACCAGTACCTGTACGTGCAGGTCACGCGCGGCACCGAGTACGGGCGCAACCACGCGCCGCTGCCCGAGATCGAACGCACGGTGTTCGCGTTCGCCGCGCCGCTGCCGCGCCCGTCCGCGGCACAGCTCGCGCAGGGCACGGCGTGCATCACCGCCGCGGACACCCGCTGGGCGCGCTGCGACATCAAGTCGGTGGCCTTGCTGCCGAACGTGCTGCTCCGCCAGCTCTCGATCGACGCCGGCGCTGCGGAGACGATCCTGCTGCGCGACGGCTGGCTGATGGAGGCGAGCGCATCCACCGTGCACGTGGTCGTCGGCGGCGAAGTGCTGACGCCGCCGAATTCGACGCGGATCCTGCCCGGCACGACACGCAGCGTCGTCGAGGAACTGCTGCTCGAACTCGGCGTTCCGCACCGCACGACCCAGGTCGCCGAAGCCACGCTGCGCGCCGCCGACGAGATCTGGCTCGGCGCCGCGACCCGCGAGATCACGTCCGTGACGCGCCTCGACGGCCAACCGGTGGGCGACGGCGCGCCCGGCCCGGTCTGGCAGCGCACTTATCGCGCCTTCCAGGAACGCATCAAGCGGCTCGCGGGGACCACCTGGTGACCGGGCTCGCGCTGCTCACCTTCCCGGTCGAGTACCCGATCAAGGTCGTCGGCCGGGCGGGCAGCCTGATGCGCGCCGAAATCGACGCGATCCTGCTGCGCCATGCGCCCGACCTCGACGCGAACCGGACGAGCGAGCGCTATTCGCAGAACGGCAATTACCTGTCGATCTCGTACACGATCGTGGCGCAGAGTGCGGCACAGGTGACCGCGCTCGCCACCGAACTCGCGGCGCAGCCGCACGTGCTGTTCGTCATCTGAGCCCCGACAAGGAGAGCTGCATGGCATGGCATACATCGATCCCTGCACTCACGGCCGCACTGCTGCTCGCGGGCTGTGGTCTCGCCGAAACCGCCGGCACGGCCGCGGCGGGCGGCGCGAGCGCCGCCGAACAGGCGCAGCAGGCGAAGGCAATGGAAGCGCAGGTGCAACAGCAGGTCGAGGACGCGCAGGCCGAGGCTCGCCGTCGACTCGAGGCCGCCGAAGCCGCCGCGAACTGACCGCGCGCACCGCCTCGGGCTATCCGCTACAGGCCATCAACTGCTCGATCAAGCGCGGCACGTACGCATCGGCGACCTGCCGCACGTCATGCGGCCCGCCCAGATCGGCGAGCCGTGTCATCTCGAGCCCCTGGTAGCCACAGGGGTTGATGCGCCGAAACGGCGCGAGGTCGAGATCCACGTTGAGGGCGAGCCCGTGATAGCTCGCGCCGCGACGTACGCGGATGCCGATGCTCGCGAGCTTGGCGCCGTGCACGTATACGCCCGGCGCACGCGGCTTCGTTGCCGCGTGGATGCCGAACGTGGCCGCATACGCGATCACCGACCGCTCGAGCGCGGTGACGAGATCGCGCACCCCGAGGCCCGCGCGCCGCAGGTCGATGAGCGGATAGACCACGAGCTGGCCCGGCCCGTGGTAGGTGACCTGCCCGCCGCGGTCGATCTGCACGACCGGGATGTCGCCGGGGGCGAGCAGGTGCGCGCGATCCGCATTCATGCCGAGCGTGAAGACCGGCGGATGCTCGAGCAGCCAGATTTCGTCGGCCGATTCCGGCCCGCGCTCGTCGGTGCGGCGCTGCATCGCGCGCCAGGTCGGCTCGTAATCGACCCGGCCGAGCCATTTGACGAGCGGCGCGAACGGGGCGGCGGGCGCCGCGTGCGTGTCAGCCGCGGCCGGCAGCGGCAGCATGATCCGGCAGGCCCACGTTGTTGCCGTCGAGCGCCTGCTCGGCGCGATAGCTCGATCGCACGAGCGGGCCCGAGACGCACTCGCGAAAGCCGCGCGCGAGTCCCCACTCGCGATAGCGCTGGAACTCCTGCGGCGACACGTAACGTTCGACCGCCAGGTGATTGACGGTCGGGCGCAGGTACTGCCCGAGGGTCAGGATGTCGACGTCGATCGCGCGCAGGTCGTCCATCGTCGCGGCGATTTCTTCGTCGGTCTCGCCGAGCCCCAGCATCAGGCTCGTCTTCGTCAGCACACCGGGCCGATGGCGCTTCGCGTGCGCGAGCACCGCGAGCGTCTGGTCGTAGCCCGCGCGCGGGTCGCGCACCGGATGGGTGAGCCGCCGCACGGTCTCGACGTTCTGCGCGAACACCTCGAGGCCCGAGTCGACGACCGTTTCGACGTCGCGCAGCACACCCTGGAAATCCGGCGTGAGCGCCTCGACCGCGGTAGCGGGGTTTTCCGCCTTGATCGCGCGGATGCACGCCGCATAGTGCGCCGCGCCGCCGTCCGGCAGGTCGTCGCGATCGACCGAAGTCAGGACCACGTAACGCAGCTTCATCAGCGCGACGGTGCGCGCGGCGTGCTGCGGCTCGGCGGGGTCGAGCCAGCCGCGCGGATTGCCGGTGTCGACCGAGCAGAAGCGGCAGGCGCGGGTGCAGACCTTGCCCATCAGCATGATCGTGGCCGTGCCGGCATTCCAGCACTCGCCGATGTTCGGGCATTTCGCCTCTTCGCACACGGTCGCGAGCGCGTGATCGCGCACCGCGCGACGCACACGATCGTAGCCCTCGCCGGCGGCGAGCGGCGCCTTGAGCCAGCGCGGCTTGCCGGTGAGGCCGCGCCGATCCGCCTCACCCTGCGTCTTGATGCCGTCCTTGATCGCCGTGAAGCCCTGCGGGGTCTGGTACTTTTCGCCGCTGCGCGCCGCGGGCGCCGGCTCCGGCACGACGCGGATACCCTCGAACTCGCTCATGCGCCTATTCTACCGCAGCGGCCGCGTTCAGCGCCGCGAGCCGCTCCGGCGTGCCGATGTCCTGCCATTCCCCCCGGTAGACACGCCCGTACAGGCGACCCGCCGCAATCGCGCGGCGCAGCAGCGGCAGCAGCGGGAAACGCCCCGGCGCACAGCCGTCGAAGAAGCGCGGATGGTAGATGCCGATGCCGGAATACGTGTAGCGCACGACATCCGGGCCGCTGCCCTCGCCGACGATGCCGGCCTCGAGCGTGAAGTCGCCCCGCGGGTGCTGCGGTGGATTCGGCACGAGCACGAGCTCCGCATTCGCGCCGGGCGAGAGCGCCCAGCGGCCGTCGACCGCGAGCGTGCCCGGGTCGAAATCGGTCCACACATCGCCGTTCACGACGAGGAACGGCGCGTGGCCGAGGAGCGGCAGCGCACGGAAGATGCCGCCGCCGGTCTCGAACGCCACCTCGCCCTCGTCGCTGTAGAGGATGCGCAAGCCGAAGGCGCGTCCGTCGCCGAGCGCCGCACGGATCTTGCCGCCGAGCCACGCGAGGTTGATCACGACTTCGCTCACGCCCGCCCTCGCGAGCGCGGCGAGGTGGTGCGTGATCAGCGGTTCGCCGCGCACGACGAGCAGCGGCTTCGGCAGCATATCGGTCAGCGGGCGCATGCGCTCGCCGCGCCCGGCCGCGAGGATCATCGCCTTCATCTGAGCGCGAGTTCCCGCGCGTTCGCGGCCGGCAGCGCCCCGACGACCCGCGCCTCGAGCCAGCGCGCGAACGCCTGCAGTTCGCCGTAGCGCGCGCACGCGTCGCGCACGTAATCGAGCGTGAGCGGCAGGTCGCCGAGATACCCGCGCTTGCCGTCCCGGTACCAGAGGCGGGCGAAGATGCCGAGCACCTTCAGGTGGCGCTGCACGCCGACGAGATCGAACCAGCGCAGGAACTCGCGCTCGCTCGTGCCCGCGGCGAGGCCCTCGCGCGCGATGCGGCGCCGGTACTCGCGCAGCCAGCCGAGCGTGCGTGCGCGCGGCCAGGCGATGTAGCAGTCCTTCAGCAGCGACACGAGGTCGTAGCCGACCGGGCCTTCGAGCGCGTCCTGGAAATCGATGATGCCGGGATTCCGTTCCGCAACGACCATGAGGTTGCGCGAATGATAGTCGCGGTGCACGAACACGCGCGGCTGCGCGAGCGCCTCGCGCGTGAGGAAATCGAACGTGCGCACGAGCAGCGCGAGTTCGTCGTCGCCGAGCTGCAACCGCAGGTGGCGCGCGCAGAACCATTCGGGCATCAGCTCGAGCTCGCGCGTGAGTGCGCGCTCGTCGTACGGCGGCAGCTCGCGCGCGGCCTCGCGGCCGCGCACCTGGATCACGGCGAGCGCATCGAGTGCCTCGCCGTAAAGCCGGTCGACCTCCTCGCCGCGCGCGAGCGGCGCGAGGTAGGCCGTGCTGCCGAGATCCTCGAGCAGCACGAATCCCCGCTCGATGTCGCTCTCGTGCACGTGGGGCACGTGCACGCCGGTTGCCTCGAGCAGGCGCGACACCTTGAGGTAGGGGCGCACGTCCTCGTGCGCGGGCGGTGCGTCCATGACCACCCAGCTGCAGCCGCCGGCGTGCGCGCGAAAATAACGGCGGAAGCTCGCATCGGCCGATGCGAGCGCCAGCCGCTCGACGGGCATGCCGAGGCCGCCCGTCAGCCATGCGTGCAATTCGGTCGCGCGCGCGTCGTTTTCGCCCATCACGTCATTATAATGGCACGACACATGCTGCTTCCCCGCTGTGATCGGCTGCTCGCCTGCACGCTCGGCGCCCTGCTGTTGCCGGCAGGCCTGTACGCGGCCGAGCCGGCGGCGCCGCCGTGCTTCACGACGATCGAAGGCGACGGGCCGGTGCCGCCGAAGCCGGCCACGCCGCCGAAATCGTCCGCCGAACTCGCGACCTCGCCCATCGAGGTGTCGGGCGATCATGCGAGCCTCGGCGTGAACGGCGATGCCGTCCTCTCGGGCAACGTGCAGGTGACACAGGGCGATCGCTCGATCCACGCCGATCACGTCGAGTACGATGCGAAGGCCGGTCGTCTCGTCGTCGACGGCAGGGTCGAGTATCGCGATCCGCTGCTCGTCGTGCGCGGTCGTTCCGGCCGCTATTCGGCGACCGGCGGGGCGGAATTCGAGGGCGCGGAATTCGAGCTGCCGTCGCGGCCGGCGCGGGGCACGGCGTCGAACATGGCACTCGATGCCGCGGGCAACGCGCGGCTCACGGACGTCACGTTCACGACCTGCCCGCTGACCGACCCGGCCTGGCGATTGCGCGCCGACCGGATCGATCTCGACAGCGCCCAGCGCAACGGCGTCGGCCGCGGCACGCGCGTCGAGTTCAAGGGCGTGCCGATCTTCTATGCGCCATGGATCTCGTTTCCGCTCGGCACCGAACGCAAGAGCGGTTTCCTCTTCCCGGGCGCGGGCTATTCGACCCGCAGCGGCGCGCAGCTGTCGGTGCCTTATTACTGGAACATCGCGCCGAACTACGACCTCAGCTTCGAACCGGTGATCTTCGCGCGGCGCGGCGTCGACGTCGCGGGCAACTTCCGCTACCTGACACGCGCGAGCCGCGGCAAGCTCGACGTCTCGTACCTGCCCGACGATCGCCTGTTCGACGACGACCGCAGCTACGTGCATCTCGGCCACCGCACCGAACTGCCGGCCGGCTGGCGCATTGCCGTCGATGCGGCCAATGCGAGCGACTCGCAGTATTTCGAGGACTTCGGCCAGGGGCCCGAGGGCACCAGCATCGCGTTCGTCGAACGCACGGCGGAGCTCACCTATCGCGACGCACACTGGAACCTGCGCGGCGCGTTTCAGGACTTCCAGACGATCGACGTCGACGTCGCAGCCGTCGATCGCCCGTACGCCGCCGTGCCGCAGCTCTTCGCGAGCGCCGACTACCGCGTCGGGCGCGCCCTGCAGCTGCGCTACGGCTTCGACGCCGAGGTCGTCAATTTCGAGCGCAACGTCGGCATCACGGGCTGGCGCTTCGACGCCGCGCCCCACATCGGGCTCGACTGGCAGGGCGCGGGCTATTTCGTGCGGCCGGCCCTCACCTGGCGTGCCACGGGATACACGCTCGAGGACACGGCGCCCGGCGCCGACCGCTCGCCGCACCGCAGCCTGCCGACCGCGAGCCTCGACCTCGGCCTCGTCTTCGAGGGCCCGACGGGCTCGCACGGCCAGCGCCGCCTCACGCTCGAGCCGCGGGCGCTCTACCAGTACACGCCGTATCGCAACCAGGATGCGCTGCCGGTCTTCGACACCGCGGTGCCCGACCTGACCCTGGTGCAGCTCTTTCGCACGAACCGCTATGTCGGCGGCGACCGTGTCGGCGACGCCAACCAGGCGAGTTTCGGCGTGACGAGCCGCGTGCTCGATGCGGCCAGCGGTCGCCAGCTCCTCGCCGCATCGATCGGCCAGACCGTGTACTTCGACGCGCCCCGCGTCTCGCTGCCCGGCGAGCCGATCACGGACCGCGACACCTCCGACCTCGTCGCGCAGCTCGCGCTCACGGCGCTGCGCGACTGGACAGCGGACCTCGGCGTGCAGTGGAACCCGCAGGCGAGCGAGCGCGAGCGCATGCAGGTGCAGTTGCAGTATCGCCCTGCCCCGACGAGCGTCGTCAACGTCGGTTACCGCTACCAGCGCGACCGCATCGACCAGGCGGACGCGTCGGTCGCGTGGCCCGTCACGAAACGCTGGAGCCTCTTCGGGCGCTACATCTACTCGCTGCACGACGACGAGACGCTCGATCAGTTCGCCGGCTTCGAGTACCGCTCCTGCTGCTGGCGGTTTCGCGCGGTGGGCCGGCGCTTCGTCAGCAGCCGCACCGGGGAGCGCGATACGGGCCTCTACCTGCAGCTGGAACTCAGCGGCCTCGCGAGTGTCGGATCATCGGCCGTGTCTTTCCTCGAGGACGCAATTCGGGGATACTCACCGGCCGGCCCAAGCCTTTGACAGCCCTCGGAAAATCCATGCCACGACTCCTTCTCGCCGCGCTGCTCGCGGCCTTCGCCTGCGGCAACGCGTTCGCGCAGACGCGCGAACTCGCCTCGGGCGGCGAACTGCTCGACCGCGTCGCGGCGATCGTCAACGACGGCGTCGTGCTGAAGAGCGAAGTGGACGAGCAGGTGACCCTCATCAGCGCGCGCCTGAACCAGCAGGGCCTCGAATTGCCGCCGGCGAACGTGCTGCGCCAGCAGGTGCTCGAGCGGCTCGTCACGCAGGAAGTGCAGATGCAGCGCGCGAACCGCGCCGGCCTCAAGGTGACCGACGAGATGGTGAACAATGCCTTGCAGGACGTCGCCCGGCGCAACGGCATCGCGCTCACGCAACTGCCCGCGGCGCTCGCGAGCCAGGGGATCGACTACACGAGCTACCGCGACGACCTGCGCAAGGAGATCACGCTCAGCATGCTGCGCCAGCGCGACGTCGTCGCCCGCATCATGATTTCGCCGCGCGAGATCGACCAGTACCTCGAGCGCGAGAAAAACTCGCCGTCCGAAACGACTTCATACAACCTGTCGCACATCCTGATCGCGGTGCCGCAGGCCGCCACCCCGGAACAGGTCGCCGAGGCCGGGAAGCGCGCGGAGGACGTGCACCGGCGCGCGCTCGCCGGCGAGGACTTCGCCGGACTCGCGGTCGCCTATTCCAACAGCCAGACCGCGCTCGAAGGCGGCGCGCTCGGGTGGCGCAAGGGCACGGAGCTGCCCACCGTGCTCGCCGACGCGGTCGTGCAGCTGAAGGCGGGCGAAGTGAGCGACGTGATCCGCACGCCGAGCGGCTTTCACCTCGTGCGCGTCAACGAGATTCGCAGTTCGGACGGCCCCGCGATGGTGCAGCAGGTGCACGCGCGGCACATCCTCGTCAAGACGAATGAACTGCAGGACGATGCCACGGTCAGGCAGCGGCTCGCCGCGGTGCGCGAGCGCATCGCGAAGGGCGAAGACTTCGGGGGCCTCGCGACGACGATGTCCGAAGACCCGGGCTCGGCGGCCGAAGGCGGCGACCTCGGCTGGACGAACCCCGGCACCTTCGTGCCCGAGTTCGAGGCCCAGCTCGCCGCGCTGAAGGAAGGCGAGATCAGCGAACCGTTCCAGACGCAGTTCGGCTGGCACATCGTGCAGCTCCTCGGTCGCCGCGAGGTCGACAACAGCGAGGAGATGAAGCGCCAGCGCGCGTTCGTGGCGCTGCGCGAGAGCAAGGCCGAGGAAGAGACCGAGCTGTGGCTGCGTCGCCTGCGCGACGAAGCCTACGTCGACTACAAGATGTAGCGGGAGCCTGATGCGCCTGCCACGCATCGCGCTCACATCCGGCGAACCCGCGGGCATCGGCCCCGAGTTGTGCGCGGCGGTCGCGCGCGGCGCCTGGCCCTGCGAGCTCGTCTGCCTCGGCGATCGCGCGCTGCTCGCGGAGCGCGCAGCCTCGACCGGCGGGTCGCTGGTGCTGCACGATTACCGGCGCAGTGAAACGCACGCCCACGTGCCCGGCGAGCTGCGCGTCGCGCACGCCGCGCTCGGCACGCCTTCCCAGGCAGGAAGGCTCGATCGCCTCAATGCCTCCTACGTGCTCGCGCTGCTCGATACGGCGATGTCCGGCGCGATCACGCACGAGTTCGATGCGATCGTCACGGCGCCGGTGCAGAAGAGCCTCATCAACGAAGCCGGCATCGCCTTCACCGGCCATACCGAATACCTCGCCGCGCACAGCGGCATCGCGCGGCCCGTGATGCTGCTCGTCGCCGGCAACCTGCGCGTCGCGTTGGCGACGACCCACCTGCCGCTGCGCGAGGTGAGCGCCACGATCACGGGCGCGCTGCTGCGCGAGGTGCTCGACGTGCTCGCGACCGACCTCGCGCGGCTCTACGGCCTCGCGCGGCCGCGCATCCTCGTGTGCGGCGTGAACCCCCACGCCGGCGAATCCGGCCACCTCGGCCGCGAGGAGCTCGACGTGATCGCGCCGGCGCTCGAGGACGCGCGCGCACGGGGCCTCGATGTCACGGGCCCGGTGCCGGCCGATACCGCCTTCGTGCCCGCGCAGCTCGCGCGGCATGACGCCGTGCTCGCGATGTACCACGACCAGGGCCTGCCGGTGCTCAAGCACGCGGGCTTCGGCCGGGCCGTCAATGTCACGCTCGGGCTGCCGTTCATACGCACCTCGGTCGACCACGGCACGGCGCTCGATCTCGCCGGCACGGGTCGCGCAGATCCCGGCAGCCTCGAAGCGGCGCTCGCGCTCGCGATCGAGATGGCGAACCGGCGACGCTGACGTGGCGCCGCGCGCGCGCAAGCGCTTCGGGCAGCATTTCCTGCACGACCCCGCGATGGTCGAGCGCATCGTGCGCGCCGTGGCGCCACGACCCCGCGAGGCGATCGTCGAGATCGGCCCGGGGCGCGGCGTACTGACGCGCGCGCTGCTCGCGGCCGCAGGCCGCCTCGATGCGATCGAGATCGACCGCGACCTCGCCGCGGACCTGTCGCAGGCGCTGCCCGCCGCCTCGGGCCTCACGCTGCACGTCGGCGACGCATTGCGCTTCGATTTCGCGGCGCTCGCCGCGCTGCGCGCTGCACGCTTGCGCGTGGTCGGCAACCTGCCCTACAACATTTCGACGCCGCTCCTGTTCCACCTGCTCGCAACGCCCGCGGCGCTGCTCGACCTGCACGTGATGCTGCAGCGGGAAGTGATCGGGCGGATGGCGGCGCTGCCCGGCAGCGCCGATTACGGCCGGCTCACGGTGATGCTCGCGCCCTGGGTGCGCGTCGAGAAGCTGTTCGATGTCGGTCCCGGCGCGTTCCAGCCGCCGCCGAAGGTCTGGTCGTCCGTGGCGCGCCTCGTCGTTCGCGCCACGCCCGCGTTCGACGTGCCGGCCGCCTACGCGGAGGTCGTCATGCGCGCCTTCTCCGCGCGACGCAAGACGCTGCGCAACGCGTTGCGGCCGCTGCTCGACGCCGCCGCCATCGAGGCGGCCGGCATCGATCCGGGCGTGCGCGCCGAAGTCCTCGCGCCCGCGGAATTCGCCGCACTTGCGCGCGCCGCCCCGCAGCGATAGCGTGACCCCATGTCCATCTACCGCCGGATCCTGGTTCCCGTCGACCTGACCGACGACAGCACCCAGGTCGGTGAGCGGGCGAAGGCCATCGCGGCCGCGTTCGGTGCGAAGATCGAGCTGCTGCACGTGGTCGAGTTCGTGCCGGTCGAACCGATGGGCGAAACGCTGATGCCCTCGGTCGCGATCGAAGACGAACTGGTGAAGCGCGCGAAGACGCGGCTCGCGGCGCTCGCCGGCGCGCTCGGTCTCGCGGATGCGCCGGCCCATGTCGAGACCGGCAACGTGAAGGCCGAGATCATCCGGGTGGCGCGCGAGCGCGAAGCCGACCTGATCGTGCTCGGCAGCCGCGAGCGCCATGGCCTGTCGATCCTCGTCAATTTCACCGAAGACACGGTGCTGCACGGCGCGCCCTGCGACGTGCTCGCCGTGCGCGTCGGCGCGCGAGCGGCGGCCCCGTGACGGGCGTCGCGCATCGCATTCGCGTCGAAGTCGAAACGGCGTACCTCGACGAGCAGTCCGAGCCGCGCGAACACCGTTACGTGTTCGCCTACACGATCACGATCCGCAACGACGGCGCGACGCCGGCGCGATTGCTGACGCGCCACTGGGTGATCACCGACGCGAACGGCAAAGTGCAGGAAGTGCGCGGCGACGGGGTCGTCGGCGAGCAGCCGCACCTGAAGCCTGGCCAGGGGTTTCGCTATTCGAGCGGCGCGGTGATCGAGACACCGGTGGGCGCCATGCAGGGCTCCTACCAGATGGTCACCGACGACGGTCTTGCCTTCGACGCGCCGATTCCACCCTTCAGGCTCGCGATTCCGGGCGTACTGCACTGAGCGATTGACGCAGGTCATTTGCCGGCGCGCGGCGCGGCCGGACAATGTGCGTCATGAAAACCCGCTTCACCGTCGCCCTGCTGCTCGCGGGCAGCGGCGCGATGGCCGCCCCGGCCGCCGAAACGACGAGTCCACCGCCCGCCGTCACGCCTTACGCGGACCTGCGCTACCGCCTGGAGATCGTCGACCAGGCGGGCCTCGCGCGCGATGCGACCGCGTCGACACTGCGCGCTCGCGGCGGCCTGCGCTCGCGCGGGTGGCACGGATTCGACGCCCTCCTCGAGGGTGAAGCGACCATCCGGGTGGGCGGCGAGCAATACAACGACACGGTGAACGCTCGCACGCAGTACCCGGTCGTCGCGGACCCTCAGGACGCGATCGTCAACCAGGCGTGGCTGCGTTTTCGACCGAACGACCGGGTGACGTTGCAGGCCGGCCGCCAGGCCGTCAACCTCGACAACCAGCGCTGGGTCGGCTCGGTCGGCTGGCGGCAGAACGACCAGACACTCGATGCGGCGGGCGTGACGCTCTCGCCCGCGAAGGCCGTCACGCTCGGGTGGACCCACGCGTGGCGCGTCAATCGCGTGTTCGGCACGGACTCGCCGCAGGGCACCTGGCGCGACAATGACATCAATCTGTTGCGGCTCGGGGCCGAGCTCGGCCGGTTCGGCACGGTCGTCGCGTACGGCTACCTCCTCGACATCCCGGATGCCCCGGCAGCTTCTTCACGGACGGTCGGCGCGCGCTACTCCGGCAGCCGCGCCACCGGCGGCAAGCTGAAGCTGCTGTACGCGCTCGAGTACGCCCGGCAGGGCGACCACGGCGCCAATCCCCGCGGCTTCGAGCTCGACTACCTGCTCGTCGAACCGGGCATGGCGATCGGCCCCGCGACGCTCAAGGCCGGCTTCGAGCGCCTCGAAGGCGACGGCACCGGCGCGCTGCAGACTCCACTCGCGACACTGCATGCGTTCAATGGCTGGGCCGACAAGTTCCTCTCGACGCCGCCGGACGGCCTGCGCGACGTCTATGTGGATGCCGCGTGGGCGTTCAAGGGAGCCGGCATCGTGGGCGGCACGACCGTTCGGATCGGCTGGCACGACTATCGCGCCGATCACAACTCGGCCCGCTACGGCACGGAATGGAACGCCCAGGTTGCGCGCCCGTTCGGCAAGCGTGTCAGCGCACTGGTGAAATTCGCCGCCTACGACGCCGATTCCTTCGCGACCGATACGACGAAGCTCTGGGTCGCCGTCGAGGGAAAATTCTGACCGGGAGGCCCTGCCGGCCGCTCGGCTAAACTGCCGAACCGGAGGTATCCCGCTTGGCACGTTACGCGATCGGCGATGTCCAGGGCTGTTACGACGAACTGCGCACGCTGCTCGCCGCGCTCGATTTCCGCGCCGACCGCGACGAGCTGTGGTTCGTCGGCGATCTCGTCAACCGCGGGCCGCGATCGCTCGAGGTATTGCGCTTCGTGCGCGATCTCGGCGAGGGCGCGCACTGCGTGCTCGGCAACCACGACCTGCACCTCCTCGCGGTGGCGCTCGGGCACGGCGAGCGGCGACTGAAGCGCGGCGACACGCTCGATGCCGTACTCGGTGCACGCGACCGGGAGCGTCTCCTCGAATGGCTGCTGGCGCGGCCCCTCGCCCACCACGACAGCGCGCGCGGCGACCTGCTCGTGCACGCGGGGCTCGTGCCGCAATGGCGCGCCATCGACGCCGCGCGCCTCGCGCGTGAAGTCGAACTGGCCATCGCGCGCGATGCGCCGGCGGTATTCGGGCAGATGTACGGCAACGAACCCGACACCTGGAGCGAGTCGCTCGCCGGCGCGGCACGCCTGCGCTTCGTGATCAACGCACTCACGCGCCTGCGCTATTGCACGGCCCGCGGACGCATGGATCTCGCGCAGAAAGGCGCACCGGGCACGGTCCCGCCGCCGCTCGCGCCGTGGTTCACGTTTGGCGACGCGGAGTCGCGCGGCGCGCGCGTGATCTGCGGCCATTGGTCGACGCTCGGGTACAGCGCGAGCCGCGGTGTCATCGCGATCGATACGGGCTGCGTGTGGGGCGGCGCGCTGACCGCGCTGCCGCTCGACGATCCCGGGGCGCCTCCGGTGCGGACAGCCTGCCGGGCGTATCAGGGCATCGAGGACTGAGGCGGCGCGGGCGTATCGGGCGCTTGTGGAAACACGACAGCCGGCATCGCGGGAGCGCCCCAGCCGAGTGACACTTCGCGCGTGCCCGGCGGGTACACCCCGGGCGGTATCGGGATCTCCACCACTGCGCTGCCTTCGGTCGTGAGCGGCAGCAGGACACGCTGCGCGCCGCGCACCTCGAGCGCGCCGAAACGCCCGGGCCAGGTCCGCACGGCCATGCGCATCGGCCAGCCGCGCGCGTAGGTGGGCGTCGCCACCGCGGCGCCGCTCGCCGGGGCGGCGGTGAGATCCAGCACGAGGGTATTGCCGCTCCAGTACTGCGGTATCGCCGTGCCCGCGCCTGCGGCGAATGTCAGTTCGTCGACCGGCGCCGGCGCGACGGGCGGCGGCTTGCCCCACGGCCACGACAGCCGCGGCAGGCCGCTGCACCCCGCAAGCAGCCCGGCCACGAGCACCCACCCGAACCTTGCCTTCGACTCCCGCAAGCTCGCACCTCTCGCGCCCGTGTGTACCATTAGCGGATGACGCAACTCAAGGCTTTCCCGCTCAGGTCGTGGATCGACGCACATCGCGCCGACCTGCGCCCCCCCGTCGGCAACCGGCGACTGTTCCAGGACGGCGATTTCATCATCATGGTCGTCGGGGGCCCGAATCGCCGCAAGGATTTCCACCTCGATCCGGGCGAGGAGTTCTTCTACCAGCTCGAAGGCGACATGCGGCTCGTGGTCATCGAGCAGGGCCGGCGTGTCGAAGTTCCGATCCGAGCAGGCGAAGTGTTCCTGTTGCCTGCGCACCTGCCCCACAGCGTCCAGCGCCCGGCGAACACCGTCGGTCTCGTCGTGGAACGTGCGCGCCGCCCCGGCGAGCGCGACGGCCTCGCCTGGTTCTGCGAAAGCTGCGACGCGGAACTCTATCGCGAGGAGTTCGAGCTGACCGACATCGAGACCCAGTTCCCGCCGGTCTTCGATCGCTACTATGCGAGCCTCGACCACCGCCGCTGCAAGCGCTGCGGCACCGTACAGGCCCCGCCGGATGGCGCAGCCTCCGCGTGAACGCGATCGTCACGATCGGCGGTGCGCAACGCCGGATCGATCTCGCGCGGCCGATCGACCTGTCCGTGCCGGTCGATTTCGCCGGCGGGGGGCCGCGGCATTTCGGGGCGCCGGCGCCGCGCTCCGCGCCTTTCGCGACGGGCGATTTCACCGGCGACGTCGCGCGCGGTGCGAGCTGCAACTGCCATACGCTGACGTTGACGCCGCATTGCCACGGCACCCACACCGAATGCGTCGCACACCTGACGCGGGAGCCCCTCGACGCCTGGCGCATCGTGCCCACCGCGCCCGTCGCGGCGATCGTCGTCAGCGTCACACCCGAGTCCGCCGGTGACGACCGCGTCGTGACCCGCGCCGCGCTCCTCGCCGCCTGGCCAACTTCGCAAGATGCCTCGTCCGCCTCGGCGCTGATCCTGCGCACCGTGCCGGCCGGCGGCGCCGATGCGCCCTATGTCGCGGCCGACGCGGCGGCACTCATCGTCGCGCGCGGCGTCGCGCATGTCGTGATCGACCAGCCGTCGCTCGATCGCACCCACGATGAAGGCCGGCTCGCGGCGCATCGCGTCTTCTTCGGCCTGCCACCCGGCAGCCGCAGCCTCGCCGACGCGACGCGCGCATTCGCCACGGTGACCGAACTCGCCTCGATCCCGGACACATTGCCGGACGGCGCGTGCGCGCTCGCATGGCAGGTACCGGCGATCGCGGGGGATGCGGTGCCGAGCCGGCCGCTCGCCTACCGGTACGCAGCATGAGCGGGAGCCGTCCCGATCCGGCCGGCGCCTTTCGCGCGCGCTTTGCAGTGCCGCGCGGCGCCGCGGGTGAGCCGCTCATCTATTTCTGCGGCCACTCGCTCGGCCTGATGCCGCTCGCGGCGCGACAGGTCGTCGGTGAAGAACTCGACAGCTGGGCGACGCTCGGCATCGACGCGCAGTTTTCCGGCCGGCGCCCATGGGTCGACTATGCGGCGCGCGTGACCGCGGGCTTCGCGGCACTCGCGGGCGCGCAGCCGCACGAAGTCGTCGCGATGAATGCGCTCACCGTGAACCTGCACCTCCTCATGGCGTCGTTCTACCGCCCGCGCGGTGCCCGCCGCCGCATCCTGATCGAAGCCGGCGCGTTCCCGTCGGACCGGCACGCGGCGACCGCGCAGATCACCTGGCACGGCCTCGATCCGCGTGACTGCCTGCTGGAACTCGCGCCGCGCGAAGGCGAGGACCTGCTGCGCGCCGACGACATCGACGCCGCCATCGAGCGTGAGGGTGATTCGCTCGCGCTCGTGCTGTGGCCCGGCGTGCAATACCTCACAGGGCAGGCCTTCGACCTCCCGCGCATTGCCCGCACGGCACGGCGTGTCGGCGCCGCCGTCGGCTTCGACCTGGCGCACGCCATCGGCAATATTCCGCTCGCGATGCACGAATCCGGCGCCGATTTCGCGGCCTGGTGCAGCTACAAGTACCTGAACGCCGGCCCGGGTGCGATCGGCGGCGCATTCGTCCACGAGCGGCACGCGCAACGTGACGACCTGCCGCGACTGTCGGGGTGGTGGGGCAACGACCCCGCGACACGCTTCCGGATGGCCCCCGGGTTCGAGGGGGCGCGCGGCGCCGCGGGATGGCAGGTGAGCAATCCGCCGATCCTGTCGACGGCGCCGCTCCTCGCCTCGCTCGCGATTTTCGCCGAGGCGGGGCTGCCATGGCTGCGCGGGCAGTCGATCGCGCTGACACGCGCGCTCGAGGCGCAGGTCGATGCGCTGCCCGCGGGCGAGGTCGCGCTGATCTCGCCGCGCGACCCGCACGCACGCGGCGCGCAACTGTCCATGCGCATACGCGGGCCACTCGGGCGCGGGCGGCACGTCCATGCCGCGCTCACGGCGCGCGGCATCGTGTGTGACTGGCGGGAGCCCGGCATCCTGCGCATCGCGCCGGTGCCGCTCTACAACACGATCGACGAAGTCCACCGCTGCGGCCATGCGTTGCGCGAGGCGCTCGCGGGCGCGCCATGAACGCGCCGCGCACGCCGGTCAATATCGTCGGCGGCGGACTCGCCGGCACGCTGCTCGCCCTCGTGCTCGCACGGCACGGCTTCCATGTCGAGCTCTACGAGCGGCGTGCCGACCCGCGCCGCAAGGCGGGAGAGCGCGGGCGCTCGATCAACCTCGCACTCGCCGCACGCGGCCTGCGCGGCCTCGCCGTCGCAGGCGTCGCGGACAGGATCGCGCCGCTCGCGATACCGATGCGCGGGCGCTGCATACACGAGCACGACGGCACCGGCGCGCTGCATCCGTACGGCCAGGATGAATCCGAGGTGATCTACTCCGTGGCGCGCGCGGCGCTCGGTCGCGCGCTCATCGACGCGGCGGGCGCCGAGCCCCGCATCGCGCTGCATTTCGACATGACCTGCGTGGGCGTCGACCTCGCGCGCGACGCGCTGCTGTTCGGCGATGACCGCAAGGTGCGGCGGCGCGCGCCCCTCGCGCCCACCATCGCCGCGGATGGCGCGGGCTCCGTCGTGCGCGCGGCGCTGGCTGCGGCGGGCGCGGTCCGCGTGCGCGAGGAGACGCTGGCGCACGACTACCGGGAGCTGACGATTCCCGCGACGCACGCGCGGGGCCTCGATCCGCACGCGCTGCACATCTGGCCGCGTGGCGGGTACATGCTGATCGCACTGCCGAACACCGACGGCAGCTTCACGGCGACACTGTTCCTGGCGCGCGAGGGCACGCCGTCGTTCGCCGGACTCGGCGATGCGGCGGCCATCGAGTCGTTCTTCCGGCATGAATTCCCGGGCGCGCTGCCGCGCCTCCCGGATCTCGTCCGGGAGTTCCGCGACCATCCACAGGGCCGGCTCGGGACCGTGTACAGCGACCCCTGGCACCTGGGCGGCAAGCTGCTGCTCCTCGGCGATGCGGCGCACGCGATCGTGCCCTTCCACGGCCAGGGCATGAACTGCGCGTTCGAGGATGTGGCGGTGTTCGATGCACTGCTCGCGCAGCACACCGACTTCACCGCCCTGTTTGCCGCATTCACGCGCCTGCGCCGCCCCGACACCGACGCGATCGCGCAGATGGCGCTCGAGAATTACCTCGAGATGCGCGCCACCGTGCTCGATCCGGTGTACCGGCGCCGCAAGGTGCTGGGCGCCGCGCTCGAGCGCGCATTTCCGGACCGTTTCATTCCGCGTTACTCGATGGTGATGTTCCACCCGGAGATCGGCTACGCCGAGGCGCTGCGGCGCGGCGCCGTGCAGGAGGAGATACTCGCCATGCTCGATACCGCGGCGGGCACCGACCCTGCGCCGGGCGTACCCGCGCGCGCGCGCGCTCTCATCGAGGCGCGGCTGCCCCGGATCGGCGCTCGAGCGTGACGAAATCCATCGCGTACGCGTGCCGCCCATCGGCCTCGTGGCGCTCGCGCGCGATCTCGTGCCATGCGGCCGGGTCGAACGGTGGCAGTCGCGTATCGCCGTCGATGTCGGCATCGACCGCCGTGAGTTCGACCCGGGTCGCGTACGGCAGCGCGAGCGCATAGACCTCCGCACCACCGATCACCATCAGTTCGACGGTCGCGTGAGCGAACGCCTCCGCGAGGGAATGCACGACCGTTGCACCTTCGGCCCCGAAGGCCGCATCGCGTGTCAGCACGAGATTCAGCCGGCCGGGTAGCGGCTTGCCGATCGACGCCCAGGTTCGTCGCCCCATGAGGACGGGTTTGCCCATCGTGAGCGCCTTGAAGCGCCGCAGGTCGTCCGGCAAGCGCCACGGCAGCGCACCACGTGCGCCGATCACGCCGTTGCGCGCCATCGCGACGACGAGCGTGACCGGCGGCCGTGCAGTCACCGGCGCGGGCGCTTCGCGGCACGCTTCTTCGCGCGCTTCTTCGCCCGCTTCTTCGGGCGCTTCTTCGGGCGCTTGGCGGGCCAGAGCATCGTGCCGCGGCAGGCGGTTGCGCCGCAGCGGCAGGCGAAGACCTCGTCGACGTTCTCCGGATCGTCGTCGTCGCGCCCGATCTGGTAGTCGTACTTCAGTTCCTCGCCGGGCCGGATCGTGCGGATCGCCTCGATGAACACGCGCCGGTCCTCGATCACCGACTCGCAGTTCGGATCGCAGCCGTGGTTGATGAAGCGCGCCTCGTTGCCGCCGACACCGGCATCGATCACGACTCCACGGTCGACGATGAACAGGAAGGTGTGGCCGTCGTCGGCATCCTTCAGCTCGTAGCGCCTGTCGGCGACCTTGTGCGAGATGCGCTCGCCGAGGTATTCGACGATCCGCGTGCCCTTGCGGATGCGGCGCCTCGCGAACACGCCGAGCCCGTGGACCTGCGAACGGCGCACCGAATAGAGAGGGGACTTGCCAGCGACTGCCATGCGTTTCCTTCAGACTGCGACCGGCGCCTTGATGGCCGGATGGAACTGGTAGTGACGGAACTCGAAGTCCTCGAATTCATAGTCGAAGATCGACGGCGGGCGCCGCCGGATCGCGAGCGTGGGCGGCGCGAGCGGCGCGCGCGCGAGCTGCAGGTCGGCCTGCTCGAGGTGATTCCGGTAGAGGTGCGTATCACCGCCCGTCCAGATGAACTCTCCGACGCCGAGGTCGCACTGCTGCGCGACCATGTGCGTGAGCAGCGCATAGGAGGCGATGTTGAACGGCACGCCGAGGAACAGGTCCGCGCTGCGCTGGTACAGCTGGCACGAAAGACGGCCGTCCGCGACATAGAACTGGAAGAGCGCATGGCAGGGCAGCAGCGCCATGCGGTCGAGTTCGCCGACGTTCCAGGCGCTGACGAGGATGCGCCGCGAATCCGGTGTTTCGCGCAGCTGCCCGATCACGCGCGCGATCTGGTCGATGCGCCGGCCGTCCGGCGCGGGCCACGAACGCCATTGCGCACCGTAGACGGGGCCCAGTTCGCCCGCGGCGTCGGCCCATTCGTCCCAGATCGTGACGCCGTGCTCGCGCAGCCAGGCGACATTCGTATCGCCGCGCAGGAACCACAGCAGCTCGTAGACGACCGATTTCACGTGCACGCGCTTCGTGGTCAGGAGCGGAAAGCCGCGCGCGAGGTCGAAGCGCATCTGGCAGCCGAACAGCGAACGCGTGCCGGTGCCCGTGCGGTCGGTCTTGCGCGCACCGTCGTCGCGGACACGCCGCAGAAGGTCGAGATAGGCCTGCATTGGAACGGCGCATTATAGGCGAGGAAGGGCACCGCACGCCGTTCCGCTGCCGTTCAGCTTGGCAGCGTAAGATAGCGCCGTACCCCCATTGCCAGGATCCCGAACATGACCCAGCACAGCACGGCCTACCCCGCCGCACTCGTACTCACCGCGGCGGCGTTTCTCACCCTGGCGGGCTGCGGCGGCTCGGCGCCGGCACCGTCGTCAACCGCCGACACGGCCGCATCTGCCGCAGCGGGTCAGTCCGAGGCCGACCGCGCCGCCGAACTCGCGGCGAAGGAGCAGGAGCTCGCGGCACGCGAGAGCGAGCTCGCGAAGAAGGAACTCGACCAGCGCGAACAGGAACTCGCCCGCCAGCAGGCGGAGCTCGCCGAGCAGAAGGCGGCTGTCGAGAAGCAGGCGGCGGCGGCCAAGGCCGCGGCGGCCAGGGCGGCGAGCGCGGCCAAACCGGCGAGCAAGCCGGCGGCGAGCGCATCCACGACCCCGGCGAAGCCCGTTGCGGTGAAACTCACGGTACCCGCCGGCACGAACCTCACGATGGCGCTGTCCGCGCCGATCTCGACCAAGACCGCGCGCGTCGGTGACAGCTTTGGCGCGCTCCTCGTATCCGACGTGATGGTCGGCAACCGGGTCGCGATCCCCGCCGGTTCGCATGTCGAGGGCTCGGTCACGCAGGTCGTGTCGGGCAGCAACAAGATCGGCGGCCTGCCCACGCTCGGCCTGCGCTTCGATTCGTTGCACCTGCCCGACGGCCAGAGTGTGGCGCTGAACGGCGAACTCGTGGAACAGGGCCGCAGCGACACCGGCGCCGATACGGCGAAAATCCTCGGCGGCGCGGTTGCCGGGGCCGTGCTCGGCCACCAGGTCGACAACAGCGACAAGGGCAAGGTGATCGGCGGCCTGCTCGGTGGCGCGGCCGGTGCGCTCGCGGCGAAGAAGACCGGCGCCGAAGTGCAGCTCGCGCAGGACTCGACGCTCACGATCCAGACCGCGACGCCGATCGAAGTGCGGGCGCGCTAGGTCGCGTAGTTGCCCGAGGGCACGCGACGCGACCCGGCGTACGCGAGCATGGCGATGCCTGCCAGCAGCATCGGCAATGACAGCAGTTGGCCCATCGTGAGCCACTGGTCTGCGAAATAGCCGATCTGCTGGTCGGGCACCCGCCAGAATTCGACCAGCATGCGCGCGAGGCTGTAGATCACGAGGAAGAGCCCCGAGGGCGCGAGTCGCGGCCGCGGTTTCATCGTGAACCACCAGAGCACCGCGAACAGCAGCAGGCCCTCGAGCCCGGCTTCGTACAGCTGGGTCGCGTGACGCACCTCGCCGTCCACCTCGAAGCCCCAGGGCACGGTGGTCACACTGCCCCAGAGCTCGCCGTTCACGAAGTTGCCGATGCGGCCCGCGAACAGCCCGATCCCCGGCAGGGGCGCCATGAAATCGAACACGTCAGCGACATTGCGCCTGCGCCGCCACGCGAAAACCGCCACCGCGACCAGCACGCCCGCGAGCCCGCCGTGGAACGACATGCCGCCCTGCGTGATCTTGAGC
This sequence comes from Steroidobacteraceae bacterium, assembly GCA_050249415.1. GTDB lineage: Bacteria > Pseudomonadota > Gammaproteobacteria > Steroidobacterales > Steroidobacteraceae > CADEFQ01. The sequence goes on from JBFWQO010000005.1 coordinate 62,445, forward strand.
GGATAGAACGGATCCTGCGCCCAGTAGCCGAGCCCGTAGAACAGCACATAGCCGATCCGCCCGCCGAGGATCACGCCGAGCATCGCGAAGAAGATGACGTCGTCGACGTCCTGGGCCTTCCACGTGGAACCCGGCCGCGCCGCGCGGCGCCGCCCGAGCCACCACGCCGCGACGAAGCCGACGAGATACATGATGCCGTACCAGTGGACCTTCACGGGCCCCACCTGGAACGCGATCGGATCGAAGCCGGGATAGTGGATCATGCGGGGCAGTCTAGCCGGTCACGACGCGACAGAAGAAAGCTTTGAGGTAGCGCGTCTCGGGAATCGCGGGATGGATCGGGTGGTCGGGCGCCTGCCCGCCGACCGCGACCACCTGCACGAAGCGCGACACATGGCGGGCCGCGCCCTGGATGGCCGCGAGCAGGTCGCCTTCCGCGAGATGCCAGGAACACGAGCAGGACACGAGCAGTCCCTCGTCATCGAGCAGGCGCAGCGCGAGCTGGTTCAGCTTGCGGTAGGCCGCCTGCGCCTTCGGGAGGTCCTTGCGGCGCTTCGCGAATGCCGGTGGGTCGAGCACGATCGCATCGAACCGGCGGCCCGAGGCCGCGAGCGATTCGAGCACATCGAACGCATCGCCCTTCATCGTCTCGAGCGCGTAACCGTGTCGCCCCGCATTGGCGAGCGCGGCTTCGAGCGCGCCCGCCGAGGCATCGATGCAGGCCGCTTCGCGGGCCCCCGCCGAGAGCGCCGCGATCGCCCATCCGCCGGCATAGGCGCAGACATCGAGCACGCGCGCGTCGCGCGGCAACAGCGTTTGCCAGCGCGCGCGATTGGCGGCCTGGTCGTAGAACCAGCCGGTCTTCTGCCCCTCGCCGAGGGGCGCCGTGAACGTGATGCCGTTCTCGACGATCCCGAGCGTCGCCGGCAGCGTGCCGACCGCGACCGACATCTGCTTCGGGAGTCCCTCGAGATCGCGCGCACCGGTGTCGTTCTTCCACACGAGCGACCGCGGTGCGACGACTTCGCGTATCGCCGCCTCGATGTCGGCCCGGCGCGCTTCCATGCCGGCGGTGGCGATCTGGCCGACGACGACGTCGCCGTAACGATCGAGGACCAGGCCCGGCAGTTCGTCGGACTCGCCGAATACGAGCCGGTAGTGGGGCGTCGCGTACCACTTCGCACGCAGGCGTTGCGCCCGCCCGATCCTCGCCGCGAGAAAGGCGCGGTCGGGCATGCGCCGCTCGTCGCGCGACAGGAGCCGCGCGCATATGAGCGCGTGCGGATTGACGTAGCCGTAGCCGAGGAACGCGCCGCGGTCGCTGACGACGCGCGACGTCATGTCGGGCGTGAAGGCGGTGAGCGGCGTCGCTGCCGTGTCCACCTCGTTGCTGAAGATCCACGCGTGGCCCGCGCGCAGGCGCCGGTCCTCGCCTTTTTTCAAGCGCAGTTCCATTGACGTATTCTAGCCGACATGGCAAATGCACTGGCCCGCGAAACGAGTCCGTACCTGCTGCAGCACGCGGACAATCCGGTCGACTGGCACCCCTGGGGCGAGGCGGCGCTCGCGCTCGCACGCACGAGCGGCAAGCCGATCCTGCTGTCGATCGGCTACTCCGCCTGCCACTGGTGCCACGTGATGGCGCACGAATCCTTCGAGGATCCGGCGACGGCGCAGGTGATGAACGATCTCTACGTCAACGTGAAGGTCGATCGTGAAGAGCGCCCCGACCTCGACCGCATCTACCAGATCGCGCAGCAGATGCTGACACAGCGCAGCGGCGGCTGGCCGCTCACGATGTTCCTCGCGCACGACGACCAGAGGCCGTTCTTCGGCGGCACGTACTTTCCGCCCGAGCCCCGCCACGGCATGCCGGCGTTTCGCGACGTGCTCGTGCGCGTCGCGGAGTATTACCGCGAGCACCAGGACGAGCTGCGACGACAGAATGATGCGCTGATGGAGGCGTTCGCGACCCTCGAGTCGCCGCCGGCCGACGCGGCCGTCCCGCTCGACGATGCGCCGCTGCGCGCGTTTCGCAGCCAGATCGAGCGATCCTTCGATCGTGCGCACGGCGGCTTCGGCGGCGCGCCGAAATTCCCGCACCCGACGACCATCGACCGGCTGATGCGCGACTGGCACGCGACGGCGACGACGCCGGAACCCGACCTGCACGCGCTCTACATGGCGACGCTCACGCTGACCCGCATGGCCGACGGCGGGCTCTTCGATCACCTGGCGGGCGGGTTCTGCCGCTACAGCGTCGATGCGGAGTGGATGATCCCGCACTTCGAGAAGATGCTGTACGACAACGGCGCCCTGCTCGCGAGCTATGCCGGCGCCGCGGTCGCGACCGGGGAGCCGCTGTTCGCGCGCGCGGCCGCGCAAACCGCCGCATGGATGCTCGCCGACCTGCAATCGCCCGAGGGCGGCTTCTGGTCGAGCCGCGACGCCGACTCGGAAGGCCACGAAGGCCGGTACTACGTCTGGACCCCGAACGAAGCGCAGGCCGTGCTCGACGACCGGCAGTTCGCGGTGATCGCCGCGCGCCTCGGGCTCGACCGTCCGCCCAATTTCGAGGGCGCCTGGCACCTGCATGGCTTTCGCAGCGTCGAAGACATCGCCGGCGAGCGCGGCGAGGCGCCCGATGCGATCGCGGCGACGCTCGATGCGGCACGCGCCCGGCTCCTCGCGGTGCGCGAGCGGCGCGTCCCGCCCGCGCGCGACGAGAAAATCCTCACGAGCTGGAACGCGATCGCGATACGCGGCCTCGCAATCGCCGCGCGCGCGCTCGCGCAGCCGGCGCTCGCCGACGCCGCGTCACGTGCGCTCGACGACATTCGTCGCACCCAGTGGCGCGATGGCCGCCTGCTCGCGACGCGCAAAGGCGAGCGCGCGCACCTGAATGCCTATCTCGACGACCATGCACTGCTCGCCGACGCGACGCTCGAGCTGCTGCAGGCGCGGTGGCGGAGCGCGGACCTCGCGTTCGTGCGCGAGCTCCTCGAGGCGCTCCTTGCGCACTTCGAGGACCCCGACGCGGGCGGTTTCTGGTTCACTTCGCACGACCACGAGCAGCTGATCCACCGCTCGAAGAGTTTTGCCGACGATGCGACGCCGAGCGGCAACGCGATCGCCGCCACGGTGCTGCAGCGCGCGGGGTACCTCCTCGGCGAGCCTCGCTGGCTCGCGGCCGCCGAGCGCACGCTGCGCGCCGGCTGGAGCGCAGTCTCGCGCCAGCCGCAGGCGCACGCCTCGATGCTCACGGTGCTCGAAGAATACCTGCACGCCCCCGAGGTCGTGATCCTGCGCGGCGCCGCGACGGATATCGTCACCTGGCAGCGCGAGCTCGCGCGCCTCCATGCACCGCGCCGCCTCGTGTTCGCGATACCTTCGGACGCGCCCGGCCTGCCGGCGGCGCTCGCCGACAAGACCCCGCGCGGTCCTGCGGTCGCCTATGTCTGCCGCGGCAACACCTGCGGCGCGCCGATCGAGGACCTCGGCGTGCTGCTCAGGAACCTGCGGCTGGCGCTTTCGACCTGACCGCGACACCGAGCACCTCGAAGTGCGCACCGCGCACCAGCGGGCCGCTGCCGATGAACGCGCGTGCCGGGAACCCGCCCTTGAAGTAGCCGCTGTACACGCGGTTGAAGACGTCGTACAGGCCGAGGTCCGGGCAGAACACGGTCACCGAGACGAGGTCGTCCATCGTGAAGCCCGCTGCTTCGACCGTCTTGCGGATCCCGTCCATCACGAGACGCGCCTCGGCCTCGGCATCGGCCGGCGGCAGCATCGTTTTCGGTTCGAGGCCGAGATGCCCGGCCACGTAGAGCGTGTCGCCTGCGCGCACCGCATTGCTGAAAGGCAGCGGCGTTCCGTCCAGCCGCTCGCCGCCGAAGTGCTCGCGATCCGTGCCGCCCGCCACGGCCGCACCGCACAGCGCGAGCCCCATCACCACACCGAAGACCGTGTTACGCATGCTCTGCCCTCCTGCTGTTCACTAAACACCGAGCTCGCGCCGCAGTGCCGCCGCGAGCGGCGTGCCCGCCGCCGCGTCGAACGGCGCGGCGCGCGCCCAATCGTACGCCCAGGGCTGCGCGCTGCGCAGCGCCTCGGGTTCGTCGGCGTAGCGCGGAATCACGTGCGCATGCAGCGCCGGCTCGACGTTGCCGAAAATCGCGTAATTGATGCGTACCGCCGCCGTCGTCGCGAGCAGCGCATCGCCGAGGCGCGCCATGTCCGCGAGAAACAGTGCGCGTGCGGGCTCCGTGAGCGCGTTGAGCTGCGGCACGACCGGGTCCGGCAGCAGCAGCAGGTAGCCGCGCAGGAACTGCCGGGGACCGAACACGGCCCAGCCCGAGCCGAGGCGCGCGAGGCAGCGCGGCTCGCGGCCGGCGCGCAGCGCCTCGACGTCGCGGTGGATCGCGGTCTCGCCGTGCACGTGGACTCCGCTGTCAGACACCGCCCGCATCGCCCGGGCTGCGGTTCACCGCCACGACCGTAGCGCGCGGAAAGAAATTGAACTCCGACGCGCTTGCCCAGGTATAGGCGCCCATCGAACGCCCGACGATCAGGTCGCCGGCCTTCAGGCGCGGCAGCATCAGGTTCTCGGCGATGACGTCGATGCTGTCGCAGGTCGGCCCGGCGAGGACCGACGGCAGGCGTTCCTCGCCCTCGCGCAAGGCTTCGACCGGATAGCGCGCGTGGTCGTACAGCTGGCCGCTGTAGGAGCCATACAGGCCGTCGTCGAGGTAGTACCACCAGTGCCCTTCGCGCTCGGCGCGTCCCATCACGCTCGCGACGCCGATGGCGGCGGGACCGGCGATGTAGCGGCCCGGCTCCGCGATCACCCGCACGCGACGCGGCAGCTGCGCGAGCGCCGCGCGCAGCGGCGCGCAGAAGCGGCCGATCTCGGGCGCACGCTCGCCATAGCCGATCGGGAAGCCGCCACCGATGTCGAGTGTGTCGAGCGGCCCGAGCCGCTCGCGGCGCGCCTGGGCGAGCAGTCGCCGGCAGGTTTCGATCGCCTCGAGGTGCTTCAGCGCATTGGGCGCCTGCGAACCGACATGGAACGACAGCCCACGCACGACGAGGCCGAGCCCGCGCGCGCGACGGGCGAGGTCGGGCAGCGCCTCCGGATCGCAGCCGAACTTGCGCGACAGGTCGCATACGGCACCCGGGGCACGGAACGACACGCGCAGCAGCAGCTCGGCGTCGTTGCGCCAGGGAATGAACTTTTCGAGTTCGTCGACATTGTCGGCCACGAACACGCGCACGCCCGCGTGCACGGCATTGCGGATGTCCGCGTCCCGCTTGATCGGATGGGTGTGGATGCAGCGCGCCGGGTCGATCCCGAGCCGCGAGACGAGCTGCACCTCCCCCGTGGTCGCAAGGTCGAACGAGCCGCCCTCGTCGCGAATGGCCTCGATGACCGCCGCATGCGGCAATGGCTTCAGCGCGTAGTGCAGGCCGACGCCCGGCAGCGCACGCGCGAGGTTGCGGTACTGGGTGCGTACCCGCGCGCAGTCGACGATCAGGAGCGGCGAGCCGAACTCCGCGACCAGCCGGCGGATGTGCTCGGGCGTGAACGGGTCGATCCAGCGGGGGGCGGAGCGCCGGCGGCGCGTCGTCTGCATTTGTGACGCATTGTCGGGAATGCGCGCCGGTGCCGCAAGCGCGCGCCCGGCATTTGTTACATTGCGCCTCCATGCAGACGCCCCCTGCCGCCGATCCGCACACCGAGCTGCAGACGCTCCTGTCCTCGCGCGTCGCGCTGATCGCATTCGAGAGCCGCGACGAGCAACGCTCCCTCACCCTGCTGCGCGACGCGGCGGCGCGTGCGAGGCGTGCGAGCGGCTCGGGCGTGTTCGCGTGGAGCGCCACCGAGGGTTTGCGGCGCATCGATCGCGACATGGGCGCGCCACAGCGCCATCTGGCGGAGCCGGCCGTCCTGCTGCGCCACCTCAAGACGACGCCGATGCCGGGCGTCTACATCCTGCTCGACTTCCACCCGTACCTCGCCGATCCCGTCAACGTGCGGATGCTGAAAGATGCGGTGCAGGGTGCCCCGGACGGCGCTCGCACGGTCGTCCTCATGAGCCATGAGATCACGCTGCCGGCAGAGCTCGCGCCGCTCGCCGCGCACTTTCGCCCGGCGCTGCCCGAGGCGAACGAACGGCGGATGATCGTCACGCGTGTATTCGACGAATGGCAGCGCCAGCACCGCGGCCGCGCGCCGAAGGTCGACCGCGACGCGCTCGCGCAGATCGTCGACAACCTCGCGGGACTCACGGCCGCCGACGCCGAGCGGCTCGTGCGCCGCGTGCTCTATGACGACGGGGCGATCACCGCCGCCGATCTCGCCGCCGTGCAGGCAGGCAAGTACGAGCTGCTCAACCGCCACGGCACGCTCGACTTCGAGCCCGATACCGCGCGCTTCGCCGACATCGGTGGCCTCGCGAACCTGCGCCGCTGGGTGGAAACCCGCAAGGCCGCCTTCGACGGCAGCGCCCCGGGGCTCGAGGCGCCGCGCGGCGTGCTGCTGCTCGGCGTGCAGGGCTGCGGCAAGAGCCTCGCCGCGCGCGCGGTTGCCGGCCTGTTCGGCGTGCCGCTGCTGCGCTTCGATTTCGCGGCGCTCTACAGCAAGTGGCAGGGCGAATCCGAGCGCAACCTGCGCGAGACCCTCGCCTCGGCCGACGCACTCGCCCCCTGTGTCCTCTGGATCGACGAGATCGAAAAGGCGCTCGCGGCCGGCGACGGCGACACCGGCTCGGGCCGGCGCATCCTCGGCGCATTCCTCACGTGGATGGCCGAGCGGCGCTCGGCCGTGTTCATCGTCGCGACCGCGAACGACGTGACGGTGCTGCCGCCCGAACTGCTGCGCAAGGGCCGCTTCGACGAAGTGTTCTTCGTCGACCTGCCGGATGCCGCGACACGCGCGGCGATCCTTGCAATCCACGCGCGCCGGCGCGAGATCCCGTTGACGCCCGCGGAGGCATTGCAGCTCGCGCGCGCATCCGCCGGATTTTCCGGCGCCGAACTGGAACAGGCGATCGTGGCCGCCCGCTACACCGCGCATTCGCAGGATGCACGGCCCGATGCCGCGGCGATCGCGCGCGAAATCGGCGCGACGCGGCCGCTCGCCGTGCTGATGGCCGAACAGGTGGCGGCGCTGCGCGCCTGGGCGCAGGACCGCACGGTACCCGCCGGTTGAGCCACGAGCGCCACGCCCGTCTGTCCCTCGCGCTCGGCGTGCTGGCGCTCGGCGCACTGGGAGTCGGCGCGCTGGGGGTCGGCGCGTGCGCGACGACCCGGGCGCCCGTGCAGCTCGCGCCGCCACGCGCGCAGGATGCCGCCGCCGTCGGCGCGCGGGTGCTCACGCTCGTCAATCGCGCGCGCGCCAGGCCGCGTCGCTGCGGCCCGAAGGCGGTTCCCGCCGCCTCGCCGCTCGTCCGCGAGGCGCAGCTCGATGCGGTCGCGCTCGCCTATGCGCAGGAACTCGCCCGACTCGGCCGCTTCGAACACCGCGGCGCGGACGGCAGGCAGCCCCGCGACCGGGTGGCGCGCAGCGGCTATCGCGCACGCATCGTCGGTGAGAACCTGGCGGCCGGGCCGACCACCGCCGATGAGGTGATCGACGGCTGGCTCGCAAGCCCGGGCCACTGCGAGAACGTGATGGAGGCGCGCTTCACGCAGATGGGCATCGCGTATGCCGTGAACCCGGCGAGCCGCTACGGCATCATCTGGGTGCAACTGTTCGCCGCGCCGCGCTAGCGCGGCGTGATGAAATCCCGTGCTTCCTCGAGTGCCGGCTGCCGCGTGCCGTTGGCGGCGACCTCGAGCAACTGCGCGTAGTGGGCGCGCGCCTGCGTGGCATCGCCGAGCGCCCGCGCCGCGCGGGCCGCGCCGAGGAGGCTGTTGAAACGTCGCGGATACAGCTCCAGGGCGCGCCGGTATGAAGCCAGCGCCTCGGCGGGCTGCGCGAGTTCGAGATACAGGTCACCGAGCAATTCGTAGGCGGGCAAAGTGGGCCCGGGCGTCACGGCGTGCTTCGGGGTCGACGCTTCGAGCTCGGCCGCCTCACGCATGAGCGCCACACCCGATGCCGTTTGCCCCGCTGCGTACGCACTCCACGCGTTCAGTTCGAGCGCGAGGATGTGGATGCTTTGCGCGAACAGTTCCTCGCCGGAGTCGCGCGTCGCACGCTCGAGCAGCGCGAGGCGCTCGCCGGCCGCCTTCGCCACGTCGAGCTGCGCGAGGTGCGCCGCGCCGAGTCCGTGCGCGAACCAGGTGATCGCCTCGGGCCATCGGTAGCGGTCCCAGTCGAGAGTCGCCGGCGTGCGGGGGGCGAGCGCGGCGGCCTCGGCCCACGCGTGTCGCTCGAGCGCGTACCGGGCCGGGATCGACGACAGGTGAAAGGCCGTCTTGAAGGTCGGCTCGAGACGGGTCGTCGTCCGCAGGCGTTGCCACTGCCGCGCCGCCTCGTCATCCGCACCCTGCTGGAGGTGCGCGTAGACGAGATACTCGATGGCATGCGGGAACTCGTCCCAGACGTACTCGCCGTGTTCGCCGGCGGGGTGCTCGAGCGCCGCATCGGCGGCCTCGAGATTGCCGCGGATCACGCCGTCCCAGTCGCCGAGCCGCGTGAAGATGTGCGTCGGCATGTGCAGCGCGTGCGGATTGCGCGGCGCGACGGTCGCGTACTTGCGCGTGATGTCGAGCAGTTCGCGCTCGCGCCCCGGCAAGTCGTTCGCGTGCACGAGGTAGTGCATCGCGCCCGGGTGATCGGGATTCCCCCCGTAGATGCGTACCAGGATGGCCGCGGCGCGATCCGCGTTCTCGCGGGATACCTTGTTGGCGGGCGCGGTTGCCAGCAGCGCCAGCGCATGGAACGCGCCCGCTTCCGGGTCCTGCGGCGCGAACTCGTAGAGCCGCCGCGATGCCTCGGCCCAGCGACGGATCCGCAGCCAATAGTCGGACGCTGCCGGCTCGCGGAAGAACGCCTCCGCGGCCGCGATGAACAGCCGCTCGCGTTCGGTCGGCGGATCCAGGGCTTGGGCGCGCTGCACGGCCTGCCAGCCGCGCTCGAGTTCGGCGGGCCCGGGGCGCGTGGGCCACAGCGGATAGAACAGCGAGGTCGCGATCCCCCATTGCGCCATCGCGCAGCGGGGGTCGATCGCGGCCACCGCCTCGAACGCGGCGTGCGCCTGCGGATAGGTCATGTGGTGCAGCAGCGCGACCGCCCGATTGAATTCCAGTTGCGCCGCGTGAGAACAGCTCACCGGGAAGGCGACCGTGCCGAGCGCGTGATCGGCGTGGTCCACGCCTTGCGCCGCGCGCACGCCGCCGGCGATTGCGAACGCGATCGCCGCCGGCATGAGGGTCGCGCAACGGGCCCGTCTGTTCATCGGCGCAGGGACATCGCGCGCAGTCACACGCGCTCGATCCACCCCCGCGTATCCGGTGACTGGCCGGTCTGCACCGCGACCAGCGCGGCGCGCAATCGCTGGGTCACCGGGCCGATCCCGCCGCTGCCCACCTGGTGCTCGCCCTGGCGCGTGACGAGCGTGCCGACACCCGCGAGCACCGCGGCGGTGCCGGACAGCGCCGCTTCGCCCGACTTCGCCCATTCGAGCATCTCGGCGACGTCGAACGCGCGCTCCTCGACGCGAAACCCCATGTCGCGCGCCATCGTCAGCAGCGAATCGCGTGTCACGCCGTGCAGGAATGACGTGTCGAGGCTGCGCGTGAGCACGTGCCCTTCACGCAGCAGCAGGAAGTTGGCGGCGCCCGTCTCCTGCACCGACCCGCCGGGGCAGAAGAGCACCTGGTCGACTGCGAACTCCTTGCGCGCCTCGAGGGTCGGGCCGAGGGCGGCCGCATAGTTGCCGCCCGTCTTCACCATGCCGAGGTGCGAGGCGGTGCGTGTCTTCTGGTCCTCGACGAAGATGCGCAGCGCCTTCGCGCCACCTGCAAAATAGTCCCACACCGGGCTCGCGAGCACGACCAGCAGCGCGCTCGTGCTGGGGGTGGCGGCGGCCCCGATGTTCGGCGTGGTGCCGATGAGCATGGGTCGCAGGTACAGCGCGCCGGGCGACTCGGGCACCTGCCCGCGGCAGGCGCGGATAACCTCGCGCACCATGTCCGCGAGCTGCGCCGCACCGGGTTCGGGCAGCACCAGCTGGCGCGCGCTCTGGCGCATGCGCTCGATGTGCCGGTCCATCCGGAACACGCCGATGCTGCCGTCGGGACGCCGATACGCCTTGAAGCCCTCGAAACACTCGCTGCCATAGTGCAGCACATGCGAGGCGGGGTGCAGCGGCAGCGGCGCCACCGGCTTCAGTTCGTGCGTCTGCCAGCGGCCGCCCTGGAATTCCGCCACCGCCATCTTGTCCGTGAGTACCGTGCCGAAGGCCGGTCGTGTCGCTTCTTTCATCGTCTCAGTCCTGTTCCTGCATGAAGATCGTCGCCGGGTGCTCGAGCAGAGACTTGAGCGCCTGGATCATGGAGGCGGCATCGAAACCATCCACGAACCGGTGATCGAACGACGAAGAGAGATTCATCATACGCCGGATCGCGATCGCGCCGCCGTGCACGACGGGGCGATCCACCGCCTTGTTCACGCCGACGATCGCCACTTCGGGCGCATTGATGACCGGTGTCGAGGCGATACCGCCGAGCCTGCCGAGACTCGTGATCGTGATCGTCGAACCGGAGAGCTCCTCGCGCGGCGACTTGTTGCGGCGCGCGCGATCGGAGACCTCACGGATCGCCGTGGCGAGTTCCCGCAGGGACATGGCCTCGGCGTGGCGCACGACGGGCACCTTGAGGCCATCCGGTGTCTGCGCGGCGATGCCGAGATGCAGCGCCGCGTGCTGAACGACGACATTGCGCCCGGCGTCGTGGAGCGCATTGCACTGGGGGAACGCCGGCAGGACACGGCCGAGCGCGAGGCCGAGGAACGGCAGCAGCGTGAGCGAGGGCGTGCCCTCCGGCGCCGCTGCATTCAGGTGCTCGCGCAGCGCCTCGAGCTCGGTCACGTCGACTTCCTCGACATAGGCGAAGTGCGGGATGTTGCGCTTCGCCTCGCTCATGCGCTGCGCGATCACGCGGCGCAGGCCGATGATCCTGATCTCCGTCGTGCCGTCCCGCATGGCGTGCGCAGGGGCCCGCGACGGCTGCCCGCGCGCAGCGACACCCTGCGCGCCGCCGGCCGCGGCCGCATCGAAATCCGCCCGCGTGATCCGCCCACCCGGCCCGCTGCCCGCAATCGAACGCAGGTCGATGCCGGCCTCCTGCGCGCGGCGCCGGGTTGCCGGAGAGGCCATGACGCGCCCTGACGCGGGCGCAGAAGTCGGCGCGGGCGCGGGCGCAGAGGTCGGCGCGGGCGCGGGTGGCGACGCGACCGGTAACGGTGCAGTCGCAGGCGCAGAAGCAGCCGGGCCACCGGCAGCGGCGTCGGTCTCGAACACGATGAGCTCCGAGCCCACGGCGATCATCTCGCCCGGTTCGCCGCGTGTACGCACGACTCTTCCCGAGACCGGCGATGGAACCTCGATCGCCGCCTTCTCGGTCATCACGTCGGCGATGATCTGGTCCTCTTCGACCGTATCGCCCGGCTTCACATGCCAGGCCAGGATCTCGGCGGACACCGTGCCTTCACCGAGGTCGGGCATCTTGAATACGTAGTTCGCCATGGCGCCCCCGCGCGCTCAGCTCGCCGACATGAGGGCCGCGAGCGCGCTCGCCACGCGCTTCTGGCCCGGAAAGTATTCCCACTCGAAGGCGTGCGGATAGGGCGTGTCCCAGCCGCCGACACGCCCGATCGGCGCCTCGAGCTGCCAGAAGCACTCCTCCTGCACGGTCGCGGCAATCTCGGCGCCGAAGCCGCCGAAGCGCGTCGCCTCGTGCACGATCAGGCAGCGGCCCGTGCGCTGCACGGATTCGCAGAGCGTCTCCGCATCGAGCGGCACGATCGTGCGCACATCGATGATCTCCGCATCGACGCCGAGCGAGTTCGCCGCCGCCTCGGCGACATGGACCATCGTGCCGTACGCGATGATGGTCGCATCCTTGCCCGCGCGCACGACCTGCGCCTTGCTGATCGGCACGGTGTAGTGCCCCTCGGGCACTTCGCCGCGTGCGTGCGCGCTCCACGGCACGGCCGGCTTCTCCGGATCGCCGTCGAACGGCCCGTTGTAGAGCCGCTTCGGCTCGAGGAAGATCACCGGGTCGTCGTCCTCGATCGCCGCGATCAGCAGGCCCTTCGCATCGTAGGGGTTCGAGGGCATCACCACCTTGATGCCGCAGATGTGCGCGAAGATCGCCTCGGGACTCTGCGAATGGGTCTGGCCGCCGCGAATGCCGCCGCCGCAGGGCGTGCGGATCGTGACCGGCGCGAAGAATTCGCCGGCGCTGCGATAGCGCAGGCGCGCGAGCTCACTCACGATCTGGTCGTAGCCGGGATAGATGTAGTCCGCGAACTGGATCTCGGCGACCGGGCGCAAGCCGTTCACCGCCATGCCGATCGCGCTCGCGACGATGCCAAGTTCGGAGATCGGCGTGTCGAGCACGCGGTGTTCGCCGTACTTGCGCTGCAGCCCGTCGGTCGTGCGGAACACGCCGCCGAAGTAGCCGACGTCTTCGCCGAGCACGACGACGCCGGGGTCGCGGTCGAGCATCACGTCCATCGCCGAATTCAGCGCCTGGATCATGTTCATCCTGGCCACGGTTCAGCCCCTCTCCGCGCGCAGCTGGTCGCGCTGGCGCGCGAGGTGCGCCGGCATGTCCTTGAACACATCCTCGAACATGAGGTCCGGGTCGAGCCGTGGCCCTTCGTTCAGCGTCCCGTACTGCGTCGCCGCCTTCCAGGAAGCGCCCACTTCGTCCTCGAGTTCCTTCGTCAGCGCGACGTGGCGTTCTTCGCTCCACGCGCCTTGGGCAATGAGGTGCCCCTTCAGCCGGTCGACGGGATCGCCGAGCGGCCAGCTCAGGTACTCGTCCTTCGGCCGGTAGCGCGACGGATCGTCGCTCGTGGAGTGCGCCGCGGCCCGATAGGTGACATGTTCGATCAGTGTGGGCCCGCCGCCCTTGCGCGCCCGATCCGCAGCCCATTGCGTGACCGCGTAGACCGCGAGGAAATCATTGCCGTCCACGCGGATGCCCGGCACGCCGTAGCCGGGGCCACGCGCCGCGAAGGTGGTCTTCTCGCCGCCCGCGAAGCCCTGGAACGTGGAGATCGCCCACTGGTTGTTGACGATGTTGAGCAGCACCGGCGCCTGGTACACCTCGGCGAACACCATGCCCGCGTGGAAATCGCCCTCGGCGCTCGAGCCCTCGCCGATCCAGGTTGCGGCCACGTGGTCCTCGCCCTTGATCGCCGCCGCCATCGCCCAGCCGACCGCCTGCGGGAACTGGGTCGTGAGGTTGCCCGAGATCGAGAAGATATTGCCCTGCCTCCAGTGGTACATGACGGGCAGCTGCCGCCCCTTGCACATGTCACGCGTGTTCGACAGCAACTGGCACATGAGCTCGACGAGCGGCCGCCCGCGCACCATGTAGAGGCCCTGGTTGCGATAGGACGGGAACAGCATGTCGCCCGGCCGCAGCGCCATCGCCTGTGCGACCGAGACCGCTTCTTCGCCATAGGAGCGCATGTAGAAGGAGATGCGGCCCTGGCGCTGCGTGCGCTGCATGCGCTCGTCGAAAACGCGGGTGAGCAGCATGTGGCGCAGGCCCGCCTGCAGGACTTCCGGCTCGAGATGCGGGTCCCACGCGCCGACGGCGGTGTGCCGGTCGTCCAGCACGCGTACCAGCCCGTTTGCGAGCGGCAGCGTGGCCTGCGCGGAGATGCGCACGTCGGGCTTCGGCTGCGTGCCGGCCGGTTGCAGCTTCAGGTAGCTGAAATCCGACTTGTGCCCCGGCCGGGCCGGCGGCTGTGGAACGTGCAACCTCGAACGCGGTCGACTCGACATATCGCGACTCCCGGAACCCCACCGCCCACTATGCGCCAGTCACCTGCCCTCTGCATTGCAAACATGACCGGAAAAGACGAGGATTTGAAATATTCGTTTCAATTTTTCTGCCTCAGAGACAAGAATGGACCATTCCGGACTCGACCGTGTCGACCTGCGGCTCCTCGACGTACTGCAGAAGCAAGGGGCGCTGTCCGCCGCCGAACTCGCCGAGCGCGTCGACCTCGCGGTCACCACATGCTGGCGGCGCGTGAAGCGCCTCGAGGAACAGGGTGTCATCCGCGAACGGGTGGCCCTGCTCGATCGCGAGAAGGTGGGCCTCGGGGTCACGGTGTTCGCCCACGTGAAGCTGGTCGCCCATGGCCGCGACAATCTCGGGCGCTTCGACCAGGCGATCCGGCGCCACCCCGAAGTGCTCGAGTGCTACACGCTGATGGGCGACTGGGACTTCCTGCTGCGCATCGTCGCGCGCGACATCAAGGCCTATGAGGCCTTCTTCCTCGATCACCTGTCGAAGATTCCCGGCATCCAGTCGTTCAGTTCCTCGATCGCGATGACGGTGGTAAAGGAAACGACGCAACTCCCGCTCCTGCGGCGCTGACACACTGGCAGTTCCCGGGCCGAGTCGGGTGTCACATCGACGTTCAGTGTCGGATCGGCCTCGATCCAAACGTCCTGTGATCGACACCCGGATCGCGTGGATGAGACAGTGAGGCCACAATCATGAGGAACCGCACGACGGTAGATCGGCAGTCCGACCGTGAACTGGTCGTTACCCGGACCTTCGACGCCCCGGCCCGCCTCGTGTTCGAGGCATGGACCAGGCCCGAGCTGTTCGAGCGGTGGTGGGTGCCGAAATCCATGGGCATGACCCTGCGAGCCTGCGAAATGGACGTGCGCGTCGGTGGTGCGTACCGCCTGGTGTTCGGCCAGGGCGATGAGTTCTTCGGCAAGTTCATCGAGGTGATCCCGCACTCGCGCCTCGCCTGGACCAATGACGAAGGCGGTGACGCCGGGCCCGTCACCACGGTGACCTTCGATGAAGAGGGTGACAGCACGCAGATCGCCGTGCGCGAACTCCATTCCTCGAAGGACGCGCTGGATGCCGCCGGCACCGGAGCGGCGGTTGCGATGGGCGAGTCGTTCGACCAGCTGGACGAGCTGCTCGTCACCCTGCTGCGCTGAACGATACCCGGACGGGACGATTGCGCCAGTCCACGCCGTGTGGGAATGTGCGCGGGGGGATCCTTGGGCAACACCACACGCAGACGCATCCTGCAGACCATTCTTGCCCCGCCGGCGCTCGACGCATTCGATCTCGAGCGGCTCGCGCGCGCGAAGTTGCCGCCCGCCCACTGGGGTTATCTCGAGACCGGCGTAGACGGCGATGCGACCCTGCACGCCAACGAAGCGGGATTCGCAAACTACGGGCTGCGTGTGCGGCGGCTGGTGGACATTTCCCGGGTCGACACGTCCGTCAGCCTCTTCGGCGCGACCTGGCCGTCACCGATCTTTCTCGATCCGGTCGGCAGCCGGCGGGCATGTCATGCGGACGGCGAGATCGCGAGCGCGAAAGCGCGCCCGTGCGCGCAAGCACCTGCAGATTCTCTCGACGATGTCGTCAGCCGGAGTCGAGGCAGTCAACGCCGCGCGCGGCGAGTCGGTCTGGTTCCAGCTCTACCCCACTGACCAGTGGCCCGTGGCGTCGGCACTCGTTCGTCCGTCGAAGCCGATGTTCCGCGAACTCGATGTGCAGACCATCGAGGATCTGACGCCGCTCGACATGAACCGGGATCACGTCAAGCGCCTGCGCGATCTCTGGCCGCGCAAGCTCGTCATCAAGGGCCTCGTCACGCGCGAGGACGCGCTGCTCGCGGTCGCGCACGGCTTCGGCGGCATCATCGTTGCAAACGACGGCGGGCGCGCCAAGGACAGCGGCCGGGGCATCGATCGACAGTCTCACCGCAGTCGCGCCGGCGCTCGCTTCGTCATCCATCAACCGGCACTGGAATCGCCGGGTAGTTTGCCGTCCATGGCAGTGATCGCACAGCCCCGTGAATGATTGACGTTTGACGTTTGACGTTAACCGTTATATCATCCTGCCGTGATCAAGGGCTTCAGATGCCGGGACACCAAAGCCCTGTTCGAGACCGGGAAGTGTCGCCGCTTCAGCTCGATCCTGGCGGTTGCGACCCGAAAGCTGACGATGCTCGATGCGGCCCACTCGCTGGAGTTCCTGAAATCGCCTCCGGGCAACCGTCTGGAGGCACTGAAAGGTGACCGGATCGGCCAGCACAGCATCCGCATCAATGACCGGTACCGGCTGTGCTTTGAGTGGACCGCAGAAGGCCCTGTAAACGTGGAGATTGTCGACTACCACTGAGGATGAATGCGATGTTCAAGAGCGGCATGCGACCAGTGCACCCGGGAGAGATTCTCCGCGAAGATTTTCTCGAACCGGCAGGCTTGACCGCCAACGCCCTTGCGCGCGCGCTCAAGGTGCCCGCGCCGCGTATCAATGAAGTCGTGCGCAAGCGCCGCGGAATCTCCGCCGATACGGCACTGCGTCTTGCGCGCTACTTTGGCGGGGATGCGCGCTCATGGCTCAATCTGCAATCCGCTTACGATCTGCGGGTTGCGGAGATCGCCAATGCAAAGCGGGTGGCCCGTGAGGTGCGTCCCGCAGTCGCCTGAATACCACGGGATGTAAAAGCACCGTGCGACAAGCGGCTTGACGACGGACGCGGCAGTGCCGGCCGGCATCCTTTCCGGATTCGAGGCCACCCAGCTTTCAGGGAAAGCTGGCGGGAGAGAGGGATCCATATCGACTCCCGAGTGGCTTGTTTCTAAGCGCTTTTCCAAATTTCCCGAATATCCATACCCCGCGAAATACCCATCGCGATGGCACTGAATTTGGCGGCAAGCCAGATTCTCCAACGCAAACTCCTTCTTGCCAAGCGCCCGCCGTGGCCCTGACGAGGGTGCGGCTGCATCACTCAGTCGTCGTCACTGGCCCCCGCCGCCGGCCGTTTGCCGAGCTTCCGCTGCAACGACCGCCGATGCACTCCCAGCATGCGCGCCGCAGCGGAGATGTTGCCGTCCGTGGCACGCAGCGCCTGCTGGATGTGCTCCCACTCGAGCCGGCCCAGCGGGATCATGGCGTCCGAATCCTCGGCGGGCGCGCCCTGCTCGTCCGTGAGCACGCGGAGGATGGCATCGACGCTCACGGGCTTCAGTAGATAGTCGTAGGCGCCGGCCTTGATGGCCTCGACGGCCGTGGCGACGCTGGCGTACCCGGTCATCATCACCACACGCATCTCGGCGCGGATGGCCTTCAGCGGTTCGATCAGCCGCAGCCCCGACTCCTTGCCGATCTTGAGGTCGACCAGCGCGAAATCGAACGCCCGCTCGTGGGCCGCGCTGAGCGCGGACTCCACGTCCGACGCGGTCACCGCTTCGATGCCGCGCCGTTGCAGCGTCTTTTGCAAGGTCCGAACGAACAATGCGTCGTCGTCGACCAGCAACCCGATCATGCGCGCACCGTCTCAGGCAGCCGGAACGTCACGCGTATGCCAGGCCCCGTGTCCGGAGCCTGCATGGCCAATGCGCCGTTCAGCCGCTCCACGGTGGCATGCGACAGGGCGAGGCCGATGCCCAACCCACCAGGCTTGCTGCTGCGGAACAGCGTGCCCGGCAGGAGTGGCGTCGCCGCGTCCATTCCGGGTCCGTAGTCCCGGATCTCGCCGCTCAAGGTCGCCGCGTCGATTGCCAGCCTCAGGTCGACTCGACGGCTGCCCGCCTGTTCGCTGGCATCCGCCGCATTGTTCAGCAATGCCTGCAACAGATGGCCCACAGCGACGTGCACGAGTTTCTCATTCACCGTCGCGCCCGCGCGAGTCAACTCGATGGTCGGACGCACCAGCTGCCAGCGGTCGATGACCTCCTCGAGATTCACCAGCCCCGCCCCGTTGTCATGCGCATTGGCGGCGAGTGCCCGCACGCGATCCCGGCACTGCGCGATGAGGCCGCGGTAAACTTCAGCCTCTTCGCCCTGCATTTCGTCGGTCATGAGTGTCAGCGTGGCGAGCGGAGTATTGAGCTCGTGCGCCACCGAGGCGGCATGCGTCGCGAGCGCCAGGATGCCTTCGTTACGCGTGAAGCTCTCGCGCAAGGCGGCGAACTCCTGCTCGCGCTGCCGCCACAATGTCGCGAGACGCGCGAAGAACACCAGCATCACCGCCGCCGACACCAGGAAGCTGACCAACATGCCCATCTTGTGCAGGTTGAACGCGTCGCCCATGGCGCTGTGCACATGCGGCAGCGGCTGGCCGAGCAGCACCGACGCCGCGAATCCGAGCACGCAGGCGATGGCCGTCGCCCAGATCCAGAATGGAGGCAGGGAGAGGATGGACAGGGCGATGGGCAGGAGGAACAGCGACGCGAACGGGTTCTCGATTCCTCCGCTCCACGCCACCAGCCATGTCAGCACCACGACGTCGACCAGCAGGTGCACGAACAATTCCGCGGGGCGCACATCCAGACCGCGGGCCGCGCGCAGAGATGCATAGACATTGAAAGTGGCCAGGAACAGCACGCCATACCACAGAGGCGCCACGGGTAGTTCGACTCGCATGGGTCCGGTGACGATGGCGATGGTCGCGGCCTGGCCCGCCACGGCGATCCAGCGCAGCTTGCACATCAGCCGCAGGAAGCCCTGCGAGGCGGCGGTGCGCCACTCCTTGCCGTTCATCCCGAGGCCACGCGGAAGTCGGCGTTGTCTGACGGTTCGAAGACTAACAAGGCCATGGCCGGGCTCATGTTTCGCATTATGGGCGAAGGCGGCTGCGGATGGGGCCTGCGACAAAATGTCGCATCCCTTGCAGACCCCCGCTTTCTAGAATCCGGTTCCTTGCACTCGGACCACCGATGAATACCGCCGTTAAGGAAGATTCTTCCCGCTCGTCACACCGGCTCTACGCCCGCCTCTGGCGCTGGCATTTCTTCGCGGCGCTCATCGTGATCCCGTTTGTCCTGTGGCAGTCCATCACCGGCGTGCTGTATCTGTGGCATGACGACCTCACCGCGGTCATCTACCCGGACAAGGCCCGCGTGGCCCCGGCGAGCGATGCCGCGTCGCTGGAATCGCAGTTGGCGACCGCCATGCGCCACCAGCCGAACGGGCGCCTGGCATCCATCGAGATCCATGAAGACCCGACGCGCTCCACGGCGTTCTTTTTCGCCGATGCCAACGGATTGACCTTTCCCGCCTTCACCAATCCCCATACGGGCGAATATCTGGGCGCGGTCGAGTCGACGCACTGGTTGCGCGGACTCACCAAGGGTTTGCATGGCGGCTGGCCGATCAATCCCTGGGGCAGCTACCTGCTCGAAATCGGCGCCTGCTGGGCCATCGTGATGACGTTGACCGGTCTTTATCTATGGTGGCCGCGCAATGCGACGGGCTTCGCGGGCGTGCTGTACCCGCGTCTCGGGCAAGGCCGGCGGATCTTCTGGCGCGACCTGCATGCCACGGTGGGCGTTTATTTTTCGGTCATCCTGCTGTTGTTCCTGTTCTCCGCCCTGCCCTGGACCACGTTCTGGGGAAACCAGGTTCTCGGGCCCATCGAGAAGGTTACTCACCAGGAATCACCCCTGGGCTTCTTCTTCGCCGCAGGACATCACGGCGAGCATGCCGGTCATTCGATGCCGCCGGCGCCGAACGCCCTCGCGCTGGACGAGATCGTGCAGCGCGCCCGCGACGCGGGCGCTCGCGGCACGCTCGAGATCCGCCCGTCACCCACCCGGGATCTCATCACGCTGCGTGACGATCATCCGCGCGCCTGGGATGAGGTCTACATGCAGCTCAACGGCCTCACGGGCGCCGTGCAGATCCGCGCCGATTGGAACGATCAGCCCGCGCTCGCGCGCCTGATATCGCTGGGCATCGACCTGCACGAGGGGAAATTCTTCGGCCGTGCCAACCAGGTGTTCAACACCCTCATGGTGGTGGCCCTGATCTGGCTGGTGGTGACGGGATTCATGGGTTGGTATCGACGTCGCCCGAACGGCGGTGTGTCGGCGCCGCCCCGGCGCGAGGTCAAGTTTCCAAGGTCGCTGGTCGCGACGGGGATCGTCCTT
Organism: Steroidobacteraceae bacterium; assembly: GCA_050249415.1. Classification (GTDB taxonomy): domain Bacteria; phylum Pseudomonadota; class Gammaproteobacteria; order Steroidobacterales; family Steroidobacteraceae; genus CADEFQ01. The sequence continues at coordinate 82,553 of JBFWQO010000005.1, forward strand.
TGCGTGGTGATGCCATTGCTGGGGCTTTCAGTCCTGATGATTGCCACGCTGGACCGGCTGTTCGGGCGCGTGTTTGCGCGGCCCGCCTGAACTGCGCGCGCGGAGGGACCCCACCGACTTGTTGAACACGCCGGTGTCCAGCACATGGCTGGCGTCGTTGCGCTACGAGTTCTGAAGCACGCGGGGCAAAGCGGCGCCGACTCCCGGTCCGTACGTCACGTGAACTCCCAGGCGCTCCGGCGACATTCGTGAAGTCGCCGAAGTGGTCGACGCCGCTCGGCTTTGCGAACTCGATCAGAACTGGAAACGAATTCCGGCGTAGTACGAACGCGGCGCGCCCGGGAACAGCATCTCCGACGTCGGCGAGACCACGTCCTTCACCAGCACTGTGGCGACATAGTCCCGGTCCAGCAGATTGCGGGCCTCGGCGAAGACTTCCCAATTCTCCGTGGAATAGGCAGCCCGCGCGCCCAGCAGACCATAGGAACCCAGGCGATAGGTGTTCGAGAAATCGACGTACTTGGCACCGATGACATCGAAGGTCGGTCCTGCGCTGAAGCCCGAGTTGTTGCGATACAGAATCTCGCCGCGCGCGAAGTATCGCGGCGCCGAGGGCAGGCGGTTGTCGCCGTACGCCGGATCCGAGTCGAAGGTGAAGGCGTTGTAGCTCGCGCTGATCAGCGGCTCGATGCGATGGCCACCGGCGCCCAGTGCAATGCTCGCGCCGAACAACGCCTCGATGCCAGCATGCGTGGTCTTGTCGATGTTGGCGGAGAGGCTGGTACCCGGCGCATCGGGATCGTCGCGCGACAGGATCTCATCGCGTAGCGCGGTGTAGTAGATGGACACGTCCCAGTTCAGACGCGTCTCACCTGCAGCGCTGGCGCCACGCAAACCCGTCTCGACCACCGTGCCATTCATGGCCGCGAGTGGCGTGCTGCCGCCGTTGTAGTCGTCGGTCAGCTCGAAGGTCGTCGGCGCCTCGTAAACGCGGCTGACGCTGGCATACCACTCGGATTCCTCGCCGAGGTTTCGGATGACACCGAGCCGCGGATTGATCTCGTCGTAGTCGGCCTCGAAGCCGCTCACGTTGCGATCGGCCATGGTGAACTGGGCGCCGTAGACCAGCGTCCAGTCGGGCGCGAACTTCCAGCGGTCCAGCGCGAAGACCTCGAGGCTCGATGCCTTGTCGTCCGAGGTCCACATGAGGAAGCCGGGCTGGCCACCCTCGTTGGAGAAGTTGCCGCCCGTGACGGTCGACCGCCCGTAGTTGACGCCGAACAGCAGCCCATGCGAACCGGCATCGCGCTGGTAGCGCACCATCGCGCCCGCATCCTTGTGCGTGGTGTCGATTAGCAGGCTGAAGAACGGCGTGCTGACGATGGGATGGAACAGCTCCTGGCGTTCGTACGAGGCGCCCACTTCGAGCGTGCCGCCCGCGAGCTCCGCGACGGTGGTCTTGAGCGCGAAGCGCAGCGACTGCACTTCCTTGCCATGATCGCCGAGGATCGCGTCCGCGCGGGCCTGCTCGGGATCGGCGTGATACTGCGCGGGCGACAACTCGCGCGGCAGGTTGGTGTCGAAGTCCACGTAGTTGGCGTAGAGACGCGTGGACACATCGTCCGAGGCCGCCCATCCCAGGTTTGCGTACACCGCCTTGCGATCCTGCGAGCTGTGATCGCGATAGCCATCACGCTGGCGCGTTTCGGCCGTGACGAGTCCGTCGAAATCTCCGGCCACGCCGCCCATCGTCGCGCGACCGCCCCAGTCGCCGAAGCTGCCGCCCGACAGGAACACGCTGGAGCGCGTGTTGCGCGCGGTTGGAGAGATGAAATCCATCGCGCCGCCCAGCGTGCTGGCGCCGTACGCCAGTGCGTTCGCGCCATGCGCAAAGGTGGCATATCGCGCGCCCAGCGGATCCAGCGCGCGGTTGTGGTTGTTGCCATCCGCCGCGCTCACGGGTAATCCGTCTTGCAGGAACTTCACGCCGTTCTTGTCGTAGTCCGTGGCGTCGAGATTCGAGCCGCGGCTGGAGTAGAACACGTCGTCATTGCCGTTGTAGCTCTCGGAGTAGACGCCCGGCACGTAGCGCAGCATTTCGGAGAGCTGCGTGACATTGCGTTCATACAGCGTTTCACCGTCGAGATTGGTAACGGCGCCGGGCGTGACGGCGCGTTCCGCTTCGAGCGCATCCTGCTGCCGCTCGGCCGTGACCACCACGGTGTCCATTGTCTTCGGCACCGGTTCCGCCGCTCCAGCAGGGCGCAGGAAGATGGCGGACGCGACGGCAAGCATTTGCGCCGGGCGCCGGTGGATCGCGAAGTGCATGAGGTTCCCTTGAAGCGACACGCAGGTCAGGCCTGCGAAACACTGATCCTACGGATGGCGGGCGAGTTCGAGGATGCGACAAATTGTCGCACCGGCCATGCGCCCGAACACGTGCGCCTTGCTCCTCGGGAGCAGGCGGAGTGCTGCGACGAAAGGTCGCGGGCACATCCAGTTCGGCATCACTAGCATCCCAGTCACGCGGGCACCGGGGGTCGAGTTCGCCCCGCGGGTTTCAACTGTTCTTCAAAGATAGAGCCAAGCCAGCGGCGACCAAGAGCACCTCATCGGCCACCGCTGCGACCTGTTGATGGAGTCGTCCCGCCTCATCACGAAAACTTCTGGCCAATTCATTCTCGGGCACGATGCCCATGCCCACTTCATTGGTGACCAGAAGCACGATGCCCTTGACCTCCGCGAGGACGCGAAGGAGTTCTCGTGTCGCCGCGGGAGCATCTGCCCCGGCAAGCAGGAGGTTGCTGAGCCACAGCGTGAGGCAATCGACGAGAAGTACGCGACTGGGCGCGTCATGATCCGTCAGCACCGCCGCCAAATTGCGCGGTGCTTCCACCGTTTGCCAGAGTTGACCCCGGTCAGCGCGGTGCCGGGCAATCCTCGCCGCCATCTCCTCGTCACCGGCCTGGCCTGTCGCGATGTAGATGAGTTCGTTAGCCGTTGATTCGGCACGTGATTGCGCCAGGCGGCTCTTACCGGAACGAGCCCCGCCTATATAAAGAATGACCCGACCGCGTCTCGGCATCTTGCGCCTCTCCATCGCCTGCTCTATGTTTCGCGCCGCGTCAGGTTCCCAGAAACTGGGATCGAAAGGGAATCCGGAAGTGGCTTGGAGCCATGATCCGGGGCTGCCCCCGCAACTGTGACCGAAGAGTGCCGACCAACGATGCCACTGGATAACACCGGGAAGGCGGGCCGACACGACGACTCGGGAGCCAGGAGACCTGCCTGACGCAGTCTGTCCTTCGCTGGTCGGGGTGTGCCGGGCGATCGAGGAATTCCCTCGCGTGACGACAGGGTGGAGCCGTGAAAGCGGCTCTTGGGTTCGTCGTCAGTCCGGGGTTTTCCATGCGCACGCTTCATCGCGCCTGCTTGCTGTCTCTTTCCATTGCTTCCGTTGCCGCTTTCGCGGAGGAAGTCGTAGTCGTCACCGCCACGCGGTCCGAGCAGCCGGTGTCCGGCATCGGCCAGTCGGTTTCGGTCATCGACGAACAATCCCTCGTCACGCGTCAGAACGACGCCATGGTGGACGTGCTGCGCACGGTGCCGGGCGTCTCGTTCATCCGCAATGGCGGCGTGGGCACGAGCACCTCGCTGTTCATTCGCGGCGCGGAAAGCGACCACAGCGTGGTGCTCATCGACGGCGTGAAGCTGAACGATCCGTCCTCGCCGGGCGGCGGCTTCAACTTCGGCAATATGCTGGTGGGCAATATCACGCGTGTGGAGGTGCTGCGCGGATCCCAGTCCATCGTCTGGGGCAGCCAGGCCATCGGCGGTGTGGTGAATCTCACCACCGCGGAACCCTCGGAAGAATTCACCGGCGCGGCCAAGCTCGAATACGGCTCGCACGGCACCGGTGAAGCCGGCGTCAACGTCTCGCAGAAGTTCGGCCGCGTGGCGGCGAGCCTCGGCATCAATGGCTACGACAGCGATGGCATCTCCGCCTTCAGCGAAGCGCGTGGCGGCCAGGAAGAAGATGGATATCGCAACCTCGGCGCCAATGCCAAGTTCAAGATCGATCTCGCGGACAACGTGTGGCTCGATCTGCGCGGTTGGTACTCGAAAGCCAAAGTCGGAATCGACGGCTTCCCGCCGCCCACCTTCGCGCTGGGAGATACACGCGAAGAAGCCGAGACTCGTGAAGCGGTCGGGTACGCCGGCATCAACTTCGATCTGATGGGCGGCCGCTTCAACAATCGCCTGGCCTACGCGTACACGGATACCGCGCGCACCAACAACGACCCTGACAGCGTGCCCACAGAGACCTTCGACGCGGATGGCGAGAACGCGCGCTTCGAATATCAGGGCACGTTCGAGTTCACCGAGAAGTTCGAATCCGTGTTCGGCCTCGAAAGCGAAACGTCGGAGTTCAACACGGCAAGCTTCGGCGGCCCGGTGACGCGCGGCGAATCGAAGATCAACGGCGCCTATCTGCAGCTCGTGGGCAAGCCGGTGGATCACCTCACGATCATCGGCGGCGTCCGCCGCGACGATCATGACGAGTTCGGTGGCCACACCAGCGTCGGCGGAAGCGTTGCCTGGTCGCCAAACGAAGGTTCCACCACGCTGCGCGCCAGCTTCAACGAGGCGTTCAAGGCGCCTTCGCTCTATCAGCTGCAGAGCGAGTACGGCAATGCGCTGCTCACGCCGGAAACCGCGGAGAGCTGGGATGCTGGCATCGCGCAACGTTTCTGGGGTGACAAGGCCGAAGTCGGCGTCACCTATTTCAATCGCGATACCGAGGATCTCATCAACTTCGTGTCGTGCACGGCCCCGCTCACGGGCATCTGCACGGGTCGTCCGTTCGGCACCTATGACAATGTGGCGCAGGCGCGTGCGACGGGTTACGAAGTCACGCTGGCGATGACACCGGTCGAGAACCTGACCATCCAGGGCAACTACAGCCAGATCGATTCGGAGAACCGCTCGCCGGGCCCGAACTTCGGCAACAAGCTGATTCGCCGCCCGAGCGAAACGGCGAACGTGCTCGTGGACTACCGCTGGCCGATGGAACTCGAGACCGGCGTGACGTACACGAAGAACGGCCGCAGCTTCGACAACGCGACCAATACTCGCGTGAATGAGGGCTTCGAGATCGTGGATCTGCGCCTCGCTTATCCCGTGACCGACAAGGTGCGTCTGCAGGCGCGCGTCGAAAACCTGCTGGACGAGGATTACGAGACGGTGTACCGCTACGGCACCTACGGGCGCTCGTACTACGCGGGCGTGCGTTTCGACTTCTGATGCAATGAACGCGCTCGTCGCATCGCTCGACCTGTTCCGCCAGCACGGCGGCAAGGTGGATGCGGCGAGCGGCCTGTTCCCGGTCGCGCCGCGACCGTGGATCGATCTGTCCACGGGCATCAGCCCGTGGTCATATCCGCATGACAATCTTCCGCCGGCGGCCTTCACGCGCTTGCCCGAGTCGGCTCTGGTGGCCGAGCTCGAGAGCGCGGCCGCCGATGCATTCGGTGTGCGCGATGCCAGACAAGTGGTCGCGGTCCCGGGCACTGATCTTGCGTTGCGGCTGCTCGAACCGGTGTTTCCCAACCGCCGAGTGGCGGTGGTGCGCCCTGGATATTCCGGTCATCTTCTGGCGTGGAAGCAATCGGCGGTGGTTGAGATTGCTGCTGGCGAGCTGGAGTCCGCCGCGAAGTCCAAAGATCTCGTCGTTCTCGCGAACCCTAACAATCCGGATGGGCGCGTCATCGCGCCGGACAGATTGCGCGACGTCGCCGGACGACTCGCCGCCCGCAACGGCACGTTGATCGTCGACGAAGCCTATGCGGACGTGTCGCCCGAAATCAGCCTGTGCGCCGAGGTCGACGACAGCCTCCTCATCCTTCGCTCCTTCGGTAAGTTCTTCGGGCTCGCGGGCGTGCGGCTGGGGTTCGTTGTCACTTCGGCCACCCGCGCCGCTTTCTTCCGTCAGCTCGTCGGCGACTGGCCGGTGTGCGGGCCCGCAGCTCACGTCGGGATCGCGGCCTATCGCGATGAACGCTGGCAGAGCGAGCAGAGAGAGCGGCTGAAGAATTCTGGCGCCCGCCTCGACGCCCTCCTCGACCGTTCCGGCTTCGAACTCATGGGCGGAACTTCGCTGTATCGCCTCGCGCGATGTGAGAACGCAGACACCCTGTTCCGCCGCTGCGCTTCACGCGGAATTCTGATCAGGCCTTTCAAGGAAGACCCGCGCCTGGTCCGTGTCGGATTGCCCGCCGATGAAAACCAATGGGAGCGCCTGCGGGGCGCACTTGCATGAGGAACTGCTTTTGAGCCAAGGCCCGAAATCGTTTCAGCGACATGCCGCGCACATGGCACGCGTACAGAAGGCACGCGCCAAGACTCAGGCGACCAAGACCCGGGAAGGCGGCCTGCTGATCGTTCACACCGGCCGCGGCAAGGGCAAGTCCACTTCCGCGTTTGGCATGGCGATCCGCGCGCTCGGATGGGGCAAGAAGGTCGCGATCGTCCAATACGTGAAAGGCAAATGGCAGACCGGCGAGAAGGATTTCTTCCGCGCGCATCCTGAATTGCTGACCTTCGAAGTCATGGGAGAGGGCTTCACCTGGGACACACAGGACCGCGAGCTCGACATCAAGGCGGCACGCGAGGCGTGGGAGCGCTCCAAGTTGCTCATCATGGACCCCACCTATGACCTCGTGATCCTGGACGAACTCAACATCGTCCTGCGCACTGACACGCTGCCCATCGACGAGATCCTCGAATTCCTCAAGCAGCGCCCGACCGAGAAGCACGTCTGCATCACCGGCCGTGATGCGAAGTCAGGGCTCCTGGAGATGGCGGACCTCGTCACGGAATTCAAAGAAGTGAAGCATCCGTTCAAGGCGGGCTTCAAGGCGCAGAAGGGCATCGACTATTGAAGACGCTGGCTGCGCTGCTGTGCCTCTGCGTATCCGTTAGTAGTTTGGCAGACGGACCGCGCATCGCCTCGATCAACCCGTGTGTCGATGCCATCCTCACCCGCGTGGCCGACGCCGATCAGATCGTTGCCATCAGCCACTACTCGCAGGACCCGAGGGCGACGTCCATTTCCCTGGACGTCGCGATGCGCTTCCACGCCACCTCGGGCACCGCCGAGGAGATCGTGGTGTTGCAGCCCGACCTCGTCATGTCCGGCCCGCACGTGTCGCCCGCGACCATCCTGGCGCTGGAGCGCATGAAGATCCGCATCGTGAAATACAAGGTGGCGGAGAGCGTGGAGCAGAGCCTGGAGCAGGTCCGCGCCATCGCGGCGGCCGTGGGACATCCCGGTCGCGGCGAGCAACTCGCGCGGGAGATTGAAACCGCCGTGGCTCGCGCGCGCAGCAGCGATGGGCAGGTTTTCACAGCGTTGATCTGGCAGGGAGGCGGCATGGTTCCCGGCACGGGTACGTTGGCGGATCAACTGCTCCAGCTCACCGGGTTCAGGAACGTGAGCGCCGAGTACGGGCTCAAGAAGTGGGATGTCTTGCCGCTCGAATATCTGCTCAACAGGCCGCCTCAGCTCGTGCTTTCCCTTAGCAGGAATGAGACCACGGGGGATCGGATGCTGGGTCACCCGGCGATACAGAAACTCTCTCAAGATGTCGCCTTCCGTCGATATCCCTTTCGCCTGCTGGGTTGCGCGGGGCCGACGATCATCGAGGCCTCGACTCGCCTCGCGGAATTCCACCGTGAGCTGGCAGCCCGATGAAAATCGCACCACTAAAGCTGAACCTCGTTTTTTTCGTTCTCATCGCCGTTGCGGCCGTGTTCTCTCTGGCAGCGGGCAAGGTCTGGTTGCCCTGGGACGCGTGGGCCTCGAGCGATCCGCGCTGGATCATCATCGCGGAGCTGCGAATCCCGCGCACCGTGCTGGCGATAGCGCTGGGCGCCGCCCTGGGCACGGCCGGCGCGGTCATGCAGGGCTATCTACGCAATCCGTTGGCAGATCCAGGATTGTTCGGCATCTCTTCCGGTGCGGCGCTGGGCGCGGTGACGTCGGTGTACTTCGGCTATGCGCTCTCGGCCTTTCTACTGCCCACGTTTGCGCTCGCGGGCGCAGGCATCGCGATGATGCTGCTCGCGCTGCTTGCAGGCCGCTCGGGCAGTCTCATCATGTTTGCCCTGGCCGGCATGATTCTCGCGAGCATCGCCGGGTCGCTCACGACGCTTGCCATCAGTCTTGCGCCGACGCCTTACGTCGCCTCGGAAATCGTCAACTGGCTCATGGGCGCGCTCACGGATCGCAGCTGGGATGACGTGCGCATCACCGTGCCGGTGATGGCCGCCGGCATCGCGGTTCTCCTGACGACAGGCCGGTCGCTCGACGCACTCACGCTGGGTGAGGCGGCGGCGCGATCGATGGGCGTCAATGAAAGAGTGCTTCAGTGGAAGGTGGTGGTCGGCGTCGGGCTGTGCGTCGGCGGCTCCGTTGCGGCCGCGGGCATCGTTGGATTCGTGGGCCTCATGGTGCCGCACATCGTGCGGCCGCTGGTTGGCGGGAAGCCCTCGTCCGTCATCCTGCCATCCGCGCTCGGCGGCGCCCTGCTGATACTGATCGCCGACAGCCTGGTGCGTATCGCGCCGACCGTGAGCGAGCTGCGACTCGGCATCGCCATGTCGATGCTCGGCGCGCCGTTCTTCCTGGCGATGCTGTTGAGACTGCGGAAGTCGCTGGCATGAGCCTCATCAACGCACTGACCTTGAACGCATCGAACGTCAGCCTCTCTCTCGGGGGCAACTCGATCCTGCGCGACGTCTCGGCCCGTTTCGAGCCCGGCAAGGTGTCGGTGCTGCTCGGCCCGAACGGCGCTGGAAAGACCACGCTGCTGGCGTGCCTCTCCGGGCTGCGTCGACCCGATGCGGGCCTCGTCACCCTGGCGGACACCAACGTATGGAGCATGGATCGGCGCGATCGCGCGCGCCGCATCGGCTTCCTGCCGCAGACTCCCGAAGTGCATTGGGACATCGATGTCACGACGCTCGTCTCGCTCGGACGATTGCCGCATCGAGGTCGCGGTGGCGAGACTGCCGACGATCGCGCGGCCATCGACGAGGCCATGCAAGCGACGGACGTGGCGAGGCTCGCGAGCCGCACCGCCCGGCAGCTGTCGGGAGGCGAGCGCGCGCGGGTACTGCTGGCGCGCGTGCTCGCGGGCAGACCGCAATGGCTGCTGGCCGACGAACCCCTTGCGAACCTCGATCCGGCGCACCAGCTGGACGTGCTCGAGCAGTTGCGCAAGATCGCCGCGGATGGCGTGGGCGTGGTTCTCGTGCTCCATGACCTTAGCTTCGCCGCACGTGTCGCGGATCATGCCGTGCTCATGCGCGGCGGCCAGGTACTGGTGGATGGGTCGAGCGACGACGTGCTGCGCACGGAGCCTATCCGCGACGCCTTCGGCATCGACGCCCATTTCGGTACCGCGGACGGAAACGACCGCTTCGTCATCCCGATGCGCCGTCATCGCGGATGACGCTGGATAACGCCGAGCAGCTATCCATCGTGCTCGCGCTCGAAGCCTGCCTCGGCTATCCGAACTTCCTTTATCGGCGGATCCGGCATCCAGTCGTGTGGATCGGCAACCTGATCAGCGCCGCTGAACGACGTTTGAACACCCGGGACGGATCACGCGACTTCGTCAAAGGCGCACTGGTGCTGTTGGTGGTCGCGCTCGTGGCAGCAGTTCCGGCCTGGCTGCTTGAGCGAATCGCGCAGGGACTCTGGCTGGGAATCCTGTTGCTGATCGCGACGGCGGGCCTCGCTCAGCGAAGCCTGTACTCGCACGTAGCGAAAGTTCTCGAACCACTATCTGCTGGCGACCTGTCGGCGGCGCGCGCCAGCGTCTCGCGAATCGTGGGGCGAGATACCGCATCACTGGACGCTCATGGCGTCGCCACTGCCGCCACTGAAAGCCTCGCGGAAAGCTTCTGCGATGGCGTGGTTGCACCGGCGTTCTGGTTCCTGGTCGGAGGGCTTCCGGGGCTGTTCATCTACAAGGCGGTGAACACCGCCGATAGCCTCATCGGTCATCGCGACGATCGCTACCGCGCGTTCGGTTGGGTGGCCGCCCGGACCGACGACCTCATGAACCTGATCCCGGCCCGCATCGCCGGGCTGCTGCTTTGCCTGTCCCGGTTGCGCGGCTTTCGCGTCATGTGGCGCGACGCGAGCAAGCACGCTTCACCGAACGCGGGCTGGAGCGAAGCTGCGATGGCGGGTGCATTGCGGGTGCAGCTCGGCGGCCCGGTGTCGTACGACGGTGAAGCCACCTGGCGCCCGTCATTTGGTGACGGACGCAAACCCGGCGCGGATGATCTCCGGCAAGCTCTGCAGGTGTATGTGACTGCGTGCCTGCTCCTCTGGCTACTGGTCGCGGGGGTGGCATGGCTGCGGTGATGTTCCAGGGAACCGGATCGGACGTCGGCAAGTCGGTGATTGTCGCCGGCGTTTGCCGCGCGCTCGCCAATCGTGGTTTGAAGGTGCGTCCGTTCAAGCCTCAAAACATGTCGAACAATGCCGCGGTGGCCGGCGACGGCGGCGAAATAGGGCGGGCGCAAGCGTTGCAGGCAATCGCATGCCGTGTCGCTCCGAGCGTTCACATGAATCCTGTCCTCATCAAACCGCAGTCGGACACCGGCGCGCAGATAGTCGTGCGTGGCGTGGTGCGTGAGACCGCGGATACCCGCTATTTCCGCGAGAACAAGAGCGAGCTTCTCGCGATCGTCATGGATTCTTTCTCGCGGCTCTCACGCGATGCCGACATCGTCGTGGTCGAAGGCGCAGGTAGTCCGGCGGAGACCAACCTGCGCGAACACGATATCGCCAACATGGGCTTCGCGCGCGCCGCGCAGGTGCCGGTGGTTCTCATCGGTGACATTGACCGTGGCGGCGTGATCGCGTCGCTGGTCGGAACTCATGCCGTGCTGGACGAACCGGACCGATCCATGATCAAGGCCTTCCTCATCAACAAGTTTCGCGGCGAGATCCGTTTGTTCGATGCCGGATTGTCCGAGATCGAACGACGCACGGGCTGGGCCTCGCTGGGCGTGATCCCCTGGCTGGCGACAGCGCGTCGGTTGCCGGCAGAAGATGCCGTCGCGCTGGACGCGGTTCATGAGAACGACGGCGCGCTGCGTATCGCCGTTCCCATGCTCTCCCGCATTGCGAACTTCGATGACTTCGACGCGCTGGCACGCGAACCCGGGGTGCGTCTGCGAATGATTGCTCCGGGCACGCCGATACCCTCGGACACGCAGGTCATCATCCTTCCTGGCAGCAAGGCGACGATCGCGGATCTCAGGTTCCTGCGCGCGCAGGGTTGGGATATCGACATCGCGGCGCACGTGCGGCAAGGGGGTCGCGTCGTCGGCATCTGCGGCGGCTTCCAGATGCTCGGCAGGACGATCACCGACACCGATGGCATCGAGGGCCCGGCGGAATCCGTTCAAGGACTGGGGTTACTTCCCCTTCACACGCGGCTGGCAGGCTCGAAGCAGGTTCGTGAAGTGCGCGGTCGCTCGATCGCGAGCGGCGCCGAGTTCGACGGCTACGAAATCCATGTGGGGCAAACGCATATCGAGCCGGGCGTGGCTGCCTGGTTGCGATTCGACGACGGCACGCCGGACGGTGCGGTCAGCGCCGATGGGAAGGTGTCTGGCTGTTACGTGCACGGCCTCTTCAACAGGGCCGAATTCCGTGGCGATTGGCTGCGCTCGCTGGGAACCCCCTCGGACCGCATCGAGCAGGACGTTTACGTGAATGCGGCGCTCGATGAACTCGCCGCGCAACTCGAGCGCACGATTGCGTTTGATCGCCTGCTGGATATCGCGGGATATCGCCCATGATCGGCGACTCCGACGTCTGGGCACGGCTCGATTCGCTCGCGAAACCTCGGCGCAGCCTCGGGAAGCTCGAAGAGCTCGCGGTCCGGCTCGCAGTCATTCAGCAGACGCTTGCGCCCGCGACTCGGCCGCGTCGTGTGGTGCTGTTTGCTGGCGACCATGGTGTCGTCCAAAGCGGCGTGTCGGCGTGGGGATCGGAAGTCACCGCGTTGATGGTGCGAACCATTGGGCACGGCCGGGCGTCGAGCACCGCGCTGGCAGCAGCGCACGAGTGCGAGCTGCGCCTGGTCGACGTCGGCGTTGCCGCGCCACTCGACATTCTTTCACAGCCTGACTTCCGCAATGCCCGGATCGGCCCTGGCACGCGCGACCTGTCGCGCGAGCCCGCCATGACGGTCGAGGAGTTTGAGGCTGCCTGGGATCTCGGCGTCAGCGAGGCGCGTGCCGCCGTCACCGCTGGTTGCCAGGTCCTACTGGCCGGCGAGATGGGTATCGGCAACACGACCGCGGCCGCTTGCCTCGTCACCCTGCTTGCGGGCCTGCCTCCTGATCTTGCCACTGGCCGCGGCGCGGGCGCGGACGACGCTGTGCTCGCCATCAAGAGAAACATAGTGGCGACGGCCTCTGCCAAGTCGAAAGCGTTGGCGCAAACAGGCGTCCGCGAAGCCATCGCATCGGTGGCCGGATACGAGATTGCGGCCATGGCGGGATTCTTTGCTGAAGGCGCAAACCATCCTGTCGTGCTGCTGCTCGATGGATACGTGGCGACCGCCGCGGCGTTGATTGCCGCCAAGCTGCAAGCTGGCGTGGCGTCCCGCATGATCGCGTCGCACCTGTCCGCAGAGCCTGGCCATGGCGCGGCGCTCGACGCGTTGGGATTGCAGCCGCTGCTCGACTGGAACATGCGGCTCGGTGAAGGCACGGGTGCCCTGGTCGCGCTGCCCTTGCTGGACAGCGCAGCTGCGCTGCTTCGGGATGTCGCGACGCTCGAGGAGTTGGGAGTGCCGCGTGAGGACTGACTGTCCCGCCTGGGCCCCGCCCTTGTTGGCGATGCAGTTCCTGACACGGGTTCCCGTACCGGGAGTCGCATCGTTGTCTCGCGAGGCGGCGATGGAAGGACTCCGCCGCGCAGTGATCTGGTTCCCACTCGTCGGCTCGCTGGTCGGCGCGGTCACTGCCCTCACTATCGTGCTCGCCGAGCAACTCTGGACCCGCATCGTGGCGGTGCTGATCGCCCTCGCCGTCGAAGCGCGTATGACGGGGGCGTTTCATGAAGACGCCGTGGCAGATTTCTGCGATGGCATCGGTGGGGGCCGAAACCCCGAGCACGCACGAGAGATCATGAAGGACAGCCGCATCGGCACGTTCGGGGCGCTGGCGCTGTTGCTGTTCGTTGGGATGCGGGCGACTCTGACCTGGACCTTGCCTGAACAGATCCTGATCGCCGCCGTCATCGGCGCGGCAACCTTTGCACGCCTGGTCGCTGTCATGTTGATGACTGCTGTCGCTCCGGTGTCCGGATCGAGCACGCTCGCCAAGGATGTCGGCGGCCGCGCACCGATGAAGTTCGCGATCCTCGCCTTCGCACTGGCGATTCCTGGACTTCTGCCTCTGGCGTGGATGTCTCCTCTTCGACTGTTGGGCGCACTCGCTGCCGCCGCGCTGTTCCTCCTCTGGTTCCAGCGCTTGCTGCGGGAGAAAGTCGGCGGAAGCACCGGCGACTGCCTGGGCTTCGCCGCCTACGCGTGCCAGCTGCTGGTCTTGCTCGCCGCGAGCGCGGCGTGAACCACAAGGTACTGCTCGTACGACATGCGGCCGTGGCGCTGCGGTGGCGCGGACGTTGCTACGGAAGCACCGACGTGGGACTGAGTCGCGACGGTATGGCGCGATCACGCGACATCGCCCGCGAGATTCTTCGACGCCATGATGCAAACGAGATTGGCGGGGTGATCCATTCGGGGTTGCGTCGAGCGCGCTACCTCGCAGAACGCATTGCGGAAGCCACGGGCGCAGACATCCGTGTCGATGAACGATGGCGGGAACGTGACTTCGGCATGTGGGAAACCCGGACGTGGACCTCGATTTGGCGGGAGTCCGGAAGCGCGATGGATCGGATGCTCACGGAGCCTGATAGCTACCGACCGGGCGGCGGGGAGACGACTGCGGAACTCTTCAGACGCAGCGTTGCGGCCTGGAAATCGTTGCCTCGGAGCTCGATCTCGGTGGTGGTCACGCACGGGGGACCGATTGCTTGCGTTCGGTGTCATCTGGCGAAGGCACCCATCGCCGGCGTCGCGGAATTTCGGATCGCTGAAGGCAGGATGGTTGAAATCAGGCGCGACTGCGAGAAGGATGGGCCAGTGAGGACGGAAGTCGGTAGTTAGATGCTGGTGTTCTTGGCGAAAGTCAGCGCTTCTGAACATCGCCCCGATTCGAATCCCTGTCGATGGCACCAACCGCCGCAGGAAACGGCGTAACTTCTTGATAAAGAAGGGAAATTTTGGCGGAGAGAGAGGGATTCGAACCCTCGAAGGGCTTTTGGCCCTTACACCCTTAGCAGGGGTGCGCCTTCGACCACTCGGCCATCTCTCCGGTTCGCGGGAAGGGCCGCATGATACTGTCCGGGCACCGGACAGGCAAAAAAGGTCGGGCGTGACATCAGGCCTCGGCTGAGGCCCGAGGTGGCTCAGCCGGTCGCGTAGGACGCGTCGTTGCCGGCCGACTCGTCTTTTTCCTCGCGCTGGATGCGCTCGTAGATTTCTTCGCGGTGGACCGACACGGACTTCGGCGCATTCACGCCGACGCGGACCTGGTTGCCCTTGACTCCGAGCACAGTGACCGTGACTTCGTCACCGATCATCAGCGCTTCACCGACCCGCCTCGTCAGGATCAACATTTCGGCCTTCCTCCATGGAACAGGCGTTCCTTCCGACGCAATGTAGCGACAAGCCCGCCTCGCGCCTATCAGATAAACCCCTAATGTCCGGACAGGGCGAACGCGTCGTGGGTTGCGCGCACGGCGCGCTCGAGTTCGCCCTCCGCGAGCAGCACCGAGATGCGGATCTCGGACGTCGCGACCAGTTGCACCGCGATGCCGGCGCGCGCCAGCGTGCCGAACAGGCGCGCCGCCACGCCCGCGTGCGAGCGCATGCCGACACCCACAATGGACATTTTCGCGACCCGGTCGGTTCCCTCGACCCGCGCCGCCGGGCAGTACGCCGCGCCACGGCGTGTCAGTTCCATCGCCTGTACATAATCACCGCGGTGGACCGTGAACGCGAAGTCCGCGCTGCCGTCCTCGTTCGAGGCGAGCACGATCATGTCCACCTCGATGCCCGCCTCCGCCACCGGGGCGAGGAGCCGATACGGCGTGTCCGGCGCGTTCGGCACGCCGCTCACGACGATCTGCGCTTCGTCGCGATTGAACGCGACACCTGAGACTACGGGTGCTTCCACGCGTGCATCCTCCCGATCGATGAGCGTTCCGGGTCCGTCCCCGTGGCTCGCGAGCACGCGCAGCGCCATGCCGTACTTGGCGGCAAACTCCACTGCGCGCAGGTGCAGGACCCGGGAGCCCTGCCCCGCGAGTTCGAGCATTTCGTCGAACGACAGCCGCTCGAGCCGGCGCGCCCCGGGCACGAGGCGCGGATCGGTCGTGTAGACACCGTCGACATCCGTCAGGATCTGGCATTCGTCCGCCGCGAGCGCCACGGCGAGCGCCACCGCGGTCGTGTCGGAGCCGCCGCGGCCGATCGTCGTGATCGCGCCACTGGCATCGACCCCCTGGAAACCCGCCACGACGGGCACGATGCCGGCATCGAGCGCCGCCGCGAGCGCCGCGGTCTCGACCTCTTCGATGCGCGCCCGCCCGTGTGCGCTCGTCGTGCGGATGCGCACCTGGCTGCCCATGAACGAACGTGCGGGCACACCGCGCGCGACGAGCGCCATCGAAAGCAGCGCGACCGACACTTGCTCGCCGGTCGCGAGCAGCGCATCGAGTTCGCGCGGCTCGGGCGCGGCGCACAGCGCGCGGGCCATGTCGACGAGCCTGTCGGTGGCGTCGCCCATGGCCGAAACGGCCACGACGACCCGATCGCCGCGTGCCCGTACGCCCGCGACGCGCGCCGCCACCTTGTGGATCAGCTCGAGCGAACCGACGGACGTGCCGCCGTACTTCTGGACGATCAATGCCACGACAGGGCCTCGCGCCGCGAGCCGCCGTGCGGCTACGCGCCGAGCTTCGCGCGCACGAACTCCGCGACGCCGCGCAGCGCTTCGGGCAGCGCCGCGGGGTTCGAGCCGCCCGCCTGCGCGAAATCGGGACGTCCGCCGCCCTTGCCGCCGACCTGTGCCGCGACCGCGCCGACGAGCTCGCCCGCCTTCACGCGTTTCACCTGGTCGGCGGTGACGCCCGCGACCAGCACGACCTTCGACGGCGGCTCGACGGAGGCGAGCACGATGATCGCGGACTTCAGGCGATCCTTCAGCTGGTCCACCGCGCTCCGGAGCGCGCCGGCGTCGGCGCCGTCGATCTGCGTCGCGACGACTTTCACGCCGCCGACGTCGACTGCGCCCGCCGCGAGGTCGGTGCCCTGCCCCGAAGCGAGCCTGTCCTTGAGGGTGCGCACTTCCTTCTCGAGATCGCGCACGCGATCGAGCGTGGCGCGCAGCTTCTCGCCGACATCGTCGCGCGTGCCGCGCACGAGCGAGGCGAGTTCGCGCAGCAGCGCGTCGCTCGCTTCGGCATGCTCGACCGCCGCGGCGCCGGTGATCGCCTCGATGCGGCGCACGCCCGCCGCGACGCCGCCTTCGCCGACGATCGTGAGCAGGCCGATGTCGCCGGTGCGCGCGACATGCGTGCCGCCGCACAGCTCGGTCGAGAAATCGCCGAGCCTGAGCACCCGGACATGCGCGTCGTACTTCTCGCCGAAAAGCGCCATCGCGCCCGAGGCGACCGCGTCGTCGTAGGCCATCACGCGCGTGTCGGCCGCCGAATTGCGACGGATTTCCGCATTGACGAGCTGCTCGATCGCGCGCAGCTCATCCGCCGTGACCGGCTGGAAATGCGCGAAATCGAAGCGCAGCCGGTCGGGCGCGACGAGCGAACCCTTCTGCTGCACATGGGTGCCGAGCACCCGGCGCAGCGCCGCGTGCAGCAGGTGGGTGGCCGTGTGGTTAAGGCGGATCGCCTGCCGTCGCGCGGCGTCGACATTCGCCGCCACCGCATCGCCGATCGCGAGCCGCCCCGCCTCGAGCGTGCCGAGGTGGGAGATCGCCGTGCCGCGCTTTTGCGTATCCGACACCGCGAACCGGGCGCCACCTTCCGTCGCGAGCACGCCCGTGTCGCCGACCTGCCCGCCGGACTCCGCATAGAAAGGTGTGCGGTCGAGCACCACCTCGCCGCGCTCGCCGGCCGCGAGAGCCGCCACCGCGGCGCCGTCCTTGAGCAGGGCGACGACCCGGCCCCGGTCGGCGACGCCCTCATAGCCGAGAAAATCGGACTTCGCGTCGATCCGTGCGCCGGCGCGCAGGTCGACGCCGAACTTGCTCGCCGCGCGCGCCCGCTCGCGCTGCGCGTCCATCGCCGCCTCGAACCCCGCCTGGTCGATGGCGAGACCGCGCTCGCGCGCGATGTCGGCGGTGAGATCGACCGGAAAGCCGTAGGTGTCGTAGAGGCGAAACGCCGTCTCGCCATCGAGGGTCTTCGCGGCGCCGAGCTTCGCGATCGCCGCTTCGAGGATCTGCATGCCGTTCTCGAGCGTGCGCGCGAACTGCTCTTCTTCGAGCCTGAGCACGCGCTCGACATGGGCGCCCGCTGTCGCGAGTTCCGGGTAGGCCGCGCCCATCTCCAGGGCGAGCGGTGCGACGAGTCTCCAGAAGAACACGTCCTTGATGCCGAGCTTGTAGCCGTGGCGGATCGCGCGCCGCACGATCCGGCGCAGCACGTAGCCGCGGCCCTCGTTCGACGGGGTCACGCCGTCGACGATGAGGAACGAGCAGGCGCGGATGTGATCGGCGATCACGCGCAGTGAGCTGTGCGCAAGGTCCTGCGTGCCTGCGAGCTGGCCCGCCGCCGCCACGAGATTCCTGAACAGATCGATCTCGTAGTTGTTGTGCACGCCCTGCATCACCGCCGAGAGGCGCTCGAGCCCGGCGCCGGTGTCGACCGACGGCTTCGGCAGCGGAGCGAGCGTACCGTCGGGGGCACGGTCGAACTGCATGAACACGAGGTTCCAGATCTCGGTGTAGCGGTCGCCGTCTTCGTCGGGCGATCCGGGTGGCCCGCCGGCGATCGCGGGGCCGTGGTCATAGAAGATCTCGCTGCAGGGACCGCACGGGCCGGTGTCGCCCATCGACCAGAAATTCGACTGCTCCCCCATGCGCGCGAAGCGACTCGCGGGCACCCCGATTTCGTTCAGCCAGATGCCGGCGGCTTCGTCGTCGTCCTTGAAGACGGTCACCCAGAGGCGCGCCGGATCGAGCCCGAGCACGCCGGTGACGAAATCCCACGCAAAGCGGATCGCGTCGCGCTTGAAATAATCGCCGAAGGAGAAATTGCCGAGCATCTCGAAGAACGTGTGGTGGCGCGCCGTATAGCCCACGTTCTCGAGGTCGTTGTGCTTGCCGCCGGCGCGCAGGCAGCGCTGGCTCGTGGCCGCGCGCACGTAGTCGCGCCGGTCCTTGCCGAGGAACACGTCCTTGAACTGCACCATGCCGGCGTTGGTGAAGAGCAGCGTAGGGTCGTTGCCCGGCACGAGCGACGACGACGGCACGATCGTGTGGCCGCGCTCGCGGAAGAACTCGAGGAACGCGCGTCGGACATCCGCCGCGCTCATGTAAGGCGGTTTGTTGGCAGTCATGTATCCGGATCCAGGGTGTCCCCGGGATCGGACCCGAGGGCTGACCGGATATCATCGGCGGAAAACCCCCGGTATTGCAAAAAACGCGCTTGGCGCGCCTTCTCGCGGAATTCGGCCGGGGGGGCCGCCCCGAACTTGCGTGCCCGGGCCGCGAGCGCGAGCGGCGCGAAGTCCGTGGTGCCGAGGGCGGCCTCGATCAGCTCGGCCGCGAGGCCGAGCGCCCGCAGGTCGCGCCGGATCCGCACCGGCCCATGGCCGCGCGCGGCGTGCCAGGCGACGTAGCGCTCCGCGTAGCGCGCATCGTCGACCAGGCGCTCGGCACGGAACTGCGCGACGACCGTGTCGACTTCCGCGGCGTCGTGCCCCTGGCCGGTGAGTTTGCGATGCAGTTCGCCCGAGGCGTAATCGCGGCGCGCGAGCAGTGCCGCGGCCGCCGCGCGCACGCCGGCGAGGCTCACCGCGAATCAGGCCGAATCGGCCGCCTGCTCGCCATTGCCGTTGCGCACCGCCTTCGGCACGAGCAGCCTGGCGCGGATCTGGCCTTCGATGTCCTTCGCGATGTCCGGGTGCTGCACGAGGAAGTTGCGCGCGTTTTCCTTGCCCTGGCCGATGCGCTCACCCTTGTAGCTGTACCACGCGCCCGACTTCTCGACGATGCCGTGCGCGCTGCCGAGATCGATGATCTCGCCTTCGCGCGAGATGCCGGCGCCATACATGATCTCGAACTCCGCCTCGCGGAACGGCGGCGCCACCTTATTCTTCACGACCTTCACGCGGGTCATGTTGCCGATGACCTCTTCGCCGCTCTTCAGCGCGCCGATGCGGCGGATGTCGAGGCGGACCGATGCGTAGAACTTGAGGGCGTTGCCGCCCGTGGTCGTCTCGGGGTTGCCGAACATCACGCCGATCTTCATGCGGATCTGGTTGATGAAGATCACGATCGTGTTCGAGCGCTTGATGTTGCCGGTGAGCTTGCGCAGCGCCTGCGACATGAGGCGCGCGTGCAGGCCCACCTGCAGCTCGCCCATCTCGCCCTCGATCTCGGCCTTCGGCGTGAGCGCCGCGACCGAATCGATCACGACCACGTCGACCGCGCCCGAGCGCACCAGCATGTCGGTGATCTCGAGGGCCTGTTCGCCCGTGTCGGGCTGCGAGACGAGCAGATCGTTGACGTTGACGCCGAGCTTTTCCGCGTAGACCGGATCGAGCGCGTGCTCCGCGTCGACGAACGCCGCGGTGCCGCCGAGCTTCTGCACTTCGGCGACGACCTGCAGCGTGAGGGTGGTCTTGCCCGAGGCTTCCGGGCCGTAGATCTCGACCACGCGACCGCGCGGCAGGCCGCCGATGCCGAGCGCGATGTCGAGGCCGAGCGAACCGGTGGAGACCGCTTCGATGTCGAAGGTGGACGACGCATCGCCGAGGCGCATCACCGAACCCTTGCCGAACTGCTTCTCGATCTGGCCGAGCGCCGCAGCGAGCGCTTTCTTGCGGTTGTCTTCCATGGCCGCGATTATTCCACAGAACCGCGCGCGGAACGCGCGCAAATCGGGTGCGTTCGTCGCTTACACCGTCTCATACAGTGGCCATTCACCGACGATACTGTATGGCACGCCACGACGACTCTCGACGAGCACGAAACGCTCGCAATGCCAAGTGACCGGTGCGATCGCCACGCGCGAGCGCGGCGGCCCCGGAACCTCGCGTGCCAGTGTCACATGTGCGCGGAAGGAGTTGATGTGCGGACAGATCTCGCGCGCGAGCGGCGCCGTCGAGTCGGGCGATGCCGTGGCGACCAGCACGCGCGACCCGGTCCACCATTCGAGGGCATCGAACGTCACGCTGACAGGCGGATGCCGTATCGCGGCGGCCCGGTCGCGCACCTGCCCCTCCGACACGCTGTCCGTGTCGCCGAGGAAGCACAGCGTCAGGTGCAGGTTGTCGCGCGGCACCGCGCGCCCGCCGACGCCGGCGTGCGCCGCTTGCGCGGCGCCGAGGAGTGCTTCCCGGCCAGCATCGTCGGGCCACAAGGCAAAGAAAAGGCGCCGTGTCGTCACGGATCGCCGCGGGCCCCCGCTTCGAGGACCCATTCGAGCGCGTGGCACACCGAGGCGCGCCGGACCGATTCACGGTTCCCGGGAAACTGCTGCACCCGTGCGACCGCCTGGATGGCCTCGCCGCGGCGCATTGCCACCGCGAACCACACCGTACCGACGGGCTTGCCGGGTACGCCGCCGTCGGGGCCGGCAATGCCGCTCGTCGCCACGGCGAGGTCGGCGCCCGTGCGGCGGAGCGCGCCCTCGGCCATCGCGAGCACGACGGCCTCGCTCACCGCACCGTGCGCCTCGAGCACGGCCGCCGGCACGCCGAGGTCGCGGATCTTGGCCTCGTTCGAATACGTGACGTAGCCGCTGTCGAACCACGCCGAGCTGCCGGCGACGTCGGTGACCGCCTTCGCGATCCAGCCCGCCGTGCACGACTCGGCCGTGGCGAGGCGCCAGTGCCGGGCGCGCAATCGTTCGCCGGCGGCTTGCGCAAGTGTGAAGAGCGACGCATCGGACGGCATGCGCCAAGCCTAACCGAATCGCGAATGCTAGAGTTTGCGGATGTCCCCCGCCGCGTTCGTGCTCCGCCTCACCTGTGCCAATCGCCCGGGCATCGTCGCCGCAGCCTCGAACCTGCTGTACGAGGCCGGCTGCAACATCCTCGACGCGCAGCAGTTCGACGACACGCAGTCCGACCTGTTCTTCTCGCGGATCGTGTTCAATCCCGTCGGCGCGGGGCCAGGCCTCGCGGCGATACGCGCGCGCTTCACGCCGGTGGGGGAGCACTTCGCGATGACCTGGTCGATCGACGACCTCTCGCGACGCCAGCGCGTGCTGCTGCTCGCATCGAGGCACGATCACTGCCTCGCCGACCTCCTTTACCGATGGCGGACCGGCGAGCTCGCGATGGACCTCGCCGGCATCGCCGCCAACCATCCGCGCGAGACCTACCGCCATCTCAACTTCGATGACGTGCCGTTCCACTACCTGCCGGTAAGCCGCGACAGCAAGCCGCAGCAGGAGGCGCGGATCCGCGCACTGGTGCAGGACGGTACGGTCGACCTCGTCGTGCTCGCGCGCTACATGCAGATCCTCTCGGACGACCTCGCGCGCGAGTTCGCCGGCCGCTGCATCAACATCCACCACAGCTTCCTGCCGGGCTTCAAGGGTGCGCGCCCCTACCACCAGGCGCACGCGCGCGGCGTCAAGGTGATCGGCGCCACCGCGCACTACGTCACCGCCGACCTCGACGAGGGCCCGATCATCGAGCAGGACGTCGAGCGCGTCACCCATCGCGACGATCCCGACGACCTCGCGCGGCGCGGCCGCGACATCGAGCGGCGCGTGCTCGCGCGCGCGGTGCGCGCGCATCTCGAGCACCGCATCATCGTGGCGGGGCGGCGGACGATCGTATTTCCGGAGTAGCGCCGGGCAGGAAGTGCGGGCGCGCGGGCACGGACAGGCATGGCGCGGACGCCTCGAGGGTGTCGATGAACGCGACGGCGAGCTGCGTCTGGCAGGCCGCGAAGTCGCTCAGCGTCGAGTGGCCGCTGTCACCGATCACGACGAGCGTCGAATCGGGCAGGCCGGCGGCCACCTGTCGCGCGTAGATCTCGGGCGTCATCGGATCGAACCGCCCGGACAGCAGCAGGGCCGGCACGCTGGAATGGATCGGCAGCGCGCGCGCCGGCGGATCCTTCACCACCCCGGCACACGCCTTCGCCATGAACGAGACGATCGAGAAACCACGATACGCGGGATCCGCCGGCACCGGCGCGCGCGGCGCCTCCGCCGTGTACTGGTCGCGGCACACGAACGCGAAGAATGCCGGTGACGGGCCGGGCGCCGCATTGCGCGGCGCCGGGTAGATATGGTCCATCACGTGGGTGAGAACACCCAGGTCGCCGTGCTGCGTGCGATCGATGAGCAGCGGCACCAGCCGCAGCGTCTGCGCGTTGTACAGCATCCAGTGGACGGCGCCGAGGAAATCGTGCCAGTTCACGGTGAGCGCGACCGTGCCCTCCCCTCCGGGGCCCGCGACGACGACGGTCGCCGGCCTGGTCGCCAGGTTCCCGATCACGGCGCGCAGTTGCGTGCGCAGGTGGGGAAAGTCGGCGGCACAGGCGGCGTCCGCCGCGCAGCTGTCGAGCAACCTGTCGAGGCCCAGCGAGAAGTTGCGCGGGCCCTCGCTCATGAACAGGTCGCTCTGCGGCGAGACGATCGAATCGAGGATGAGGCTCCGGATGCCCGGTGCATCGATGCGCACCGCCTCGAGCGCGAGCAGGGTCCCGTAGGACACGGCGAGAACGTTCCAGCGCCCGATGCCGAGCGCCACACGCAGGTCGCGCAGGTCCGCCGCGGCGGGCACCGCGCCATATGCCGCGAGATCCCGCCCCGCATCCGTGATCTCGCGCAAGCAGCGCTCTGCCGCGTCTGCGACACGCGCATCCCGCGTCGCGAGATCGAGGTCGGCGGCGACGAGGGCCGTCGCATTGCCGGTCAGCGTCGCGCAGCTCAGCGGCGGCTCCGACTGCGCCGAGCCTCGCTGGTTGAAGAGAATGATGTCGCGGCTCGCGGCAAAGGGATGAGCCGCGAACCGCTCGATGGTTCGGCCCGACCCGAGCGGCGCCGCACCCGGCCCGCCGTGCAGGAACACCACCGGGTCGTCGTGCGAGCCGGGCACGGCCGCGCGAATGCGAACGACCGGCAGGCGCAGCCGCGGGCCGGAGGCGGCACCACGTGTCTCCGGCACGTCGAGGTAGCCACAGATCAGACGCGAGGCGGCAACGGCCCCCGTCGGAAAGGGACAGGGGGAAACGATGTCGAAGCGCGCGGCCGCGTGCCCGCCTGCGACCTCCGGGGCGGCCCGGCCGGCGCCCATCGCGAGGAGTGCGACGGGCACCAGCCGCAGGGCGAGCGCGCCCCGGTTCATATGGGCATCAGAACTTGTACGTCAGGATCGCGCCGAGCGTACGTGGCTGGATGACGCTCGCCGTGGCGCGGATGAACCCCACGGCCGGACGGGCGGTGCCGCTCGAGTAGCCGTATTCGTCGAACAGGTTCGTCGCGTAGAACGAGGCGCCGAGGTTGCCGCGCTGGAGGCCGACGTGGAGGTCGGTGATCACGTTGCTGTCGATGACGAAGTTGTAGATCAGCGGTGTGATCGGCGCGCCGTTGGCACCCGTGCCGCCCTCGAAACCCGTGTCCTGGCTGTCGGTATAGCGCATGCCGAGGCCGATCGACACCTCCGTGCCGCTCGCCAGCGCGAATGACCGCTCGCCGCGCACGGCCCAGGTCCACTGCGGGATGCCCGGCAGGTTCTCGCCCCCCAACGCACCGAATGACGAGGTCTCGTCATCGTCGAGCGTGCTGTGCGTGTAGGCGAGGCTCGCCGTCACCTTGAAGTCATTCGACGTCGCATAGCCGAGCGCGCCCTCGAAGCCGTACGCGGTGACGTCGCTGTTGGCATTGCCGCCGGTCATCGCACCGTTGACGAAGATGCGCGCCTGCAGGTTCTTCCATTTGAGCCACCAGGCCGCCACGTCGTAGGTGAAGCGGCCGTCGCCGACATAGCCCTTGGCGCCCGCCTCATAGCTCCACAGCGTGTCGGACTCGACCATCACGGGCGCCACGTTGTTGCCGTTGACGTCGCGCAGCGGCAGGTTGGCGGCCGCCGGGCGATAGCCGCTCGCGGCCCGTGCATAGAACGACAGCGAATCCTTCGGCCGGTAGCGCGCCGAGAAGCTGTACGTGTCGACGGTGTCGTCGACATTGGTGGGCGGCGTGTCGCCGACCAGGATTTCCGGGCCGTCGTCGATCGCGATCGACGCCTTGACCTGCGCCACGCGCACGCCGGCCGTCAGGTCGAACTGCGGCGTGACGTAGTAGGTGAGGTTGCCGAAGCCTGCGGTCTCCTCGAGTTCCGAGGGGATATTGACGTCGAGCAGCACGAAGTTGGTCGGCAGGCCCGCCAGGCGCTGGCCGTTGCCGCTCTCCTCCTTCGAGTAGATGGCGCCGATGCTCCAGTCGAAGTTGCCCGCTTCGCGCGGCTTGTCGCGCGACACGAGACGGATTTCCTGCACGAAGCGATCGGTCGTCGTGGTGCCCGTGAACGGCGCGTTGTCGACGGTGCAGCCGCAGAACAGCGCGACCAGCGGGCCGAAATCGGCGACGAGATCCGTCGTCGAGGTCACGGTGCGTTCCTGGTTGCTGGTCGAGGAAATCAGGTTCGCGAAGTCGAACTCGTAATTCAGCGTCGCGGCGACCAGCGAGAACTTGCTCTCGTCGAGCGAATACGCCGTGTCGGTGTCGAACGGCCCGTTGGCCGGTACGAACGGCGGGCCGTCGAGTGCGACGAGATTGCGCCCGTGGAACGTCGTCTTGTCGTGCAGGCCGAGCAGCGAGACGCTGAAGCGATCCGTGAGATTGCCGGCGAGCTTGGCCATGCCGCCGTAGTTGTCGTAACTGTTCACGTTGCTGGCCGCGCCGCTCGCCGATCCGGGAATGCGGTCGATGAACCCCCCGACTTCCTCGTAGTAGCCGGACAGGCTGACCCCGAAGCGATCGGCGACGATCGGGGCCATGACCCGGCCCGTGTAACGCTGGCTCGACTCCCCGTGGTCGATGACCGACATGTCCGCACTGACGGACCCCGAGAACCCGGCCTTCGCCGGATCCGGGGTCACGTAGCGGATGAGGCCGCCCATCGAGGAGGCGCCGTACAGCGTGCCCTGCGGCCCCTTGATCAGTTCGACGCGCTCCATGCCGGCCTTCATCACGTCGAGCATCAGCGACGAACCGGAAGCCGAGCCGTTGCCGGAGCCGATCGGCACGTCGTCGATATAGACGCCGACCGTGGGAGAGGACGTGAAGGTCGACACACCGCGCATCGTGATGCCGTTGTCGGTCGGCGCGCTGCCGCCGCGGAAATACACGCCGGGCGTGTAATTCACGACGTCTTCCAGCGTCGTGAGGCCGCCGACGGCGAGGGTCTGCGGATCGACCGTCGCCACCGAGAGCGCGGTGTCCTGCAGCGTCTCGTTGCGTCGCGATGCCGTCACGATCACTTCCTCGATCGGGGTTGCCGCGGCTTCCGCCGCGCCCGCAGCCCCCGTACCGAACCCCGCCGCCGCGAGCACTGCCGCCGCGATCGCCCATGCCCGTCTTGAAAACGCTCCCACGAGATTTTCTCCTATTGGTGAGATTTCGCCGCTTTTTTCTACTGTGAGAATTTCTCGGCGCAGAAATATCATATTGGCGGGATTTGTCAACCGTCTGTTTGCCGTGGTTTCAGCACAACGCCCCCGACAGGACATCGGCGAAGAACCGCGCCACCCGTCGTCGCGCCTGCGCCGCTTCCGGCAGCCCCGGCGTGACGGCCTGGAACGAATGGGGCAGCCCTTCGTAGACGTCGATCCGCACCGCGCAACCGGCGTCGTCGAGGCGGCGGTACAGCCGCACGCTGTCCGACAGCAGGATCTCGCGGGTACCGCACTGGATCAGGGTCGGCGGAAACCCGGCGTCATAGGCGCCGTGGACCGGCGAGACATCGGGATCGCCGTGGCGCGCCGCCGGCGCATAGGCGAGCGCCGCGTACTCGAGGTCGCCGGGGTAGCGGAGGATGGGGTCGGCGTCCGCCAGCCACCGGTGGCTGACACCCCGGCCCGTGAGATCGCACCAGGGCGACCACAGGGCGAGCGCACGGGGTCGCCGTCCGACGCACAGCGCGAGCGTCGCCGAGAGCGCGAGGCCACCACCTGCCGAATCGCCGACCAGCAGCACCTCATCTGTCGCCGCGGTCAGCGCAGCCAGCGTGCGTACCACCTGCGCGATCGTGGCGTCGCACTTCGCGCGTGGCGCGCGCGGATAGTCGATCGACCACAGCTCGAGCCCGAGTTCGTGCGCGAGCGGCACGGAGGCGAACAGGCTCGAGCGCGCCGAGAAGAGCGTATACCCGCCGCCGTGCAGGTACACGATCCGCGGCCCGTGCGGCGGGGCGCTCGCGGGCGTGACGACCTCCACGCCGAGCCCGGCGACCCGCTCCGTGCGCAGCCGCGGACCGTAGCGCTCGAGCGTGCGCGCGTTGGCGGCTGCCACGGCGGTCTCCTGGCGCTCGAACAGCTCGTCCCATGCCGCCTGGTCGTCGGGCAGCGGCACCGACGCGCGATGGGAGGCCTTCTCTTCCATCGCGGCCATCACCGCCGCCGCTTCGGTGGAGATCATCGTCGGATGCCGCGCGTTCAGGCGACGGACTTCAGCGCCGGATACAGCGCGCGGTAGCGCTCGTAGTACTCGCGGTACGCGGCATGCGCGCGCGCGTCGGGCTCGATGACCCGTGCAACCCGGGTCATCGCGCGCGCGGCCTGCGGGATATCGGCGAACTGCCCGGCGCCGACCGCCGCGAGGATGCCGCTGCCGAGGCACGCCGCCTCGGTCGTGTGCACGAGGCGCAGCGGCATGCCGAGGACATCGGCGTGAATCCTGAGCCAGAGCTCGGATTTCGCCACCCCGCCGGCCACGGTGAGCCCGTCCACGACGAAACCGTTGCGGTGCAGGGTGTCGAGGATGAGGCGTGATCCGTAGGCGACGCCCTCCATGATCGCGCGCAGCACATGGCCGCGCTGGTGGCGCAGCGTGAGGCCGGTGATCGCGCCGCGCGACAGCGCATCGGTGTGCGGCGTGCGGTTGCCCTGGAAATGCTCCTGCACCAGTACACCCTCGCTGCCGGGCGGCACGGCCGCGGCCTCCCGATTCAATGCGTCGTAGCCGGTGTCGCGACCGATCAGCGTCCGGAACCAGTTGACGACGGAACCGGTGGAGGTCTGCCCGCCTTCGACGAGGTGCAGACCGGGAATCACCGCATCTGCGTACGTGCCCCAGATTCCGGCACCGTGGAAGGGCTGCGCGCTCAGACCGAGTTGCAGGTGCGAGGAGCCCGTGACCAGGGCCATCGCGCCCGCATCGACCACGCCCATGCCGATCATGGCGACCGAGGCATCCGATCCGCCCTGCACCACGAGGGTGCCCGGCGCGAGGCCAAGATGGGCGGCCGCGGCGGGTGTCAGCGGCCCGATCGGCGCGCCCGGCGCCAGCACGGCCTGCGGCCATTTCCCCGCGAGCGCCCCGAGCCCCAGCGATGCCAGCAGGCTCGCGGGCACACCGCCCTCACGCGCGCGGTAGTGCCAGCGTACCGACAGGTTGTTCAGGCTCGCGACGAGCCGGCCGGTCAGGTGCAGGTTCAGGAAATCCTGGTATTCGCAGATGGTCGCGGCCGCATCGAATACCTGGGGTTCGTGCGCCGCGAGCCACGCCGCCTTCGGCAGCATCCACTCGGCCGACACCGGGCCGCGTCCGTCGCTGTTGATCGCGAGCGCAGGATCTCCGCTGGCCGCCACGCGCTGCGCCTCGGCCTGTGAGCGCACATCCATCCAGATCAGCGCAGGGCGCAACGCCTCGCCGCGCGCATCCAGCGCGACCACCGAGCAGCAGGTCGTGTCGACGGCCATCGCGACGACGTCCGTCGCCGATACACCGCACGCGTGCAGCGCCTGGCGCACGGAGCGCCCGAGCGCATGCCACCAGTCCCGCGGTTGCTGTTCGGCCCGGCCGGGCTGCGGAAAAGTCGTGTCGTACGCGGTCGTCCCGAACGCGAGCGGCGTGCCCTGCAGGTCGAACACGCCCGCCCGCAGGCCCTCGGTACCGCCATCGACACCGATCACGCAGCGGGGCATGTCAGCTGCGCTCCTCGAGCACCCGCACGCGAAAGCCGAGACGGCGGCTGAGGTCCACCATCTCGTGGAAGATGTCGCCATAGGCGACGGCGATATGGTTGCTCCAGTAGTGCGCCATCAGCGTGTCGCGCCCGATGCCGAGGTCGGCGACCATCAGCGGCCATTCGCGCGTCGTGCCGTGCCACCATGCATCGCGCTTCTCTCGTGGCAACGCGACGACGCTGCCGCGCCCGATGTCCATCCAGAGTTCCCCGCCGCAGAGGTACGCACGCGACCACGTGACATCGCCCGGCAGGCTCTCGCCCGCGAACGTGCCTCCCGGCACCGGGAAGTAGGTCGACGGCTGGCGAAAGGAGTGCACGCCGCGGAGCGTTTCCGGATCGTGGTTGAACGCATAGGCACCGCTCGATCCCGAGTTGAGCAGCACCCACAGGAACCGGCCCTCGTGCTCGCCACCCCAACGGATGTCGTGGAAGAACACCGCCTGGTGCAGGCCCCTCGCCTTCAGCAATCGCTTCATCATCTCCATCGGCAGCACGTTGCCCTGGTCGGCCTCCGTCGCATCGACGATCGTGTCGCCGTTCGATTCCGGCCTGCAGGTCGAGTTGAACAGTCCCTCGGCGAAATCCGACGGCGCCCGCGCACGAATGAGCCCGAGCTGGTATTGCCAGCCGATGCAGTCGGCACGGAATTCGTCGACGAGATCGAGCACGGCGAGGTAGTCACGCAGCTGTTCGCGCGTGGCGTTCACGTCGTAGTCGTGCGCGCCCTCGATGCCGTAGTGGAAGCTCACCCCGCGGTCGCGCACGAACGCGAGCGCATCGTCGATGCGCCGCTCGTCGATATCCCTGCCGCGTTCGATGATCCAGGCCTGGTCGACCTTGTGCTCCGCGAAGCCCACGCGATTCAGCCAGCGCGGGCCGAGGTAGCCGTTGATCATGCCCATCGAGGTGTCGCCGAGCATCAGCACGAGCGCGCGGCGCCGGCGAAACTCCTCGTGCACCGTGGCAGCCAGCGCCGCGGCACCCGCCGGCGTCGCGGGTGGCTCGCGCAGCGCGCGGGTCGGATAACGCACCTCGCCCTGCGCGCACCACGCGGCGAGGCGCTCCATGAACACCTCGTCGCGACTCCAGTCGGCGGCATCGGTCCAGGCGCGACTCGCGCGACGATCGACGCTCTCGAGGCACGCCGCGGTATTCAGCAGGCCGACGAGACCCGGCCAGGTGCCGGAGAAATTGCTCGCGAGCAGCAGCGGCGAATCCTTGCCGACGACCCCGTCGGTGGTGTGCGGCCCGTATACCCAATGCGCGTACACGCCGATCAGCGGCTCGTCGATGGGGCCGAGCCGCTCGATCGACTCGTGCGGCTTCGTCAGCAGCCCCGGCACGCGCCTGTGGCGGCGCCCCAGTCGATCGAGGGCGCGCTCGAGCTGGCGCGTCGATTCCTCGACGAGTGGCAGTGCGAGTTCGTTCGGACGCGGCCGGTAGTCGCCGGGCCAGAAGAGGTGGATCGTGTCGGACATGGTTACTCCCCTTGCACGGGTGCGGGCGGCAGGTCCCGTATGCGCTCCGCCGCATCCGCAATGGCGGGCAACGCGTCGGACGGCGTCGCCTGGTACCAGAAAGTCGCGCAGGACCAGTCGTCCTGCCGCTCGTACAACTCGGCCATGTAGTCGGCGATCGAGTGCGCATGGCCGGTGGGTGCATGGCCGATCTGCTGGATCGCGACGCGCATCTGCCGCTCGCAGAGGAGCGGATCGGGCACATGCCAGCGATAGATCGAGACGGCGCCGGTCTTCGTCGCGTCGTCGTGCTCGCGCCAGTTGGCGCCGTGGTACAGGAAGGCGTTGGCCTGTATGCCCCAGGAGAGCCCCACGTAGTCCTCGGTGCCGGTGCCGACGACGGTGGCGTGCCGGTCGTCGTCGTCGATCCACGCCTTCATCTCGCCCTCGCCCCACCAGCGCGGATCGAGCGGCCGCACGCCGATGACGCTGCCGAGGAAGCGGATGCGACCGCGCCTCTGCGGCAGGAGCTCGAAGTCGCGCCCGATCGCCGTGGGATTCTCGCGGCGAAACAGCACGTGCAGCCGGCCGACATCATCGGCATGCGCATCGCCGAGCGTGCAGTCCACCTGGTAGAAGAACGGCAGGCGCACCGGCGATTCGTTGCGGAGCTCGATGCGCGCACGACGCACGAACGGCATCGGCAGCCAGATGTTCATGCCGAGCGCGCCGCCGACCGAATGTGCGCAGCTCTGGAATGCGCCCGTGCGCCCGTGGGCAAAGCCGAAGAAATCGCCGAGCGGCGCCTCGACGCACGGGTGCGGCTGGTCGTCCCAGAAGATGCGCACGAGGCAGCCGCGCAGCATCTCGGGCTGCGCGTGCGTGGTGGCCCAGATGTGGCGGATCGTGCCGGGGCCCTCGATGTCCGCCAGTTCGACGGTTTCGCCGGGATGCACATGGCGCACGGCCGAGCCCTTGCGGCCCGGCCCGAGCGGGCTCGCCGCCTGTCCGCCCGCGCCACGCGCACCGGTGGGATTCTCGAAACTGATGGATCGCGTGGCGAGCTTCGCGCCGAGGTCGTAGGGCTGCAGCAATGGGAGGTTCATGTCCGTTCCGTCGCGAGGGAGATGTGGTGGAGCACGATCGACTGGTTGCCTGCGTGCAGCGGCGCCGCATCCGCCGGGCGCCGCGCCAGCATCGCGTCGGCGTCGCGATCGGCCGTGAGCGCGCCGATGTCGAACGCCACGACGGACAGCGCCTCGCGCGGCCGGGCGACCAGTTCGAAGGACACCGGATCGTTGCCCACGCCGTGCAGGCCGACGATGCGCGGCGCGTCGTCGGCGCCTGCCAGTACCGGCTGGCCCTCGATGCGCAGGCCGAGCACCGGCGAGTGCGCGGCGAACGCGAGTCCGAGCTGGAATGTGGGGCGCCTGCTGTGTACCCGACCGCGCACGATGCGCCGCCCGTCGCGCACGATGTCCGCGTCGATCTCGACCACCGGAGCCGCCAGTGCGCGGTTGCTTGCCGGCTTCATGTACACATCGGTCGGCGTGACACCGAGGCGCAGCACGGGGCGCTTGATGGCATCGAAGCCCATCGCATCGAGCAGCTCGCGGCCCGGCTCGCCGAACGACTGGATCTGCCACTGCGCCGTGGCGCCGCCCTCATCCTGGACATACAGCAGGTTCACGCCGCGCGGGCGATCGAAACTGTGCGTCGGCACGGCCATCGCGAGCGCCGACGCGGCGACGACCAGGACTGACCCCGTGCCCACGAGCATCCGCGATCCGTGGCGCTTCACATGGGCGACCGCCAGCGGCAGCAGTGGCAACACGAGCAGCACCAGCGGAATCACCTTCGCCTGGGCGACGTCGAAATTGAAAATGACGTCGAGCTGCAGGAAGTGATACAGCGCGAGGTACGACGCCGCGACGAAAGCCGCACCGGCCGCCACCACCGGCAGGTCGAGTCCGGACCGGGTGGCGAACGTCCCGATGGCGGCGAGCACGCCGTAGACGAGCAGCGGCACGAGGAACACGTAGCTCGCGCCGGGCACCGTGAGCGACACGGCGAGCGCGATCAGTCCCATGAGGGCCCAGACGACGGTCGACAGCGCGCCGGCCGCCACGCGCCGCGCGATCCCGCCGGCGACCACGAACACGGCGAGGAGCGACGCGCCGATCAATGCGATGCGTCCGGGCCAGGGATGGGGATGGTCGAGCGGATGCACGCCGGGCCACTTGCCGAGCGGCCAGGACAGCAGCCAGCCGGACAGCACGAGGAGCCCGATGAGCGCCGCGATCGCCACCAGCGACCACGCAATCGCGCGCCCGTCCGCGCGGGGGGCACGGCGCGCACCTACCAGCAGGACGAGGAACAGCCCGGCAGCCGCGAGGTACGGATTCCACGCGGCGGGCCAGCGCGGCAGGACACGGCCGCCGATGTCGAAGTAGGTCGCGTCGCCCGCGGCGGCGAGATCCGGGGCCGGCGTATCCGCGATGCGCAGCAATGCGGCGAACACGCTCTCGGCCTGGTGCTGCAACGAGCGCCGGTCGAGGTGCGCGAGATCGTCGCGTCCGGAATGGTAGAGGGCCGCGCCGCGCGAGAACGCGAAATTCAGGCCGCTCGCGCCATGGCGCTTGTAGATCGTGAAGTCGGTGTTGTTCGGCATGCGCCGGTAGGCTTCGAACAGCAGCGAGTTGGACGCCGGTCGCGGCACCGCGCGCGCGTACGCCGCGACGAGCGCCGCATTGTCCGCGCCGGTCTCGAACATCAGGCTCGGCCCCGTGACGCCGCGTGCCTCCATGTTCAGCACGAAGGCGACCCGCCGCATCAACGGGTGGGAATCGGCGAACAGCATCGCGCCGCGCAGGCCAGTCTCCTCGGCGTCGGCGAAGAGGAACACGACGTCGTGCCGCAACGGCCCTCGGGTGGTGATCCGTTCGGCGATCTCGAGCACTGCGGCGACGCCGGCTCCATCGTCGGCAGCGGCGACGGAACCCGGCACGCTGTCGTAATGCGCGGTGACCAGCACCGCCTCGCCGGCCTCGCGACCCTTGCGCACGGCGATGATGTTCCTGGCGACACTGCAGCCCGGCGCGAGCGTCGAGCACTTGAACCCGTCCTGGATCTCCGGCTGGTAGCCCGCCGCACGGAGTCTCGCCACGATGCGGCCCTCGATCACGCGGTTGGCCGCGCTGCCTGCGGGATGGGGTCCGCTCCCGGCGAGCAGTTCCTCGAGAATGGCGAACGCCCGATCGGGCGCTGTCGCTTCGGGCGCGCGGTCCTCCATGCGCAGCACGCCGAGCAGGGCCGCGATCACGATCGGCAGCAGCAATGGCAGGCGCCAGCGTGGTGTCATCGCGGCGCGTCGCCCAGCAGGAAGTTGCGCAGCGCCCTGGCGTAGCGTGCCGCCAGATGCACGACGATGACGCCGAAGCTCGCCGGAATGATGACGACCACCGCGGCGCTGTTCCATTCCAGCGTCTCGGTGATGCGATGCGAATGCCGCGCCATGAACCCCGGTGCGTAATAGAACACCGGGGCCGCCAGCGTGAGGACGGCGACCGCCTCGATCGACAGCATGAACAGCGTCCGGCCCGGCAGGCCCCTCGTGTCGAACCTCATCATCACGGGATCGGCGCCGCGGTAGTAGGCCATGGCCGCGCCCGTCATGGCCGACCAGATCATCGCGTAGCGGGCGAGTTCCTCGGTCCACGCGGGCGGCGCGTTGAAAATGTAGCGCGCCACGATCTGCAGCAACACGGACAGCAGCATCACGTGCAGTGCAATGAAGGCGGTGACCGCGCACACCCGGTCGAGCGCGCGCGACAGTGCGCGAAGCCCCCGGTCGATCGCGACGATCACCGCCCCGCTCCGGTGCTGCCCGGATCGCGCGTCGCCTCGATCATCGCTTTCAGCCGCGCCTCGGCCTCCGGACTTTCCCAGCGGGTGCGCTGCATCCGGCGGGTCAGTGCACGCCATTCGTCGCGCGCGGCCGGATCGATGTCGAGCCATTTGATGCCGGTCTTCTCGAGCAACGCCCGCTCCCGCGGAATGGCGGCGACGGTCCACGCGCGATTGGCGGCCCGCGCCTCGCGCACACCGGCATCGAATGCGTCCCGGGCCCGGGGTTCGAGACTCCCGTACCAGCGACGCGACGCGACGATGCAACGCGCCGAGGGGCCCATGCGCAGGTCCGTGAAGTAGTCGAGTACGTTGCCGTGGCCGAACATCACCGCGACGATCGGCGG
Organism: Steroidobacteraceae bacterium; assembly: GCA_050249415.1. Classification (GTDB taxonomy): domain Bacteria; phylum Pseudomonadota; class Gammaproteobacteria; order Steroidobacterales; family Steroidobacteraceae; genus CADEFQ01. The sequence continues at coordinate 116,822 of JBFWQO010000005.1, forward strand.
ATTGAGGTAGGCGTCGACCATGCCGGTCTGCAGTGCCTGGGCCACCTCTTCCCAGGCCACCCGTACTCCGTGCACCTGCCAGGCGTCGAGCAGGTTGAGGTCTCCCGCGCTGATGATGCGCAGTCGCAGGCTGCGCAGGTCCTCGATGCGGTACACCGGCTTGCCGCGCGTGAACAAGCCGACCATCGCCCCGGTATAGGCGAAATCGAGCAGCAGGAGATCGTCGTCAGCCAGTTCTTCGTTCACTTCCGCGAGGAAGCGCGTGTCCTCGATCAGGCGGTTCATATGCTCGTACGATTCGATCTCGAACGGGCGCATCGCATGGAAGAGCGGCGACAGGCGCGCGAGTTCGTCGCCGCCGGTTTCGTTGACCTCGAGCAGGCCGATCGCGACCTGGTCCATCCGTTCCTTCTCGCCGCCGAGCGCGCTGTTCGGGTAGACCTTCACCGGCATGCCCGCGCGGCCCAGGGCGTCGCCCAGGGCCTTGACCCAGACATAAGAGCCGTTGCGCCTGGCATCGATCGGCGTCGACATCCCGATCTTCACTTCGCGCGCGCCTGCCGATCGCGCGCCGGCCGGGAACATCGCCGCGCCGAGCAGCGCCCAGCCGATGTCGCGCCGTCGCATCACAGCAACCCCAGCCAGCGCGGCAGCGCCAGCGACAGCTCGGGGAACAGCACGACCAGCACGAGCACCACGATCTCGGCGAGTACGAACGGCATGATGCGCCGGCACAGCGCCCAGTAACCCTGGCCCGTGATCGACGCGACCATCATGATGGCGCCGCCCATCGGTGGGGTGATGAGCCCGAGCGTGAGGTTGAGGCACACCATCATGCCGAGCGCCACCGGGTGCACGCCCTGCTCGATCGCGACCGGGACGAGCAGCGGCGCAACCAGCGTCAACGAGATGATCGTATCGACACCCATGCCGAGCGCGAGGAAGACCACCATCAGCAGCAGCAGGTACCAGACACCGGTCAGCCCGAACGATTGCACGAAGGCGGCGACGTGGTCGCCGAACTGGCTCAGCGCCACGAGATAGGTCACCAGCGCGCCGGCGGCGAGGAAAATGAAGATCACGCCGCTCAGCACGACCGTCCGCTGCACCGACTCGACGAATTCCGCCCGCGTCAGTTCGCGGGACCACACGCCGAACACCGCCGAGGCCGCGACGGCCACGGCGCCGGCCTCGATCGGCGTCATCACGCCGAACACGATGCCGCCGAGGATCACGGCCGGCAACACCAGCGCGGGTACCGCCTTGCGCAGGGTGGGTCGCCATTCGGGTATATCCGCGGCGGTTCCGCCGGGATGCCCCTCGCGCCGCGCGATCCAGGCGTTCATCGCCATCAGTGCACCGGCGATCATCAGCCCGGGGATCAAGCCCGCCGCGAACAGCGCCGCGACATCGGTCGACAGGATGGCGCCATACAGGATGAAGATGATCGACGGCGGCACGATCGGGCCGATCACCGACGCAGCCGCGGTCAATGCGCCCGCGTAGAGCGGATCGTAACCGCGCTTTTCCATCTGGCCGACGAACGTATTGGTGAGCGCGGCGATGTCGGCCGCCGCCGAACCGCTGATCCCCGAGAAGAACACCGACGTGAGCACGCTCGCATGGCCGAGCCCGCCGCGGATGCGCCCGACGAGCAGCAACGACAGGTCGATCAGCGCGCGCGTGATGCCGCTGCGGTTCATCAGCTCGCCGGCCCAGATGAACAGCGGCATCGCCATGATCGCGAACACGTCCATCTGGCTGAACATGCGCTGCGGGATGACCGCGAGGTACTCGGGACGGCCCACGACGAAGAACGCGACGACCGCCGCCGCGCCGATCACGTACGCGAGCGCGACGCCACAGAGGAGCAGCACCGCAACGACACCGATGATGATGGCGGCGCTCATCGGGGCACTTACATCGAGACGTCGTCGAGCGGCCAGATCGGCCGGGCGAGACGCCGGTAGGGGCGCTGCCTCACATCGCTGTTGAGCGCTCCCGGCGCATCGCAATAGATGATCGCGGCGGCACGCTCGGCGAAGCCGGCATAGAAATGAAAGGACGACTTCACGACCACGATCCGCTTCTGCCAGGGATCGATGCCGGCCGCCGAGAAGGCGCCGGGATGAAACGGCTGCTGGCGGATCTCGTTCAGCACGATCGCGATCCCGTCGACCTCGACGACCGCGGTGCGCCCGAGTTCCACGGGATAGCCGTCGGCGATGTGCGGCTGCGCGGCATCGGTGCGCAGGTGCAGCACCGTCGCCTCGACGTCGAGCGGCATGCCGGACGACGGACCGAGCTTGCCGCCGATACGCATCGGTATGCGGGCGCCTTCACCCGCCGAGAATGCGATGCGGACCGCGACGGGGTCCCAGAAGAGCCCGACGACCGCATTGCGCACGTTCCGCTCGAGCAGCGCCCGCAGCAGGAACGTGGAGTCCGACGGCGCGCCCCCACCCGGGTTGTCGGACATGTCGGCGATGACGACCGTGCCTGATTCGTATCGCAGCGCCGCGTCGATCGCGGACGCCACGTCGTGCAGCGGCACCTGCGCCGTTTCCCGCAATGCGAAGAACTCCCGCCCGATCGACTGCGCGAGCAACCGGGCCTTGTCCGGATCGCCGTCGGTGATCGCGAGGACGCCGGCGCCGGCGCCGGGGAAATCCGACCAGGGAAAGCCGTGGGCGAGCGTGATGGACAGCACCCCGGGCTCGCGCTCCCGGTCGATGAGACCGTCGACGAAGCTGCGCATCGGCTCGCGCGTCGTCTGGAAAAGGCCGAGCATCGGCACGCGCACGAACTGCATCGCCGGCCTGACCTGCCCCTCCGCGGTCGCGGCGATGGTCGCGTACAGCTCGCGGGCACGCTCGGCGAAATCCGTGTGCGGATACTCCTTGCAGGCCTTGATGGCGGTGGCGTTGGCGACCATCGCGGGCGTGATGTTGCAGTGGAGGTCGAGCAGGGCCCCCACCGGCACTTCGCTGCCGACGATGTCGCGCACGCGCGCGAGCACGTCCCCTTCGCAATCGTCATACCCCTGGGCCATCATGGAACCGTGCAGCATCAGGAGCACCATGTCGACGGGCATCGCCGCGCGCAGGCCGGCGAGTATTTCGTCGCGCAGCGCCTCGTAGTCGCGCTGCAGGCACGGCAGGCTCGGCTGGGCGATCGCGCAGAGGCCGACGACGGCCTCGTCGCCGCGACGCTGCGCCTCGGCGTAAAAATCGGCCACGCCCTTCAGCAGTGAAATGTGCCGGCCGGGCGGGCCCATCGCGGGCCGGTAGATGCCCGCCTCCTCGAAACTCGACAGGTCCGTCGGTATGGGCGAGAACGAGTTGGTCTCGTGGGCCAGGAAGGCCATATAGCATTTCATATGCGAAAATTATCATCTATGAAAATTTCGTGCTAAATTTTTTCGTGACTGGCAACAGCGGGGTGGCATGCAAATCATCGTCGTAGGCGCCGGCCTCGCCGGCGTGACCTCCGCCTACCGGCTGCAACGGGCCGGCCATGCGGTCACCGTCGTCGAGCGCGAGGCGCAGGTCGCCTGCGGCGCGAGCCACGCCAACGGCGGCATGCTCACGCCCAGCATGGCCGATCCGTGGAATGCCCCCGGGGTCTGGCGGGTAATGCTGCATTCCCTCGGCCACGCCGACGCCCCGCTGCTGCTGCGGCCGCGCGCCATGCCCTCCCTGCTGACCTGGGGCCTGCGATTTCTGCGCGCGTCGACGGCACGGCGCTACGTCGAGAACACGGCCCGCAACCTGCGCCTCGCCGCCTACAGCGTATCCGGCATGGACGCGCTGCGACGCGAGGAGACGCTCGAGTACCAGGCCGCGACACGGGGCACCCTCAAGATCTACCGTGACCGCGCGGCATTTGACGCGGGGCTCCTCAAGGTGCAGGCGTGCGCCCACCCCCGGGTCGAAGTGCGCGCGCTCGACGCCCGGCAGGCGATCGCGCTCGAGCCAGGCCTGGCCGACATCGAGGACAGCCTCGCCGGAGCCCTGCATTTCCCGGGCGACGAAGCCGGCGACGCACGGCTGTTCACCGGGGCCCTCCGAGCGGCCGCCGAGCGGCACGGGGCGCGCTTTGCGTACGGCACGGCGGCGATGCGCATCATCGCGGATACGAAAGTTCGCGCGCTCGGGACGGCCGCGGGCGACCTGGCCGCCGACGCGATCGTCGTCGCCGCCGGTGCCCGTTCGCCGGCGCTGCTGCGCAGCGTCGGCATCAGGCTGCCGGTCGCACCCGTGAAGGGCTATTCGCTGACCTGCGAACCGGCGGCTCGCGGTGTGCAACCGCCCCTCGCGATTCCGATCGTGGACGACGCGTTGCACGCGGCCGTCACCCCGCTCGGGGATCGCATCCGCATCGCCGGCACCGCGGAGTTCGCGGGCTTCGACCTGCACCTGCCGGCGCCCCGCATCGACAACCTCCGCCGCCTGCTGCGGGCGATCCTGCCGCGCCATGCCGATCGCCTGCTCGCCGGAACCGTGTCCCCCTGGGCAGGACTGCGCCCGATGAGCGCCGACGGCGTGCCGTGCATCGGCGCCTGCGGTCCGGCGGGCCTGTACGTGAACACCGGCCACGGCCACCTCGGGTGGACCATGGCGGACGGTTCGGCGCGCATGCTCGCCGACCTGGTCGACGGCCGGCCACCCGCCCTCGCGGCGGGCGACTACTCGCCGCGGCGCTTCAGGTGAGCCTCGTGGCCCGGGCTCGTCATGATATTGAGGACGCGCGCCGGCTTGCTGCCGATGGCGCGCAGGTTGTGCGCCATCGAGGAATCGATATAGATGCTTTCGCCGGCCCGGAGCACCGTCGGCTCGTAGAACTCGCTGATGAACTCCACCGCGCCCTGCAGCACGTAGATGAACTCCTCGCCCTGGTGGCGGATGAGCTCGGGCGTATGGCCGGCTTTCACTTCGAGCACCGAGGGCTGGAGCTTGCGGCGCAGGAAATCGCTGGCGTGATGCTCGTAGACGGACTTGTCGGTCTCGACGCGGCGCGCCTGCCCCTTGAGGGTGAGGCTGCGCCTGCCCGTCACGACCGCGCCGGCTTCACGCATGGCCGCCGGGCCCTCGCCCGCCGCCACGAGTTGCATGACATCGACTCCCAGCGCCGCACACACCTTGAGGAGCTTTTCGATGTTGAGCGAAATGCCGCCGGTCTCGACCTTCGACAGGGTCGACAGCGGGATCTGCGTCGCTTCGCTCAATCGCTTCAGGGTCCAGTGCCGCGCACGACGCAGCTGCCGGATGCGCGCGCCGATCGCCGAGGGCTGGGCGCGTGTCATGTCCGCGGCAACGGACGTACCGGCGGGATTCGGGGTGCGGCTCGGGTTCATGGCTCGCCGGTGAATGACGTTTCCATATGGAAAAAACTGTCAAACAGGAAAATACCGAAAATGAATGCGCCACGCCACTTCGCGACAACCCGTACCCTGCTGGCGGCCCTGCTGTTGCTGCCATCGGTCTTCGCGGCGGCACGCGCGGCGCCACCGCCGATCGATGCCGCGAATGTCGCGGCATGGGCCGACGAGACCTTCACGAAGGCCCTGGCGCAGCACCAGTTCTCCGGCGCGACCGTCAGCGTCGTGCAGGACGGCGCCCTCGTCTTTTCCAGGGGCTACGGTCGCGCCGATTTCTCGCAGCCCGCGCCCGTGGATCCGGCGCGCACGCAGTTCCGGATCGGGTCGATCACGAAGACGTTCACGGCCACGATGATCGCGCAGCTCGTCGAGGAAGGTCGCATCGCATCGCTCGAGGATCCCGCGAACGAGTACCTGCGCGACTACCGGTTGCCCGACAACGGCGGCATACCGATCACGCTGCGCCACCTGCTCACGCACACCGCGGGTTTCGAGGACCAGTTCTTCTTCATCGGCGCCGACTCACCGATCGCGACGCACCCGCCGGCCGGGGTCTTCGATTCGTTGCGCCCCGCGTATGTCCGGCCGGCGGGCGCGCGCGTCGAGTACTCGAACTTCGGCGTCGCAGTCCTCGGGCGCATCGTCGAGGACATCACGGGCCTCGGCATCGCGCAGGCCATGCAGCAGCGGATCTTCGACCCGCTCGGCATGCGGCACACGGTCCTGATGGACGACCTCGGCGAGCCCGCCGACCTCGGCAAGCCGGCGACGATCCTCCCCGGCGGCAGTTACCGCCCGACGAAGTTCACGGCCATCAATCCGCCGATCGCCGCGGCGGGAAGCATCGCGAGCACTGCCGGGGACATGGCGCGCTACATGCTCGCGCAATTGGGCGACAGCCCGGACGCCGCGACAGGACAGGCACCCGTGTTCAGCCGCACCGTGCTCGACAGACTACACACGCGCCTCGCAGGCAACGCGCCGGATGCCACGGGGCTCGCCATGGTGTTCTTCCTCGACGCCTGGGCCGGTGTCGAGACCGTGGCCCACGGCGGCAACTGGACCGGGTTTCACAGCTGGATGACGCTGATCCCCGCGCGTCGCGCCGGCATTTTCGTGTCGCTGATGAGCGAGGCGCCCGGCCCGACCCCGGGCAGCGACCTGCGCAAGCTCTTCCTGCCCTGGACCCCACCCGTTGCCTCGCCGGCTGTCCTGTCGGGCAACGTCTACGTGAAGTCCTTCCTCGGGCGTTTTCTCGGTGAACGCCGTGCATTGCCGGGCGCGCCAGGCGGCGTCGATAGCACCCTCGATGGCTGGTATCGATTCGACCGGCGCCCGTTCACGACGGCGGAAGCCGTGGGCGACCTCTTCTACCTTGGCGCGGGCACGCTGCGCATTTCGGCGGACCAGGCCGGGCTCGCGATCGCCGGTGCCGGGCCGTGGCGGCCCGCGGGCAATGGCGCGTTCGTGCTCGATGCGCCGACGCGGGACCGGGCCATCATCCGGGACGATCCCCGCGTGGCCGCGCCCGTGCTCATACCCGATCTCGGCCTGTACACCGCCACGCGCATCCACTGGTACCAGCATCCGCTGCTGCACGTCTACCTCGCGCTGGCGGCCCTGCTCATCGGTTGCATCGCGCTCGGCTTGCTCCATCGCAGGCAATCCCGACCGGCCCCCCGGATCGGGCGCGCGCTCGCGTGGATCACGATGGTTGCGGGCGTTTCATTGCTGCCGCTCGCGCTCTATGGACGTTCGGACGGCGCGAGCATGCTGGAGGCGCTGTACGCCGGACACACCGGGCGCATGATGGCATTCGTCGTCACCGCGCACGTGCTGCTGATCGCGGCGCTCGGCTCGATCACCGTGTCACTCACGTCGCGAGACGGCGGTCGACGCAACGGCGCGCTGCTCACGGTCGGCATCTGCGGCGTGACCCTCGGCGCCATCCTCGCGGTCTACAACATCATCGGCTGGCACGTTCCGGGCTGAAGCGCGGCGGGAACTGGGGCACAATTGTGCCCCCGGGCGAGCCTCGCCCAGAGGCCCGCACGCCCTTGAACAGCCCGGACCCCGCGCCACACACGCCGATGATGCAGCAGTACCTGCGCATCAAGGCGCAGCACCCGGACGTGCTGCTCTTCTATCGCATGGGCGATTTCTACGAGCTCTTCCACGACGACGCGCGCCGCGCCGCCGCGCTGCTCGACATCACGCTGACCGCGCGCGGGCAATCGGCCGGCGAGCCGATCCCGATGGCGGGCGTGCCGTACCACAGCGTCGACGGCTACCTCGCGCGGCTCGTGAAGAAGGGCGTCTCCGTCGCGATCTGCGAGCAGCTCGGCGACCCCGCGAAATCGAAAGGGCCCGTCGAGCGGCAGGTGGTGCGCATCGTGACCCCGGGCACCATCACCGACGAGGCACTGCTCGAGGATCGGCGTGACACGCTCCTGGCCGCGGTCGCTTTCGAGGCCGGCGCAAGCGGCACGGCCGGCACCGGCCGCTTCGGGCTCGCGTGGCTCGATCTCGCCGCCGGCCGCTTCACGGTGATGCAGGGCGACAGTCCGGGCGCGCTCGCCGCCGAACTCGAACGCCTGAAGCCCGCGGAGATCCTCGCGCCGGAGGGCAGCACGCTGCCGCGCGACCTGTTGCCGCGCGACCTGCCGCTGCGCCACCGGCCGCCCTGGCACTTCGAGCTCGCGAGCGCCTCGCGCCTGCTCACGGACCAGCTCGGCACGCTCGACCTCGCGGGCTTCGGCGCCGACGACCTGCCGCTCGCGATCTGCGCGGCGGGCGCGCTGCTGCAATACGTGCGCGACACCCAGAAAACGGCGCTGCCGCACCTCGGGGCGCTCACCGTCGAAGACCGCGGCGATGCGCTCGCGATCGACGCCGCGACGCGCCGCAACCTCGAGCTCGACGCGAGCCTCGGCGGGCGCGCCGATGCGACCTTGTTCGCGCAGCTCGATGCGGCGATCACCGCGATGGGCTCGCGGCAGCTGCGGCGCTGGCTCAACCGGCCGCTCAGGGACGCGGCGCTGCTGCGGGCGCGCTACCACGCGATCGGCGAGCTCCTGCATTCGCGCCGCTACGATGCGGTGCAGGCGCCGCTGCGAACGATCGGCGACATCGAGCGCATCCTCGCCCGCGTCGCGCTGCGCTCCGCGCGGCCGCGCGATCTCACCCGGCTGCGGCGCGCGCTCGGCGCGCTGCCCGCGCTGCGCGCCGCCCTCGCCGTGCCCGATTCGCCGCTGCTCGCGACGCAGGCTGCGCAGATCGGGGAGCACGCCGATGTGTTCGCGCTGCTCGCGGCGGCGATCGCCGAGGAGCCATCGCAGCTCCTGCGCGAAGGCGACGTCATCGCGGCCGGATACGACGCCACGCTCGACGAGCTGCGCACGATCTCGACCGACACCGACACGTTCCTGCTCGAACTCGAGCGGCGCGAGCGCGAACGCACGGGTATCGCGAACCTGAAGCTCGGTTACAACCGCGTGCAGGGTTTTTTCATCGAGGTGACGCGCGCCCAGGCCGAGCGCGTGCCCGCCGACTACATCCGCCGCCAGACCGTGAAGTCGGCCGAGCGGTTCGTCACCGCGGAACTGAAGGGCTTCGAGGACAAGGTCCTCGGCGCCCGGGAGAAGGCGCTCGCGCGCGAGCGCGAGCTGTATGACGCGGTGCTCACCCGGCTGATCGACCGGCTGCGCCCGCTCACGGCAACGGCCGCGGCAATCGCCGCAGTCGACGCGCTCGCGGCGCTGGCCGAGCGTGCGTACGCGCTGCGCTGGGTCGCGCCCGAGCTGACCACCGAGCCGCAGCTCGCGATCGAGGCGGGTCGCCATCCGGTGGTCGAACGTTTCATCGAGGACCCGTTCGTGCCGAACGATCTCGCGCTCGATGCGCGCCGGCGCATGCTCGTGATCACCGGCCCGAACATGGGCGGCAAATCGACCTACATGCGCCAGTGCGCGCTGATCGTGATCCTCGCGCACATGGGCAGCTTCGTGCCTGCCGCGCGCGCGGTCATCGGGCCCGTCGACCGCATCTACTCGCGCATCGGCGCCGCGGACGATCTCGCGGGCGGGCGCTCCACGTTCATGGTCGAAATGACCGAGACCGCGAACATCCTGCACAACGCGACCGCGCGGAGCCTCATCCTGATGGACGAGATCGGGCGCGGCACGAGCACGTTCGACGGCCTGTCGCTCGCGTGGGCGGTCGCCCGCCACCTCGCGCTGCAGGTGCGCGGTTACACGCTGTTCGCGACGCACTACTTCGAGCTGACCGCGCTCGCCGGCGAAGTGGATACCTGCGCGAACGTCCACCTCGACGCCACCGAACACGGCGACGCACTGGTGTTCCTGCACGCGGTGAAGGAAGGGCCGGCCGATCGCAGCTACGGGCTCGCGGTCGCACAGCTCGCCGGCGTGCCGCGGCCGGTGATCGCCGCGGCACGTGGCTACCTCGCGGAGCTCGAAGCGCAACGCGACCGGCACACGGCCCTGCACCCGAACGGTGCCGCGCAGCGTGAACTCGCATTGGCCGCGCCGGCGCCCGAACCTGCGCCGCAGGCGCTCGCCGAACGTGCCGTGCTGGACGAAATCTACGCGATCGATCCGGATGCCCTGACGCCGCGCGCGGCGCTCGATGCGCTCTACGAACTCGCCTCGAGGCTGAAGCGGCCGTAGCGCAGGAACTGCGCCGTCTCGCGCGCCACGCGGCGCGACAGCAACATGCCCGTGTGGCTCACCGGCAGCACGATGCGATCGGCGGCACCCGGCAGTTCCGTCTCCCGCACCGCCACCGTGCCGTCGTTCGGTTCCGTGAAATGCGCGAAGAAACGCCCGAGGCCCGCCGCGCGACTGCCCGCGATGACGCCGATGTCGCAGCTCGCCGCAGGACAGTCCGCAGGCGACCTGAGTACTGCACCGCTGCGACCGAGTGCGAAATGCAGGATCGGGACCCGCGCGAGCGCTGCCGCAGCGCCGCTGCCGGCGGTCGGCGTGCCGAGCAGCACGATGCGTCCGCGTGGCGTGCGATCCGCGGCGGCGACCGCACGCAGCGCGATCAGCCCGCCGAAGCTGTGGCCGACGAGGTGCACGGTGTCGCGCGCGGCGATCGCGTCCAGCTTGCGCGCGAGGCGCGCCGCGATCACCTCGGGGCGTTCGGCGGTCGCGAGATACGCAAACGCATGCGTGCGCGCGCCGAGCTCGCGCGCGAGCAGTCGCCGCAGCGGCGTCGCCTCCGCGCCCGTCATGAAAAGGCCGTGGATGAAAAAGACGTGCGTCGCCATGCGGCCATTATGGGCGGATGTACCCTCAGCGCGCGGCGAGTTCCACTGCCACCGTCTCGATCGCGTCTCCGCGGCGATACTTCACCTCGACGAGCGAGCCCGGCTGCATCGACTTCAGCACGTTCGAGAACGCCTGCAGCGTGTCGACCGGCTCGCCGTGCAGGGTGAGGAGGATGTCCCCCGCCTGCAGATCGGCCCTGGCGGCCGGCGAGTCCGGCACGAGCGAATCGATGCGCACGCCGCCGGCCGTATAGGCGAAATCCGGCACGACACCGAACGACACCTTGCGTTCGGTCGGCGCGGCGGCGGCCGCCGATGTCGGCGGTGCGGCGCCGTGGATCGTCGCATGCAAGGGCTCGGCGCGCGCCGCGAGGTAATCCACGGCCTCTTTCGCGACCGTCGCCACTTTCACGAGGCCCGCACCGTCGATCTTGTCGGCGGTGTCCGTCGCCTTGTGATAATCGAGGTTCGCGCCGGAGAAGATCTGCACGCCCGGAATGCCACGCTCGATGAATGCCTGCTGATCCGACGACACCGTGGCGCCTTCGATCGCCTGGATTGCGATGCCGGTCGTGAAACCGATGCCCCGGAAGACATGCGGCCATTCCGTCGCGGTGCCCGTGCCGATGATGCGCACGGGGCCGTCGCCGAGGCGGCCGACCGTGTCGAGGTTGACGTTCGCGCGGATACCCCCGAGCGGCAGCGGCGAAGGATGCGTCGCATACCAGCGCGAGCCGAGCAGGCCCGATTCCTCGCCGGAGAAGGCCGCGAATACCAGGGTACGGGGTGGCCGGCCCTGCTGGACCGCGGTGCGCGCGAGCTCGATCAGCACCGCGACGCCGCTCGCGTTGTCGTCGGCGCCGGGGTGATTCGGGCCGAGGTGATCGTAGTGCGCCGAGACGACGATGGCCTCGTCCTTGAAGACAGGATTGGCGCCGGGCAGCACGCCGATCACGTTCGCGCCTTCGGGAAAGGCCTGCAGCCAGCCGCCGTCGTCACCCGCGGGCGCGAGGCCCGCCGCCGCGAATGCCTTCGCGATGTAGTCGGCGGCCTCGGTGATGCCGCGTGTGCCGAGCCCGCGCCCTTCGCGTGCGGGCGCCGCGAGATACTGCACATGATCGAGCATCGCGCGCTCGTTGAAGACGGGCGGCGGCTCGGCGAGCGGCGCGCGAGGCGCACGCGCGAGCGGAGCGAGCGCGGTGTGGGCCGCGGCACCGCGGCGCAGGTCGACACGCAGCGGCGACTCGTCGGCGCTCCACTCGCCCTTGACGACGTTCTTCGCCTCGTCGCCCTCGAACACGAGATAGGAATACTTGCCGTAGTGCGGCAGCTTGCCCGCGAGCGCGGGCGCCGCGGCGGCGCTGCCGATCGCGATGAAGCCGACGGCCTTCGCCACGTTCGCGGGCTGGCGGCGGGCGAACACGACACTCGCGCCCGTGCGCGCGAGCGCCGGCTCCGCGGCGGCTTCATTCATGAGCGCAGCGGCAAAGCGGTTGTCGCGGCCGAACACCCACACGGCACGGTCCGCCGGCAGCCGCGCGACGTCGCTGTCGAGCTTCACTTCGAGCTGCTGCGTCGGGCTCGCCCAGCGCGCCAGCATGCTGCGATACCGCTCCCGGGTCGCCTCGTCCGCCCTGGCCGGCAGCACGGCGAGCACGGCCGTGTCACCGAAGACCTGGCCGATCGACGGCGCCGTCTCGCGCGGATCGAGCAGGCGGAATACGTCGAACTCCGGATCGACTTCGACGAGCAGCGGCTCGGCGTCGGCGTTCACTTCGAACGGTGTCCGCGCCTCCGAAATCGTGATGGTCCGGGTCGTGTACCCTGTCGCGGTACGTACCGAGACCGGCACCTCGATCGCGAGCAGGCCGCTCGCCTGCGCCTGCCGGATCACGCCGCGCACGCGTGTGCCATCGACCTTCACGTCCTCGACCCGCAGGTCGGCGGCGCCCGCGTGGTTGACCCACTGGTCGAAGAAGCGGTCGAGGTTTGCGCCGCTCGCCTGCGCGAAAGCGCGCTTGACGTCCATGAATCCGGCGCGCCGGCCGCGCTCGGCGCGATAAAAGCCCTGCAGTGCCTTGCGGAACGTGTCGTCGCCGAACCGCCGGCGCAGCATGTGAAAGCCCATCATCGTCTTGCCGTAACCGACTGCCTCGGTCGCGGCGCTGTGGCGCGAGCGGAATTCGTTCAGCGGAAAGTCGTGGCCTTCCTTCACGTAATCGCGGTAGCGCTTCAGCGTGTCGCGGCGATACTCCGCGCCCTGGCCGACCTGTTCCTTGAACAGGTGGTCCGCCATGTAGGCGGTGAGGCCCTCGCACCAGTTGCCGGTCGCGTAGTCGACGAAGACCGAGTTGCCCCACCAGTTGTGCAGGATCTCGTGCGGGTAGGACGAGGTGAGGATGAACGGGAAGCGGATGATCTGCGGGCCGAGCAACGTGAACGACGGCATGCCGTAGCCCGTCTCCCAGAAGTTCTCGACCATCGCGAACTTCCGGTACGGATACGGGCCGACGAGCTGCCGGTACATTTCGAGGTCGCGGGCGGTCGAATCGAGGAACTTCTGCGCCAGCGCCGCATCGGGCGTGCGCAGGAAGACCTGCGCCTCGACGGCGCCCACCGCCTCGGTGTAGCGGGTCAGCGGGCCGCCGACGAGCGCGAGTTCATCGACGGGCGCCGGATCGACCGTGATCAGGTGCCAGCCTTCGGGTGCGTGCGTATTCACGGCCGCGACGAACAGCGTATCGCCGAGATACGGATACCAGAGGGAGCTGCCCGCGAGGTAGACACCCTTCTCGCCAATGATGCCCGCGGTCTCGCTGAAGCCGCGCGCATACTCTTCCTCGGGCGTTTCGAGGTTGAAGTTGATCGGGCCCGCGTATGCGAGCTGCAGTGTCGGCGAGTCCTTCGGCAGCGTGACCCGATAGCGCGCCGCGTGGCCGGCCTTCTCGAGCGCGCCGCTCGAGCCGTTGATGCCGGAGAAACCCGCCGTATCGCCCACCGGCAGGCGCTCGACCGCGGGCGATGCGCGCGTGATCACGAGCGGCGCGGCGAGCAGGAACTCGACCTCGCGGCCCGCATACCCGGCGGGAAAGCCCAGCGTGGCGTCGACCGCGAGCCCGTGCGCGGCGGGCTCGACGCGCACGTCGAGGTCGTAGCGCGGCAGGTCCGCCGCTTGCGCGCCAAAGGCGGCCAGGGCGAGTGCGGCTGCACCCGCCCGCAACAACTGCAGTTTTTTCATCACTTCGGTGTCGGGCGCCTGAAAACGAGGTCGAGTGTCACGGGCTTGCCGTCGCGGCGGATCTCGAGCGCCGCGCCGTCGCCCCATGCATAGTTGCCGGTCGTGCGTTGCAGGTCGGTGGTCGAGCCGATCGCCGTGCCACCGAGGCTCACGATCACATCGCCGACCTTCACGCCGGCCTGCGCCGCGCTGCCATCCTTGTCGACCTGTATGACCTTCGAAGGTTCCTTGCCGATGCGTCCCGCGAGCGATACGCCGAGCACGGGAAGGCCAGGGCCGTCGCGGCCCGGCACGCCCCAGATGAAGTCCGCATAGGACGCGCGCACGGGGCCGACGGGCTTGCCCGCGACGCGCACCGGCACCGGAATCAGCGAGCGCACTTCACCGCCGTAGTTCGCCTCGAGCTGGTGCACGCCGCCCAGGTTGTAGGCGACGTGGCCCGCACCGATGAAGATCACGATGATCGCGTTCTTGCCGCCGTGCTTCTCGAGCGCCTGCGCCGCGTTCCACCCCATCGAGGCGTCCCACGCCACCTGCGCGCGATGCAACGAATCGAGCGCCGCCTCCGACATCTGCGAGTGCAGCGCGTCCTCGTCGCTGAAATAGGCGCGGAAGAGGCGTTTATGCTCCGCATTTTCGCTATCGATCTTCGGCGGCAGGTGTGCGCGGGTTTCGGGATCGAGCGCGTCGAAGCCCTTCTCGCGCACGACATTGACGGCCGCACGAGGCAGGTTCACGCCGTACATGCGCAGCTTCTGCTCGCGCGCGTACCGGAAGATGTCGCGGTAGTAGCCCCAATGGTGCGACCAGTAGACATACCAGCCGGAAAGGTCGACGAAACCCTTTTCCGTCAGTTTGTCGTCGATCCACTCGTCGAGCGGGCCCTGCCGGTCGTACGGGTACATCTCGAGGCCGATCAGCACCTCGCGCCCCGCCTCGTGCAGCGCCTTGATCGCCGCGAGTTCGACATCGTGGAACTCGGGAGTCGTGTGCTCCTCGCCGACGAACAGGACCCGCGTGTTCGCGAGCCGCTGCGCGAACTCGGCGGGGGTGATCAACTCACCCGCGCGGGTGTCGACGACACCGTCGAGCGTGACCGCGACTTCCCGACCGGCACGCGCCGGGTCGCCGATCGGGAGGTCGAGGATATTCTCGGCGGCCATCGCCGGCAGGCTGGCGAGGAGCCAGCCTGCGGCGACGATCTTCTTCAGAACCTCATGCGCCATGTCACACCGTAAGTCAGCCTGCGGGGATGCGAACTCGTGTACTGGATCGGGAAGAATGTCCCGCTCGACGACGTGCCGTTCGGCAGCGTGTTCGAGAAGAGGACTTCACGGAAGGCGCCGGTCGGCGCGTCCTCATCCGTCAGATTGCGGCCCCACAGCTCGAGCGACCAGCGATCGGTACGCAGCCCGACCGAGGCGTTCACGTTGAGCGAATCCGGCACGATCGCCTGGTTCGTCGCGTCCGCAAACTGCTTGCCGCGGTAGGCGGCGTCGGCGCGCAGGTACCAGTTCATGTCGCCGCGGGCCACGGCGCTGTATCCGGCGCCCGCGTTCCACTGCCATTCCGACGAGCGCAGGATCCGGTTGCCCGAGACGTCGCCGTCCGGGTAGAAGCTCGGGAACTGCGCGAACGTCGCGACCTTGGCATCGTCATACGTGCCGTCGGTGTACGAGACACCGAGATTCAGGTCGAGCCCCGTCACCGGATGCGCCGTCAGCGACAGCTCGGCACCTTGTACCGTCGCGTCGCCACCGTTGGCGCTGAGCGATATGGGCTGCGTGATCGGCCGACCCCCGATGTCCTCGAACACCTGCGGGATCACGATGTCGGTCCAGTCCATGTAGTACACGTCGAACTCGAGGCCGAGGCGGCGATCCAGGAATTCGCTCTTCACGCCGAGTTCGTAGCTGAGCAGGCTCTCGGGATCGAACGGCTGGATGATCGTGACGATGTTGGTCGGATCGTCGACGAACCGCACCTGCGAGCCGTCGGAACCGCCCCCCTTCTCCGCGTGCGCGATGGCGCCGTAGAACGTCAGGTTGCTGCTCGGCTGGTAGCGCAGTGTCGTGCGCCAGTTGATCAGCTCGTCCGTGACCGAGCGCCTCGCACCGGTCTGGTGATCGGCCAGGGTCTTCTTCTCTTCCGTGTAGCGGGCCTCGGCGCCGAAGGACAGCCGGTCGGTGAAGTCGAACTCGAACTGTGCGAACGCCGAAGGCGCCTCGGTATTGTTCTCGATGACGTTGCCGTCGACCGCGCCGCCCGTCGGGCTCGTGAACCACTGCAGGAACGCCGCATCGCCCGCGCCCGGCGCGAAGTCGGCCCACATCGGGCCTACCGCACCGAACACGCACGCGAGGCAGAAGCTGCCGAAGTCCGCCGGCAACGGCTGCGTCGTCGTGACGTCGTCGAGGCCGGCCTCGGCCGTCGTGTCGTAGTAGTACGCGCCGACCGCGTAGGTGAAGCGCTGCGTCGGGTCGCTCGAATAGCGCAGCTCCTGGCTGAGCTCCTTGTAGGTGACGCCCGGGCCGATCTGCAGCAGGCCGGTCATCACCTGGGCGCGGGTTGCCGATGTCGGAAACCCGAAGAAGTTGCCGAGCGGCGCTGCCAGGTAGGTAAACGGGATCGTCTCGCCACGGCCGCGGCTGCCGTCCACGAAGAACGACTGGCTGGTGACCGTGTAGCCGGTCAGCGCGTCGATCGTGCCGCCGTTCGCGAACGACCACTTCAGCTTCATGTGGCCGCGCGTGACATCGCGGTCTTCACCCGTCGCACCGGCAATGACCGTCAGGTCGTTCTTGCCGATCGGCTGGAACTCGCCGCAGAAGTTGAGCTGGCGGCTCGAGAGCATCGGCGTGACGGGCACCTGGTTGCGGTTCTCGCAATTGGCCATCACGCCGGTCATCGCGCTCGCGTCGATGCTGTCGTCCGACACGTAGAGGCTGAGCTCACCCTCGAAGTTGTCGTTCGGGGTCCAGAGGAGCGCTCCCTGGAAGGTCTTGTACTGGTAGCCGCCGATGTCGGGGCCCGGGCCGCGGCCCGCCCACTGGTTCTTGTAGGAGCCGTCGAAGTTGTCGTACAGCGCCGCGGCACGGCCCTTCAGCACACCTTCGATCAGCGGCCCGCTCGCCGAGATCGACGCGAGCGCCCGGCCGTCATTGCCGAAGGTCACTTCCGTCTTGCCCTTGAATTCGTCAGTGGGTTTCGCAGTGATGAAGTTGATCGTGCCGCTGAAGCTGTTGCGGCCGTACATCGCCGCCTGCGGCCCCTTCACCACTTCGATCCGCTCGAGGTCGAGCTGGCTGAAGTTGAGGCCCTCGCGCGCCGACACGTAGACGCCGTCGATGAAGATCGCGGTATTGTTCTCGCCGAGGATGTCGATCGGCGCGACGCCGCGGATGACCGGCGCCGGCAGGAACTCGCCGATCACGTTCGAGAACGTGAGGCCCGGCGTGTTGGCCGCGACGTCGTCGAGATTGCGGATGCCGCGGCTCTCGATCGCCTTTTCGGACAAGGCCGTGATGGCGAGCGGGACGTCGATCAGGCGCTCTTCGGTCTTGCGCGCCGTGACGACGATTTCATCGAGGCTGTCGGATTGCTGTGGTTCGGCGAAGGCGGTGCCTGCGCCCGCGAGGAGCGACGCCGCAGTGAGCCCGGCCAGCAGTTGTGTGGTACGCATGGTTCTCCCTGTGGACGCACCATGCGCCCCCCTTGCCAAGTACACTAATGCGGCACGACACTCTTGATCAATATCAACGACCGTGGAGACGCAACAAATGCGCAACAGATTCCTCGTGGTGGTCACGCTGCTTTCCGCCGGATGTGCGACTGCGGCAGTCACCGCCCTCACTCCGCCGCAGGGGGCCCAGGTGTCCACGCTCCCCGGCGAGCTGCCCTCCTGGCAGATTCCGAACCTCGGCGAGGCGGCGGAGGCCTACTACGGCCCGGACAGCACCCATATCATTGCGCAGGTCCAGGATTCCCATGCGCTGCAGGGCGCACACGGCAATGTGGGCTTCCTGACCAAGACCTTCACCGACGCGGGCACGGACATCGTGCTGGTGAACGACAAGGGCTACGACGCCTGCTCCTATTTCTTCCCGGACGGCAAGCACCTCGTCTGGACTTCGGTGCGGGACCACATGGGCACGACGGGCAAGCTCGACGGCGACTGGTCCGACTGGCGCCACTACCCGCAGGGCGCGGAGTTGTATATTTCCGACAGGCAGGGCGGCCACGTCAAGCGCCTGACGAACAACAACTATTACGAGGCGGAAGTGACCGTGTCGCCCGACGGCAAGTGGATCGTGTTCGGCCGCCAGATCGACGGCAACATGGACCTCTGGGTCATGAATTCGGACGGCACCGGTGAGCACCAGATCACCTTCACGAAGGACTGGCAGGAGGGTGCGCCGTACTTCCTCCCGGACAGCAACACGATCCTTTTCCGCGCGTGGAAGGCCTCGGAATACGACCAGAAGCCGACCCCGATGACGATCTTCACGGTGAAGCGCGACGGCTCCGACCTGCGTCCGCAGACCCATACCCACGAGATGAACTGGGCGCCGTACCCGACCCCGGACGGCAAGCATTTCGTATACGTGCGGATCGAGCCGGGCACCCGCAACTGGGAAGTCTATCTCGGTGAAATCGACGCCGGCCCGGACGCCAGGCCCCGCCGCCTGACGTTCGACGACGGCTTCGACGGCTTCCCGTCGGTCTCGCCGGACGGACGCAAGATGGTCTGGACGACCAATCGCAGCGACACGACGAAGAAGTTCATGCAGAACCTGCGCCTGCACGTGATGGACATCTCCTCGCTCGGCCTCGGGCCAAAGGGCAAGTAGCGTAAAATGGCCGGATGCGTACCCACTTCTGCGGCCAGGTCGACGAGCATTCGGCGGACAAGACAGTCACGGTAGCCGGCTGGGTACACAGGCGGCGGGATCACGGCGGCGTGATCTTCGCCGACCTGCGCGACCGCACGGGGCTCGTGCAGGTCGTATTCGATCCCGATGCCAGAGCCGTGTTCGAGGCGGCCGAGACGTTGCGCCACGAGTTCGTGGTGCGCGTCTCGGGCCGCGTACGCGAGCGGCCGGCCGGCACCGCCAACGCGAATCTCTCCTCGGGCCGCGTCGAGATCCTCGCGCGGGAGCTCGAGATCCTGAACCGGTCGGAACCGCTGCCCTTCCAGCTCGACGAGCACGTGTCGGAAGAGGTGCGGCTGCGCTACCGCTACATCGACCTGCGGCGCGAGGCGATGGCCAGGCGCATCCGGCTGCGCCACGAGGCCACGCGGGCGCTGCGCGCCTACCTCGACGGGCAGGGCTTCGTCGACATCGAGACCCCGATGCTGACCAAGGCGACCCCAGAGGGCGCGCGCGACTACCTCGTGCCGTCCCGGACCCACCCCGGCAAGTTTTTTGCGCTGCCGCAGTCGCCGCAGATCTTCAAGCAGCTGCTCATGGTCGCGGGCTTCGAGCGCTACTACCAGGTGGCGCGCTGCTTCCGGGACGAGGACCTGCGCGCCGACCGCCAGCCCGACTTCACACAGCTCGACATCGAGACCTCGTTCCTGTCGCAGGACGAGATCATGGGGCTGATGGAGGGCCTGATCCGCCACCTGTTCAAGACGGTGCTCGATGTCGACCTGCCGAACCCGTTCCTGCGCATGACCTTCGCTGAGGCCATGCGCCGTTACGGCTCGGACAAGCCGGACCTGCGCGTGCCGCTCGAGCTCGTCGACGTGGCCGACCTGGTGCGCGATACGGATTTCAAGGTGTTTGCCGCGCCCGCGAAAGATCCGAAGGGCCGGGTCGCCGCGTTGCGGGTGCCGGGCGGCGGCTCGATGCCGCGCTCGCAGATCGACGAGTACACGGCGTTCGTCGCGCGTTACGGCGCGCGCGGCCTCGCGTACGTGAAGGTCAACAAGCGCGCGAAGGGGCGTGACGGCCTGCAATCGCCGATCATCAAGTTCCTGTCGGATGCCGCACTGGCCGGCATCCTCGATCGCACCGGCGCCCTTGACGGCGACCTGGTCTTCTTCGGCGCCGACACCGCGAAGATCGTCGGCGACGCGCTCGGCGCGCTGCGCCTGAAGCTCGGCACCGATCTCGGGCTCGTGGCGCACGCCTGGCGACCGCTGTGGGTGGTCGATTTCCCGATGTTCGAACGGGACGAGGAGGCCGGCCGCTGGATGGCGATGCACCATCCGTTCACGTCGCCCGCGAATCCCGACCCGGCCGCGCTGCGCGCGGCGCCCGGCGAGGCGCTCGCGCGCGCCTACGACATGGTGCTGAACGGGTCCGAGATCGGCGGCGGCAGCGTGCGTATCCACTCGCAGGCGCTGCAGTCGACGGTGTTCGACCTGCTCGGCATCGAGCCCGGGGAAGCGCGCCGCAAGTTCGGCTTCCTGCTCGACGCGCTGAAGTATGGCGCACCCCCGCACGGCGGCATCGCCTTCGGCATCGACCGGCTCGTGATGCTGATGTCGGGCGCCGACAGCATCCGCGACGTGATCGCATTCCCGAAGACGCAGACGGCCGCCTGCCCGCTCACCGACGCACCGACCGAGGTGAGCGAGCAGCAGCTGCGCGAGCTGCATATTCGCGTGCGCCTGCCCGCGACGGCCACGGCGACGGTGACGGCGACGACGCCGACAACCTGAGCGCCGCGGCGCGCCCGCGGATCGCGCGCAATGCGCTGCCGAGCGCACGCATTTCGCGGATGCGGAACCCCTCGCCGATGGCGCTGAGGCACAGGCCGGCGGAAGCCTCGGCGGCGGCGAGCGCGCGCGCACCGGCTGGCGCCAGTTCGACATACAGCGCATGGGTGTCGTGGCGCAGCGGCTCCACGCTGACGAGACCCTGTCGCGCGAGCGCAGTAGTCAATCGGTGCGCGGCCTGGCGCGAACAGCGCAGCTCGCGCGCCAGTTCCGGGATCGTCCGGCATAGCGAGCGTTTCGCGAGCGCGGCGAGGACTTCGTGGCGGCGCGGATTGCCGCCCGCGAACCCCCATTGCCCCGCCCGGCGGGCGACTACGGTGCGCGCGAGATCGAGCGCAGCGGCGGTCCAGCGAATTTCGGCGATGAGGATCGCGATTTCCCGACGCTCCCGGATGAGATTCTGCTGCGCGAGGGTAGGCTCCCGTGGCTGCCCGTCGCGCCGCATTCCGTCGGGCATGCACCCCGCCTCGACAACTGGCTCCGGGTCGAACAGACGGCGCAAATCGCTTGCGGGATGCGGGGCGGTCGTGGGGCGCGAATTGGGCATGGGCGCGGCTCCTCGGAAGGACGCGTACAGCGTCCCTCTCGCCGGCCACGTCAACAAGCGGACAAATCCGCTGTCTTTGTCCGGTTATTGACGTGACGGCGGCAAGACAGGCCAAGGACGGGGGTGCCCACGTGTGCGTTGGTGCCGCAAACGGCCGGGGACGTCCGCTGCGGGCGGGGACGTCCGCCGACCGCTGAGCGCACGCCGATCGCGCAATCAACTGTCGCGCAGGTACCAGGCGTAATCGAGCGGCGTGACTTCCGCCATGAAGCGCTCGCATTCCTGGCGCTTCACGGCGAGCAGGACCTTCATGAGGCCCTCGCCGAGCGCTTCGTGCAGGAATCCGGACGCGGCGGCCCGCTC
Source organism: Steroidobacteraceae bacterium (assembly GCA_050249415.1). GTDB lineage: Bacteria > Pseudomonadota > Gammaproteobacteria > Steroidobacterales > Steroidobacteraceae > CADEFQ01. Next base: position 138,370 of record JBFWQO010000005.1, read on the forward strand.
GATCGCCTCGTGCCAGGTGGCGGGGAACACGCGCGGCCGGGCGAGCGCGTAGCCATTGCCCGTGACCGGCGCACCGGGATCGATGCGCTCCGCGATGCCCTTGCCGATGCCCGCCAGCACCGCCGCCACGGTGAGGTAAAGGTTCGCGTCGGCACCCGCGATCCGGTGTTCGACATGCCGCGCGGCGGGCGGGCCTGCCGGAACCCGCAGCGACACGGTGCGATTGTTGATGCCCCACGTCGGCGCGACCGGTGCATAGCTCGCGCTCCGATAGCGCCGGTAGGAATTCGCGTTCGGCGCGAAGACGAGGAAACTGTCGGCCACCGTCGCCGCGAGCCCCCCGATCGCGTGGCGCAGTAGCGGCGTGCCGGCCGGATCGTCGGCGGCGAAGAGATTGCGCCCGTCCGCATCCGCGAGGCTCACGTGCACGTGCAGCCCGCTGCCCGCCCGCTCTGCGAACGGCTTCGCCATGAATGTCGCGACGCAGCCGTGCCGCCGCGCAACGCCGCGCAACAGCCGCTTGAAGAGGATCGCCTCGTCGACCGCGCGCAGGGCGTCGGCCCCGTGATGCAGCGTGATCTCGAACTGGCCCGGCGCATATTCCGCCATCAAGGTCCCGGCCGGCAGGCCCTGCGCCCTCGCCGCGGCGTGCACATCCGCGAAGAGCGGCGCGAGATCGTCGAGGCGCGTGAGGCTGTACGACCCGATTCGCGCGCGCTCGCCCGCGCGGCAATGCCCTGTGGGCTCGAGCCGGCCGGCGGTCTCGCGCAACAGGAAGAACTCGAGCTCGCAGGCCACCACGGGTGTGTACCCGAGGTCCGACAGGCGCGTGACGGCCCGCGCCAGCGCATGTCGCGGGTCGCCCGCCGCGGGCTGCCCCGCGTCGTCGTACATCGTGAGCATGAGCTGGCCGGTCGGCGCATCGATCCACGGCGAGGGCAGCAGCGTGCCCGGCACGGGGCGGCAGATGCCGTCGGCGTCGCCCACGTCCCAGACGAGCCCGGTCGCATCGACATCCTCGCCGGTGATGTCGAGCCCGAGGATCGAGCCCGCGACGCGCCGGCCGTCGCGGTAGATCGCCTCGAGCTCGCTCGCCCTTACGCACTTGCCGCGCGGCACGCCGCTCGCGTCGGTGATGAAGACCTGCACGGCATCGATGGCAGGGTGCGCGGCGAGAAAGCGCCGCAGTTCGCTCATGCGAGCTCCCCGAGGAAGGTGTCGATGGCCGCGACGAGCCGCGCGGCATCGTCCGCGGCCGTGACGGGCGAGTACAGCATCATGTTGTGAAACGGCGTGAGCAGGAAGCCGCGATTGAGCAACGAGAGGTGCATCGCGCGCTCGAGTGCCGGCTGCATCCTCGCGGCCGATTGCGTCGCGTTGGCTGCCGGCTCGCCGTAGCCGATCTCGAGCCGTGCACCGACGCGCGCGACATGCCAGCCGAGCCGGCGACGCGCGAACAGCGTACGCAGCGCCTCGTCGAGCCGCTCCGCACCGGCGAGCATCCCGCGATAGGTCTCCCGCGTGTGCAGAGTCTCGAGCGCCGCCGCCAGCGCCGCGAGCGCGAGGGGGTTGGCCGCGAGGGTCGTCCCCATGCCGCTGTGGCCCTGCGCCTCGCCGCGCGCGGCGAGGACGCGCTGCATGCCCGCCTCGACGGCCGCTGTGAAGCCATACACCGCGCACGGCAGGCCGCCGGCGATCGCCTTGCCGCACACGAGGATATCCGGCTCGAGCCCGCGCGTGCGCGTCTCCCCGCCGACGCCCGAGGACAACGTGTGGGTTTCGTCGACGACGAGGAGCGTCCCATGCCGGCGGGTGAGCGTACGCACGGCCTCGTGCAGTCCCGGCTGCGGCAGCACCAGACCCATGTTGGTCATTACCGGCTCATAGAGCAGCGCGGCGATGTCGCCTGCGCGCAGTCGCGATTCCAGGCCGGAGGAATCGTCGAACTCGACCTCGACGGCGCTCGTGCGCGCGTCGAACGCCGCGCCGATGCCGCCCGGCCGCAGCATGACGTCATCGACGGTGCCGTGGTAGCAGCCCGTGAACACGAGGACCTTCGGGCGACCGGTCAGCGCGCGCGCCCAGCGCAGCGCGGCACGGTTGGCGTCGCTCGCCGTCTGGGTCATCTGCCAGAACGGCAGGCCGAAGAGCTGCGCGAGCCGTACGCCGACGGCCGCGGCGCGTTCGTCCGGCAACATCGCGGTGAGCCCGCGCGCCGCTTGTGTCGCGATGGCCTGCGCTACCGCAGGCGGAGAATGCCCGAACATCGCGCCCGTGTCGCCGAGGCAGAAATCGGCGTAGCGGTGGCCGTCGACGTCGGTCAGCACCGCACCCTGCGCTGCGCGCAGCACCAGTGGAAACGGGGTCCCCCAGTCGCGCATCCAGTGCATCGGCACGCCGTTCAGCCAGTGTGCCGCGAGCGCCGGCGCGAGCGCGGCCGATCCCGGGTGGTCGGCAGCGAACCGCGCGGCTTCGGCCGCGGCGAGCTGCGCCACGCGCCGCGCGTCGAACATCGCTACTTGCGGTCCTTGCGGCCCTTGCCGACCTTGCGGGCCGGCTTCGCCTTCGCTTCAGGCTTCGCCTCGGGCTTCGACTCGGGCTTCGCCTCGGGCTTTTTCTCTTCCTTCTTCTCGTCCTTCTTTTCTTCTTGCGGAACCTCTACGAGATTCTTCTTTGATTCCTTGTCGGTCTTGAAGTCGGTTTCGTACCAGCCGCTGCCCTTCAGCCGGAAGACCGGCGCCGACAGCAGCTTCTTCAGGGTGGACCGGCCGCATGCAGGGCATTTGCGCAGCGGCGCATCGGTGATCTTCTGCATGGCCTCGAGGTGATGGCCACAGCTCCCGCACTGGTACTCGTAGAACGGCATGAATCCTCCCGGCGCCGATTCTACGGGGAATCCGCGCGGCCGATCAGAGGCTCTTCTCGAACGCGATCCGGCCGTCGTGCAACGTGGCACGGATCCGGTCGCCCGGTCCGAACTGCCCCGACAGCAGCGCCTGCGCGAGCGGGTTCTCGATCTGCTGCTGGATCGCGCGCTTCAGCGGCCGTGCCCCGTAGACGGGATCGAAGCCCGCGTCGCCCAGGTGGTCGCGCGCGGCCTCGTCCAGGCTCAGCCCCATGTCGCGCTCGGCGAGCCGCGCCTTCAGGTGCGCGAGCTGGATGTCCACGATCTTGCGGATCTCCGCCGTACCGAGCGGGCGGAACACGCAGATGTCGTCGATGCGGTTGATGAACTCGGGCCGGAACTGCTGTTGCACGATCTCCATCACCGCGCTCTTCATGCGCGTGTAATTGCCCTCGCCCGCGAGTTCCTGGATCACGTTCGAACCGAGGTTCGAGGTCATGATGACCACCGTGTTCCTGAAATCGACCGTGCGGCCCTGGCCGTCGGTCAGACGCCCGTCGTCGAGCACCTGCAACAGCACATTGAAGACATCCGGGTGCGCCTTCTCGACTTCGTCGAGCAGGATCACGGCATAGGGCCTGCGGCGCACGGCCTCGGTGAGGTAGCCGCCCTCCTCGTAGCCGACATAGCCCGGAGGCGCGCCGATCAGCCGTGCCACCGAGTGCTTCTCCATGAACTCGGACATGTCGATACGCACCATGGCCTCGTCGGTGTCGAACAGGAACTCCGCGAGCGCCTTGCAGAGCTCGGTCTTGCCGACACCGGTGGGGCCGAGGAACAGGAACGAGCCGTTCGGCCGCCGGGGATCCGCGAGCCCCGCCCGCGAACGGCGGATCGCGTTCGAGACGATATGCACGGCCTCGTCCTGGCCGACGACGCGGCGTGACAGCGCCTCGTCCATGCGCAGCAGCTTCTCTTTCTCGCCTTCGAGCATTTTCGCGACCGGGATGCCGGTCCACTTCGAGACGACCTCGGCGATTTCCTCGTCGGTCACCTTGTTGCGGACGAGCTGCGTTTCCTTCTGCTCGGCCACCTGCGCCTGCGCCAGCTTTTTCTCGAGCTCGGGCACGCGGCCGTACTGCAGCTTCGCGACCTCGCCGAGGTCGCCCTTCCTGCGCGCCGCTTCCATCTCGAGCTTCACCTTCTCGAGTTCTTCCTTGATGGCCGCCGCACCCTGCAGGGTCGCCTTCTCGCTCTTCCAGATTTCCTCGAGATCGGCATATTCCTTCTCGAGCTGGCCGAGCGATTCCACGAGCGCGGCGAGACGGCGCTTCGACGCCTCGTCCTTCTCGTTCTTCAGCGCCTCCTGCTCGATCTTCAACTGGATGATCCGCCGTTCGAGCTTGTCGAGCGCTTCCGGCTTCGAGTCGATCTCCATGCGGATGCGCGCCGCGGCCTCGTCGATCAGGTCGATCGCCTTGTCGGGCAGCTGGCGGTCGGCGATGTAGCGGTGCGACAGTGTGGCCGCGGCGACGATCGCGGGGTCGGTGATATCGACGCCGTGGTGTACCTCGTAGCGTTCCTGCAGGCCGCGCAGGATCGCGATCGTGTCCTCGACCGAGGGTTCCTCGACCAGCACCTTCTGGAAGCGCCGCTCGAGCGCGGCATCCTTCTCGATGTACTTGCGATACTCGTCGAGGGTGGTCGCGCCCACGCAATGCAGCTCGCCGCGCGCGAGCGCGGGCTTCAGCATGTTGCCGGCGTCCATGGCGCCCTCCGCCTTGCCGGCGCCGACCATCGTGTGCAACTCGTCGATGAAGAGAATGATCTGGCCTTCCTGCTTCGCGAGGTCGTTGAGCACCGCCTTCAGGCGTTCCTCGAACTCGCCGCGGTACTTCGCGCCCGCGATCAGCGCGCCCATGTCGAGCGCGAGGATGCGCTTGCCCTTCAGGCCCTCGGGCACTTCGCCGTTGATGATGCGCTGCGCCAGCCCCTCGACGATGGCCGTCTTGCCGACGCCGGGCTCGCCGATGAGCACGGGGTTGTTCTTCGTGCGCCGCTGCAGCACCTGGATCGTGCGGCGGATCTCGTCGTCGCGACCGATCACGGGATCGAGCTTGCCGCCCGACGCGCGTGCCGTGAGGTCGATCGTGTACTTCTCGAGCGCCTGGCGGCTCTCCTCGGCGTTCGGATCGCTGACGGCCTCGCCGCCGCGCACTTCGTCGATCGCCTTCTCGACCGCGGCCTTCGCGGCACCCGCATCCTTCAGCAGCTTCGCGAGCGTCGCCTTGTCCTCGAAGGCGGCGAGCACGAACAGTTCGCTCGAGATGTACTGGTCGCCCCGCTGCTGCGCGAGCTTGTCGGTGACGTTCAGCAACCTGCCGAGATCGTTCGAGACGTGGATCTCGCCGGGCGTCCCCTCGACCTTCGGCAGGCGATCGACCGCCGTGCCGATGTCGGCGCGGAGGCGCCCGACATTCGCGCCGGCCTTGAGCAGCAGCGGGCGTACGGTGCCTCCCTGCTGGTCGATCAGGGCCTGCAGCACGTGCACCGGTTCGATGAAGCCGCTGTCGGCGCCGAGCGCGATCGACTGGGCATCGGCCAGCGCCGCCTGGAATTTACTCGTCAGCTTGTCCATACGCATACGCGCGATATGGGGGCGCCGCCGCCCGACTCAAGAGGGTCCGTGCGCGGAGTGCTCGACGAAGGCGATGATGGCGATGCCGAGCGCCATCAGGGCCACCTGGACGAGGCTCGACCGGGCATCGACGCGGCGGTGCAGGCCCGGGATCAGGTCGGCGACGGCCACATAGAGCAGGCTCGCGGCGGCGACCGCGAGGACATAGGGGAGCGCACCGAGCACCGGGCTCAGCGCGAACCAGGCGGCGATGCCGCCCAGGACCGCCCCGAGGCTCGTCGCGAGGTTGAACCACAGCGCGCGCGCGCGCGACCAGCCGGCGTGCAGCAGCACCGCGAAATCACCCACTTCCTGCGGTATCTCGTGGGCCGCCACGGCGAGCGCGGTCGCGATGCCGAGCCGGGTATCGGTGAGGAACGCCGCGGCGATCAGTACACCGTCGAGCGCATTGTGCAAGGCGTCGCCCGTGAGCACGAGCCACGCCGCGGCCTGCTCATGGGGATCGTCGGGGTGCTCGCCGTGACAATGCCTCCAGAGGACGAGTTTCTCGAGCATGAAGAAAAGGAACAGCCCGGCGACGAGCGCGAGGCCGATGCCGTGCGCGCCACCCTCGCCTGCACCCTCGATCGCGCGCGGCAGCAGCGCGAGCAGTGCCGCCCCGATCAACGCGCCCGTCGCGAAGCTCACGAGGTACGGCAGGCTCCGCGATCGCGCCCCGGCAGGCAGCAGCAACATGAGGCCCGCGCACGCGGCACTGGCGAGGCCGCTGAGCGCGGTCGCGAGCACGATGATGGCGAGGCTGCCCACGCCAGGCTCGGCCATCATGCAGGGCCCAGCCATGCGAGGGCCGCCATGCGACCGCACTCACCGTCGCGGCGAAACGAGAAGAACCGCTCGCGATCGGCGAACGTGCACGATCCGTCCACGGCAACCTCCCGGATGCCGCCAGCCACGAGGCGCTGCTGCGCGAGGCGCGGCAGATCGCACCACCAGCGATCGCCACGGCCGGGGCGAAACGCCGCGGCCGCGGCCGCATCGCTCGCGATGAACGCGCTGCGCACGTCTTCGCCGACCTCGAAATGCCGCGGCCCGATCGACGGGCCGAGCCACGCGACGAGCTCCGCGCCCGGCACCGCCATCGCCCGGATCGTCGCCTCGAGTATGCCGGCCGCGAGCCCGCGCCAGCCGGCATGCGCCACGCCGACCACGGAGCCGTCGCGCGACGCGAGGAGCACCGGCAGGCAGTCAGCGACGAGCGCCGCGCAGACGACGCCCGGTGCGCGGGTGACTGCGGCATCGGCCGGGCCGGGCGGCGCCCCGCCTTGCGCACCGAGGTCGCGTACCACGACCCCGTGCACCTGCTGCAACCACACCGGACTCGCCGGCAGCGCCAGTGCCTGTGCGAGGCGCCGGCGATTCGCGGCGACGCGCACCGGGTCGTCACCGACATGGGCACCGAGATTGAGCGTATCGAACGGCGCCGCGCTCACGCCTCCCGTCCGCAGCGTGAAGGCGGCGCGCACGCGCGCCGGCGCCGCCCATTGCGGTGTGATCCACATGGATTGCATGATCCGGTGTCGGGCCGACGAATGCGAGGGGTATGAAGCGACTTTTCTGGCTTGCCGTTGCCGCCGCGGGCGCGTATGCGCTCGGCGGACTCGCCCTCCACCGAGGCGAGAGCATCAACGCGCTGTGGATCATCGTCGCCGCGGTCTGCATTTACGCCCTCGGCTTCCGCTTCTATTCCGCCTGGGTCGCCGCGCGGGTTCTCGTGATCGACCCGACGCGCGCGACGCCCGCCGAACGGCTCGACAACGGCCGCGATTTCATGCCGACGAATCGCTGGATCGCCTTCGGCCATCACTTCGCGGCGATCGCGGGCCCGGGCCCCCTCATCGGGCCCACCCTCGCGGCCCAGTTCGGCTACCTGCCGGGCACCCTGTGGATTCTCGTCGGCGCCGTACTCGGCGGCTGCGTACAGGACATGACGATCCTCCTGCTCTCGACCCGGCGCAACGGGCGCAGCCTCGGCCAGATGGCGCGCGATGAACTGGGCCCCGTCGGCGGCGTCGCGGCGCTCGCCGGCACGCTCGTGATCATGGTGATCCTGATCGCGGTACTCGGCCTCGTCGTCGTGAACGCGATGAAGCACAGCCCCTGGGCCACGGCGACCGTGTTCGCGACCATACCGATCGGCATCCTCGTCGGCCTGTACCTGCGCAGCTGGCGGCCCGGGCGCGTGCTCGAGGCCTCGCTGATCGGCGTGAGCCTGCTGCTGCTCGCCGTGATCGGCGGCGGCTGGGTGAATGCGAGCCCGGCGATCCGCGGCTGGTTCGACCATGACGGCCTCACGCTCGCGTGGTTCGTGATCGGCTATGGCTGGTGCGCGGCGATCCTGCCGGTCTGGCTGCTGCTCGCGCCGCGCGACTACCTGTCGACATTCCTGAAGCTCGGCACGATCGCGCTGCTCGCGATCGCGATCCTCATCGCGCAGCCCGACATCCGCATGCCGGCGATCACGCAGTTCGTCGACGGCAGCGGCCCGATCTTCGGCGGCAAGGTGTTCCCGTTCGTGTTCATCACGGTCGCGTGCGGCGCCGTGTCGGGCTTCCACGCGCTCGTCGCGAGCGGCACCACGCCGAAGCTCGTCTCGTCCGAGGCGGACGTGCGCCTGATCGGCTACGGCAGCATGGCGCTGGAATCCTTCGTCGCGATCATGGCGATGATCGCCGCGACGCTGCTCGATCCGGGCGTGTACTTCGCGATCAATACCGCGCCCGGCGTCGTCGGCGCGACGCCCGAGGCCGCCGTCGCGACCATCAGCTCGTGGGGCTTTCCGGTCACGGTCGACCAGATGGCGGCGCTCGCGCACGCAATGGGCGAAAGCACGCTGTTCTCGCGCACGGGCGGCGCGCCGTCGCTGGCCGTCGGCATGGCGAGCATCTTCGCGAGCACCTTCGGCGAGTCGCTGCTCGCGATCTGGTACCACTTCGCGATCATGTTCGAGGCGGTGTTCATCCTGACGACGCTCGACGCCGGCACGCGCGTCGGGCGCTTCATGCTGCAGGACGCGCTCGGCAACCTCTGGCAGCCGATCGGCCGGACCTCCTGGTATCCGTCGGTGCTCGCCGCGAGCACGCTGGTCGTCGCCGCGTGGGGTTATTTCCTCTACATCGGCGTGATCGACCCGAACGGCGGCGTCAACATCCTCTGGCCGCTGTTCGGCATCGCGAACCAGATGCTCGCGGCGATCGCGCTGTCCGTCGCGACCGGCATCATCGTCAAGCAGGGCAAGCTGCGTTACGCCTGGGTCACGGCGGCGCCGCTCGCGTGGCTCGCGATCGTCACGACCACGGCGGCGGTGCAGAAGATCGTCAGCGACGATCCGCGCATCGGCTTCTTCGCCGCCGCGGGCGATCTCGCCGCGAAACTCGCCGCGGGCACGCTGCCCCCGGAGCGTGCGGCGGTCGCGCCGCAGCTCATCTTCAACCAGCAACTCGACGCGTGGCTCACGGGCTTCTTCGTCGTCGTCGTGTGGCTCGTGATCGCCGACATGCTGCGCGTGTGCTGGCGCGCCGCCACGGGCCGGGCCGTGCTGCCGAGTTCCGAGGCGCCGTACGCGCCTGCGCGGAGCGCCGCGTGAAGCGCCGCCTGCTGGCGCTCGCCGCGCGGACCCGTCGGCTGGTCGGCCGGCTGAACGGCGACGCGGCCTACGAACGGTTCGTCGCACACCGCTGCTCCGTTCACCCCGGCGAGCCGTTACCATCGCGCAGGGAGTTCTGGTGCGGCGAGGTCGAACGCAAATGGCAGGGCATCCATCGATGCTGCTGAGGCTCGCCACGTGGGCCATCGCGGCGGGCGCCGCGCTTGCGGCGGCGGGCACCGCCGCCGCAAGCGCGGCTCCGGACGGCGCGTGGCACCAGCGCGAAGCGGCGATCATGGGCACGCGGATCGCGGTGGAACTGTGGTCGCGCACCGATGCGCAAGGCGAGGCTGCGATCGACGCCGTCATGGCGGAAATGCGGCGCGTCGATATGCTGATGAGCCACTACAAGCCCGAAAGCCAGTTGTCGCGCATCAACGCGCACGCCGCGGAGGAACCCGTGCGCGTCGACCGCGAGCTCTACGACCTGATCGCGCGCTCGCTCGATTACTCGCGGCTCACGAACGGCGCGTTCGACATCACCTACGCGAGCGTCGGCTACCTCTACGATTACCGGCACCATGTGAAGCCCGACGAGGCCCAGATCGAGGCCCATCTCGCGGCGGTCGACTGGCGCAGCCTCGAGCTCGATCCGAAGAACGCGACGGTGCGCTTCAGGAAGCCGGGCATGCGCATCGACCTCGGCGGTTTCGCCAAGGGCTACGCGGTCGATCGCAGCATCGAGCTGCTGAAGGCCCGCGGCATCGAACACGCCTCGGTCAGCGCCGGCGGCGACACGCGCATCCTCGGCGACCGCTTCGGCCGGCCGTGGATGGTCGGCATCCGCCACCCGGACGACCCGCAGCGCATGATCCTCAGGATCCCGCTCGAGAATATCGCGCTGTCGACCTCGGGCGACTACGAGCGCTACTTCGACGAGAACGGCGTGCGCTACCACCACATCATCGATCCGCGCACCGGCCACTCCGCGAGCAAGGTGCGCAGCGCGACGATCATCGGGCCGACCGCGACGCAGACCGACGGCCTGTCGAAAACGGCGTTCGTGCTGGGCCCCGGGAAGTCGCTCGAGATCCTGGCGCGCATTCCCGATGTCGACGCGGTGTTCGTCGGCCCGGACGGCAAGGTCTACTACACCCCGGGGCTCACGCCGCCCACCCGCTGATCAGCCGGCCCGCAGCGCCTCGAGCAACGCCGCCATGTCCGCGGGCAGCGGCGCTTCGAAAGCGAGTGCCTCACCGCTCGCCGGGTGCGCGAACGCGAGCCGCGCCGCGTGCAGCGCCTGGCGATGAAAGCCGCCGAGCGCCTCGCGCAGCGCCGGGGACGCGCCCGCGGGCATCCGCCGCCGGCCGCCGTACACCGGATCGCCCACGATCGGGAAGCCGGCGTGCGCCAGGTGCACGCGGATCTGGTGCGTACGCCCGGTCTCGAGCGTGACGCGCACGAAGGTGTGCGCGCGAAAGCGCTCGACGACGCGATAGTGCGTGATCGCTTCGCGCCCGCCCTCGCGCACCGCCATCTTCACCCGCGCCGAGCGATGGCGACCGATCGGTTCGTCGATCGTGCCGCCGCCCGTCATCACGCCGGTCGCGAGCGCGAGGTACTCACGCGAAATCTCGCGCGCGGCGAGGCGCTCGACGAGCGCCGCGTGCGCCTCGATCGTGCGCGCGACGACCATCAGCCCGCTCGTGTCCTTGTCGAGGCGATGGACGAGCCCGGCGCGCGGGACGTGCGAGAGATTCGCGTCGTGCGCGAGGAGCCCGTTCTGCAGCGTGCCCTCGCGACGACCGGCGCCGGGGTGCACGACGAGCCCGGCCGGCTTGTCGATCACGAGGATGTCGCGGTCCTCGTACACGATCGGCAACGGCATCGCCTGCGCCGCCACGCGCGTCCCGGCGGGCACTTCGCCGACGAGTGCGATCTCCTCGCCGCCGAGCACACGGTCCCGCGCACGGGCCGGCCGGCCGTCGATCGTCACCGTGCCCTGCTCGATCCAGCTCTGGATGCGCGAACGCGAATACTGGGGCAACTGCCGCGCGAGCGCCTGGTCGAGGCGCAGGCCGGCCAGGCCCGGGTCGAGGCGGAAGTCGTGTCTGCGGAACTCGCCTGTCATTATTTGTCTATACTCCCGGTTTCGTGGCCATATTCCAACGAGAGGCCCCCCGTTTGAAGTCGAGATTCCCCGCGCCGCCCGGCGGTCGCCCGATCCTGTTCGTCGCGCTCGCCGTTCTCGTCGCCGTGGCGGGCTGCCGCACGAACCGGCAGGATGAGTACGCGAAGACCAATCCCGAGGTGCTGTATCAGCAGGCCCACAAGGCGCTGATGAACCAGGACTTCGACAATTCGATCCGCATGTACGAGGCGCTCACCGCGCGCTACCCGTTCGCGCCCGAATCGCGCCAGGCGCGCCTCGACCTGATCTATGCCTACTACCGCGGTCGCGAGGCCGAGAGCGCGATCGACGCCGCGGAGACCTTCATCCGCGAGAACCCGACCCACCCGCGCGTCGACTATGCGTGGTACGTGAAGGGGCTCGTCGATTTCGAGCGCCTGCCGAACCGGATCGAGCGGCTGTTCAATGTCGACCTGTCCGAGCGCCCGCCGCAGACCGCCGCCAAGGCGTTCGCGTCGTTCAAGGTGATCGTCGAGCAATATCCCAAAAGCGAGTATGCGCACGACGCGCGCCGGCGCATGCTGTACCTGCGCAACCGCCTCGCCGACTATGAGCTCAATGTCGCGCGCTACTACGTCAAGCGCGGCGCCTGGGTGGCCGCTGCGCAGCGCGCGAAGCAGACGATCGAACAGTACGACGGCTCGCCCGCGGTGCGGGAAGCGCTCGAAATCCTGATCGAATCCTACGACCGGCTCGGCCTGAAGCCGCTCGCGGAGCAGGCGCGGGCCGTGTATGCGGTCAATTTCCCGGCCGACACGCGCCGCGTCGCCGAAAAGAGGCGCTGGTGGAAATTCTGGTGACGCTCAGCGGCGATAGCCGTTCGTGATCGGATAGCGCCAGTCGCGGCCGAACGCACGGCGACTCACGCGCACGCCGGGCGGCGCCTGCCGTCGCTTGTATTCATTGCGCTTCACGAGATCGAGCACGCGGCCCACCGTGGCCCTCTCGAAGCCGCGCGCACAGATTTCATCGACCGACAGGTCTTCCTCGATGAACGCCGCGAGGATCGGGTCGAGGATGTCGTACGGCGGCAGCGAGTCGCTGTCCTTCTGCCCCGCGCGCAGTTCCGCCGAAGGCGGGCGGTCGATGACCCGCTGCGGGATCGCCGCCGACACCGTGTTGCGATACTCCGCGAGTCGATAGACGAGCCGCTTGCTGCAGTCCTTGATCGGCGCGAAGCCGCCCGCCATGTCGCCGTACAGCGTCGCGTAGCCGACCGCCACCTCGCTCTTGTTGCCGGTCGTCAGCAGCATGCGGCCGGTCTTGTTCGACAGGCCCATCAGCAGCAGCATGCGGCAACGCGACTGGATGTTCTCCTCGGTGGCATCGGGCGGGCGGCCGGCGAACTCGCCGGCGAGCGTCGCGAGCGTGGCCTCGAACATCGCTTCGATCGGCAACACGCTGTACCTGACACCGAGCAGATCCGCCTGTCCCTTCGCGTCCTCGAGGCTCATCGCGGAGGTGTAGCGTGACGGCATCATCACCGCGTGCACCTGCGCGGGCCCGAGCGCGTCGACCGCAATCGCCAGCGTGAGCGCCGAATCGATCCCGCCGGACAGGCCCATCACGACGCCCGGGAAACGATGTTTGGTCACGTAGTCGCGCACACCGACGACGAGGGCGCCATAGACGCTCGCGACCTCCGGTACCTCGGGCGTCACGACACCCGGCCGCGGCACGACGGCGCCGCGCGCACCGCGATCGAACTCGACGATGTGCAGGCCCTCCGCCCAGGCGGGTGCGCGCATCGTGATCCCGCCCGCCGCGTCCATCACGAAGGACTGGCCGTCGAACACGAGTTCGTCCTGGCCGCCGACCACGTTGACGTACGCGAGCGGCAGCCCGACATCGCGCACGCGCTCGCGGGCGGCCGCTTCGCGATCGCGTTGCTTGTGCAGCTGGTACGGCGAGGCATTCGCGACGACGAGGAGCTGCGCGCCCGCCGAGCGCGCGAGCTGCGCGGCGTCGCGCTCCCAGATGTCCTCGCAGATGAGGAACCCGAGCGCGGTGCCACCGACCTCGACCACGGTGGGCTGTGCGCCGGCGCTGAAGTAGCGCTTCTCGTCGAACACCTGGTAGTTCGGCAGCTCGGTCTTGCGGTGCATCGCCTGCACGGCGCCGCGCGCGACCAGCGCCGCCGAATTGTAGATCTGCGTGCCGCTGTACTCCGGCAGGCCGACCAGCACCGCGATGTCGCCGACACCGCGACAGACCTCGGCGAGGCCCGCCTCGATCTGCAGGCGAAAGCCGCGGTGGAACAGCAGGTCCTCGGGTGGATAGCCCGACAGGGCGAGCTCGGGGAAGACCACGAGATCCGCCCGCTGCGCGAGCGCCGCACGCGCCGTATCGATCACCCGCGCGACGTTGCCTCGCACGTCGCCGACCAGGAAATCGAATTGGGCGAGTGCGATCCGCAGCGGCGCGGATCGGCTCATTTGGGCCTGCGAGCGCGCCGCGCGACGACCTTCCGCTTCGGCGCGGCCTTGCGCTTCGGCGCGGCCTTGCGTTTCGGCGTCGCTTTCTTCTTCGCCGCGGGCCGCGGTTCGACGTGCCGCGCCGCCGCCGCGCTCTTGCGGCGCCTGAACAGCAGCTCGCGCATGGCGCTGCCGAGATCGGCGGGCGATTTCACGGTGCGTACGCCCGCGCGCTCGAGCGCGCGGTACTTGTCGGCCGCGGTGCCCTTGCCGCCCGCGACAATCGCGCCCGCGTGCCCCATGCGCTTGCCCGGCGGCGCCGTGACACCCGCGATGTACGCGACCACCGGTTTCGAGACGAAGCGGCGGATGAACTCCGCGCCCGCTTCCTCGTCGCTGCCGCCGATCTCGCCCACCATGATGATGCCTTCGGTCCCCGGGTCGCGCTCGAAGAGCTCGAGCAGGTCGACGAAATTCATGCCGCGCACCGGGTCGCCGCCGATGCCGACGCAGGTGCTCTGCCCGAGCCCGTTGTTCGTGGTCTGGAACACGGTTTCGTAGGTGAGCGTGCCCGAGCGCGAGACGACGCCGATCGCACCTTTCTTGTGGATGAAGCCCGGCATGATGCCGATCTTGCATTCGTCGGGCGTGATGACGCCCGGGCAGTTCGGTCCCACGAGGCGCGTGCCCTTGCCGGCGAGCGCGGCCTTCACCTTCACCATGTCGTTCACCGGAATACCCTCGGTGATGCACACGACGAGCTCGATGCCCGCGTCGGCCGCCTCGAGGATCGCATCGGCGGCATACGGCGGCGGCACATAGATCATGCTCGCGGTGGCGCCCGTCTGCTTCACGGCCTCGTGCGTGGTGTCGAACACCGGCAGGCCGAGGTGCTGCTCGCCGCCGCGGCCCGGCGTGACGCCGCCGACGAGACGCGTGCCGTAATCGAGGCACTGCTTCGAATGGAACGTGCCCTGCTTGCCGGTGAAGCCCTGGCAAATGACCCGCGTGTGCTTGTTGACGAGAATGCTCATGCCCTGCCCTTCGTGGTCGAACCCTCGGCCGCCAGTGCGACGACCTTCTTTGCCGCATCGGTGAGATCCGCGCCCGGCGTGAGTGCGAGCCCGCTCGCGGCCAGCATCTCGCGCGCCTTGTCGGCATTCGTGCCCTGCAGGCGCACGACGACCGGTACCGCGAGCGACAGCTTCTTCGCCGCCGTGATGATGCCCTCGGCGATCAGGTCGCAGCGCACGATGCCGCCGAAGATATTGACGAGGATCGCGCGCACGTTCGGATTCGAGAGGATCAGCTTGAACGCCTCGGTCACGCGCTCGGCGGTCGCGCCGCCGCCCACGTCGAGGAAGTTCGCCGGCTGCCCGCCGTGCAGCTTGATCAGGTCCATGGTCGCCATCGCGAGGCCCGCGCCGTTCACCATGCAGGCGATGTCGCCGTCGAGCGAGACATAGTTGAGGTCGTGCTCGCTCGCGCGCACCTCCATCGCATCTTCCTGCGAAACGTCGCGCAGCGCCGCGAGCGCCGGCTGGCGAAAGAGCGCATTGGGATCGATGTTGATCTTGGCGTCGAGCGCGACCAGCCGGCCGGCCTTGGTGACGATGAGCGGATTCACCTCGAGCAGGCTCGCGTCGCGCTCGAGGTAGAGCCGGTAGAGCGCCGTCGCGATCTTCTCGAACTCGCCGATCTGCTTGCCCTCGAAGCCGAGCGCGAACGCCATCTGCCGGCACTGATAGGGCTGCAGGCCCGCGGCCGGGTGCACGTTCACGGTGATGATCTTCTCCGGCGTGTGCTCGGCCACCTCCTCGATGTCCATGCCGCCCGCGGACGAGCCGATCAGCGCGATGCGCCCTTTCTCGCGGTTCAAGGTCAGCGACAGGTAGATTTCGCGCGCGATCTCCGAGCCCGATTCCACGTAGACGGCGTTGATCGGCAGGCCCTCCTCGCCCGTCTGCTTCGTGACGAGCCTGCGGCCGAGCATTTCGCCCGCGGCGGCGCGCACCGCCGGCAGGTCGCGCGCGAGCTTCACGCCGCCCGCCTTGCCGCGCCCGCCCGCGTGGACCTGCGCCTTGACGACCCACACCGCGCCGCCGATGGCCTCGGCCGCGGCGACCGCCTCGTCGGCGCTCTGCGCCACGCGCCCCTGCGGCACGGGCACGCCGTACTCGCGGAAGACCTCTTTCGCCTGATATTCGTGGAGATTCATGAACCCGCCGGATCGCAAAAAGAACGCGTATTCTCGCGGAATGTTAAAGTCCCCGGCAATGGGGGCAGATCAAATCGAGCGCAATTCGACCCTCGGCGATCTCGGCTGGCGGATCGTCGGGCTCCTGAACCTCTATCGGCTCCTGATCCCGCCGGTCCTCTTTGCCATTTATCGCCACACCCTGCCCCAACCGACCGTCGGCAGCGAGCACCCGCGGCTCTTTTTTGCCGTTTGCGTGGCCTATTTCATCGCCGGCATCGTGCTGGTGCTCGCCCAGCGCCTGCCGCGCCTGCCCCGCCATGCGCTGCTGCTCACGCACTCGCTCATCGATTCGCTCACCATCGCGCTCCTCCTCTACGCGAGCGGCGGGGTCGGCAGCGGGCTCGGGATCCTGCTCGTCGTCCCTGTCGGGTCGGTCGCGCTGCTCGCCGAGGGCCGCCAGACCCTCCTGATGGCCGCCACGGCCGTCGTCGCGCTCCTCACGCAGCAGGTCATCGGGCAGTTCTCCGGAACGGGCTCGTCGGCGGACTATCCGACGGCCGGCGTGATCGGCGTGATCCTCTTCCTCGTCGCCCTCGCCAGCTGGCCGCTCACCGCCCGGCTGCAGGAAAGCGAGGCGCTGATCAAGCGGCGCGAAGTCGATCTCGCCAACCTCGCCGAATTGTCGCAGTACATCGTGCAGCACCTGCGCGAGAGCCTGCTGGTCGTCGACGAGGAAGACCGGATCCGGCTCATCAACGAATCCGCCGCCCGCATCCTCGGGGATCACGCGGCCTACCCCGGCGCATTGCTCGGCGAGGCCTCGCCGAAGCTGCTGTACCTGCTGTCGACGTGGCGCCAGAGCGGCGAGCGGCCCAAGGACAGCGGCGCCACGTTCATCGCGAACAACGGCGCGAACGAAATCCTGCCGCATTTCGCGCCGCTCGGCACGCACGACCCGCCGCCCGTCATCGTGTTCCTCGAGGACACCACCGAGGTGGCGGGCAAGGTCCAGCAGCTGAAGCTCGCCTCGCTCGGCCGCCTCTCGGCGAGCATCGCGCACGAGATCAGGAATCCGGTCGGCGCGATGAGCCACGCCGCGCAACTGCTCGGCGAATCGGGCCACCTCGGCGATGAAGACCGCCGCCTCGCCGAGATCATCCGCACGAATGCGTCCCGTGTCAGCGAGATCATCGCCAACGTGCAGTCGATGTCGAGGCGCGAACCCATGCGCGCGGAGCAATTCGAGCTCGGCGACTGGCTGCGCGCCTTCCGTGCCGAATTCTGCGCCACGCTGCCGTGCCCGGAAGAGCAGGTCTCCCTGCACATGGCCGACGGCGCCCTCGAAGTGCGTTGCGATCGCAGCCAGTTGCGCCAGATCGTGTGGAACCTCGCGGAGAACGCGTTGAAGCACGGCGGCGATGCAGTCTCGCGGATCGAGCTGCGCAGCGGCCGGCTGTCGCCGGCGCAGCGCCCCTACCTCGAGGTGGCCGACCGCGGCCGCGGCATCCCGGAATCCCTCGCCGAACGCATCTTCGAGCCGTTCGTGACGAGCGATGCGCAGGGCATCGGGCTCGGGCTCTATCTCGCGCGCGAACTCGCGCAGGCGAACGGCGCCACGCTGATCTATGAACCGCGTCCCGGTGACGGCAGCGTGTTCCGCCTCGTGTTCTCCGATCCGCTACGATGGCGGGCATGAGCAGGCCCGTCGTGCTGGTCGTCGACGACGAACCGGACCTCGTCGAACTCGTCAGCCTCACGCTGTCCCGCATGAACCTCGAGACCGCCGCCGCGGGCGATCTCGCGGGCGCGCGCGAGCAGCTCGTCGCGCGCCACTTCGACCTCTGCCTCACCGACATGCGCCTGCCCGACGGCGACGGCCTCGATCTCGTCGCCTGGATCGCGGAGCACAAGCCGCTCGTCCCGGTGGCCGTGATCTCGGCGCACGGCAACGTCGAATCGGCGGTGCGCGCGCTCAAGCTCGGCGCGTTCGATTTCGTCTCGAAGCCGCTCGATCTCGGGGTGCTGCGCAAGCTCGTGGCGAGCGCCATCCGGCTCGGCGAGCGCGACGGCGACCTCACGGTGCGCGGCCCGCGCCTGATCGGGCAATCGTCGGTCATGGAAGCGCTGCGGCAGATGATCGCGCGGGTCGCGCGCAGCCAGGCGCCGGTGCACATCTCGGGCGAGTCGGGCACCGGCAAGGAACTCGTCGCGCGCCTGATCCACGATTCGGGCCCGCGCGCGGAGGGGCCTTTCGTGCCCGTCAACTGCGGCGCGATCCCGACCGAACTGATGGAGAGCGAATTCTTCGGCTACAAGCGCGGCAGCTTCACCGGCGCGGTGGCCGACAGCAAGGGGCTCATCCAGTCGGCCGAGGGCGGCACGCTGTTCCTCGACGAAGTGGCCGATCTGCCGCTGCACATGCAGGTGAAACTGCTGCGCGTGATCCAGGAGAAGACCGTGCGGCCGATCGGCGAGGCGCGCGAAGTGGCGGTCGACGTGCGCATCCTTTCGGCCACGCACAAGGACCTCGCCGCGCTCGTGCGCGAGGGCCGCTTCCGCGAAGACCTGTACTACCGCATCGACGTGATCGAGATGCGCGTGCCGTCGCTGCGCGAGCGCGCCGACGACATCCCGGATCTCGCCGAGGCGATCGTGCGGCGCCTGTCGCGCCGCATGGGCGTGGAAGCGCCGGCGATCGGCGCCGATGCGCTCGCCGTGCTCGAAGCCCACCGCTTCCCCGGCAATGTGCGCGAACTCGAGAACGTGCTCGAGCGGGCGCTCACCCTCTGCGTCACCGACACGATCGCGGCCGGCGACATCCAGGTGCGTGCGCCGATCCCCGATGCACCCGCGGAGACCAGCGGCTCTCAGGGTGGCGCGCCTGCGGTGGGGGCGACGAGCGGCGCCGCGCTCGGCGACCAGCTCGACAACATCGAGCGCGACGCGATCGTCAAGGCGCTCGAGCAGACCCGCTACAACAAGACCGCCGCCGCGAAGCTCCTCGGCATGAGCTTTCGCGCGCTGCGCTACCGGATCAAGAAGCTCGGGATCGAGTAGGTTACTGCCGGCCCGGCCGCGTGAATGAGCAGCGCCCAGCCGGGTGTCAGGGTGCGAGCCAGTTCGCAACCTGCAGCCCGCCGACGCGGCGAAATTCCCGTACATTGCGAGTCACCAGCACGGCCTGCAGCGCCAGCGCGTGCGCGGCAATCAGCGTATCGAGCGGCCCGATCGGCGTGCCACCGGCACTCAGGCGCTGCCGCACGGGGCCGCAGGCAGACGCCGCGGCGGCGTCGAATGATGCGGTGACGAATGCTTCCAGGAACGCCTGGAGCGCGTTCGCATTTTCCCGTGGCCGCGAGCTGCGCGCGACGCCGAAATTCAGCTCGGCCAACGTGATACTCGACAACCCGATCTGCCCGACCGGCCGCGAACGCACCCTTCGGTCGAGGCGCGGCGAGGAACCGTGCATCAACGCGATGACGGTATCCGTGTCGAGCAGCCAGCGCACTACAGCGGCTCGCGCTCTTCAGCCTCGGCAGGCTGATCCCGCCGGCGCATGAAGTCCGGCGTGAACCGCGAACGCGCGGCCAGCATCGACTCCCACGAGGCCCGCGATTTCCTGCCGTACTCGGCGCGAAACGTGCGCAGGTGCGTGGCGTCACCCAAGCGTGGGCGAGCCGTCGCCTTGACTTCGACGGGCAGGAGCTTACCGCCCGCTTCGATCACGAAATCCACTTCTTCGCCCGTGGCGGTGCGCCAATGGCCGAGCTCCGCGCGTTCGATCCGCGCGTCGCGCCACGCGAGCAGGTCCTGCAGCACGAGATTCTCGAAGTGCGCGCCACCGGGTTCTTCCACTTCTGCGAGATGCATCGCCACGCCGGTATCGCCCCAATAGACCTTGGGCGCCTCGATGAGCCGCCTGGTGCGATTCACGGCATACGCGGGCAAGCGCACCAGCAGGCAGGAAGTCGCCGGCGGGTTCAGCCATTGATGAACGGTGGGCTGCGCAAGCGCCCGCCAGTCCTCTGCTTCGGCCCTCCCACCCGCGAGCAATCCGGGCCACCCGGCGTCGGGAGTCGCGAGCAGTTCTTCCCAGATCCCGCCCCGTCCACAGCCCTGCTGTCGCGCCGAGTCATCGGCCAGAGCGTCAGATAGCCCGCCCGGCCGGCGAGCGACTCGGGATCACGGCGGGCGGCATCGAGTACGTCCAGTTCGTCGAGTGTCACGTAGCGGCGTTTGCCCGGAACGAGATGCTCGGCCAGGGTACTCTTGCCGCTCTGGCGGGCACCGGTGACGACCACAGCCGGCATTGCGCGCAGCCGCCTGGCGAGCGCGCGACGGATCACGAAGTGGGTATGTAGGACGCGGTCATCCTCGCCGCTACCTCACATGGAGCGGTGTCACAAACGTAAACCCTTTTTCCTCGCCGCACTTCCCGCCTCCGCCATGCATGTCAGGAACGGCTCGTTATGCGGCAAACGGCGCGCTGCGCATGTTATTCGTCGTCCAGCAACCGCCCCACACGTTTCATGATCTGCGCGAGCACGGAACCGCTGACTGCGCCAATCTTCTCGGCGGCAGCGGATTCGATCGTTGCGATCTTTGCCGGGCGGACGACCGACGGTGCCGGCAAACCGGCCGCAGCAAGGTCGCGCACGACCACGTCGTCGGGCCAGCCGCGATTCTCCGCACTGGTGATCATCACGACCCAGGCGAGTCCATGCACGTCGTGAAGCCGGGCACCCGAGACGACCAGCGCGGGACGCCATCTGCGGACGGCGCGATCGGTGTAGGGAAAAGGGACCTTGACGACATCGCCTCTGCTATAGCTTTCCATAGGCCTTGCAGTCGGCAGGGGACTCCCATTCGTCGAATGCCCGGAACGGCTCATCGCCCCCACCGATATGCCTTGCCCTGGACAGCACGACGCGCTCGCCCTCGATCTCGTACAGCAGTTCGTCTCCTTCCTGCAGTCGCAGCGCCGCCCGCACGGGCTGCGGAATCGTGGTCTGCGCCTTGCTCGTCAGCTTGCTCGTGATCATCGTCAGGACCCGTGGGGGCAACTTCCCGATAGTAAGGATTTTCCTTACGCACTTCCAGTCCCGCTCGACCGCGCATGCAGGATCCATCACATGAGCCACACTTGCCACAGACGTTTCGGGTGCAAATGCGCGGGATTCACGCGTGACGCCGGGCATGCGCGGTTATCACGCCAACAAGGACGACATTGCCGCTCTGGATACAGCTGCGCACGCACTGAAAGCGCGCCCATTCGAGTGTCGAGCGCAGCGCCACCATCGGCGGCATGCGGTTGCCGCCGACGTCGACGTCGGCGTGCAACAGCGGTCGGTGCTCGATCCCGCCGCTCCCGGTATCCGCCCGGCTCGCCCGTTGCGCGGACCGGGCGGGAGCGCTGATGTGACGCCGCTCACAGGCGGCTCGGCTCGAGCGAGAGCTGGCACACGAGCGCACTGACGTCTTGTGTCACTTCCTGACACGAAGGGCAGCACAGCGTCGCGCCGCGCTGACATTGCGCTTGCGACATCGGTGCGTCGCATGACGGTGAGCACTTGCAATTCAGCAAGTTAGAGACACATCACATTGATGGCACGGCCGTTGCTTCATGATTTCGCTGCAGGCGGAACACGCCGCGACCTTTGGTATCGACCCGAAATCTTCGTCCTCAAGGAGTTCCAGTCAATGAAGACCATCCAGAAGGGTTTCACCCTCATCGAGCTGATGATCGTCGTCGCGATCATCGGTATTCTCGCCGCGATCGCGATCCCGGCGTATCAGGACTACACGATCCGTTCGCAGGTCACCGAAGGCCTGAACCTGGCCGGCGCCGTGAAGGCGGAAGTCGCTGAGTACTATGCGCAGAACGGCTCGTGGCCGACAGCACTTACGGGTGGTGCCGGCACGCTGGGCCACGCGGCGACGGAAGTCCCGAGCGGCAAGTATGTCAGCAGCGTCACGATCGTTGATCCGGGCACCATCCGGATCACGTATTCCAACGCGGGTGGCTTCCAGGCGAACGCCAACCTGAACGGCCTCGTTCTTGACATGCGCCCTGCGCTGAGCGGCGCAGCCGCGACGGGCAACAACGACGTTGTCTGGGTCTGCGGCAACAACGCCGGACCGACGGCTGTTCACCAGCCTGCGACGGCCGCTGCCGCTGCCGCAACAACGGTGCCGAACAAGTACCTGCCGGCGAGCTGCCGTCCGTAATTGCTTCGGACTGTGATCGACAAGGGAGCCCCTCTCCGGAGGGGCTTTCTTTTTTGGGAGCCGAATCACGCAGGGCGCTCCGCCGCTGTGCGACCATCGCCCGGGATTTGACAATTGCCCGGGGGTCGCCCTCCGGTACACTATCGGTTCGACGGGTCGCGGACTGCTTGCTGCAAGTGCATGAACGATAACGCAACTCTTGCCATTGGAGGCTCGCGCTCCACCCTGGGCGGGCTGCCCCAGCGGCTCGTGCAGGACGGGCTCGTGGACGAGCCGACCATGCAGAGTGCGCTGCAGTCCGCGCGCGACCGCAAGGGCGGCTTCGTCACGCAACTGATCGGCATGGGCGCCGCGCGCGCCCGCGATATCGCGGTGGCCGCCTCGCACGAATTCGGCGTGCCGCTGCTCGACCTCGACAGCCTCGCGGTCGACCTCGATCTCGTGCGCCTCGTCAACGACAAGCTGCTCGCCAAACACCGCGTGCTGCCGCTCTTTCGCCGCGGCAAGCGGATGTTCCTCGCGGTCGCCGACCCGACCAACCTGCACGCGATCGACGAGATCAAGTTCGCGACCGGCCTCGGCATCGAGGCCATCGTCGTCGAGGACGACAAGCTGCAACGCGCCGTCGACAAGGCGATCGAGCAAGTCGACACGCAGATGCCGAACTTCACCGAGGAGGAAGGCGTCGACCTCGAGGGCCTCGAGGTCACGGGCGGCGAGGACGAGAACGATGGCGGCATCACGCGCGACGATGTCGACGACGCGCCGATCGTCAAGTTCGTGAACAAGGTGATGCTCGATGCGATCCGCCGCGGCGCGTCGGATATCCACTTCGAGCCGTACGAGAAGACCTACCGCGTCCGTTACCGGATGGACGGCGTGCTGAAGGAAGTGGCCCAGCCGCCCGTGCAGCTCTCGCAGAAGATCTGCGCGCGCATCAAGGTGATGTCGCGGCTCGACATCGCCGAGCGCCGCGTGCCGCAGGACGGCCGCATCAAGATGAAGCTGTCGAAGACGCGGGCGATCGACTTTCGTGTCAGCACCTGCCCTACGCTCTACGGCGAAAAGATCGTCGCGCGTATCCTTGATCCTTCCCAGGCGATGCTCGGCATCGACGCGCTCGGCTACGAGCCGTTCCAGAAAGACCTGTACCTCAAGTACCTGGAAAAGCCGCAGGGCATGATCCTCGTCACGGGCCCGACCGGCAGCGGCAAGACGGTGTCGCTCTACACGGGGCTCAATATCCTGAATCGCGAGGACACGAACATCTCGACCGCGGAAGACCCGGCGGAAATCAACCTGCCCGGCGTCAATCAGGTGAACGTGAACCCGAAGGTGGGCCTCACGTTCGCTTCCGCGCTGCGTGCGTTCCTGCGCCAGGACCCGGACGTGGTGATGGTCGGCGAGATCCGCGACCTCGAGACCGCCGAGATCGCGATCAAGGCCGCGCAGACGGGCCACCTCGTGCTCTCCACGCTGCACACGAACGATGCCCCGCAGACCCTCACCCGCATGATCGACATGGGCGTGAAGCCCTATGCGATCGCCACTTCGGTGAGCCTGATCATCGCCCAGCGTCTCGCGCGGCGCCTGTGCACGCAGTGCAAGCACCTCGTCGACATTCCCGCCGACGCGCTGCTCAAGGAAGGGTTTGCGAAGGAAGACGTGGAAGCCGGCATCAAGGCTTACGGCCCGAAGGGCTGCCAGGCCTGCACCGACGGCTACAAGGGGCGCGTGGGCATCTACCAGGTGCTGCCGGTCACCGACGAAATCGGCCGCATCATCATGGAAGGCGGCAACGCGATCTCGATCGGCGACGCAGCCAAGAGAATGGGCGTGTGGGACCTGCGCCGTTCGGGTCTCGAGAAAGTGAAGCAGGGCATGACGAGCCTCGAAGAGGTCAACAGTGTCACGATCGAGTGACCTGACGGAGTGTGCACATGGCTAATGTCGCAGCAACCACCACTGTCCGCACGATCAAGCGGGACATCCCGTTTGCGTGGGAAGGCATGGACAAGCGCGGCAATCGCGTCAAGGGCAAGAGCCTTGCGCCCGACGAGGCCGCGCTGCGCGCCGAACTGCGTCGCCAGGGCATCGCGCCGTCGAAGATCAGGAAGCAGTCGACGGCATTCAAGTCATCGGGCAAGGTCAAGCCCGAGGACATCGCGGTGTTCAGCCGCCAGCTCGCCACGATGCTCGCCTCCGGCATTCCGCTCGTGCAGGCCTTCGAGATCGTCGGCAACGGCCACGAGAAGCCCTCGGTGCAGAAGCTGATCCTCGACGTGAAAATGGACATCGAGGGCGGCACCTCGCTGCACGAGGCGCTCGCGAAACATCCGCTCTACTTCGATGATCTCTATGTGAACCTCGTCGAGGCGGGCGAGCAGGCGGGCGCGCTCGAGAACCTGCTCGACAAGATCGCGACCTACAAGGAAAAGACCGAGGCGATCAAGAAGAAGGTCAAGAAGGCGCTCTTCTACCCCGCCGCCGTCATGGTGGTGGCCGTGGTCGTCACGCTGATCCTGCTCATCTTCGTGATCCCGCAGTTCGAGAGCCTGTTCAAGGGCTTCGGCGCCGAGCTGCCCGCCTTCACGCAATTCGTGATCAACCTGTCGAAGGGCGTGCAGAACCACGGCCTGCTGATGGCCGTGATTCTCGGTGGGGCCGTGTATGCCTTCATGTACTTCAAGAAGCGCTCGAAGAGAATGCGCGAGGTGCTCGACCGCTTGTCCCTCAAGCTGCCGATCATCGGCCCGATCCTGACGAAGTCGGCGATCGCGCGCTACGCGCGCACGCTGTCGACGATGTTCGCCGCGGGCGTGCCGCTCGTCGAGGCGCTCGAATCCGTCGCCGGTGCCACGGGCAACATCATCTACGAGAATGCCGTGATGCGGATGCGCGACGAAGTCGCGACCGGCCAGCGCCTGCAGCGCGCGATGGAGAACACGCAGCTCTTCCCGAACATGGTGATCCAGATGGTCGCGGTCGGCGAGGAAGCCGGCGCGCTCGACCAGATGTCGGCGAAGGTCGCGGAATTCTACGAGGCCGAGGTCGACAACGCGGTCGACAGCATGTCGAGTCTCCTCGAACCGCTGATCATGGCGATCCTCGGCGTGCTCGTCGGCGGCCTCGTGATCGCGATGTACCTGCCGATCTTCAAGCTCGGCGCGGTCGTGTGATCGCGGCGTGCTTCGTTCTGGGGCTGCTGATCGGCAGCTTCCTGAACGTGGTCGTCTATCGCACGCCCGTCATCCTCGACCGGCAGTGGCGACGGCAGTGCGATGAACTCTCCGGTCGGGAAACGCCCGAAGCGCCGCGCTTCAACCTCGTGGTGCCCCGCTCGGCGTGCCCCGCCTGCAAGGCGCCGATCAAGGCGCTGCACAACGTACCGGTGCTCAGCTGGCTCGCACTGCGCGGCCGCTGCGCGAACTGCAAGGCGAAGATCGGTGTGCGGTACCCGCTCGTGGAGCTGCTGACCGGCGCGCTGTCGGCGGCGGTCGCATGGCAGTTCGGAACCGGCCCCGCCGCCCTCCCGACCCTGGGCGCCGCGCTCGTGCTCACCTGGTTCCTGATTGCCCTCACCTTCATCGATTTCGACACGCAACTGCTGCCGGACGCGCTGACGCTGCCGCTGCTGTGGCTCGGGCTCGCCGCGAGTGTCCTTGGGCTTACGGCCGTGGGCCCGCGCGAGGCGATCGTCGGTGCGCTCGGGGGGTATCTCTCGCTGTGGTCGGTGTACCACCTCTTTCGCCTCGCGACCGGCAAGGAGGGCATGGGCTACGGCGACTTCAAGCTGCTCGCCGCGCTCGGCGCGTGGCTCGGCTGGCAGATGCTGCTGCCGATCATCCTGCTGTCCGCCGCGGTCGGCGCGGTGACGGGCATCGCGCTCATCGTCACGCGCGGGCGCGACCGCAACGTGCCGATGCCCTTCGGCCCCTTCCTCGCGGCCGCCGGCTGGATCGCGCTGATGTGGGGCCCCGCGATCGTGAACGGCTATCTCGGCATGTTCGCGCCGGGGCGCTGAGCGCCACGATTCCGGGCGATCCCGGAATCTGGCTGCCCGTCCGCAAATCTCTCCGAACACACGCGAATTGCAGGCTGGCGCCCTGCAGGACAGCGGTCACACGATTGATCATGAGCCCGGCAATTCTCCGGGATCGGGGATATCGCTACTATTTCTTCTCGCGCGAGGAGCCACGCATGCATATCCACGTTCAGGGCCCCGATGGCGAGGCCAAGTTCTGGCTGGAGCCCCGAGTCGAATTGGCGCAGAATTCCGGCATAAGTCCACGAAGCCTGCGAGTCGCCCAAGCTTTTGTCGAGGATCATTTCGATGTCTTCCGTGACGCCTGGAATCGACACTTCAGTCGCTGAGATCACCCACGTATCGCCTCATGGCTTCTGGCTCTCGCTCGGCTCGGAGGAGTTGTTTCTGGCCTTTGAGCACTTTCCGTGGTTCCGGCATGCGACCATTGCTCAGCTCTCACGCGTGGAAAGACCCGCGCCGCATCACTTGTACTGGCCGGAACTCGACATTGACCTTTCTGTGGAGTCAATACGCGACCCTCGAGCCTTTCCGCTCGTGTCGAAGTCGACTTCAGGCGTCTAGGCGCGAACCCATACGGCATGCGGTCCTATCGCATCGGCCTCACCGGCGGCATCGCGAGCGGCAAGAGCACCGTCGCGAACCTCTTCGCCGCGCTCGGCGTGCCGGTGATCGACGCGGACGTGATCGCCCGCGACGTCGTCGCCCCCGGCACGGCGCTCCTCGGCCGGATCCGTGCGGAGTTCGGCGATGCGGTCATCGCGCCTGACGGCTCGCTCGACCGTCGGGCGCTCCGCGCACGGGTGTTCGGTGACACGGTGGAGGCCGAGGCGGCGCGCAAGCGGCTCGAGGCGCTGACCCATCCGGCGATCCGTGCCGAAATGGACGCGCGGTCAGCCGCGGCCGGCGGGCCCTACCAGATCCTCGCGATCCCGCTGCTTGTCGAGGGCGGCTCGCGCGCGCGCGCGCGCGTCGACCGGGTGCTCGTGGTCGACACGGACGAGGCGACGCAGATTCGCCGCCTGCAGGCGCGTGACGGCTCGACCCTCGCGGAGGCGCGGGCGCTCATCGCCGCGCAGGTGGACCGCGCGACCCGGCTCGCCGCCGCCGACGATGTGATCGGCAACGACAGCGGCCTCGAAGCGCTCGCGCGCGAGGTCGAGCGGCTGCATGGCCGCTATCTCGATGCCGCGGCGGTTTACGCAGGCGGAGGCCGTCAAGCACAATAGGCGGATGTCCAAGGAACTGGCGCAGGCGGATCCCCCCGTGGCGGAAGAGGCCGAGCTCGTCTTCGAGCAGCCGCTCACCGAGCGCATGCGCACCTTCCTGCGCATCGATTTCCTGTACAGCCAGGCCACGTACCACAACGAGCGCGCGAGCGAATGGGGCAGCCGCGCCGCGGTGTCGAGCCTCATCGACATCCTCGCGATCACGAGCCGCGGCGACGCCCGGGCCGACGCGCTGAAGGAACTGGAGCGCCACCTCGCGCTGCTCAACGAATTCCAGGCGAAACCGCATGTCGATGCGTCGCGGCTGCGCGCGGTGATGGCCAACCTCGTGCGTCTGCGCACCGAACTGCTCGCGGCAGGCTCGGCGTACCTGCAGCCGGTCAAGGACTCGGAGTTCCTCGCCGCGGTGAAGCATCGCAGCGCGATCCCGGGCGGCACCTGCGAGTTCGACCTGCCCGACTACTACTACTGGCTGCGGCAGCCTTCGCAGGCGCGGACGACGGCGTTCAACGAGTGGCTCGAGCTGCTGCGCCCGCTATGCGATGCGATTGCCGAGCTGCTGTGGCTCACGCGCCAGAACGGACGATCACGACAGGAGACCGCCAAGGGCGGCGTTTTCCACATCACCTTCGATCGCGAGTCGCCGGTGCAATTGCTCAGGATCAGCCTGCCGCAGTCGCTCGGCCTCTACCCCGAGATCAGCGGCAGCCACTATCGATCGAGCATCCGCTTTCTCAGCTGGAACGGGCTCGGCGTGCGCCCGACACAATCGACCGACGATATTCCGTTCACGCTGGGCTGCTGCAATTGAAAGTGCCCTGCCCCACGTGCAAGCGCGAGACCGAATGGTCGGCCTCGTCGCCGTATCGCCCCTTCTGCAGCGACCGCTGCCGCCTGATCGACCTCGGTGCCTGGCTCACCGGGGAACACGCGATCCCGGGCGAGCCGGTCGAGGAATCGCCGGCGGCCGGGATGTACGATGCCCCCGCCGGCCGTGGTTCGGGCTCAGCCGTCTGATTTCTTCAGCGCGTCGAGGGCGGCGCGCAGTATCGCCGCATCCATCTGGTCCTTCGGTCGCCGCCCCTGCTTGGTCAGCAACAAGCCGTCGAGATCGAGCACGCGCAGCGGCACCCCGTCGAGATCGACCGTCTCGATGTGGCGTCGCATCTCTTGCCACGACCGGCCGCCGATCGAGGGCATCACATCGATCGTGAACTCGTCGTTCACGCGGATCGCGTACCGGCGATCGCGTAGCCACCCGCGAGCGCATAGTCGACGCCCGCTTCGTTGAGATACTGCGCGAGCTCACGCAAGTCCGCCCAGGTCGCCGGGCGGGTGTACTCAGCCGTCGCGGCGGCGCCACGCGAGACGGCATGTGCCCCGCCGGCGGCGGCACGCGGCGCCCGACCGTGCGCTGGATCGGCTGCTGATCCGGCGCCGGCGGGGTCGCGGCTGGGCGCTTGCGCGTGGTCATGGTGTCATTTTACGCCGTTGGATGCGGGCTCGGCCGCTGGTGTGGTCGTCGGGACCGGCACGGACATGCCGAGCGCTTTTGCGGCGAACGCCCACTGGTCCGCGTAATCCTCGATCTGCATCCACACCGGCTTGCCTGCGCCGTGGCCCGCGCGCGTCTCGATGCGGATCAGCACCGGGTTCGCGCAGCCCTGCGCGGCCTGCAGCGCCGCGGCGAACTTGTAGCTGTGCCATGGCACGACGCGATCGTCGCGATCGGCCGTCGTCACGAGCGTCGGCGGGTAGCAGACGCCTTTCTTCACATTGTGGACAGGCGAGTACCGGTAGAGCGCCGCAAAGTCCCCGGGCTTCTCGCTCAACCCGAAATCCCCCGACCACTGGCGCGCATTCGCGCTCGCATGCTGGTAGCGCAGCATGTCGAGCACGCCCACCGCGGGCAGCGCGGCGCCGAAGAGATCGGGACGCTGCACCATCACGGCGCCCACCAGCAGGCCGCCGTTGCTGCGGCCGCTGATCGCGATGCGCGAGGGCTGCGTGTACTTCTCCCGGACGAGATACTCTGCGGCCGCGATGAAATCGTCGAACACGTTCTGCTTGTGCGTGACGGTGCCCGCGTTGTGCCAGGCTTCGCCGTATTCGCCGCCGCCGCGCAGGTTCGCCTCGGCATACACGCCGCCCATCTCGAGCCACGCGAGCACGGTCGGCCGGAATGTCGGGGTCAGCGAGATGTTGAAGCCGCCGTAGCCGTACAGCAGCAGCGGCCGGTTGCCGTCGCGCGGCATGTCGCGCCGGTGGGTGATCGACATCGGCACCTTCGTGCCGTCCTTGCTCGTGTAGAACACCTGGTCGGTGACGTAGGCGCTCGTATCCGCATCGATCTTCGGCGTGCGCCACGCCGACACGACATTCGCCGCCGCATCGAGGCGCAGGATGCGGGTCGGCGCGAGATAGTCCGAAAACGAGAAGAACGCCTCCGGATCCGTGCTCTTCGCCTCGAAATTGCCGGCCGAGCCCGAACCCGGCAGCGCGATGTCACCGATGCGCCTGCCGTCGCCCTCGAACAGCGTGACGACATTGCGCGCATCCTTCACGTAGCTCACGATCACGCGACCGCCGGCAATGTCGGCCGAGTCGATCGCCTCGTGCGCCTCGGGCACGATCGTGCGCGCACTCGCGGCGCTCGGCTCGTCCCGGTCCACCGCCAGCACGCGCCAGTTCGGCGCACCCGCGGTGGTCGTGAACCAGAGCGTCTCCGCATCGCTGCCGAGGTACACATAGTTCGCGTCGAACCCGGTGAAGAGCTTCGTCACGTGCCCGTCCGGCCGCGTGAGGTCCTTCAGCACCACACCGTCGCGCCGCGTGTCCTCGTAGATCGAGATCACGAGCAGCTTGCCGTCGTCGGTGATGTCGGCCGACGGCGCGCGCATCGGATGGTCGGTCACCGCATACACGAGCGCATCGCGCTCCTGCGGCTCGCCGAGGCGGTGGAAATACACCGCCGGCCGGCCCGCATCGTCGCCGTGGCCGTCGGCCCGCGCCGGATAGCGGCTGTAGTAGACGCCCGACCCGTCGGGCGCCCAGCTCAACTGCCAGAACTTGATGCGGCGCAGTTCATCCGGCAGGTCCACGCCGTCGTCGACGCGCCTGAAGCGCCAGATCTCCCAATCCGTGCCGCCGTCCGACAGCGAATAGGCGAGGAGCTTCCCGTCGGGGCTCGGCTCGAACCGCGCCAGCGCAACGGTCGCATCCTTGCTGGCCGTGTTCGGATCAAAGAGCACGCGACCCTGCGCCCCGAGCGCATCGGTGACATAGAGCACGCTCTGGTTCTGCGTGCCGTCGTTGCGCGCATAGAAGTAGCGGCCGCCCGCCTTCTTCGGCACACCGAAGCGTTCGTAATTCCACAGCTTCGTGAGCCGCTCCTTCACCCACGCACGCTGCGGAATCGCCTCGAGCCACGGCTGCGAGAGCGCGTTCTCCGCCGCGACCCACTTGCGGGTGGCGGGGGAATCGAGCGCCTCGAACCCCCGATAGGGGTCGGCGACCTTCGTGCCGGAATAGTCGTCGACCACGTTGCCACGCGGTGCCACGGGGTAGTGGAGCTTCGCGGACGCAGGCGCGCCGGCGGCGAGCAGAACGGGGGTGGTCATGGCGAGACTCGCGCCGAGCACGACGAGAACGCGCGGGCGCACCGTTTGGCTGCGAATCATGTTCTTCCCTACACTGGGCCGTTGCCGATGCGGCAGTCTAACAAACGGAACCGACCGATGACCGCACCCCGCTTCGCTCGCTTCGTCGCGAGTCTCCTGTGCTTCACCGTCGGCAACGCCGCCGCCGCCGATCTCACGATCGAACGGCTGTTCGCCGCGCCGGACCTGTCGGGCCCGACCCTGCGTGGCGCGGCCTTCACGCCGGACGATCGGCGCATCACGTACCTGCGCGCCAGGGACGACGCGAAGGATATCTACGATCTCTGGGCCTACGATATCGCCGCGCGCAAACACGCGCGGCTCGTCGACTCCGCGGCGCTCGCGACCGCCGGCGGCGCCCTCTCGCGGGAAGAGCAGGCGCGGCGCGAGCGCCAGCGTACCTCTGCGCTCGGCGGCATCCTCGCGTATGACGTCGCGGCGGACGGCCGGCGGATCCTCGTGCCGCTCGGTGGCGACCTCTACCTCTACGACCTCGATGCCCCGCCGGCGCGCGCCGTGCGCCGCCTCACGGCGACCGCCGCGTACGAGACGGACGCGCGGTTCTCGCCGCGCGGCCGGTATGTCAGCTTCATCCGCGACGCCAATCTGTACACGCTCGACATCGCGAGCGGCCGCGAGATCGCGATCACGCGCGACGGCGGCGGGCCCGTGTCGTTCGGGGTCGCGGAGTTCATCGCGCAGGAGGAGATGAACCGCCACACCGGGTACTGGTGGTCGCCCGACGAGAAACGCATCGCCTTCACGCGCGTCGACGAAGCGCCGGTCGCCGAAATCGAGCGCTTCGAGATCTACGCCGACCGCGTCGAGGTCGTGAAGCAGCGGTACCCCGCGACCGGCGCGCGCAATGCCGACGTGCGCCTCTACGTCAGCCCCGTCGGCGGCGCAGCGGTGCGCGTCGATCTCGGCGCGAACCCCGACATCTACCTCGCGCGCGTGCAGTGGCTGCCGGACGGGCGCGCACTCGCCGTGCAGCGCCAGAGCCGCGACCAGCAGACGCTCACGCTCCTGCGTGCCGACGCGACGACCGGCGTCACACGAACGCTCCTCACCGAGCGGTCCGCGACCTGGGTCGACATCTGCGACGAACTCACCTTCGTGTCGGATCGCGGGGATTTCCTCTGGGGTTCGAGCCGCACCGGCTACCACCACCTGTACCTCTACGATGCGGACGGCAACCTGCGGCACCCCGTCACGAGCGGCGAATGGATGGTCGCGGGCGAGGACCGGGGCGATGCGCTGCGCGCGATCCGCGGTGTCGACCGCCGGCGCGGCCTCGTGTGGTTCATGTCGAACGCGGCTTCACCGATCGAGCGGCAGCTCTATGTCACCTCGTACCGCAAGGCCGGGGCGCCGCGCCGCGTCTCCCGCGAGACGGGCTGGCACACGGTGCGCATGTCGGCCGACGCGCGCTACTACCTCGATACATTGTCCGACAGCGAGCACCCGCCGTCCGTCACGTTGCGCCGCGCCGACGGCCGGCCGGAGGCCACGCTCATCGCCAACACGCTCGACGCCTCACACCCCTATGCGCCTTACCTCGCGTCCCACCAGCGTTCCCGGTTCGGCACGCTCACCGCGCGCGACGGGCAGACGCTGTACTACCAGCTGACCCCCGCGAAAGACATGCAGCCGGGGCGGCGCTACCCGGTGATCGTCGATGTCTACGGCGGCCCGAGCGTGCTCGGCCGCGTGCGCAACGCCTGGGGCAATCTCTTCCGCCAATACCTCGCGCAGTCGGGTTACGTGGTGTTCACGCTCGACAACCGGGGCACCGCGTATCGCGGCGTGAAGTTCGACACCGCGGCCTTCCACCGGCTCGGCTCGGTCGAGGTCGAAGACCAGGTGACGGGCGTCGAGTACCTGCGCACCCTGCCCGGCGTCGATCCGGCACGGATCGGCATCTGGGGATGGAGCTACGGCGGGTTCATGACGCTCATGTCGATGATGCAGGCACCGGATTACTTCGCGGCGGGTGTCGCCGGCGCGCCGGTCACCGACTTTCGCCTCTACGATACGCACTACACGGAACGCTACATGGGCACGCCCGCGGAGAACCCGCAGGGCTACGCCTTCAGCGATGTGCGCACGCATGCGGAGGGCCTGAAAGGGCCGCTCCTCATCATGCACGGCATGGCCGACGACAATGTGCTCTTCACGAACAGCACGGCGCTCTTTGCGCGCCTGCAGGATCTCGACAAGCCATTCGCCGTGATGCCCTACCCGGGCGGCAAGCACGGCCTCATGCGGCACACGGACATGGGTCCGCACGCCAGCATGACCGTGAAGCGCTTCTTCGACGAGAACCTACGGTAGCTTCAGCTTGCCGCCGGGGCCCATGGGCCCGAGACCGCCGGCTTCCGGCACGACGATGCGTGAGGCCGCCTCGCGGCGATACTCGCGGGCTTCGTCGATCGCCTGCTCGAGCGCGACCTTGACCGACTCGGAGAACTTCGCGAGCGCGTCGGGCAGCGTCTTCGCGTCGATCTCGAACGCGAGCGGCAGCACGCCGCCCGGCGTCAGCAGCTGAGTCTGGCCCGAATAGAGCACGTCGCGGCGCGGGTCGTCCGCGCCCTCGGCCGTGATCGGCACGAGCCGGCGCAACGTGCCCGCCTTGCGATCCGTGAAGACTTCCTCGCGGTACAGACTCTCGGCATCGAGCTGGATGTCGGGCAGGTTCGGTTCGTTCGCCATGGTGGGCCTGTCGGTTGCGGGGGGCGCATTGTATCGCGCATTTCGGGCCGGTCACGCGGGTATCACGCCCGCATCGAAGTGGCGGGCTAACTCGAGCGCCGCGCCCCGCCCTGCGGCGATGCGCCCTTTGGCGCCACGTTCTCCTCGGCGAGCGCAGCCACCGTGGACGGCGCACCGGTCTGACGCAGCAGCGCCTTGGTGCGAAAGAAGCGCAGGTACCCCGCGGCGCCCATCCGCGAACCGCCGAGCCCGGAGAGCTTGAACGAGTTCTTCTCCGCCTCGTTCACGAACACCGTGAGCGAGCAGTCGTTCAGGCTGAC
This sequence comes from Steroidobacteraceae bacterium, assembly GCA_050249415.1. Lineage (GTDB taxonomy): Bacteria > Pseudomonadota > Gammaproteobacteria > Steroidobacterales > Steroidobacteraceae > CADEFQ01. The sequence continues at coordinate 172,494 of JBFWQO010000005.1, forward strand.
GGCGCCCACGTCGAGTTGCCGGCCGATCGCTTCCGCCTCCGCCAGCGTACCGGCCATCACCGCGGCGGAAAGGCCGTAGACACCGTCGTTGGCGAGCGCGATCGCCTCCTCGATCGTGTCGTACGCCATCACCGGGATCACCGGCCCGAAGGTCTCGTCGGTCATCACCTGCATCTCGTGCGTGACATCGGCGAGCACGGTGGGCCGCAGCCACGCGCCGCCATGGCGCTCGACCGTGCCGCCCGCGAGCACTGTCGCGCCCTTCGCCACGGCGTCGGCGAGCTGCCGCTCGACCACGCCCGCCTGCGCGGCGAAGATGAACGGGCCCACGACACCGCGATGGATGTCGGGCCAGTTGATGTCCACGGCGCGCGCCTTGGCGGCCAGGCGCTCGATGAACGGTGCGTGGATGCGCCGGTCGACGTACACGCGCTCGAGCGACTGGCAGGCCTGGCCACTCGCGGTGATCGATGCGCGCAGCACGGCGTCGGTGGCCCGCTCGATGTCGGCGCCGGCGGTGATGATGGCCGGATCGTTGCCGCCGAGCTCGAGGAACGCGGGAATGAAGTGCGCCGCCGCGTTCGCGGCCACGAGCCGGCCCGTCCTGACGCTGCCGGTGAAACAGACGGCGTCGACCGAGGCAACCAGGATCTCGCCGGTTTCGCGGCCTCCCGGGCAGATGGCGAACACCGCCGCGAGCTCGGGCACGGCGTCGAGCGCGCGCTGCGCGGGGGCGATCCAGCGCGGCGTCACCTCGCTCGGCTTCAGCAGCACCGCGCAGCCCGCGAGCAGCGCGGGGATCGCATCGATGAACGACAGGATGAACGGAAAATTCCACGGGCTGATCGCGCCGACGAGCGCATACGGCACGAGCTGATAGCCGAAGTTCACCGATGGCAGGCTCTCGGAACGCGCGTCGGGCAGCGGCCCGAGATCCGGCACCTTGCGGCACCAGCGGTCGATCGCGGCCGGCACCGCCTGTGCTTCGCCGAGCTCTATCAGGTGGCGCCCCGTGTCGACGGTCAGCGCGGCGGCGATTTCACCGGCGCGCGCCGTGAGCTCCGCGCGAAAGCGCTGCACGACCTCGATGCGTCGGGCGAGGCCCGCATCGCGCCACGCGGGCTGCTGCGCGCGCAGCGCGGCGATCGTGCGGGTGAGCTCCGCGGCGGTTGGTGCCGTGAACCGATAGTCCGCCTCCCCGGTGCGCGGATTGCGAACAGCGAATGTCTGCGGCTCTGTCATCAATGCCTCGCCCATCGGGACTGCGGCCAGTGCGCGCAGGGCACGCACGAACGGTTGGTCGGCTTCCAGGATCGCCCAGTCGCCCAGGTCGCGAGGCGACACCCAGGCGAGGCGCTGTCCGTCGAGGGCCCGGGGCTCGCCGCGCCAGGCCTCGACCAGCCACAGCGTAAGGTCGATGCCTCGATCCGCGTAATCGTGAGAAACCGAAGCCCACGGCCGTGCCGCCCGCACTTCGATGCCGAGCTCCTCGGCGAGCTCGCGGTCGAGCGCGGCACGCCCGCCCTCGGCGGGGCCCCGCTTTCCGCCGGGGAACTCCCAGTGCCCGGCCATGTGCTTGCCCGCCGGGCGATCGGCCAGCAGCACCCGGCCGGCGCGGTCGAACAGGGCGGCAGCCACCACGCGAAAGCGCGGCAGCGTGCGACCCGGCGTCATTCGGCGTGGGCCAGCGCGCCGTGGCAGTGCTTGTACTTCTTGCCCGATCCGCACGGGCAGGGCTCGTTGCGCCCCACCTTGCGCTCCGCCCGCACCATCGGCGTGTGCGCCTCGGCGGGCGCGACAGTGCGGCCACCGCCGGGCACCGGGCGTGGCTCGGCGGCGCCATCGTCGCCACCGGCCGTGAGCGCCGACTGTGCATCGGCGTGCTGGGCCTTCAGCGCCTGCATCAGGCGCTCGCGGCGGCGTTCCTCCTCGCGGTCGATCTCTTCCTGCGTGCGCACTTCGATCTTCGAGAGGAGCGATGCCGTCTCGAATTTCACGCGATCGAGCATTGCCGAGAACAGCTCGAACGCCTCGCGCTTGTACTCGTAGCGGTAGTCCTTCTGCGCGTAGCCGCGCAGGTGGATGCCCTGTCGCAGGTAGTCCATCGCGGCGAGATGGTCGCGCCAGTGCTGGTCGAGCGTCCGCAGCATCACGTCCTTCTCGACGTGGCGCATCAGCTCCGCGCCGATGCGCGCGACTTTCTGGTCGTAACTCGCCTCGACGGCCTCGACGATCCGGGCACGGAAGCTCGCCTCGTCGATCTCGGGCTCCTTCTCGAGCCACTCCCGGGGCGCGAGACGCGTGTTGAAATCCTTCAGCACGGACTCGGCGAGGCCATCCAGGTCCCAGTCCGCCGGGCCGGCATTCTTCGGCACGAACTGCTCGACGAGCGAATCGATGGCTTCGGCGCGGATGCCGCGGATCGCGTCGGCGACTTCGTCCTTCGCCATGATCTCGGTGCGCTGCTGGTAGATCACCTTGCGCTGGTCGTTCGCGACGTCGTCGAACAGCAGCAACTGCTTTCTGATGTCGAAGTTGTGCGACTCGACCTTGCGCTGCGCCTTCTCGATCCGGCCCGAGAGCATGCGGCTTTCGATCACCTCGCCCGGCTTCATGCCCGCCATCGTCAGCAGGCGCTTGGTGAAGTTCGGATCGCCGAAGATCCGCATCAGGTTGTCTTCCATCGACAGGTAGAAGCGGCTCGAACCCGGGTCGCCCTGGCGCCCCGAACGGCCGCGCAGCTGGTTGTCGATGCGACGGGACTCGTGGCGCTCGGTGCCGATGATGTGCAGGCCGCCGGCGGCGAGCACCTTGTCGTGCCGCTCCTGCCACAGCGCCCGCACGCGCGCGCGATCGGTCTCCGCGGCTTCGGGCGGCAGCGCCGCTAACTCGGCCTCGAGGTTGCCGCCGAGCACGATGTCGGTGCCGCGGCCCGCCATGTTCGTCGCGATCGTGACGGTGCCGGGGCGCCCCGCCTGCGCGACGACGTGCGCCTCGCGCTCGTGCTGCTTCGCATTCAGCACCTGGTGCGTGATGCCTTCCTTCTGCAGCAGGCCCGACAGCAGTTCCGACGTCTCGATCGACGTGGTGCCGACGAGTGCCGGCTGTTCACGCGTGGCGCAGTCGCGGATGTCCTCGATGATCGCCTTGAACTTGTCGTCCTGGTTGAGATAGACGAAATCGGGGTGGTCCTTGCGGATCATCGGCCGGTGCGTCGGGATCACGACGACCTCGAGGCCGTAGATCTGCAGGAACTCGGGCGCCTCGGTGTCGGCGGTGCCGGTCATGCCGGCGAGCTTGCGGTAGATGCGGAAGTAGTTCTGGAACGTGATCGAGGCGACCGTCTGGTTCTCCTCGCGCACGCGCACGCCCTCTTTCGCCTCGATCGCCTGGTGCAGGCCGTCGGACCAGCGCCGCCCCGGCATGGTGCGGCCGGTGAACTCGTCGACTATGATCACCTCGCCGCCGCGCACGATGTATTCGACGTCGCGCCGGTAGATCGCGTGCGCGCGCAGCGCCGCGTTGAGATGGTGCATCAGGCGGATGTTGCCCGAGTCGTAGAGGCTCTCGCCCTCGCGCAGCAGCGCCGCCTCGAGCATCAGCTGCTCGACGTGTTCGTGGCCGTCCTCGGTGATCTGCACCTGCTTCTGCTTCTCGTCGATCGAATAATCGCCCGGGCCGTTCTCTTCCTTCTGGCGCGTGAGGCGCGGCACGAGTTTGTTGATCGCGAGATACAGTTCGGTGCTCTCCTCGGCGGGGCCCGAGATGATGAGCGGCGTGCGCGCCTCGTCGATCAGGATCGAGTCGACCTCGTCGACGATCGCGTAGGCGTGGCCGCGCTGCACCCGGTCTTCGAGGCGGAATGCGAGGTTGTCGCGCAGGTAGTCGAAACCGAATTCGTTGTTGGTGCCGTAGGTGATGTCGCAGGCATAGGCGGCGCGCTTCTCGGCGCTCGATTGCGCGTTCCTGATCACCCCGACCGTGAGGCCGAGAATGCGGAAGATCGGCCCCATCCAGTCCGAGTCACGCTGCGCGAGGTATTCGTTCACCGTGACGACGTGCACGCCCTCGCCGGTGAGCGCATTGAGATAGGCCGGCAGCGTCGCGACGAGCGTCTTGCCCTCGCCGGTGCGCATCTCGGCGATCTTGCCTTCGTGCAGCACCATGCCGCCGATCAACTGCACGTCGAAGTGGCGCATTTTCAGCGTGCGCCGCGCGGCCTCGCGCACGACCGCGAAGGCTTCGATCGCGAGGTCGCCGAGCCTGGCGCCCTCCTTCAATCGCGCGCGGAACTCGTCGGTTTTCGCGCGCAGCGCATCGTCGGGCAAGGCCTCGAGGGCAGCTTCGTGGGCGGTCGCGGTGCGAACGGTACGGCCATAGGCCTTGACGAGGCGGTCGTTACGGCTGCCGAAGACGCGCGTGAGCAGTGCGAGCACGGGGTGTCCTTGAAAAAATTTAACCCGATCAGGGGCTTAGGAGCGCCCTGACGGTGAAAGGCCGGATATTGTACGGAATAGACGAGGCCCGGCGGAAATGATTCCCGGACGGGGTGCCGGATCGCGTGGCCCGCGGCATCATGGCCCGGACAATGGCCGAGAGCCGCCCATGGAGCGCAATGATGACTTCGACCGCCTACGATCCGGGGGATTCACGCGCCTACGGATTCTCCCCGGCCGTTCACGCCGCGGGACTCGTGTTCGTCGCCGGCCAGGTCGGCCTCGAGCCGGATGGCAGCGTGCCGCAGGATCCGGAACGCCAGTACCGGCTCGCATTCGCGGCCCTCGGCAACGTGCTGCAGGCCGAGGGATGCGACGTGGCCGACATCGTCGAGCTGATGTCGTTCCACACGATCTACCCGGCACACATGGACGTGTTCATGAAGGTGAAAGCGGAATTCCAGCGTGGGGCGCTGCCAGCCTGGACAGCGGTCGGCGTCGCGGCACTCGGGCTGCCGGGCACACTGGTCGAGATCAAGGCGATCGCGCGCGAAGGCGCGCGCGGCGGGAGTCAGCGCCCGATGAACGTCAGCGGATCGACCTGACGGCCGTTCCTCAATACCTCGAAGTGCACGTGCGGCCCGGTCGAGCGGCCCGTGGAGCCGACCTGGGCGATCACGTCGCCGCGCTGGACCGTGTCGCCGACGGCGACGAGGCTGCGGCGGTTGTGGCCGTAGCGGGTCACGTAGCCATTGCCGTGGTTGATCTCGACGAGCTGCCCGTAGCCGGCACGCTCGCCCGACCAGGTGACGATGCCCGCGGCGACCGCGACGACGTCATCGCCGGCATTCGACGCGAAATCGAGCCCCTTGTGGAACGCGCCATGGCCCGTGAACGGGTCCTGGCGGGAGCCGAAATAGGATGAAATGAAGCCCTGGCGCACCGGGCGTCCTTCCGGGTGAATCTGGTCGCGCAGCTGGCGCGCGATCAGCACATTCTCGAGCGCGGTGAGCTGTGCGTCGCGCAGGTCGACCCGCGACTCGAGGTCGGTCAGCATGCCCGTGAGGTCGGGAATCTGCGCGGCGATGCCATCGCCTTCATCGGGGCCACCCGCCGGCGGCGGCGCGTCGAAATTGAATTCGCGCGAATCGATATTGGCCATTTCGGTCAGGCGTTTGCCGAGGGCATCGAGGCGGATCATGCGGCCGTTGACCTGCCCCATGCGCATCGAGATCGCGTCGACGCGTTCCTGCAGCGCGCGCTTCATTTCCGCGATTTCGGCCTGCTGCCGCTCGACGACCTGCGACCAGTGGGTCGCGTCGCCGCGGCTGAAGGCCTTGCCGGAGCGCTGTCCGAGCTCGAGCCCGAGCACGAACGCGACGCCGAGCACGCCGAGCGCCAGCGCGCCCACCGCTCCAAGGGTGACCGGATGGGCCAGGTTCACGTGCCGCGCGCGACCCTCGCGCCGAGAGAAGAAAATCAGGTTCATCCGTTATGCTCGGTCCAATGGCGGGGGCAATATGCCGAAGACCCGGATCGGACACAAGAAGACTGGCGCACAGACCGGAAAATCAGGGTCTGCCCGATATGGTAAACCGCGCTCCCTGACCGACCTGCTCGCCCGCCCTGCCTCACCGCTGGCCACCCTGCAGCAGCGTGCCGCGGCGGCCCGGGACTGGCTCGACCTGGTCAGGGCCTGGCTGCCGGACCCCCTCGCGCACGAGGTCACGTCGGCCACCCTGCGCGGCGCGGCGCTCACCATTTATGTCACATCGGCCGCCTGGGCCGCACGCTTGCGCTTCGAGACGGAAGGTCTCCTCGCGCAGGCCCGGGGGATCGAACCCGGCGTCACCGAAGTGCGGGTGAAAATCCTGCCGCCGGCGCGCTGAGGCGCGCCCGGGTCAGGCCGCGGTGGTCGGCAGCGCCTCGGTGCCGACGTAGTGGATCGGGGTATCCCGGTCGGTTTCGAACACGACTTCCTCCCACGAGCCGGTGTCGGCGCGCAGCGCGCGCAGCAGCCGGTTGTTGAGCCCGTGGCCGGATTTGTAGCCGCTGAATTCGCCGATGAGGCTATGGCCGAGCAGATACAGGTCGCCGATCGCATCGAGGATCTTGTGCTTCACGAACTCGTCTTCGTAACGCAGCCCGTCCTCGTTCATGATGCCCTCGTCGTCGAGGACGATCGCGTTGTCGAGATTGCCGCCGAGCGCGAGGTTGTGCGAACGCATGGTCTCGAGGTCGCGCATGAAGCCGAAGGTGCGCGCGCGGCTCACTTCCTTGAGGAACGAGGTCGTCGAGAAATCCATCGACGCCGACTGGGTGCGGCGCCGGAAGATCGGGTGATCGAACTCGATGCGGAAATTCACCTTGAAGCCGTCGAACGGGTCGAACTGCGCCCACTTGTCGCCGTCCTCGACCCGCACGGTGCGCAGGATGCGCACGAAGCGCTTCGACACGTCCTGCTCTTCGATCCCCGCCGACTGCAGCAGGAACACGAACGGGCCCGCGCTGCCGTCCATGATCGGCACTTCGGGCGCGTTCACTTCGACGATCGCGTTGTCGATGCCGAGCCCCGCGAACGCCGACATCAGGTGTTCGATCGTCGAGATGCGGGCGCCGTTCCTGACGAGCACGGTGCCGAGTGTCGTCTCGCCGACGTTCTCCGCGGAGGCGGGAATGTCGACGGCCGGTTCGAGATCGACACGGCGGAACACGATGCCGTGGTCGGGCGGCGCGGGACGCACGGTCATCAGCACCTTCGTGCCCGTGTGCAGCCCCACGCCCGAAGCGCGGATCGCGTTCCTGAGAGTTCTTTGACCGACCATTTGAAGTAAGCGGCAGCGCCCGATCCCGTTCAGGAAACCGGCTGGAGCGAGGCGCCGACGAGGCGCACCGGCCCCGGCAGGAACGGGGCGCTACCGTACCACAAGCCCGGCCCGGGCGTCAGTCGGCCTGGCGCCGCAGGAACGCCGGGATGTCGAGGACGTCCTCGGCGTCGACCTCCGCGCGCAGCCCGTCCCCGACAGCCCGCTGGCGCTGTACGGTCGGCCGGTCGAGCGCCGTGTAGTCCGCGTGGCTGAGCGGCGAGCGGCGCACGACCCGCATCGGCGGCTCGGCGCGTGCCGCCGCGGCCTCGCGGCCAAAATCGCGCTGGCGCGTGGCGGGGGCCGCCGCCATCCGGCCGAGGCCGGTCGCGACCACTGTGACCCGGAGCTGGTTCGTGAGCTCCGGATCGATCACGGTGCCGACGACGACGGTCGCGTCTTCCGAGGCGTACTGCTTGACGATCGTGCCCACCTCCTGGAATTCGCCGATCGACAGGTCCATGCCGGCCGTCACGTTCACGAGCACGCCGTGCGCGCCCGAGAGGTTGATGTCCTCGAGCAGCGGCGACGACACGGCCGCCTCGGCCGCCTCGCGCGCGCGGCTCTCGCCGCTCGCCGAGCCCGAGCCCATCATCGCCATGCCGGTCTCCGACATCACGGTCCGCACGTCGGCGAAATCGACGTTGATGAGGCCCGGCCGCGTGATCAGCTCGGCGATGCCCTGCACGGCGCCCTGCAGCACCTGGTTCGCCTCCTTGAACGCGTCGAGCAACGTGATCTGCGGCCCGAGCACCGTCAGCAGCTTCTGGTTCGGGATCGTGATCAGCGAGTCGACATACTTGCCGAGCTCGGCCATGCCGTGCTCCGCGACGAGCATGCGCTTGCCGCCTTCCATCTCGAAGGGCTTGGTCACGACCGCGACGGTCAGGATGCCGAGCTCCTTCGCGACCTGCGCGACGACGGGCGCCGCGCCGGTGCCGGTGCCGCCGCCCATGCCCGCGGTGATGAAGAGCATGTCGCAGCCCTCGATCATCTCGATGATGCGGTCGCGATCTTCCATCGCGGCCTGGCGACCCACTTCGGGGTCGGCGCCGGCGCCGAGCCCCTTCGTCATGTTGGCGCCGATCTGCAGCGCGGTTTTGACCTTCGAGTGCTTGAGCGCCTGGGCATCGGTATTGATGCACAGGAACTCCACGCCCTCGATCCCGGCGGCGACCATGTGCGCGACGGCGTTGCCGCCGCCGCCGCCGACCCCGAGCACCTTGATGACGGCGCTCTGGCTGTATGCGTCCATCAGTTCAAACATGTCGATACGCTCCTTTTGTTGAAACGGCGGACGGCGGGCGGCGAACGGCGAACGGCCAGAAACGCACTCTGGCTGTCCGCTGTTCGCTGATCGCCGTTCGCATCAGAAATTTCCCGCGAACCACGACTTCATCCTGTCGAGCATCGACTTCGCGCTCCCGCCGATGGAGCGCCCCCGGTTGCCCGGCAACGCGTTGTCGCGCGCGTAGAGCAGCAGGCCCACGGCGGTCGAATAGATCGGGTTCCTGACGACATCGGTGAGGCCCTGCACCTGCTGCGGCAGGCCGAGGCGCACCGGCACGTGGAAGACTTCCTCGGCGAGTTCGATCGCGCCTTCCATCTTGGCGCTGCCGCCCGTCAGCACGACGCCGGCCGCGATCGCTTCCTCGAAGCCGCTGTGGCGCAACTCGTCGCGCACGAGGCCGAACAGTTCCTCGTAGCGCGGCTCGACGATCTCCGCGAGCGTCTGGCGCGCGAGGCGGCGTGCCGGGCGATCGCCGACGCTCGGCACTTCGATGCTCTCGTCCGGATTGGCGAGCTGCGACAGTGCGCACGCATAGCGCACCTTGATGTCCTCGGCGTAGTGGGTCGGCGTGCGCATCGACACCGCGATGTCGTTCGTGACCTGGTCGCCCGCGATCGGGATCACCGCGGTGTGGCGGATCGCGCCCCCCGAGAACACGGCGAGGTCGGTCGTGCCGCCGCCGATGTCGACGATGCACACGCCGAGTTCCTTCTCGTCCTCGGTCAGCGTCGCGAAACTCGATGCGAGCTGCTCGAGCACCACGTCGTCGACCTCGAGCCCGCAGCGCTGGATGCACTTCTCGATGTTCTGCGCCGCGCTGTCGGCGCCGGTCACGATGTGCACTTTCGCCTCGAGCCGCACCCCCGACATCCCGATCGGATCGCGGATGCCTTCCTGGCCGTCGATGATGAATTCCTGCGGCAGCACGTGCAGGATCTTCTGGTCGGCGGGAATCGCGACCGCCTTCGCGGCGTCGATCACGTGCATCACGTCGTGCTGCGAGACTTCGCGGTCGCGGATCGCGACCACGCCGTGCGAGTTGATGCTGCGCACGTGGCTGCCGGCGATGCCGGCGAACACCGAGTGGATTTCGCAGCCCGCCATCAGCTCGGCCTCCTCGACCGCGCGCTGGATCGACTGCACGGTCGATTCGATGTTGACGACCACGCCCCTTTTCAGGCCGCGCGAGGGTTGCGAGCCGAGCCCGATCACTTCGATGGTGCCGTCGGGCGCGACCTCGCCGACGAGCGCCACCACTTTCGAGGTGCCGATGTCGAGGCCGACGATCAGGGTTCTTTCTGCGCGTTTCGCCATGGCTCCTCAGGCGTCCGGGTTGGCGTCCGTATCGCGGCCGGTCGCGAGGCGCACGCCGCCCGCGCGCCAGCCGACCGCGAAACCGTTCGAATACCGCATGTCGACATAGGCGATGTCGCCACTCTTGCGGGTGACGAGCGCGAGCCCCGCGGCGACGAAGCGCTCGAAGCGCGCGTCGACGTCGCGACGCCCGAGGCGCACCGTCACGCCGTTGTCGAGGTCGAACTCCCACGCGCCGCGCTCGTCGAGACGCATCGCCGTGAGATGCATGCCCGCTTCCGTCAACCGGCCGCGCACCGCGAGATAGCGTGCGGCGACATCGCGCTCGGTGCCGGGCGGCCCCGACAACTGCGGCAGCTCGGGCGGGATGTGGCGGGTCTCGGAAATGAACAGCTCGCCACGTGCATTGAGGAGGCCGTTCGCGCCCCAGCGGGCGGCGGCCACCTGCTCGGTCACGTGCACGCGCAGGCCGCGCGGCCAGGCCCGCTGCACGCTCGCGCTGTCGACCCACGGGATCGTGGCGAGGCTGCGACCGACCGATTCGAGGTCGAGGCTCACGAAGCCGGTCCCGCGCACGCGCCGCTTGACCGCCTGTTCCACATCGAGCGCCGAGACGCGCTGGAAGCGGCCCTCGACGGTGATCGTCTCGACCGGCTGGTCGAGCGCCCACGCGACACCGAGCGCGGCGCCGGCGAGCGCCGCGAGACTCGCCGCGGTCACGCCGAGTCGCCGCCAGTCGATCGCGGGCAGGCGCCACACGCGCTCCGCCTGCTTGCGCCGGTTCTGCGGCTTGAGACGCATCATCGGGGTGTCCTCGCGAAGCTCGTCTCGAGCACGCGCCACACGAGTTCGTCGAAATCGACGCCGATCGCGCGCGCCGCCATCGGCACGAGGCTGTGGTCGGTCATGCCCGGAACGGTGTTCAACTCGAGCAGCAGCGGCCGGCCGGCCGCGTCCATCATGAAATCCACGCGCCCCCAGCCGCACGCGCCGCAGGCGTCGAATGCCGCGACCGCGAGCGCGCCGAGCTGCGCCTCGGCATCGGCGGCGAGCCCCGACGGACAGAAGTACAGCGTGTCGGTGCGAAAATACTTCGCCTCGTAGTCGTAGAACACCTTGGGCGTCTCGATGCGGATCGAGGGCAGTGCGCGACCCTTCAGGATCGCGACCGTGTACTCGGCGCCCGTGATCCAGGGCTCGGCGAACACGACGGGCTCGAGACTCGCGGCGGCCTGCCACGCCGCCGGCAGGTCCTCGGCGCGCCCGACCTTCGACATGCCGACCGACGATCCCTGCGTCGCCGGCTTCACGATCAGCGGCAGGCCGAGGCGCGCGATCGCAGGACCGAAATCCTCCGGACCGCGCAGCACGGCGTAGTCGGCGGTCGCGATGCCCACCGCGGCGGCGAGCCGCTTGGTGCGCAGCTTGTCCATGCAGACGGCCGAGCCGAGTACGCCGCTGCCCGTATACGGGATGCCGAGGCACTCGAGCGCGCCCTGCACCGTGCCGTCCTCCCCGCCCGGGCCGTGCAGCGCGATCCACGCGCGATCGAAGCGCGAGTCGATGAGTTCCGTCAGCGCGCGCCCCTGCGGATCGAACGCATGGGCGTCGACGCCACGACGCACGAGCGCCGCGAGCACGGCGTTGCCCGTGAGCAGCGAGATCTCGCGTTCGCTCGAACTGCCGCCGAGCAGCACCGCGACGCGCCCGAAGGCCACGGCGTCCGTCACTTCGGTATTGCGATGCGCGTGGAAGGCGAGCTTCATGGCGTACTCTCCCCGACGATGCGCACCTCGGGATGCAGGTCGATGCCGGCGTGCGCGCGGACCGCCGCCTGCACGTGGCGGATCAGCGCTTCGATGTCCGCCGCCGTGGCGTCGCCGTGGTTGATGATGAAATTGGCGTGCTTCTCCGACACGGATGCGCCGCCGATCCGGTGACCCTTGAGTCCCGCCGCCTCGATCAGCCGCGCGGCGTGATCGCCGCGTGGATTCGTGAACGTCGAGCCGCCGCTCCAGGCGCCGATCGGCTGCGTCGCCTTGCGCTTCCCGAGCAGCTGGCGGATCTCGTCCGCGTGCGCCGCCGGGCGCCGCTCGAAACGCAGCGTCGCGGCGAGGAACCCTTCATCGCCCGCCGGCGCGCGCACGCTGCGATAGCCGACCGTGTACGCCCCCGCGTCGCGCGCGTGTTCGACCCCCGCGCGGTCGATCACCTCGACGCCCACCACGTGGTTCCAGGTTTCCCCGCCAAACGCGCCCGCGTTCATGGCGAGCGCGCCTCCGAGCGTGCCCGGGATGCCGGCGAAGAACTCGGCGGGACCGAGGCCCCAGCCCACGCACTGCCTCGCGATGAGTGCGCACGGCACGCCCGCCTCGCAGTACACGCTCGTCGCATCGCGACGTTCGATCCGGGACAGCGCACCGCCGGTGGCGATCACCGCACCGCGCACGCCGCCGTCGCGCACGAGGAGATTGCTGCCGAGCCCGAGCCACAGCACCGGCACGTCGGCCGGCAGCGCCTCGAGGATGCGCCCGATGTCGCGCCGGTCGCGGGGCGTGAAGTAGAGCTCCGCCGGGCCGCCGACGTGCCACGAGGTATGGCGCGAGAGCGGCTCGCCCCTCTTCACGAGAGACGACAGGTCGGCCGCGAGCACCGGCGCGGCCGTCATGTCGCACCCCGTGCGGCCAGGAGCCTCGCCGGCAGCTCGTGCGCCACCGCACTGATGTTGCCGGCGCCCATCATCACGACGACGTCGTCCGGCGCGAGGACTGCGCCGAGCGCCTGCGGCAGGTCGTCGACTTTCTCGACGAACACCGGCTCGACCTGCCCGCGGCTGCGCACGGCGCGACAGATCGCGCGGCCGTCGGCACCCGGTATCGCCGCCTCGCCCGCGGCGTACACCTCGGTCACGAGCAGCGCGTCGGCGCCCGACAGGACGGTCGCGAAATCGTCGAGCAGGTCGCGCGTGCGCGTATAGCGGTGCGGCTGGAAGGCGAGCACGATGCGACGCGCGCCGTAGGCCTGCCGCACGGCATCGAGCGTCGCGGCGATCTCGACCGGATGATGGCCGTAGTCGTCGATGATCGTCGCATGGCCGTCGCCGATCGCGACATCACCGATGTGCTGCATGCGCCGGTCGATGCCCTGGAAGTTCGCGAGCGCACGCCGGATCGCCTCGCCCTCGATGCCCACTTCCTGGGCGACGGCGATCGCCGCCAGCGAGTTCTGCACGTTGTGCAGGCCCGCGAGATTGACGGTGACGTCGAGACCCTGCGCCGCGCCACGCCGGATCGCGGTGTAGTGCGTGCGCAGCCCGTCGCGCCGCACGTCGACCGCCCGCAGGTCGACGCCCTCGCCGAGCCCGTAGCCGACGATCGGCCGTGACAGCTGCGGCAGGATCGAGCGCACGTTCGCATCGTCCGTGCAGAGCACGGCGAGGCCGTAGAAGGGCAGGTTGTGCAGGAAATCGACGAAGCTCTGCTTCAGGCTGCCGAAATCCCCGCCGTGCGTGCCGAGATGATCGTGATCGATGTTGGTGACGATCGCGATCATCGGCTGCAGGTGCATGAACGACGCGTCGCTCTCGTCGGCTTCCGCGACCAGGAAGCGGCCGGCGCCGAGCCGCGCATTGCTGCCCACGCTCTTCAGTCGCCCGCCGATCACGAAGGTGGGGTCCTCGTCGCCCTCGGCGAGGATGCTCGCGACGAGGCTCGTGGTCGTCGTCTTGCCGTGCGTGCCGGCGACCGCGATGCTGTACCGGAACCGCATCAGCTCGCCGAGCATCTCGGCGCGCGGCACGACCGGCAGGCGCCGCTCGAGCGCGTGCGCGACTTCCGGGTTCTCGCGCGACACGGCGCTCGAGACCACGACGACGTCCGCGGCACCGACATTCCCGGCGCGATGCCCCATGGCGATGCGCGCGCCGAGGCGCTCGAGCCGGCGCGTCACGTCGTTGTGCCTGAGGTCCGAGCCCTGCACGGCGTAGCCGAGATTGAGCAGCACCTCGGCGATGCCGCCCATGCCGCTGCCGCCGATGCCGACGAAGTGGATCGTCTGGATGCGCCGCATGCGCTCCTGCGCGACGGGACTCATGCCGCGGCCCTCGGGGCGGTGGCCACCGCGAGGCAGGCGTCGGCGAGTTCCACGGTCGCGCGCGGGCGCGCGAGCCGTCGCGCGCGATCGGCCATCGTGAGGAGCCGCTCGCGACCCCCGCGGCACAGGTCGAGCAGCTCGCGCGCGAGCCGCTCGGCGGTGAGTTCGCGGTCGAGCAGCAGCAGCGCCGCGCCCTCGCGCACGAGGAAGCGTGCGTTCGCGGTCTGGTGATCGTCGACGGCCGCCGGGAACGGCACGAGGATCGACGCGACGCCGGCGGCCGCGAGTTCCGACACCGTGAGGGCGCCCGAGCGGCAGATCACGAGATCGGCCCACGCATACGCCTCCGCGATGTCGTCGATGAACGCCATCACCTTTGCGTCGGCGCCCGCGTCGGCATAGCTCTTGCGTGCGGCATCGATCCAGCGCGGACCCGCCTGGTGGCGCACCTCGAAACGCACGCTGCCCGCGAGTCGCGCCACCGCGAACGGTACGACCGCATTCAGCTTCGTCGCGCCCTGGCTGCCGCCGACGACGAGGAGACGCAGTACGGCACCGCGCCCCGCGGCCCGGTCGGCCGGCGCACCGAGCGCGAAGAACTCGGGACGCACCGGGTTGCCGATCACCCGCGCGGGCTGCGCCGCGTCGAATGCGTCGGGGAAGGCCGTCAGCACGTCACGTGCAAAGCGTGCGAGCACGCGATTGGTGTACCCCGCGATCGCGTTCTGCTCGTGAATGACCAGCGGCCGGCGCGCGAGCCACGCGGCGATGCCGCCGGGACCCGTCACGAACCCGCCGAGGCCGACGACGACGACCGGGCGATGGCGGCGCATCGCCCGCAGCGCCTCGTACAGTGCGCGCACGAGTCGAAACGGCGCGGCGAGCAGCGTGCCGAGCCCCTTGCCGCGCAATCCGCCGATCGAGATCCATTCGACGGGCAGCCCTTCGGCCGGCACGAGCCGCGCCTCGATGCCCTGTCGCGTGCCGAGCCAGACGACGCGGCAGCCGCGCGCGCCGAGCTCGCGCGCGAGCGCGAGCGCCGGGAAGACGTGCCCGCCCGTGCCGCCGGCCATGATGACCACGGTGCCCGTCATGTCGTCACCGTCGCGGGGCCACGGGTGCGCGCAGCGGCTTCGTGGTACACGCGCAGCAGGATGCCGATCCACGCGACCGTCACGACGAGGCTCGAGCGCCCGTAGCTCATCAGCGGCAGCGTCAGTCCCTTGGTCGGCAGCGCGCCCATGTTCACGCCGATGTTGATGAACGCCTGCAGGCCGATCCAGACGCCGAAGCCCGCGGCGAGGCACGCCTGGAACTTGAGCCCCGCGTCCGCCGCGAGCCGGGCGATACCGAGCGAGCGCCATGCGAGCGCGAGAAAGAGGCCCACCGTGATCACGACACCGGCGAGCCCGAGTTCCTCGGCGAGTACGGCAAACAGGAAATCGGTATGGGCCTCGGGCAGGTAGAACAGCTTCTGCACGCTCTCGCCGAGCCCGACCCCGAACCATTGCCCGCGGCCGATCGCGATCAGCGACTGCGTCAGCTGAAAGCCGCTGTTGTAGGGATCGGCCCACGGGTCGAGGAATGCGGCGAGACGGCGCATGCGATAGCCGGACAGCGCCACGAGCGCGCCGAAGATCGCGAGCGCCGCGAACATCGTGGCGAGCACGTAGCGCAGCCGCGCGCCGGCGAGGTAGAGCACGCCGAAGCCGGTCGCGAAGAGGACCGTCGCCGCACCGAAATCCGGCTCGGCGAGCAGCAGCGCGGCGACCAGCCCGAGGATGCCGAGCGGCTTCGCGAGACCCGCGAGGCTGGTGCGCAATTCCGCTTCGCGCCGCGCCGCGTAGCTCGCGATGAAGATGAGCACGAGCAGGCGGGCGAGCTCGGACGCCTGGAAGTTGAAGCCCGCGACGCGGATCCAGCGGCGGCTGCCGTTGACGACGTGGCCGACTCCCGGGACCAGCACCGCGACGAGGAGCAGGAATGCGAGGATCAGCAGCGGCAACGCGAGCCGCTCGAGGATCTCCGTGCGCACGCGCGTCAGCACGAAGGCCGCAATGCCACCGACGCAGAGCAGCAGCAGCTGACGCTCGAGGTACGTGAACGGATCGCCGTATTCCCGGTTCGCGATCGACACCGAGGCCGAGGTCACCATCACGAGACCGAGGAGCGTGATCGCGAGCACGAGCGCCACGGTGATCCAGTCCGTGCGGAATGCACCGCCGCGTGCGCCGCCCCTGGCCCAGCCCATCGTCGCGGTGGTCATCGTGCGGGCGCCTTCATGCCGCGAGCCTCCGCACCGCCTGTGCGAACACGTCGCCCCGATGGGCGTAGTTCCTGAACATGTCGAGGCTTGCGCACGCGGGCGACAGCAGTACGGTGTCGCCTGCGACCGCGACACGCGCGGCCGCGGCCACGGCGCCTTCGAGCGATGTTTCGAGCGTGACCGGACAGGCGCCGTCGAGCGCCGCCGCCAGGGCCGGGGCATCGCGGCCGATCAGCACGACGTGGCGCACCTTGCCGCGAAACGCCGCCGCGAGCGGCGAGAAGTCCTGGCCCTTGCCGTCGCCGCCCGCGATGATCACGAGCACGCCGGACAAGCCCGCCACCGCCGCGAGCGTGGCGCCGACATTCGTGCCCTTGGAATCGTCGACATAGCGGACACCGGCGACGTCGGCGATCCACTGCGTGCGATGGTCGAGCCCCGCGAACTCGCGCAGCTCGCCGAGCATCGCCTCGAGCGGCAGCGCGAGTGCCTCGCCGAGCGCGAGCGCCGCGAGCGCGTTCGCGGCGTTGTGCAGCCCCGGCATGCGCAGCCGCGACAGTGGCAGCAACCGCTCGCCGCGGCGCGCGAGCCAGCCGCCCTCCACGCCGGCCTGGTCGACGAGGCCGTAGTCGGCCGCGACCCCGGGGCGCAACGTAAAGGTCAGTATCGAGGCCGGCCCGCCCGCCTGCCCGGTGCACATCGTGGCGACGAGCGGGTCGTCGAGATTCACGACCGCGGTATGGCAGCGCGCATAGATGCGCGCCTTCGCGGCGGCGTACTGCGCGATCGACTCGTAACGGTCCATGTGATCGGCGGTCACGTTGAGCACGACCGCCGCGACGGCTTCGAGCGACACGGTCGACTCGAGCTGGAAGCTCGACAGCTCGAGCACATAGAGCGCCGTCGCGTCGTCGCCGAGGAGATCGAGCGCCGGCTCGCCGAGATTGCCGCCGACGCGCACCGCGATACCGGCGCGGCGCGCCATGCGCCCGAGCAGCGTGGTCACGGTGCTCTTGCCGTTGGTGCCGGTGATGCCGACGACCGGCGCGCGCGCCGCACGCGCAAACAGCTCGATGTCGCCGACGATGCCGATGCCGCGTGCACGCGCGGCGGCGAAGAACGGCTGGTTCGTGTCGAGGCCCGGCGAGGCGACGACGAGCGCGGCGCCTTCGAGGAGCTGCGGGTCGAGCGCACCCGCGCGCACGACGATGTCCCGTGACAGCGCATGCAACGCGGCGAGCTCGGGCGGCGCGGAACGCGTGTCGGTCACCGCGAGCCGCCAGCCGCCGGCATGCAGGTAGCGCGCGCACGAGAGGCCGGTGCGGCCGAGGCCGGCGATCACGGCGAGGCGGGACGGGGTGGCGTCGGCGCTCATCGCAGCTTCAGCGTCGCGAGGCCCGCGAGCACGAGCAGCAGGGAGATGATCCAGAAGCGCACGATCACCTTCGGCTCGGCCCAGCCCTTGAGCTCGAAGTGGTGGTGGATCGGCGCCATGCGGAAGATGCGCTTGCCGGTGAGCTTGAACGACGCCACCTGCAGGATGACCGAGGCCGTCTCGAGCACGAACAGCCCCCCCATCACGAGCACCACGACCTCCTGGCGCACGATCACCGCGATCACGCCGAGCGCGGCACCGATGGCGAGCGCGCCGATGTCGCCCATGAACACTTGCGCGGGGTAGGAGTTGAACCACAGGAACCCGAGGCCCGCGCCGACCATCGCCGCGCAGAAGATCAGCACTTCGCCCGCCTGCGGCACGGGCGGAATGCCGAGATAGGCGGCGAAGACCGCGTTGCCGCTCGCATAGGCGAACACGCCGAGCGCCGCGGCCACCATGGCGGCCGGCATGATCGCGAGGCCGTCGAGCCCGTCGGTGAGGTTCACCGCGTTGCTCATGCCGACGATCATCAGGTACGTGAGCGCGATGAATGCGAAGGCCGAGAGCGGCAGGGCGACGCTCTTCAGGATCGGCAGGTAGAACGTGGTCTCGGCCGGCAGCTTCGCCGTGTAGAAGAGCACGGCCGCGGTCGCGAGGCCCGCGACCGACTGCCAGAAGTACTTCCAGCGTGCCGGCAGTCCGCGGGAGTTGCCGACCACGAGCTTCAGGTAATCGTCGTAGAAGCCGATCGCGCCGAAGGCGAGCGTCACGCCGAGTACGACCCACACGAAGCGGTTCGACAGGTCCGCCCACAGCAGCGTCGCGGCGAAGATCGCGACGATGATCAGCGCACCACCCATCGTCGGCGTGCCGGCCTTCGGCAGATGGGTCTGCGGGCCGTCCGAGCGCACGACCTGCCCGACCTGGTAACGCGACAGCCGCGCGATCATGCCCGGCCCGACGAGCAGCGAGATCGCGAGCGCGGACATCGTCGCGAGGATCGCGCGCAGCGTCAGGTACGAGAAGACGTTGAAGCCCGAGTAATCGGCGGTCAGTTCCTTGGCGAGCCAGTACAGCACGATGCCCCCTCAGCCTGCCTTGCGCCCGGGCGCGAGCGCCTCGACGACGCGCTCGAGCCGGTTCATGCGTGAACCCTTGATCAGTACGCGCACGTCGGCGGCGAGCGTCGTGGCGAGCTCGCGCGACAGCGACTCCGCGTCCGGGAACCAGCGCGCTCCGGCACCGAACGCCTCGACCGCGAGTGCCGACAGCGGGCCGGTCGCGAGCAGCCGTTCGATGCCGCGCTCGCGCGCGTAGCGCCCGATATCGACATGCGCGGCCTCGGCGTGCACGCCGAGTTCGCCCATGTCGCCGATCGCGAGCCAGCGCCTCCCGCCGAGATCGGCGAGCACGTCGATGCCGGCGCGCATCGAAGCCGGGTTCGCGTTGTACGAGTCGTCGATCAGCCAGGCGCCCGATCGCGCGGTGCGGAAAT
Organism: Steroidobacteraceae bacterium; assembly: GCA_050249415.1. Classification (GTDB taxonomy): domain Bacteria; phylum Pseudomonadota; class Gammaproteobacteria; order Steroidobacterales; family Steroidobacteraceae; genus CADEFQ01. Next base: position 191,630 of record JBFWQO010000005.1, read on the forward strand.
CGAGCCGGCCGGCGACGGCGCGCATCGTCGCGAGCCCCGCGGCGACATGCTCGAGGCTCGCACCGGCCGCCATGGCGGCGGCGGCGGCGGCGAGGGCGTTCGCGACATTGTGGCGCCCGGCGAGCTGCAAGCGGATGCCGGCTGCGCCTGCCGGCGCATGCAGCCTGAAGCGCGTCGCGAACCCCGCGGGCCCGACTTCGGTCGCAATATCCCGCGCGTGGAAATCCGCGCCTTCGGCCAGGCCGAAAGTCACGATGCGCGCGCGTGTCATGCTGCGCCACAGGCCCGCGAACGCGTCGTCGGCGTTGACGATCGCCACACCGGCGGGATCGAGCGCGGCAAACAGCTCGCCTTCCGCGCGCGCCACGCCTTCGAGCGAACCGAAGCCCTCGAGATGTTCGGCGCCCGCGTTCGTCACGAGGCCGATGCGCGGACGCGCGAGCGCCGCGAGCGCCGCGACCTCCCCGGGGTGATTGGCGCCGATCTCGATGACGGCGAAGGCATGCGCGGGATCGAGCCGCAACAGCGTCACCGGCACGCCGATGTGGTTATTGAGGTTGCCCTGCGTCGCGAGGCAGGGACCGGCCGCGCCGAGGATGGCCGCGGTCATCTCCTTGGCGGTCGTCTTGCCGTTGCTGCCGGCGACCCCCACGACCGGAATCGCGAACCGCCCGCGCCACGCGGCCGAGGCGCGCGCCAGCGCAGCGAGCGTGTCGGACACCACGATCTGGGCGACCGGGACGGCCTGCTCCGCCGGGACGACGACCGCCGCGGCGCCGGCCGCGGCGGCGACACCGGCGAACTCGCTCGCATCGAAGCGCGGCCCCTTGAGCGCGATGAACAGGTCGCCCGTCGCGAGCGTGCGCGTGTCGGTCGATACGCCCGTCCACGCGCGATCGGCGCCGACCAGCCGGCCGCCGCAGTCCGCGGCGAAACCCGACAACGTGCGCACGGGTGCGCTCATGGCGCCGCCTCCCGCGCGAGCGCGGCGCGCACGATCGCCTGGTCGCTGAAGGCGCGGCGCTCGTGGCCGACGATCTGGTAGTCCTCGTGGCCCTTGCCCGCGATCAGCACGGCGTCGCCGTCGCCCGACTCGGTGAGCGCCGCGCGAATTGCCGTCGCGCGATCGTGCTCCACGCGAAAATCGGTGCCGGCGGCGACACCTTCGACGATCGCGGCCGTGATCAACGCCGCAGGCTCGGTACGCGGATTGTCGTCGGTGATCCAGAGCCGATCGGCGCGTCGGCTCGCGATCGCGCCCATCAGCGGCCGTTTGCCCGGATCGCGGTCGCCGCCGCAGCCGAACACGACGGTGAGCCGCCCGCGACAGTGCGCGCGCGCCGCGGTGAGTGCCTTGTCGAGCGCGTCCGGCGTATGCGCGTAGTCGACGACCGCGAGCGGCGCGCCGCGCTCGCCGCCGAAGGCTTCCATCCGGCCGGGAGGCGCCGTGCACTCGCCGATCGCCCGGCGCGCCGCCTCGAACGGCACGTCCGCCGCGTGCAACACGCCGAGCACGGCGAGGGCATTGTCGGCGTTGAATTCGCCGACGAGGCGGGTCGCCACTGTGCCGCCGCCCCACGCCGATTCGATGTCGAGTTCGGAGCCGCGCGCCGTCGCGCGCAGCGCGGTGGCGCGCAGCGTGGCGCGATCGCGGCGCGAGACCGTGACGAGCCGCGCGCCGGCGGCCCGGTGGCCCTGCGCGAGCGCGGCGCCGTACGGGTCGTCGATATTGATCACCCGTGCCGCGAGCGTCGGCCAGTCGAACAGCGCAGCCTTCGCGGCGCCATAGGCGGCCATCGAACCGTGGTAGTCGAGGTGATCGCGTGTCAGGTTCGTGAACACCGCCGTGTGAAAGCGCACGCCGGTCACGCGCCCCTGGTCGAGCGCGTGCGACGACACTTCCATCGCGACGAACGCCGCGCCGGCGTCGCGCAGCGACGCGAGCTGGCGATGCACGGCCACGGCGTCCGGGGTCGTGTGCGAACTCGCGCGCAGCTCCCCCGGCTGGCCATAGCCGAGCGTGCCACTGTAGCTCGCGCGGCGGCCGCACGCGGCGAGCGCCTGCGCGGTGAGCCATGCGGTCGTCGTCTTGCCGTTCGTGCCGGTGATGCCGACGAGGGTCAGCGCGGCCGACGGCGCGCCGAAGAAGCGGTCGGCGATCGTGCCGAGCTGCGCACGCAGCTGCGGCACCGGCAGCGCCAGGATGCCCGACGGGAAATCGGGTACACGCAGGCCCGCGACCGGTTCCCAGAGGATCACGCGCGCACCGCGCTCGATCGCCTCGTCCGCGTGCGCGAGTCCGTGCGTCGTGCGCCCGGCGCACGCGAGGAACGCGCCTCCCGGCCGCACTTCACCGCTCGCGATCGTGAGGTCGCTCACCCCGATATCGGCCGCGATGCCGGGCGTATCGACGAGCAGTTCGGCGAGGCGGCGCACCGGGGCGGGGTCGGCAGGCGTCATCGCAGGGCCACCTGCTGTCGCGCAGGTTCGGGCGGCGAAGCCTCCTCATCGGGCGCGCCGATCGCGGCATCGGGCGCCACGGCGAGCAGGCGCAGCGCACCGCCGACGACGCGCGAGAACACCGGCGCGGCGACATCGCCGCCGTAGAAGTGGCCGGCGCCCGGCTCGTCGATGATCACGACCGCCGCGAGTTTCGGCTGCGTCGCCGGCGCGACGCCGCCGAATACCGCCATATAGCGATCGGTCGAGTAGCCGCCTGCGCTCGCCTTCCACGCCGTGCCGGTCTTGCCGGCGACCCGATAGCCGGGGATCGCCGCACGGGGCCCCGTGCCCGACGGCGAAACGACCGACTCGAGCATGTGCACCAGCGTGCGGGAGACCCGCTCGTCGAGCACGCGCTCGCCGACGGGCACCGCATCGACCCGCAGGAACGACACGGGCCGCACGAGACCCCCGTCGCCGATCGTCGCGTAGGCGTGCGTGAGCTGCAGCGGCGTCACCGAGAGGCCATAGCCGTACGACATCGTGGCGATGCCGATCGGCCGCCAGTGCGACCAGTGCGGCAAGAGGCCCGCCGACTCGCCGGGATAGCCGCTCGTCGTGACCTGCCCGAAGCCGAGGTGTGTCAGCGTGGTCCACAGCTGCTCGGGCTCGAGCGACAGCGCCACCCGTGTCATGCCGACGTTCGAGCTCTTCGCGAGGATCGTCGCGAGGTTGATGCGGCCGAGGTTGTGCTTGTCCTCGATCGGCTTCACGCCGACCCGGATGTAGCCGGGCGAGGTATCGACGATGCTCTGCTCGTTGTACCTGCCCGATGCGAGCGCCGCGGCGATCACGAACGGCTTGATCGACGAGCCGGGCTCGAGGATGTCGGTCGCCGCGCGATTGCGGTACGTGCGCGCGTTGATCTGCTCGCGATCGTTCGGGTTGTACGCGGGCTGGTTCACCATCGCGAGCACTTCGCCGGTGTCGACGTCGAGCACGATCACCGAGCCCGACTTGGCGCGTTGCTCGCGGATGGCCGCCTTCAGCTCCCGGTAGGCGAGGTACTGGATGCGAAGATCGATCGACAGCACGAGATCGCGCCCCGGGCGCACCGGGCGGATGCTCTCGACATCCTGCACGATGCGGCCATAGCGGTCCTGGATCACGCGCTTCGCACCGTCTTCGCCCGCGAGCCAGTGATCGAACGCGAGCTCGATGCCTTCCTGGCCGGCGTCGTCGACGTTGGTGAAGCCGAGGACATGCCCGACCACCTCGCCGGACGGGTAGTAACGGCGATACTCGCGCACGAGGTAGACGCCCGGCACACCGAGCGCCTTGATCTTCGCGGCGTCCGCCGGCTGCATGTGGCGGCGCAGGTAGAGGAACTCGCGGTCGAGGTTCGAGGTGACCCGTCGCGCGAGCTCATTGCGATCGAGCGCCAGCGCCCTGGCGAGGCGCGGCAACTGGTCGGTCGCGAGCGCGAGTTCCTTCGGGTTCGCCCACACCGAATCGACGGGCGTGCTGACGGCGAGCGGCTCGCCGTAGCGGTCGGTCACCGTGCCGCGGTGCGCGGTGACGGCCACGACCCGCGAGAAGCGCGCGTCCCCCTGGCTCGTGAGGAAGCCGTGGTCCATGAGCTGCAGGTCGGCCGCGCGCCACAGCAGGCCGCCGGCGGCGAGGACCATCGATCCGAAGACGAAGAGTGCGCGCACGCGAAACGCCTTCGGCGTCGTCTCGCCGCCGCCCGCGCGCCGGCCGCCGCGGCGCGTTTCCGTGTTGCGCCGGTCACGCATCACGGCCGCACGATCTCGATGTCCTGCGGTGCGGGTGTCGCCATGTGCAGGCGCGCCCGCGCGACGTTCTCGACGAACGCGTGCGTCGACCACGCGCTCTGCTCGAGCTGCAGCTGGCCCCATTCGACCTCGAGGTTGTCGCGCGTCGCGTTCAGCCGCTCGAGCTCCATGAACAGCTCGCGCGAGCGATGCTTCGCCCAGATGGCGCCCGCGGCCGAGGCGAGCGCCGCGAGCCACAGCAGCGGCACCGCGATCGCGAGCGTCCGGCGCGACAGTGCCATCACGCGACGCGCTCGGCGACGCGCAGCACGGCGCTGCGCGCGCGGGGATTGGCTGCCACTTCCGCGGCCGATGCCTTGTGCTTGCGACCGACGAGCCGCAGGCGCGGTGCGGCGTGCGGCGGCGGCATCGGCAGCCTCGCGAGCAGGGGATCGAGGCTCGACTCCCGGCGCATGAAGTCCTTCGCCAGGCGATCCTCGAGCGAATGGAACGCGATCACGGCGAGACGGCCACGCGGCGCGAGCACGTCGACCGCGGCGGCGAGGCCGCGCGCGAGCTGGCCGAGTTCGTCGTTGACGTGCATGCGCAGCGCCTGGAACGTGCGGGTCGCGGGGTGTTTGCCGTCGCGCGTGCGCACGGCGCGGGCGACGATCGCGGCCAGCTGCGCCGTGCGCTCGATCGGCGCGCGGTCGCGCTCCGCGGCGATCGACTCCGCGATGCGGCGCGCATGGCGTTCCTCGCCGAGGCCCGCAATCACTTCGCGCATTTCGTCCACTGCCGCGCGCGCGAGCCACGCCGCCACTGGCTCACCGCGTGTCGGATCCATGCGCATGTCGAGCGGACCGTCCTTCGAGAAGCTGAAGCCGCGCGCGGCTTCGTCGAGTTGCGGCGATGACACGCCGAGGTCGAACAGCACGCCCGCCACCGGCCGATCGCCCGCGTGGTCGTGCACGACCTGCCGAAGATCGGCAAATGGCGCGTGGACGAGCGCAAGCCGCACTTCGGCCGCAAAGCGCACGCGACCCGCCGCAATGGCCGCCGGATCGCGGTCGAGCGCGAGCACGCGCCCTTCTCCACCCAGGGTTTCGAGTATCCGTGCCGTGTGTCCGCCGCGCCCGAACGTCGCATCGATGTAAAGACCGTCCGCAACGGGAGCGAGGCCCTGCAGAACTTCCACGGCGAGCACCGGTATGTGCTCATCCATCATTCCCAGGCCCCCTGAAGCGGTCCGCTCCGCCTCCTTCCCCGTCAATGCCCGCCCAAAAAACTCTAAAGCGACAGCGAATCGAGCTCCGCCGGCAGGTCCGTGACCGCCTCTTCGTGCGCGAGCCATGCGTCGCGCCGCTCGTTCCACCGCGCTTCATCCCAAAGTTCGAAGCGATTGCCCTGCCCCACCAGCATCGCGTGCCGCGTGAGCGATGCGAATTCACGCAGCTCCGGCGGCAGCAGGACGCGCCCGTGGCCGTCGAGTTCGAGGTCGGTCGCGTGACCCACCATCAGCCGCTGCAGCCGTCGCGCCTGCGCATGCAGGCTCGGCAGCGACATCAGCTTGCGTTCGATCGCCTCCCAGTCGGGCAGCGGGTACACGAGGAGGCACTGGTCGCGGTCGACGGTGACGACGAGATGCCCCTCGCACCGCTCGGCGACGCTCGCCCGGTACCGGGTGGGCAGTGCCATCCGGCCCTTGTCGTCGAGCGTCACTTTTGTTGCACCGCGAAACATGCCGGATGGACTCCTGAGAGCCCATTTCTCCCCACTTTTTCCCACTCGTCGCCACTATAGGAACGCGGCTGCGCAGTGTCAACGCGCGTGCGGAGAAAATTTTCCGAGCCGACAAGAACTTACGTCGCCCGAGACGTGCCGCCGACAGCCTCGGTCGCGCATGATCTCTTCGCGATCAGAGGCTTGTGAGTCGAAGCTTATACAGTAGTTGAGAAGGAGTCGGCCTGTAAGCCGGGTTCTGTCGAGGGCAATCATTCCTCTGGGATCTCCGTCACCGGAGACCTCGAGCGGCCTACCCGGAAACACGCGCGGACGGGCGTTGCGGTGTCACCCGCCGTTTCCCTATTTGGCCTTGCTCCAGGTGGGGTTTGCCGTGCCGCCGAGTGTTACCACCGGCGCGGTGCGCTCTTACCGCACCCTTTCACCCTTACCCCCGAAGGGGCGGTTTGCTTTCTGTTGCACTTTCCGTGGGCTCGCGCCCCCCAGGCGTTACCTGGCACCTCGTCCGCCGGAGCCCGGACTTTCCTCCATACCCCGCGAGGGATACAGCGATTACCCGGCCGACTCCGCCCGCGAGGATACACCGCCGCCCTGTCTCACGGCGAGGTCGTAGGCCTCGCTGCGACGGGCGCCGGTGATCTGCGCGGCGAGGGCCGCGGCCTTGCTCGGCGGCAGCTCCTTTGCGAGCAGCGCGACGATCCGGCCGAGTTCGCCGGGCGCCACGGCGCTCACCGGCGCGGCGGGTGCGCCGGCCACGACGAGAGTCAGCTCGCCGCGCGCGACATTCGCGTCCTCGCGGGCGCGCGCCGACAGCTCGCCGAGCGTGCCGCGATAGGCGGTTTCATACGCCTTGGTCAGCTCGCGAGCGAGCATGGCCTCGCGCCCGGCGCCGAACTCCGCGGTGATGTCGCCGAGGCTCTCGACGATGCGATGCGGCGCCTCGAAGAACACGAGTGCGCGTGGCTCGTGCGCGAGCTGCGCGAGACGCTCGCGCCGCTCGCGGGTGCGCGCGGGCAGGAAGCCCTCGAAGCAGAAGCGCGTCGCGGGGATGCCTGCGATGCTGAGCGCGGCGGTGATCGCGGACGGCCCGGGTATCGCGCGCACCTCGTGGCCCGCGGCGCGCGCGGCGCGCACGAGCGCGAAGCCCGGGTCGGACAGGAGCGGCGTGCCGGCGTCGCTGACGAGGGCCAGCACGGCGCCCTCGCCCAGCCGGGCGACGAGCGACTCGACCCGCATGGATTCGTTGTGTTCGTGCAGCGAGATGACAGGGCGCGAGAGCCCCATGGCCGCGAGCAGCTGGCCGGTGCGCCGCGTGTCTTCGGCGGCGACGAGATCGGCCTGTGCCAGCGCGTCCCGCGCGCGCGGCGACAGGTCCCCGAGATTGCCGATCGGGGTAGCGATCACATCGATTCGGCCCGCGTTCGCACCCACTATACTCTCCCCGGCGCCACCCCCCGACATCGTGCCGCCCAATGAAAGGCGAAGCAACTCATGAGGCTTGAACCGCGGACCCCGGCCGCGCGACGCGCAGCGCTCCTCGCCGTCGCGATCGCGGCGATGCTCGGCGCTTGCACCGGCATCGGCCCGCGCTCGACACCGGTCGCGACGGTCGAGCGAGCCGAACAGTACGTACAGAGCGGCCGCCATGAAGAGGCCGCGCGCGCGTTCGAATCGCTCGCCGCCGCGCAAGGCGGCACCGCTGCGGCAGCGTGGCAGTTGCGCGCCGCAGGCGAATGGCTCGCCGCCCGCCGCCTCGACGACGCCGCTCGCGCCGCGGCCGCCGCCATCGCCACGGGCGACTCCGCGACGCAGGCCGCCGCGAGACTCGTGGGCGTGGAGATCACACTCGCGCGCGGCGATGTGGCGCGCGCCAGGGCTGCGCTCGATGCGCTGCCGGTGCCCGCGGCCGGTGCGGCCGCCGCGCACTACTTCGACGTGCGACGACGCGTCGATCTCGCGAGCGGGCAATACGCCGCGGCGGTCCGTGCCTCGATGGCCCGCGAAACCTATCTCACGACGCCGGAAGCGAAGCGGGCGAATCGGGTGGAGCTCCTCGGCAGTCTGCGCGCCGCGGTCGAGGGTGGCGCGAAGTTCGCGCCCGATGCCGAACGCGATCCAGTCGTGCGTGGCTGGCTCGAACTCGGCCCGATCGCCGCGACCGCCGCGACGATGCCGACCACGATCGCGCCCGCGATCCAGCGCTGGCGCAGCCGCTATCCGGGCCATCCCGCGAGCGACGCCGTGCGATCCGGGATCGAACTCGCCGCCGCGGCCCCGCGGGGCGAGCGGGCGGCGCATATCGCACTGCTGCTGCCGGTATCGGGTCGCCAGGCCGCCGCCGCCGCGCAGATCCGCGACGGCTTTTTCACCGCGTACTACCAATCGCCCATCGGCCAGCGACCGCGCGTGCGTGTATACGACACGGCGGTGCTCAGCGTGGCGGAAGCGATCGCCCGGGCGAATGACGCGGGCGCGACCGTGATCGTCGGGCCCCTGCTGCGCGAAGAGGTCGCCGGTGCAGCGGGCTATGCCGGCCCGCGGCCGATGATGCTCGCGCTCAATTTCCTCCCCGCGGAGCAGGCGGTTCCCGGGCGTTTCTGGCAATACGCGCTGTCGCCCGAGAACGAGGCACGCTCGATCGCCGATCGGGTCGTGAGCCAGGGACAGCGGCGCGGCATCGCGCTCGTGCCGAGCGGCGAATGGGGAGCGCGCGTGCTCGCCGCGTTTCGCGAGCAGCTGCTCGCAGGCGGCGGCGAGCTCGTCGGCAGCGCCACGTACTTCCCGGCCGAGAACGACTATTCGGCCGCGATCACCGACGTGCTGCGCATCGACGCGAGCAAGGCGCGCCACCGCCGCCTCGAGCGCACGCTCGGCACGCGGCTCGCATTCCAGCCGCGCCGCCGCGCCGATGCGGACTTCATCTTCGCGCCGGCCCAGGCGCAGATCGAGCGGCAGCTGCGCCCGCAGCTGCGGTTCCACTACGCCAGCGACCTGCCGACGTATTCGACATCGGACGCCTACGAGCCGGACCCGGCCGCAAACCTCGACCTCGAGGGCCTGATCTTCCCGGACATGCCCTGGGTGTTCGGTGTCGGGGCGCGCACGGCCGCCGTGCGCGATGCGTTGATCGCCGCCTGGGGAGAGAACGGTGCGGCACGCGGCAAGCTGTTCGCCTTCGGCTACGACGCGTATCAGCTGGGCCTCGCGCTGCCGGGCGGCAGCACGACCGACATCGACGGCCTCACCGGGAGGCTCCGCATCGAGGATGACCGGCGCGTGCGCCGCGAGCTCGACTGGGCGCGGATCGTGAACGGCCGGCCACAGCTGCTCGACGCTGCCGCGGGGGATCCGGCGGCAAGGTAGTGCCGCCGCGCCGCTCGCCATGGATCATCTCGGGCGCGGGCGCGAAGCGGAGGAACGTGCGGTGCACTACCTCGAGGCGCAGGGCCTCACGATCCTCGCGCGCAACTTCCGTCGTCGCGCGGGCGAAATCGACATCGTCGCGCAGGACGGCGGCACGCTCGCCATCGTCGAAGTGCGGGCCCGGTCGACGCGCGCCTGCGGCGGTGCCGCGGCGAGCGTCGGGCACCGGAAGCGTCAGCGCCTGATCCGCGCAGCCCATCTGCTCCTCGCCGCGCACCCCGAGTGGCGGCGAATGCCCGCGCGCTTCGATGTGGTGATCGAGGAGGGAGACGGGGACGAGGCCCGAATGGAATGGATACGCCATGCGTTTACGCTTTGAAGAGCGGCGAACGGCGAACGGCCAGAAGCGCGCGTGAGTTCCGTCGCGCCACGTTTCGCGCCGGCCCCGACGGGTTGCCATCCCGGCGGGCAGAGCATGAAGTTCCGCGGCGAGTTCGCGCCATGCGTGTACCGGGTGCTCAATGAGTGGCCGGTGCCGGATTGGGTAAGGCGCGTGGCGGCGTAACGCGTACCGCATCCCCATGAGTACTACCGCGCACGCCGGGCGCCCGCTTTCCGCGAGAAAATCCCGGTCGCGATCCCGGAATACAAGATTGAAGTCGGAGTCGGGCGGCAACGCAACCGTCGGTGGGTGCGCGCGTCGGCGCTGCGGCGCTTCTGGCCGTTCGCCGTTCGCCGTTCGCCATTCGCCGTTCGCGCGAGCGTCGCGGCGCTTCTGGCCGTTCGCCGTTCGCTATTCGCCGCTCGCTCTATTTGACTACTTTCAGTTGCGGCCTGCGCCCTGTCTCGTCCGTCGGCGTCGGCTTGGACGGCGGCGGCTCGGGCCCGCCTTCGTCGGTCGAGAACACCATGCCCTCGCCGCTTTCCCGCGCGTAGATGCCGAGCACGGCGCTCACCGGCACCTTCACGTGGTGCACGACCCCCGCGAACCGGGCGTCGAACTCGATCCACTCGTTGCCGAGCGCGAGCCGCTGCGTCGCCGACGTGCTGACGTTGAGCACGATCTTGCCTTCCTTGACGTACGCGCGCGGCACCTGCACGCCCGGGCGCCCGGCGTCGACGATCACGTGCGGCGTGCCGCCGCTGTCGCTCACCCACTCGTGCATCGCCCGCAGCAGGTAGGGCCGGCGTTGCGGTTTCGTCGTCGTGCTCATCAGGCCACTCGCATCTCTCGTTCGGCGCCCGTCAGGCTCGCGCGGAACCCGGGGCGCGGGAAAATGTTCGCCGCATACCGCATGATCGGCTGCGCTTCCTTCGGCAGGTCGATGCCGTAATGCGGCAGGCGCCACAGTATGGGTGCAACGCAGGCGTCCAGCAGCGAAAATTCCGCCGACAGCAGGTACGGCCGCAGCTTGAACAGGTCCGCACTCGCGACCACGGTCTCGCGCAACTGCCGTCGCAGCTGCCCCGCTTCGGCGCCTGCGGGGTTCGCATCGATGCCGCGCGCCGTCGCATACCAGTCGCGCTCGATCCTGTACATCGCGAGCCGCAGCGTGGCGCGATCCACCGGATCGATCGGCATCAGCGGCGGGTGCGGGTAGCGCTCGTCGAGGTACTCCGTGACCACGCGCGCGTCGTACAGTACGAGATCGCGGTCCACGAGTGTCGGGACACTGTGATACGGATTGAGATCGAGCAGGTCTTCCGGCAGGCGCCCCGGCTCGACGCCGACGACGTCGGCCGCGATCCCCTTTTCCGCGAGCACGATGCGCACCCGGTGGCTCCACGGGTCGTGGGGCGCCGAAAACAGAGTCAGCGCGGATCGACGACTCGACACGCGGCCCTCCGTGGCGACCCGGTCCGCAGCCGGATCGCTAATGCACGTCCTTCCAGTACTCCTGCTTCAGCAGCCACGCGATGATGGTGAACAGCAGCAGGTACAGCACCACCCATATGCCGATCGTCGCACGCGACAGCTTCGCGGGCTCACCCGCATACTCGAGGAAGTTCACGGTATCGCGCACGAAGGCGTCGTACTGCGCGGCCGTGAGCTGTCCCGGCACGCCCTCCTCGAACTTCTCGAACGTCCCGTCCGTGGCGAACACGGCGTGCGGCACGCCCTGCAGGCCGGACAGCACGTGCGGCATCGCGGTACCGGGCAGCGCGAGATTGTTCGTACCGGTGGCCGCGGCCGCATCGGCGTAGAAGGTCTTCAGGAACCGGAAGACATAGTCGGTGCCCTTCGAGCGCGTGATCAGCGACAGGTCGGGCGGAACGATGCCGAACGAGGCGTTCGCGAGGCTCTCGGGCATCGCGGTCGTGACGTAGTCCGTGATCTTCGCGCCGGGCGGAACCAGATTCGCCTTCATCACGTCGTCCGCGATGCCGAGGTCGGTGCCGATACGCTGGTAGCGCACGTACTTCAGCGAGTGGCAGCCGGCGCACCAGTTCATGAAGTTGCGCGCACCCCGCTGCAGCGAGGCCCGGTCGCCGAGCGCATTGCCGGCGTGCCACTGCTGCCAGGAGGCGGTTCCCTCGCCGCCCGCCGCGAAAGCGGCCGGCGCGGCCAGCGCCAGCACCGTCGCGATGATCGCAAGCTTACGCATGATAGGTGACCCTCTCCGGCACGGGCTTGACCGGGTCGATGCGCGTGTACAACGGCATCAGCACGAAGAACGCGAAGTACGTGGTCGTGAATATGCGCGCGAGCGTCACGTAGCGGCCCTCGGCGGGCTGCAACCCGAGATACATCAGCGCGAGGAACGACACGGTGAACACCGCGAGCGCGAGTTTCCAGATCCAGCCGCGGTAGCGGATCGATTTCACCGGGCTGCGGTCGAGCCAGGGCAGGAACAGGTAGACGAGCACCGCCAGTCCCATCAGCAACGCGCCGAGGCGCTGGTCGGGGACGGCGCGCAGGATCGCGTAGAACGGCGTGAAGTACCACACCGGCGCGATGTGCTCGGGTGTCGAGAGCGCGTTCGCCGGCGTGAAATTGGGCCCCTCGAGGAACAGCCCGCCGAACGTCGGTACGAAAAACACGATGATCGCGAAGATCATCAGGAACACGCCGATGCCGACGATGTCCTTCAACGTGTAGTACGGGTGGAACGGAATACCGTCGAGCGGCTTGCCGTTCGCGCCGAGCTTCGCCTTGATCTCGATGCCGTCGGGGTTGTTCGAGCCCGTCTGGCGCAGCGCGACCAGATGCAGCACGATGAGCAGCGCGAGCGCGAGCGGCAGCGCGATCACGTGCAGCGCGAAGAACCGGTTCAGCGTCGCGTCGGCGATGCCGTAATCGCCGCGGATCCACTCGACGAGCCCGGGCCCGATGCCCGGAATCGTGCCGAAGAGATTCACGATCACCTGCGCGCCCCAGAAGGACATGTTGCCCCATGGCAGCACGTAGCCGAAGAACGCCTCGGCCATCAGCGCGAGGTAGATGCACATGCCGAACAGCCACAGCAGCTCGCGCGGCGCCTTGTACGAGCCGTACATCAGCGCGCGGTACATGTGCAGGTACACGACGACGAAGAACAGCGAGGCACCCGTCGAGTGCATGTAGCGGATCAGCCAGCCCCACTCGACCTCGCGCATGATGTACTCGACCGAGTCGAACGCGGTCAACTCGCCCGGCTTGTAGTTCATCGTGAGGAAGATGCCCGTGACGATCTGGATCACGAACACGAGGAGCGCGAGCGAACCGAAGAAGTACCAGACGTTGAAGTTCTTCGGCGCGTAGTAGCCGACGAGCTGGCTCTGCACGAACTCGTCGACCGGCAGGCGCTTGTTGAGCCAGGCGCGGAACCCGCCCCGGGCTGCGGCGCTTCCGGCGGCGCTGTTGGCGGCGTCCCCCATCACGCAACTCCTTTCTGCCCGTCGACACCGATCACGAGGGTGTCGCCACGGAACTCGTACGGCGGTACGACCAGATTCGCCGAGGCGGGCGAACCTTCGAATACACGGCCGGCCATGTCGAACTTCGAACCGTGGCAGGGGCAGAAAAAGCCGCCGGGCCAGTCGGCGCCGAGCGACTTGTCGCCGCGCTCGAAGTGTTGTTTCGGCAGGCAGCCGAGGTGCGTGCAGATGCCGACCAGCACGAGATAATCGGGCTTGATCGAGCGCATCTCGTTCTGCGCATACTCCGGCTGGCTGGATTTCGACGAGGTCGGGTCCTTCAGCTGCGAATCGTTCCGCGGCAGCGTCGCGACCATTTCAGGCGTGCGGTGCACGACATAGATCGCCTGCTTGCGCCAGCTGGTCACGACCATCTGGCCGGGTTCGATCTTCGCGATGTCCACTTCGGTCGGCGCACCGAGCGCGCGCGCGCGTTCCGAAGGCAACCAGGACAGCAGGAACGGCGTGATCGCGAATCCGGTGCCCACCGCGCCGGTAGCGACGGTGGCGGCCGTCAGGAACCTGCGCCGGCTGTGATCGACTTCCTGATCATCGGCTACCGATATGTCGGTCATCGAAGAGTCTCCACACATCCCCCGGGACCTGCGCTTGCTGCGCGGGAAAACCTTGTGACGTGCCCCGGGAAGCGGCGCATTATACACAGGCATGACCCGGCAGAGACTCGGCCGCGCATTCGTATTTCTCGCAGGATCGGTCGTCGGGGGCCTCGCGCTCGCGTTCGTGATCGTGTTCGTGCGACCCGACCTGCTACGGGAGCCGCTGCCCGCCACGACGCCGGGCGCCGCACCGGCCGCGTCGACAGCGCCGGCACCCGAGGCGGTGGCCAGCTATGCCGATGCCGTCGCCCGCGCCGCGCCGGCCGTCGCCAACATCTATTCCGAGCGCGTCGTGAAGGAACGGCTGCCGCCGACGACACTCGCCGAACTGTTCGGGGATGCCATGCCGCGCTACCGGCAGCGGATCGAGCAGACGCTCGGCTCGGGCGTCGTGATCGATACGGCCGGCCACATCGTCACCAACCACCACGTGATCGACAATGCCGAACGCGTCAGCGTGCAGCTCGCCGACGGCCGGCAGGCGGAGGCGAGCGTCGTCGGCCGCGATCCCGACACCGACCTCGCGGTGCTCCGCGTGCAGCTCGGCCACATGCCGGTCATGCCGCTCGGGCGCTCCGACCAGCTGCGGGTCGGCGACGTGGTGCTCGCGATCGGCAACCCGCTCGGCCTCGCGCAATCGGTGACCCAGGGCATCGTGAGCGCCACCGGCCGCGGCCAGCTCGGCGTCGCGACCTTCGAGAACTTCATCCAGACCGACGCGCCGATCAATTTCGGCAACTCGGGCGGAGCGCTCATCAATTCCAGCGGCGAACTGGTCGGCATCAACACCGCCGTGCTCGCGAAGAACCTCGGCATCGAGGGCATCGGCTTTGCGATCCCGGTCAACCTCGTGCGCGGAGTGACCCGCGAAATCCTCGACCACGGCCGCGTGATCCGCGGCTCGATCGGCGTCGTTCTCGCGGAGGTCGATGCAAACCAGGCGCGGGCGCTAGGTCTGCCGCGTGCGGGCATCGTGATCACGAACCTGATCGCGGGGAGCCCCGCCGTCGCCGCGGGCCTGCGTCCCGGCGACATCGTCACGAGCGTCGCCGGCCATGCCGTTCACAGCCAGCAGGATGCGCTGACCCGCATCGCCGCGGCGAAACCGGGGGACACGCTCGAGCTCGGGATCGTGCGGGCGGCGGGGGCCGTGCGGGTGTCTGTCAAGGTGACGGAGCGGCGTACGCAGTAGCGCAGGCACGCGGCGCGGGGGCGTGGCCACACGTCCGGCATCGCACGTTGGCGGCGCGGGGGCGCACCCACACGTCCGGCGCCTCGCGGGTCGAGCGCACCGCCTGCCGGCGGTGTTCCCTCGTCGCGGCGGCGCTCGGCGCATCGTGTCATCGGAATCCGGATGAAGAGCGGACGCCTCGCGCAGCTCGCCGCTCCTCGGCGCTCTCCACGCTCGTTACCGGACGTGTGGCCACGCCCCCGCGCCGTCAGCCTGTGTGCGCTGATCAGGTGTCGAAGCTGTGTTCCCGGGCGCTTCGAGGAGGAATTCGATGTGGATAGTTGGCCCGGAGGGGGGGGTTAGTATATAAACATGACATCTTCGGCCCACACGGAAGGCGGCAAGGTGCGAATCATCCGCGAACGCCTCTATGTCGGAATTACGCTGATTGCCTGTGGACCATGGTGGGGCGCGAGCGCACACGCGGAGTGCGCGGACTCCGACTATGTCTCGGCGCGCCCGTCGCCGGCGTCGCCCGCGGGTTACTCCGCCATTACCGCAGTCCTGGGCTGCTACAGCGTGTTCACCGGCGACTTCGCCAACTGCGCGTTCACCTACAAGGTCGTCGGACTGGCGTATCCCGAGTCCGACCCGGGAAACAATGGTGGCCATGTCGGCCACACCGGTGTTCGACCCCTGGTGCTCGCGGATTCCCGCAACCCCGGCGGAGCGGTGCTCTATCCGCGTGACGCGGACAGCAGTCCCCTTCGCGTCAGCGGGCAGACGCAGGAAGTCCCGCCGTTCCAGCAAGCGGTTCTCCGGCATCCCGCACCGCAGGTGTCGGGCCGGCTCGCGGTCGACATGACCATTACCGCGCCGCCCGGTCAGTTCTTCTGCTTTCTCGATCCCGCCGGGCGAACGCTGCTCACCTACGCGGTCATCGACGTCGGCATTCCGGGACTCGAACCGTTGCCGCCTACCGGAACCGACTATCAGGTGATCCGGGGAGGAGTCGCCGAGCATCCGGATGGCACCAACGGCACGTCTGGGACGCTTCGGAAGTTGCTCGAAATCGCGGGGTACTATCATTCTGCTGAGGGCAGCAAGCTCAGCGTCAATGATCTCAGCCTTCCAGCGGGAGGGCTCTTTGACATCAATTCCAACTGGCAGCCACCGCACGATACACACAGAGATGGCTTGGATTCGGATATCAATCGGCAGAATGTTGACGGGTCGTTCTCGTATTGCGAGGACGACGTTTCGCTCGCGTGGGCCGTCCAGAAGTCAGCCAATGGCCGTGCGCGGCCTTACCTGTACTGTGAAAAGCACGGTTTCAAGCACATCGACTTCTGACGATAGGGAGTGCGAGATGACAAGATGGAGCCGGCGTGCCCCGAAGTTATCGGCGATCGGCATCGTTCTACTGCTGATGAGCAACGCTACGTGGAGTCAGCTGGACGGCGCGCTGCCCATTCCGGTGCTGAGAAATGTAACCGTCGATGCCGTGGTTTCTTATTCAGCTGCAGACGCTGCGTATCAGTACAACTACACCGTGAACAATCCCGCGGCCAATACCGGAAGTATCGATGACATTCAGGTGGATATACGCAGCTCCGGCCCGGCGTACGGCGATCACGGCGCACTGGTCGTCGATTTCGTGACAGGCAACCGGACGTTCAGCGAGTTGCTGCAGAAGTTGCCCCCCGATGCGGCGATCATGGTTCCGGTTGGTCCCTCTGCCCCCACGGGTTGGTATGGCGACATTTGGCCCCAGGGCAACGCGGTATTCCTTGCGGGGACACAGGGGCAAGTACGGAGGGGGCGCAATACCTGTCCGCCGGGCGAGAGCCGTTCCGGCTTTGTGCTCACGAGTTTCACGACGCCGATCATTCGAGAGATGACCCTGGTTCCGGGCTGGATCTACGTATCGACGTCGCCCGACGGAATTTCCGAGGAGGAAATCCGGCGTGGCGCGGAAATCGAAGACCAGCTGCCCGATCACGTGTTCACTCTCGGTCCCTCCTCGGTGTTCCCCGGCTCGTACGAACATTGGGATTTGCTGCGAGACAACCTCCAGCGGGCCATTGCGCTCGGCTGGATCGCGGATGCCGCGCTCGCGCAAACCTTGACGAGTGAGTTGGCGCAGGCGCGGGCGGCTCTCGATGCACGCGACGGCACGTTGGCCAAGACGCGCCTCACACAGCTCCTGAACACGATCGGCGCATCCCGCCCCGAGCAGCGCCGTCGTGAAGTGAGCGATCTCGTCACCTTGAACGCGCAGAACCTGCTCACCTCCACACCGGACACGCCGGTGCCGTTCGAGCCCAAGGTGACCTTTGCCCCGGGAGCCGCATCGTTGCAGATCGGTGCGCGCAACGTGCCGCACCCCTGCATGAGCCGCGCCTGAACCACAAGCAGACCCGGCGGGCGCGGGCGCACCGCCCGCACAGGGCGTGCGGGCGAGGCCGGCGTGTGAGCGTCGACGAACGTGGAGCGCGCCGAGGCGCGGCGAGCCGCGCGAGGCGTCCGCTCGCTTTCAGATCCCGATTACACGATGCGCCGAGCGCCGCCGCGCCGAGGGCACCGCTTCGGATGAAGCGGCGCGCGACCCGAGAGGAGACGGTCACACGCCGGCTTCGCCCGCGCGCCTTGCGCGCCCGAGCGCCCTCGCCCGCCGCGCGCGCCTCACCCCGGCACTCGCCTGATCTGCGCGCCGAGCTGCGACAGCTTCTCCTCGATCGTCTCGTACCCGCGATCGATGTGATAGATGCGCTCGATGTCGGTGCGGCCTTCGGCGACGAGGCCGGCGAGCACGAGGCTCGCGGAGGCGCGCAGGTCCGTCGCCATCACCGGCGCCGCGGTGAGCTTCGGCACGCCGCGGATGATCGCGGTGTTGCCCTCGAGGCGGATTTCGGCGCCGAGCCGGCGCATCTCGAGCATGTGCATGAAGCGGTTCTCGAAGATCGTCTCGACGATCGTGCCGACGCCTTCTGCGATCGTGTCGAGCGCCGCGAACTGCGCCTGCATGTCGGTCGGGAACGCCGGATACGGCGCCGTGCGGATATCGACCGATTTCGGGCGCCGGCCCCGCATGTCGATCTCGATCCACGAATCGCCGCGATGCAGGGTCGCGCCGGCCTCTTCGAGCTTGCCGAGCACGGCATCGAGATGGTCCGGCCGCGTGTTCTTGATGCGCACGTGGCCGCGGGTGATCGCACCCGCGACGAGATAGGTGCCGCCCTCGATCCGGTCGGGCAGGACTTCATAGTGGGTGCCGCCGAGGCGCTCGACGCCCTCGACGACGATCGTGTCGGTGCCCGCCCCGCGGATCCTGCCGCCCATCGCATTGACGAAGTTCGCGAGATCGACGACTTCGGGCTCACGCGCGGCGTTCTCGATGACCGTTTCGCCATCGGCGAGCGCGGCCGCCATCATCAGGTTCTCGGTGCCGGTCACGGTGACCGTTTCGAGCACGAGTCGCGCACCCTTCAGCCGCGACGCGCGCGCGCGGATATAGCCGCCCTCGATGTGGATGTCGGCTCCCATCGCCTGGAGCCCCGCGACGTGGATGTTCACCGGGCGCGCGCCGATCGCGCAGCCGCCGGGCAGGGACACGTCGGCGCGGCCGTGTCGCGCGACGAGCGGCCCGAGCACGAGGATCGATGCGCGCATCGTCTTGACGAGTTCGTACGGCGCATATGCCTCGCGCAGCTTCGTCGGGTCGACCTCTACGTGCATGCGTTCGCCGACCGTGACGTCGACCCCCATGCGCCCGAGCAGTTCGATCATCGTCGTGACGTCCTGCAGGTGCGGAACGTTCGCGACCGTGACCGGGCCGTCGGCGAGCAGCGTGCCGGCGAGGATCGGCAGCGCGGCGTTCTTCGCGCCGGAGATGCGGATCTCGCCCTCGAGGGGGGTGCCGCCGTGGATCTGCAGCTTGTCCATGCGGTCAGGTGACGCCGCGCGCGGCCGCCTCCTCCGGTGTCAGTGCGTCGATCGACAAGGCGTGGATCTCGTTGCCCATGCGCGTACCGAGCGCCGCGTAGATGAGCTGGTGGCGCGCGATCACGCGCTTGCCGGCGAATGCCGTGCTCACGACGCGCGTCGCGAAGTGCACGTTGTCGTCGGATTCGACGCGGACACGGGCGCCCGGCAGGGCGCTCCGGATGAGTTCGGCGATGTCGTCGGGTTGCATCACGCAATAGTAAAGAGTTGCGGGCCGGGGCGGTATCATGGCGCCCATGAATGCCGCCCCGGGCCAGGTACGGCCGACCCCCGCCTCCGATGCCGACCTGCTCGCCGCGGGGCGGCGGGCGCTGCGCATCGAGGCCGCCGCGGTCGAATCGCTGCTCGCCCGCCTCGATGCGCGCTTCGCCGCCGCGTGCCGGCTGTGCCTCGCGTGCACGGGCCGCATCGTCGTCACCGGCATGGGCAAGTCGGGGCACGTCGGCGGGAAGATCGCGGCAACCCTCGCGAGCACCGGGTCGCCCTCGTTCTTCCTGCATCCGGCCGAAGCGAGCCACGGCGATCTCGGCATGATCACGCGCACCGATGTCGTGCTCGCGATTTCCAACTCGGGCGAGACGCCCGAGGTCGTCACGCTGTTGCCGCACCTGTCGCGCCTCGGTGTGCCGCTGATCGCACTCACCGGCCAGCCGGAGTCGACCCTCGCGCGCGCCGCGGCGGTGAACCTCGACATCAGCGTGCCGGAGGAGGCGTGCCCGCTCAACCTCGCGCCCACCGCGAGCACCACGGTGACGCTCGCGATGGGCGATGCGCTCGCCGTCGCCATACTCGACGCGCGCGGCTTCACCGAGCAGGATTTCGCCCGCTCGCACCCGGGCGGATCGCTCGGTCGCCGGTTGCTGCTGCACGTCGAGGACGTGATGCGGCGGGGCGACGACGTGCCGCGCATCGCGCCGGATGCATGGCTCAAGGAGGGCCTCGTCGAAATGTCGCGCAAGGGCCTCGGCATGACGGTGATCGTCGATGCGACCGGCAAGGGCCTCGGCGTGTTCACCGACGGCGACCTGCGCCGTGTACTCGACCAGCCGCTCGACGTGCGCAGGACGCGCATGGCGGAGGTGATGACCGCCCCCGGCAAGTCGATCGGCCCGCGCGAGCTCGCGGCGGAAGCGGTGCACCTGATGGAGCTGCACAAGATCACGGCGCTGCCGGTCGTCGATGACGCGGGCCGCGTGATCGGCGCGCTCAATGTCCACGACCTGCTGCGCGCCGGAGTGATGTAGGCGTGCGCCGCGCCGCACGCCCGCTGCGGGCGATTCGCCTCCTCGTACTCGACGTCGACGGCGTGTTGACGGATGGGCGGCTGCACTATGGGCCGCGCGGCGAAGCCCTGAAGGTCTTCAACGTGCTCGACGGCCATGGCATCCGCGAGGCGCAGCGCGCCGGGGTCGGCATCGCCGTGATCTCGGGCCGGCGCAGCGCGGCGGTCAACCGGCGCTGCCGCGAGCTCGGCATCCGCCATCTGTACCAGGGGGTCGTCGACAAGCTGGCGGTGCTCGAATCGCTGTGCGCGCGTCTCGATATGACCCTCACCGAGTGCGCCGCCATCGGCGACGACACGCCGGATGTTCCGCTGCTGCGCGCGGTCGGCACTTCGTTCGCCGTTCCCGGGGCGCATCGATCGGCACGCCGTGTGGCGCACCGGGTCACGCGGACACGCGGCGGCCACGGCGCGGTGCGTGAGGTGTGCGACCTCCTCGTCGCGGCGCGGGCGCGGCGGCGATGACCCGCTGGCTCATCGCGCTGGCGCTCGCCGCGGCCATCCTCGGCACCGTGCTCCTCGACGGCTCGATGCGGCCGCCCGACACGGCGCTCACCGCGCGCGTGGCCGACACCGACCCGGGCTACTCGGCGCGCGATGCCGAAATCATCGAGACGGGTGACGATGGGCGGCCGCGCTACTGGCTGACCGCTGCGCGCATCGAGCAGCCGCCGGACGACCCGGCGGTCACGCTGACGCGACCCGCGCTGCGCTATCTCGACCAGCGCGGCGGCTCCTGGCGAGCGCACGCGCTGACCGGCACGGTGCTGCCGGGCCGCGATGTGATCATGCTCGACGGCGAGGTACGGCTCGACGGCACGCCGGCGAGCGGCGGCGCCCCGGCGCATGTCGAGACGACGCACCTCGCATTCGACACGAAGCGCGAACTCGCCTCGACCGGCGCGAAAGTCACGATCGACTGGTCGGGCCATCGGCTCGTCGCGCGGGGCCTGCAGGCCGACTTCAGGGCGGAAACCCTTCGGCTAGAATCGCAAGTCCATGGCCGCTTCATCGCGCAATAACCCGGCAATGCCTGCACGCAGGCGGCGGGCAGCCGCGTGCGCCGCCCTGCTGGGTGCGGGCCTGGCCGCATTCGGTGCGGTGGCACAGTCACCGGCCGCCGCACCCGCGCAGAAGGCGGCGGAACCCGCGCCGTCGCCGGCGAGTGCGGCGATGCCGAACCTGCCGATCAACGTCGATGCGGCCTCGTCCGACGTCGACTATCGCAGCAATACCGTCGTCTTTCGCGACGTCGTGATCACGCAGGGCACGGCCCGCGTTGCGGCCGATCTCGCCCGCGCGACCGGGCTCGATTTCAAGAGCTCGACCTGGGTGTTCACCGGCAACGTGCGGATCGACCGCGACGGCGGCACGCTCGAATCGGACGAAGCACGCGTCACGTTCCGCGACAACCTGCTGCACCTTGCCACGGTGAGCGGCCAGCCCGCGCGATTCGAGCAACAGCTGGCCCGCCCGGCCGACAATGCCCACGGCCGCGCGAAGACGATCACGTACGACCTCGCGACCAACCGCGTGACGTTCAGCGGCGATGCATGGCTCAGTGACGGGCGCAACGAAATCAGCGGCGCGGAGCTCGTCTACAACGTGCGCGAACAACGGGTGCTCGCGGAACAGCAACCCGGCAGCGACGGCCGGGTGCGCATCACGATCCGCCCGCAGGATGAGTCCGGGAACCGGCGCGAGCCGCCGCCATGACGCTGCTCGCGGCGACGCACCTCGCGAAAAGTTACGGCAAGCGCCGCATCATCACCGACCTCTCGATCGATGTCGCGGGCGGCGAGGTGGTCGGCCTGCTCGGCCCGAACGGGGCGGGCAAGACCACCGCCTTCTACATGATCGTCGGGCTCGTGCCGGCCGAAGCGGGGCACATCCGGCTGGACGACGTCGAACTCACGCACTTGCCGATGCACCGGCGCGCGCGGCTCGGCATCGGCTACCTGCCGCAGGAAGCCTCGGTGTTCCGCAAGCTGTCCGTGCAGGACAACGTGCTCGCGATTCTCGAGACGCGCGATGACCTCGATCGCGCGGGCCGCGAACGGCGGCTCGAGGAGATCCTCGACGAACTGCGCATCTCGCACGTGCGCGAAAGCCTCGGCATGTCGCTGTCCGGCGGCGAACGCCGGCGCGTCGAAATCGCGCGCGCGCTCGCGGCCGAGCCGCGCTTCATGCTGCTCGATGAACCGTTCGCCGGCGTCGATCCGCTGTCGGTGCTCGACATCCAGCGCATCGTCCGCGAGCTCACCGCCAAGGGCATCGGCGTGCTGATCACCGACCATAATGTGCGCGAAACGCTCGGTGTCTGTGACCGCGCGTACATCGTCAGCGCGGGTACCGCGATCGCCGCCGGAACTGCCGAAGAAATCCTTGCCAACCCCCGAGTCCGTGAGGTGTACTTGGGCGAGACGTTCCGCATGTGAATGGTGCCGTCGTCCTGAATACTCCTTTAGAATCAATTTATTGGGCGCGGCCCTACCCGCCACCATGCTGAAGCATTCCCTGCAGCTGAAGCTCGGCCAGTCGTTGACGATGACCCCGCAGTTGCAGCAGGCGATACGGCTGTTGCAACTGCCTGCGCTCGAACTGCAGGCGCACGTGCGTGAGCTGCTCGAATCGAACGTGATGCTCGAGGCGGTCGAAGAGCCGGAGCAGACCGGCATCTTCGAGGCGATCCAGTCTCCGGCCGAGCGCGCCGCGGGGCTCGAAGTCGCACAGCACGAGCCGCCGCAGGTCGACGTCGAGATCGTGGGCGACGCCTGGTCGAGCGCGCCGTCGGGCGCCACGGATGCGTCGTGGTCGCCGGACGATGACGACCGGCAGCAGGACTATGCCGAGCCGGCCGACGCATCGCTGCAGGACCATCTCCTCGCGCAGCTGGAAGTGGCCGACCTCGATGCCCGCCGCCTCGCCGTCGCGCGGGCGATCGTCGATGCCATCAACGACGACGGTTACCTGATCGAGTCCGCCGACGAGATCGCCGCGACACTGCTGCCGGACGTCGTGTGCGGCGACGGGGAAGTGCTCGAAGTGCTCGCGACGGTGCAGGCGCTCGACCCGGCCGGCATCGGCGCACGTTCCGTCGCCGAGTGCATCGCGCTGCAACTGCGCCAGCTCGACCCGGCGACCCCGGGCCTCGCCACCGCGCTCGCCATCGCCTCGGGCCACCTCGATGCCGTCGCACGCAACGAGCTCGCGTTGCTGCGTCGCGAACTGCGCGTGACCGACGAGGAACTCGCCGGGGCGCTCGCGCTCGTGCGCACCTGTCGCCCGCGCCCCGGGGCCGCGGTGAGCGGCGGTTCGCCCGAGTATGTGGTGCCCGACGTGCACGTGCGCCGCACCGACCGCGGCTGGAGCGTCGAGATCAACCCCGCGACGCTGCCGCGCGTGCGATTGAACCAGGGCTACGCGAATCTGCTCGGCCGCAGTACGTCGCACGCCACGCTGCGTGCGCAATTGCAGGAGGCGCGCTGGCTCCTGAAGAGCCTCGAGATCCGCAACGAAACGCTGCTCAAGGTGGCGCGCGCCATCGTCGAGCGCCAGGCCGCGTTCCTCGAGCAGGGGGATGAGCACATGCGGCCGATGATCCTGCGGGACATCGCCGCCGCGATCGAGATGCACGAGTCGACGATCTCGCGGATCACGTCCGGCAAGTACATGCACACGCCGCGCGGCGTGCTCGAGCTGCGATATTTCTTTTCGAGCCACGTGGGCGGCGGCGAGGCGGCCGAGACGTCCTCGACCGCGATTCGCGCCAAGATCAGGAAACTGATCCGCGACGAGGACCCGGCCGCGCCGCTGTCGGACAGCCGGATCGCGGAACTGCTGTCGGCCGAGGGTATCCCCGTCGCGCGCCGCACCGTCGCGAAATACCGGGAGGCGATGCGGATCGCGCCGTCGAACGAGCGCCGCCGCGTCGCCGCGAAGTGACCAGTTCGAATACGAGGAGAGCACGATGCAACTTTCCGTGACGGGCCATCACGTCGAAGTCACCCCGCCGCTGCGCACCTATGTCGAGAAGAAGCTCGAGCGCGTCGTGCGCCACTTCGACCACGTGATCGACGTGCACTGCGTACTCACCGTCGAGAAGCTCCGGCAGAAGGCCGAGGCCACGCTGAAGGTGCGCGGCGGGTCGATCCACGCGGACGCGATCGACGAGGACATGTACGCGGCGATCGACGCGCTCGTCGACAAGCTCGACCGGCTCGTGACGAAGCACAAGGAAAAGTCCCGGGACCACCACGCCGCCGAGGGACGCCGCACCACGCGGCAGTAGCGCCACGCTCGCATGCGCGTCGTCGTCGTCAGCGGCCTGTCGGGGTCGGGCAAGAGCGTCGCCCTGCACATGCTCGAGGATCTCGGCTACTACTGCATCGACAACATCCCCGCTGCGCTGCTGACACCGCTGATCTCGCACGCCGCACGCAACACCGACCACACCTACGAACGCATCGCCGTCGGGCTCGACGCGCGCAATACGCCGGCGGAGATCGCGACCGTACCGAAGCTCGTCGCCGAACTGAAGAAGAGCGGCATCCATTGCGAGGTGCTGTTCCTCACGGCGAACGACGATGAACTGCTGCGCCGCTATGCCGAGACGCGCCGCAAGCATCCGATGACCCGCCCCGATATCGGCCTGCGCGAAGCGATCGCGATGGAGCGCAACCTGCTCGAGCCGGTCATGTACGCGGCCGACCAGGTGATCGACACCTCGCGCATGGGCGTGCACGCGCTGCGCGACCTCGTGCTGAAGTCCGCCGAGTCGCGCCAGTCGCCGCGCCTGTCGATCACGTTCGAATCCTTCGGCTTCAAGCACGGCATTCCCGGCGACGCCGACTTCGTGTTCGATGCCCGCTCGCTGCCGAACCCGTACTGGGAGCCGCAACTGCGCCCGCTCACCGGCCGCGACCCCGAAGTGATCCGCTTCCTCGAAGCCGAGCCCGCCGTCGCGCGCATGATCGACGATATCGCCGCCTTCATCGACAAGCGCATTCCCGAGCATTCGGCCGCCAATCGCCGCTACCTGACCATCGCGATCGGCTGCACCGGCGGCCAGCATCGCTCGGTCTACATCGTGAACCGGCTCGTCGAGCGCTTCACGGCCCACCATCCGCACGTGACCGCGCGCCACAACGAGTTGCAGGCGCGCCGGCTACAATGACCCATCGATCGGGCATGCGGGGCGCCGCCCTGCTGGCAGTCACCGCGCTCGGTTCGCTGTGCGCCTGCGGCGCCGTGACGCCGGTCGCGCCCGGGACCGCGACCGTACATGGCACCGCGTTCTATCGCGAGCGCATCGCGCTGCCGCCCGATGCGGTGTTCGAAGCGCGGCTCGAGGACGTATCGAGGGCCGACGCGCCTGCTGAAGTGGTCGCGAGCACCCGCAAGGACCCCGCGGGCTCGCCGCCGTTCGCGTTCACGATCAGCTACGACCCGGCGCGTCTCGTCGCCTCCCACCGCTACGCCATCCGCGCGCGCGTGCTCGCAGGAGATGACGTGCTGTTCAGCTCCGACACGTCGACGCCGCTGCCGGCCGGCGATGTGCCCGTCGAGATACGGATGGTGCGGGCGGGCGCACAGACGCCCCGGCCGGTTGCGGCGGGAGCGCCTGCGGAGCCCGCACCCATGCGCGGCCTCTACCGCTATCTCGCGGATGCCGGCACATTCGCCGATTGCGCGAGCGGCACGCAGTGGCCGGTCGCGCAGGTGCAGGACAATGCCGCGCTCGAGTCGGCCTACCTCGCGGCACGAGGTGCACCCGGCGCACCGCTGCTCGCGACACTCGTCGGCCGGATCGAGACGCGCGAACCGATGGAAGGGCCGCCGCGACCGATGCTGGTGGTCGAGCAATTCATCCGTGTGTCGGGCGCGAGCTGCGAGCACCCCGATGCGCCGGCCCTCGAGGACACGTACTGGCGACTCGTGGCACTCGGCGACACACCCTTCCGCCTCGCCCCGGGCCAGCGCGCGCCCCACTTCGTCCTGAACTCCCGCGATCGGCGCGCCGCGGGTCATGCCGGCTGCAATCGCATGAGCGGCGGTTACACCACCGACGGTGCGAGACTCGCGTTCACGCAGATGGCGAGCACGATGATGGCGTGCGCCACGGGCATGGACCTCGAGCGGGGCTTCCACGAGGCGTTGGCGCGCACGGCGCTCTGGCGCCTCACGGGCTCGCGACTCGAGCTGACGGACGACGGCGGTCGCGTCGTCGCCGCGTTCCAGGCGCCGTAGGAGACGAGCGCCGCGCGGCGCGCGGCGAATAGCGAACAGCGAATAGCGAACAGCGAACGGCGAACGGCGAACGGCCAGAATCGCCCGCAGCGCATGCGCGCCCGAGTGCACGCCGGTCGGTCGGCGCGCAACGACCGGCTCGCATGCCGGCAACGGCGCAGCCAGGGCGCGATCGCGTCCGGGCTCGCGCGACCACACGACTTCAACCCGTACAACGCAAGCGCCATCGCGGGGCGCAGCCAGCGCCTCTGGCTGTTCGCCATTCGCTATTCGCTGATCGCCGCTTGCCGTTCGCTGATCGCCGCCCTGCGGGATGCGCGCGGTTTCCCGCGCGCATCCCGCAGGGCGCTGCTACACTCCGCGCGCCCACGCGCGGCCAGCCAGCGTTCCCGCCCATGAGCGACAGCGAAACCAAACCCCTGAAATCCGGTCGCCTGTCGGCGCTGCGCGACGCGCTCGACCAGGGGACCCTGCGCACCGCGCACCGCATGGTCAATGCGCTGCACGCGGCGGACATCGCGCTGCTGCTCGAATCGCTGCCACCCGCGCAGCGCGAGATCGTATGGGAGATCGTCGACCCCGAACTCGACGGTGAGGTGCTGCTCGAGCTGAGCGACAGCGTGCGCGCGGGCCTCATGCACGAGATGGGGCCAGAGGAACTCGTCGCGGCGACCGAAGGCATGGCGGTCGACGACCTCGCCGACCTGCTCGCCGACCTGCCCGAGACCGTGACGCAGCAGCTGCTGCATTCGATGGACCAGCGCGACCGTGAACGCCTGCGCTCCGTGCTGTCCTGGCCGCCGGACAGCGCGGGCGGCCTGATGAACACCGACACGGTGAGCGTGCGGGCCGACGTGCCGATCGAGGTGGTGCAGCGTTACCTGCGCATGCGTGGCGAGCTGCCCGACGGCACCGACAGCCTCTTCGTCGTCGACCGGCGCGACAAGTACCTCGGCACCGTGCCGCTCACGCGCCTCCTGACCGAGGATCTCGCGCACCATGTCGGCGATTGCCTCGACATCGAAGCACCCCGCATCGACCCGGCGACCCCGGCGCACGAGGTCTCGATGTTGTTCGAGGACCGCGACCTCGTCTCCGCCGCGGTCGTCAGCGACGAAGGCAAGCTCCTCGGCCGCATCACCGTCGACGACATCGTCGACGTGATCCGCGAGGAGGCCGAGCACTCGGTGCTGTCGATGGCGGGGCTCGCCGACGAGGAGGACGTGTTCGCCGCGGTCGTGCCGTCCGCGCGCCGGCGACTCGTGTGGCTCGGCGTCAATATCATGACCGCGTTCCTCGGCGCCTTCGTCGTCTCGAACTTCGAGGGGACGATCGAGCGTGTCGCCGTGCTCGCCGCGCTGCTGCCGGTCGTATCGAGCATGGGCGGGATCGCCGGCACCCAGACCGTCACGCTGCTGATCCGCGGCCTCGCGCTCGGCAAGGTCGAATGGGCAAATGCGCGCTGGCTGCTGCTCAAGGAGATCGCCGTCGGGGGGCTGAACGGCCTCATCGTGGCGTTCGTGGTCGGCGTGATCACGGTCGCCCTGTTCGGCAAGTGGCAGATCGCGTTGATCGTCGCGGCGGCGATGGTCATGAACCTGCTCGCCGCGGCGATCGTCGGTGTCGTCGTGCCGCTCACGTTGCGCCGCCTGCGGATCGACCCCGCGCTGTCGTCGGGCGTGATCCTCACGACCTTCACCGACTGCATCGGCTTTGCGACGCTGCTCAGCCTCGGTACCGTGTTCCTCGTCTGACCCGCCCGCGCTCAGGGCACGAGGAACGCGCGCAGCCGGTCGCGCTGCGCGACCGAGTCACGGTAGCCGAGCTCGATCAGTTCGGAGGTGTAGCCCGACTCGAACATCAGGTAGCTCGCGAGCTGGTGGCCCGCCCCGCCCCTCGCCCCGATCACGCGCAGGAACGCGCGCAGGCTGCGCGGCAACTCGTGCAGGTGCCTGGCCGCGATCTCGCGCGGATCGATGCTCGGCGAGATCGCCATCGCCTCGACGAGTCGCACACCCGGGACCGTTTCGGGTGCCGAACGCACGAGGGCGTTCAGGCGGATCAGCTGCTCGAGATCGGCATAGATGCCGTCGGTGAAGAGCGTGTCGAGCATGAAGCCGAACAGCTGCCCCGGCGTCGGCGAGCGCGGCAGCTGCGAGGTCGACCCGAGGCCGGCACCGTTCATGGAGCGCACGCCGATCACGAGCACGCGCTCCGCACCGAGGTGCACGGCCGGGCTCATCGGCGCGAGCTGGCGCATGGCGCCGTCACCGAAGTACTCGGTGCCGAGCTGCACCGGCGGAAACAGGAACGGCACCGCGAGGCTGCCCATCAGGTGCGACAGCGTGAGATCGGTGCGGCGCCCCTCGCGATGCGCCCGCGCCCACTCCGCGATTCCGGGCTCGCCGTCGAAGAAGGCCACCGAATGCGCGCTCGTGTAGCCGGTCGAGCACAGCGCGACGGCCCGCAGCATGCCCGAGGAGATGCTGTGGCGGATGGCGCTGAAATCGATGTTCCGCGCGAGCAGCTGTGACAACGGGCTGTTGTCGAACATCGACCGGGGCGTGGTCGCGAGCGCCCCGCCGGACAGGAGGGCGGCGAGCCAGCGCAAGCCCGAAGCGAGCATGCTCCGCGAGCTGACCCGGAACACGTGGTTGCAATGGAAATTGGCCCACACGTGCTCGAGCGAGGCGACCGCGCCGCGCCAGCGGCGCGCTTCCGCGGCGAGCGCTGCGGTGGCGACCGCGCCCGCCGACGTGCCGATCAGCACCGGGAACGGGATGCCGCGGCGCGGCAACATCTCCGCGAGCGCGCGCAGGACCCCGATCTGGTAGGCCGAGCGGGCGCCGCCGCCGGTCAGGATCAGGCCGTGTACGGGCCTGCCGGCGATGATGGTGTCCTCTTTCGTCACGTGTGCATTCTGGCGCAACCGGGGTGGCTGTTAGAATCGACTGGTTCGCGCCCGTACCCTGTGGCGCGAGTAGAGGTGGAGACCCGCATGTACCCAGTCCGCTCCCTGCTGTGCGCCGCCGCCCTCGTCCTCGCCGCCACCGGCCAGCCCGCCGTCGCCGGGGGCTCTCCCGCAGCCGGATCGCCGGCGCCCGATTTTCGCCTGCAGGACCAGCACGGCAAGTGGCACACACTCGACGAACAGAAGGGCAAATGGGTCGTGCTGTACTTCTACCCGAAGGACAACACGCCCGGCTGCACGACCCAGGCCTGCGAATTCCGCGACAACATCTTCGCGTTCCGCGATGCCGGGGCCGTGATCCTCGGCATCAGCGTCGACGACGTGAAATCGCACGAGGCCTTCGCGCAGGAACACAGCCTGCCGTTCACGATACTCGCCGATTCGACCAAAGAGACGGCCAAACGCTACGGCGTGCTCTACCGTGCGATGGGCGTCATGGAGGTCGCGCGCCGCGACACCTTCATCATCGACCCGCAGGGGCGCATCGCGAAGCACTTCGAGAAGGTCGACCCGAAAGGTCATTCGCAGTTCGTGCTCACGGAGCTTAAAGCCCTCAAGGCGGCGGCAGCGGCCAAGGGCTGAGGCTCCCGCGCCGCCGCAGTTCCGCGGTCGCGAGGTCGAGGCCCGCGAGCGTGAGCGGGTACATGCGCCCCGCGAGCAGCTCGCGCGCGGTGCTGATCGACGGCGTGTAATCCCACCGCTCCACGGGCTCGGGATTGAGCCACACGAAGCGGCGAAAGTGCGTCGTGAGGCGCTGCATCCAGGTCGCACCCGCCTCGGGGTTCCAGTGCTCGACGCTGCCGCCCGGCATCGTGATCTCGTACGGGCTCATCGTCGCATCGCCGACGAATATCACGCGATAGTCCGGACCGTAGGTGCGGATCAGCTGGTCGGTCGGCACACGTTCGGTGTGCCGGCGGCGGTTGTCCTTCCACAGCGACTCGTACGGGAAGTTGTGGAAGTAGAAGTGCTCGAAATGCCGGAACTCGCTGCGCGCAGCCGAGAACAGCTCGTCGCAGACGCGCACGTGATCGTCCATCGAACCGCCCACGTCGAGGAGCAGCAGGACTTTCACGGCGTTGCGCCGCTCCGGGACGAGCTTCAGGTCGAGCCAGCCGGCGTTCTTCGCCGTCGATGCAATGGTGCCGTCGAGATCGAGCTCGTGGTCGGCACCCTCGCGGGCAAAGCGCCGCAGGCGGCGCAGGCCCATCTTGAAATTGCGGGTGCCGAGTTCGACGGAATCGTCGAGATTGGCGAACTCGCGCCGGTCCCACACCTTCACCGCCCGGCGATGGCGGGACCCCGCCTGGCCGATCCGCACGCCTTCGGGGTTGTAACCGCCGGCGCCGAACGGCGAGGTCCCCGCGGTGCCGATCCAGCGGTTGCCGCCCTCGTGGCGCCCCTGCTGCTCGCGCAGGCGTTGCCGCAGCGTCTCCATCAGCTTCTCCCAGCCACCGAGCGCCGCGACCTGCGCCTTCTCCTCGTCGTCGAGGATGCGCTCGGCCAGCGCGCGCAGCCACTCGTCCGGCAATTCCGCGCCGAACGCGGTGAAGAGCTTCTCCGCGCCACGGAAGTGCTCGCCGAACACGCGATCGAAGCGGTCGTAGTGCCGTTCGTCCTTCACGAGGCACACGCGCGCGAACTGGTAGAAGTCCTCCGCCGAGAGCGTCGCGACACGCGCGTCGAGCCCTTCGAGCAGGGCGAGGAACTCGGACAGCGTGACCGGCACGCCGCCGGCGCGCAGGTCGAAGAAGAAACGCACGAGCACCGGCTGGCCTCGACCCGGCCGTGCGCCTAGCGCACCCGCCGCGACATGAACATCACCTGCTCGACGAGGTGCATGTCCTGCTCGTTCTTGAGGAGCGCGCCGTAGAGGGGCGGCAGTGATTTCTTCGTGTCGTCCGCGCGGAGCGCCTCCGGCGGGATGTCTTCCGCGACGAGCAGCTTCACCCAGTCGAGCAGCTCCGAGGTCGACGGCTTTTTCCTGAGCCCCGGAACGTCGCGCAACCGGAAAAACGACGCGAGCGCTTCGGCGAGCAGCTCGCGCTTGAGCCCCGGATAGTGCACGTCGACGATACGGCGCATCGTCTCTTCGTCCGGGAAGCGGATGTAGTGGAAGAAGCAGCGGCGCAGGAACGCGTCCGGCAGCTCCTTCTCGTTGTTGCTCGTGATGACGATGATCGGCCGGTGACGGGCGCGCACGAGCTGGCGCGTCTCGTAGACGTAAAACTCCATGCGGTCGAGTTCGCGGAGCAGGTCGTTCGGGAACTCGATGTCGGCCTTGTCGATCTCGTCGATCAGCAGCACGGGCTGCGTGTCGGACTCGAACGCCTCCCACAGCTTGCCACGCACGATGTAATTGGCGATGTCGTGCACGCGGCCCTCGCCGAGCTGCGAATCACGCAGCCGTGACACCGCGTCGTACTCGTAGAGGCCCTGTTGCGCCTTGCTGGTCGACTTGATGTGCCACTCGTGCAGCGGCCGGCCGAGCGTCGCGGCGATTTCCTCCGCGAGCTGCGTCTTGCCGGTGCCGGGCTCGCCCTTGATGAGGAGCGGCCGCGCGAGCGTGACGGCCGCGGTGACGGCCATGGCGAGTTCGGGCGTCGCGATGTAGCGCGCCGATCCGGTGAAACGTGCCTGTGTCATTGCAGGACGAGCTTATGCTGCGACGGCCCCGGCAGGAAAGGTGTCGGCCGCCCCTGCGCCCAATCCTCGAAACCACCGCGGTAGTACGGCGAGAGCGGATGGCCGCTCGCCCCGCCGGGCAGCTCGAGGTAGCCCTCGGCCTCGTGGCCGGGCGACACCGCGAAACGCTCCGAGGCGCCGAATGCGCGGGTCTGCACGCGCGGCATGTCCTGGTCGCCGGACAGCGGGGGCACTTGCATGTCGAGCACTCGCCGTGCAAACGGCAGGGCGGCGGAGAGCGGGTGCGCGATACGCACCGCGCGCGCGCGGCCCCAGCGGCAAGCCGCGAGCGATGCGCAGTCGTCGTCGAGCTCGTCGATGGCCCGATCGACCTGTGCGAGCAGGAACGCGCGCCAGTCCGTGAAGCCCGGCGGCAGCCAAGGGGCGGGCCGTGCCGCGACCAGCTGCCAGGCCGTCGCCGCAAACTGCGGGGGCGGCGGATACGCGTCGCCGCCGAGCCCTGCGCCGGTGAGCACCGAGGCCCAGAGTGCCGCGACGGTCGCCTGTTGTGCCGCGCGGGTGAGCGTGTAACCGACGGAATCCGCGTCCGCGCGCGGCATCGGCGCCGCGATCAGCCGTCGAAACTCCGCGCGACGCCCGGTCTCGCCCTCGAGCACTCCGAGCCACAAGGTCCGCCAGGGCGCGAGGAACCGCGCCCGGTCGTCGAGCTGCACCGCGAGCATGTCGGCGGGGGTCGCCGGCGCCGCGAGCGCCTCGAGGTCGTCGCGGATCTGCATCGCACGCGCACCGAGGTCGTAACCCGCGCCGGTCGCGTCCTCGTCGTCGCCGATCAGCACGGCCGGGGCGCCGGTCACCACGCGCGCATTGGCGCTCCAGAGCCGGCCCGACGGCGGATCGACGATGCGCGGCTGCGCGGCCGGATCGACCCAGGCGCCGCCCGCCGCGCGCAACGGGCCCGTCGTCGCGGGAATGCGGCCGAGCACTGTCCACGCGATGTGGCCCGCGCGATCGCCGACCACCATGTTCTGCTGCGGGATGCCGACCGCCGGCGCCACCGCGAGCGCCTGCCCGACACTCGTGGCCGTCTCGAGCGCGAAGAAGCCGAACGTGGTCGCGCCCGGCTGCGTCGCGACCCAGGTGGCGAGCTGGCATTCGGTGGCGCCGTCGCGCTCGCGCGTCGCGATCACGACACCCTCGGCGCCGGAGAGGATCCGCAGCCGCTCGTGCGGTCCGCCCTTCACGCGGATGCGGGTGCGGTCGATCGTGAAGGGCGCATCGCGACCGTCGAGCGCGCGCCACGTGCCTGCCTCGGGGTCGCACGCGGTCCAGCGCAGGTCGAGCCAGTCGCCGTAGCTGTTCGTGAACCCCCAGGCGATGTGGCCGTTCGATCCGGCCACGAGGGCCGGCACGCCCGCGAGCGTGACGCCGTTCAGGTCGTAGCGGCCGTCGCGCGTGCGCAGCCGTGCGCGATACCACACGGCCGGCACGTCGAGGCCGAGATGCATGTCGTTCGCGACCAGCGCGCTGCCGGAGGCGCTGAGACGACCTGCCAGCACCCAGTTGTTGCTGCCGATGCCTCGGGCATCGTCCGCCGCGGGCAGCGCCGCGATGGCCCGGTGCTGCCGCGAGGGCCACCAGACGTCCGCACCCGGAACGGCTGCCGCCACGGCGGCCGGCGCAGCGGGATCGGCCGGCGCATCCCACTCACTGCCCGCGGGCAACAGGAATGCGAGCGCAGCCGCCGCACGTTCCGGTCCGAGCTGTCGCGAGAGCGCCTCGGTGAGCGCCTCGCGACGCGCCTCGGCGGCGAAATCGTGGTACTGCAGCTGCCACCACATCGAATGCACGACGAGCACCGAGTCCTCGGCACGCCATGGCACCGGCACCGCGCCGAGCAGCCAGTACTCCCACGGGCGGCTCGCGAGGCTCGCGAGCCCCTCGTTGACACCCCGCACGTAGGCCTCGAGGACCACGCGCTCCGCCGGCGCGAGTTCCGCGACGACCGCGCGCGCGACGCGGCGGAAACGGTGGAGACGCGCCTTGCGATCCTGCGCGAGCGCGACCGGACCGAACAGTTCCGCGAGCTCGCCCGCGGCGAGGCGTCGCGCGAGGTCCATCTGGAACCAGCGATCCTGCGCGTGCGCGAAGCCGAGCCCGAAGGCGAGCGCCGCGCGACTCTCCCCGGTCACGGTGACCGTGCCCCGCGAGTCGCGGTCGAGTGCAATCGGAGCGAGGGCGCCGGCCACCGCGAGCGTGCCGTCGAGCTGCGGCAACGAGGCTCGGAGCAGCAGCCACGCGCCCGTGACCGCCGCGACGAGGAGCACGACGGCGAGCCATGCGAGACGCCGCAGCCATCGCCCCACGGGGTCAGTTCCGCGTGACTTTGAGGATCTGCAGCGCGTTGGTGCCGCCGGCCACGCCGCTCAGCGGCCCCGAGGTCACGATCACGAGATCGCCGGCCTCGACGAGCTTCAGCTCGAGCAAGCGCGCGAAGATCGAGGCCTCCACGTGTTGTGCGCCGGGCTCCGTCACGTCGTACTGCACGGGATAGACGCCGCGATAGAGCGTCACGCGGCGGCTCGTCGTCGCGTGCCGCGTGAACGCATAGATCGGGATGTCGGCGCGTATCCGCGACATCCACAGCGGGGTCGAGCCCGATTCCGTCAACGCGACGATGGCGCGCACCCGCATGTGGTTCGCCGTGTACATGACCGCCATCGCGATCGCCTCGTCGGTGCGCCCGAACTGCCCCTCGGTGCGATGGCGCGCGCGCGAATGGCTGCCCTGGTATTTCTCCGCGCCCCGGATCACGTGCGACATCGCCTCGACCGCCTTGACCGGATAGCGGCCGACCGCCGACTCCGCGGACAACATCACCGCATCGGTGCCGTCCATGACGGCATTGGCGACGTCGCTCACTTCGGCGCGCGTCGGCACGGGATTCTGGATCATCGACTCCATCATCTGCGTCGCGGTGATCGCGACGCGGAACTTGTTGCGCGCCTGGTGCAGGATCGTCTTCTGCAGCCCGGTGATCTCCGCATAACCCATCTCGACGCCGAGGTCGCCGCGCGCGACCATCACGACCTCCGTCTCGTCGAGGATCGAAGCGAGGTTGTGGACCGCCTCGTTGCGCTCGATCTTCGCGACGATGTGGCCATGCCCGCCCGCCGCGCGCAGGTGCTCGCGCGCCTCGCGGATGTCGCGCGCATCGCGCGCGAACGACACGGCGACATAGTCGATGTCGTTGGCGGCCGCGAAACGGATGTCGTCCCGGTCCTTGTCGGACAGCGCCGGAGCCGAGATGCCGCCGCCCTGGCGGTTGAGGCCCTTGCGGTTCGACAACGCGCCGCCGACACGCACGACGGTCGACACGCGCGGTCCGTCGACGCCGACGACGTCGAGCACGATCTGCCCGTCGGCGAGCAGCAGCGTGTCGCCCGCCTTCACGTCCTTGTGCAGGTTCGGGTAGGCGAGGCCGACCTCGCCCTGCGTGCCCGCGTCCGCCGCGAGGCGCGGATCGAGCGCGAACGGCGCGCCCTCGACGAGTTGTACCGGGCCGTCGCGAAAGCCCTCGATACGGATCTTCGGCCCGCCGAGGTCGGCGAGGATGCCGACGATCTTGCCCGCGCGACGCGCAGCCTCCCGCACGAGTTCGATGCGCCCGAGGTGCTCGGCCTGCGAGCCATGCGAGAAATTGACCCGGGCGACGTCGAGGCCCGCGCGCACCATGTCGGTGAGCACGGCGATGTCGTCGGTCGCGGGGCCGAGCGTGGCGACGATCTTGGTGCGGCGCTGCATACGGCCCCGCGGCATCAGCCGCGTGCGCGCGCCTCGAGCGCCGCGACCGCCGGCAGCGTCTTGCCTTCGACGAACTCGAGGAACGCGCCGCCGCCGGTCGAGATGTACGAAATGCCGTCGGCCACGCCGTATTTCTCGATCGCCGCCAGCGTGTCGCCGCCGCCCGCGAGCGAAAACGCCTTGCTGCGGGCGATCGCATTGGCGATCACGCGCGTACCCTCGCCGAACTGCGGGAACTCGAAGACACCGACCGGGCCGTTCCAGACGACGGTGCCGGCCGCGCCGATCAGCGCCGCAAAGCGCTCCGCGGTGTCGGGCCCGATGTCGAGGATCATTTCGTCGGCGTGCACGTCATGGATCGGGCGCACGTCGGCATGCGCCGTCGCCGCGAACTCGCGCGCGACGACCACGTCGGTCGGCAGCGGGATCTCGGTGCCGCGCGCGCGCGCCTTGTCGAGCAGCCCCCGCGCGATGTCGAGCATGTCCGCCTCGTGCAGCGACTTGCCGACCGCCACGCCGGTCGCCGCGAGGAAGGTGTTGGCGATGCCGCCGCCGACGATCAGCTTGTCGACCTTCGCGAGCAGCGATTCGAGCACCGTGAGCTTGCTCGACACCTTGGAGCCCGCGACGATCGCGACGAGCGGCCGCGCCGGGTTCTCGAGCGCGCGCTCGAGCGCCTCGATCTCGGCCGTGAGCAGCGGGCCGGCGCACGCGACCGGCGCGAAGGCGGCGATGCCGTGCGTGCTCGCCTCCGCGCGGTGTGCGGTGCCGAACGCGTCCATCACGAACACGTCGCACATCGACGCCATGCGCCGCGCGAGCGTCTCGTCGTTGGCCTTCTCGCCCTTGTTGAAGCGCACGTTCTCGCACAGCACCGCTTCGCCGTAGCCGGTGTCGACGCCATTCTTCAGCCAGTTCTCGCGCAGCGGCACCGGCTTGCCGAGCAACTCGGAGAGGCGCACCGCGACCGGGGCGAGCGAGTCCGCCGCGGAATAGTGGCCCTCCGCCGGCCGCCCGAGATGCGACAGGATGAAAACCTTCGCGCCGTGGCTCATCGCGTAGCGCACCGTCGGCAAGGCCGCACGGATGCGCGCATCGCTCGTGACCACGCCCTTGTCGACGGGCACGTTCAGGTCCTCGCGGATCATCACCCGCTTGCCCGCGAGGTCGACGTCTGCCATGCGCAGGAACTTCACGGCGCCCGCCCTACTTCGCGCGCGACCACGCCGCGACGACATCGAGCAGCCGGTTCGAGAAGCCCCACTCGTTGTCGTACCACGAGCAGACCTTGACGAGCTTGCCGTCGATCACCTTGGTCATCGTGTCGTCGTAGGTGGACGAATGCGGGTCGTGGTTGTAGTCGATCGACACGAGCGGCTCGCTCGTATACGCGAGGACGCCCTTCAGCGGGCCGGCCGCCGCCGCCCGCATCAGCCCGTTCACTTCCTCGACGCTGGTCGCTCGCGCGGCCGTGAACGTCAGGTCGACCAGCGATACGTTGATGGTCGGCACGCGCACCGCGTAACCGTCGAGCTTGCCCTTGAGCGCCGGCAATACGAGCCCGAGCGCCGAGGCGGCGCCCGTCTTCGTCGGGATCATCGACATCGTGGCCGAGCGCGCGCGGCGCAGGTCGGTGTGGTAGACGTCCGTCAGCACCTGGTCGTTCGTGTAGGCGTGGATGGTCGTCATCAGCCCGCCGACGATGCCGAGGCCGTCGTGCAGCACCTTCGCGACCGGCGCGAGGCAGTTCGTGGTGCACGATGCATTCGAGACCACGTCGAAGCCCGCCCTCAGCACATCGTGGTTGACGCCATAGACGACCGTCGCGTCGACATCCGGGCCGCCCGGTGCCGAGATCAGCACCTTCTTCGCCCCGCCCGCGAGGTGCGCGCCCGCCTTCGCCTTGCTGGTGAAGTGGCCCGTGCTCTCGATCACGTAATCGACGCCGAGATCGCCCCACGGCAGCTTCGCCGGGTCGCGTTCCGCCAGCACGTGCACGCGATCGCCGTTGACGACCATGGCGTCGCCGTCGACGCGCACCTCGCCCGGAAAGCGGCCATGGGCCGTATCGTGGCGGGTCAGGTGGGCATTGATGTTCGCATCGCCGAGATCGTTGACCGCGACGATGCGGATCTCGTTCGTGCGCTTTGCCTCGTAGAGGGCCCGCAGGACATTGCGTCCGATGCGCCCGTAACCGTTGATGCCGACCTTGATTGCCATGACCTTCGCTTCCTCCTGCCTGTCCTGTCAGCCGTAGAGCCGCGTCACCGCCGCTTCGACGTGCGCCGCCGTGAAACCGAAATGCGCCATGAGTTCGGCGCCCTTGCCCGACGCCCCGAACGTCGCCATGCCGATCACCTCGCCGTCGAGGCCCACATACTGCCACCAGCCCTGGCGGGCACCGGCCTCGATCGCGACACGCCGCCTGACCGCGCGCGGCAACACGGCCTCGCGCCACCCGGCATCCTGCGCCTCGAAACGGTCGACCGACGGCATCGACACGAGCCGCACGCGCCGCCCCTTCGCCTGGAGCGCACGGACCGCGTCGGCCGCGACCATCACTTCCGAACCGGTCGCGATCACGATGGCGTCGGGCACGCCGTCGCAGTCGATGAGTGTATAGCCGCCACGGGCGATCGCGGCGAGTTGCGCGGGCGTGCGCGGCTGCTGCACGAGCGCCTGGCGCGTCAGCACGAGCGCCGTCGGGCCGTCGCCGCGCTCGAGCGCCGCGCGCCAGGCGATCGCGGTCTCGACGGCATCGGCGGGGCGCCACAGCGACAGGCCCGGCATCGCGCGCAGGCTCGCGAGATGCTCGACCGGCTGGTGCGTGGGGCCGTCTTCGCCGAGGCCGATCGAGTCGTGCGTGTACACGAGGACCACCGGCTGGCGCATCAGCGCGGCGAGCCGCACCGCATTGCGCGCATAGTCGGAGAACACGAGGAACGTGCCGCCGTAAGGGCGATAGCCGCCGTGCAGCACGAGCCCGTTCATCACCGCCGTCATCGCGAACTCGCGCACGCCGTAGTGGAGGTAGTTCCCGCCCGGTTCGTCGGCGGTGAGCGTGCGCGAATCCTTGCGCTGCGTGTTCACCGAGCCCGTGAGATCGGCCGAACCGCCGAGCAGCTCGGGCAGGCCCGGGCCGATCGAGTTCAATACGGCGCCCGACGACGCGCGCGTCGCCTGCGGCGCGGTGGTCGCCTGCGCCGCCGCGAGGGCCGCCTCGAACAGTGCGGCGCTGCCGGCCGGCAGGTGCAAGCCCATCCTGCGCTCGAATTCGGCGGCGAGTTCGGGGAACGCCTTCTGGTAGCGCCTGAAACGCCGCTGCCAGCTCTTCTCGGCGGCCGCGCCCTTCGCTCGCGCATCCCACTCGGCGCGAATCGCTTCCGGCACCTCGAAGGGCGGATACGGCCAGCCGAGCGTCGCACGCGCCGCGGCGACTTCGCCCGCGCCGAGCGCCTCGCCGTGCGCACCATGGGTGCCCTGCTTGTTCGGCGCGCCGAAGCCGATGATCGTGCGCGCGAGGATGATCGTCGGCTGCTTCCTGTGCGCGCGCGCCTTGCGCAGCGCCGACGCGACCGCCGCGGAATCATGACCGTCGACATCCTTGATCACGTGCCAGCCGTAGGCGGCGAACCGCTTGGCGACATCGTCGGTGCACCAGCCCTGCACCTTGCCGTCGATCGAAATGCCGTTGTCGTCGAAGATCGCCGTCAGCTTGCCGAGCTTCTGGGTGCCGGCGAACGATGCCGCCTCGTGCGAGATGCCCTCCATCAGGCAGCCGTCGCCGAGGAACACCCAGGTGTGGTGATCGACGATTTCGTGGCCGTCGCGGTTGAACTCGGCGGCGAGCGTGCGCTCGGCGAGCGCCATGCCCACCGCATTCGCAAAGCCCTGGCCGAGCGGACCCGTCGTCGTCTCGATGCCGAGATCCGGCTCGTGCTCGGGGTGGCCCGCCGTGCGCGAACCGAGCTGGCGGAAATGCCTGATCTCGTCGAGCCCGAGCGGGTAGCCGGTCAGGTGAAGGAGCGCATACAGCAGCATGGACGCGTGGCCGTTCGACAGCACGAAGCGGTCGCGGTCGGCCCAGCGCGGGTTGCCCGGGTTGTGCTTCAGGACGTCGCGCCACAGCACCTCGGCGATGTCCGCCATGCCCATCGGCGCGCCCGGATGCCCGGAACTGGCGGCCTGGACGGCGTCCATGGCGAGGGCGCGGATGGCATTGGCGAGTTCACGGCGAGTGGGCATGGCGAGGGTGCGGCACCGGCGGGCAAAAGGGGGCGCGCATTGTCCACCAGCGCGGCGGGAACGGCAAACCCGCGTCCCGCCGCGGCCGGCGGCACAGCTGCGCGGGTACGCGCCGTGACGTTATAATGCGTGTTCTGCCCCTTTCATCGTGAAGCCGCATGTCGAACAGCTACTTGTTCACTTCCGAGTCCGTTTCCGAGGGCCACCCGGACAAGATCGCCGACCAGATCTCGGACGCCGTGCTCGACGAGATCCTCACGCAGGATCCGCGCGGGCGCGTCGCCTGCGAAACCCTGATCAAGACCGGCGTCGTGATCGTCGCGGGCGAGGTCACGACCAGCGCGTGGGTCGACCTCGAGGCGCTCGTCAGGAAGACCGTGCTCGGCATCGGCTACAACCATTCCGACATGGGCTTCGACGGTGCGACCTGCGGCGTCGTGAACGTGATCGGCAAGCAGTCGCCGGACATCGCCCAGGGCGTCGATCGCAAGGACGAACGCAAGCAGGGCGCGGGCGACCAGGGCCTGATGTTCGGCTACGCGAGCAGCGAGACCGACGTGCTGATGCCGGCGCCGATCACCTATGCGCACCGCCTCGTGCAGCGCCAGGCGCAGGTGCGCAAGAAAGGCAAGCTCGGCTGGCTGCGCCCGGACGCCAAGAGCCAGGTGTCGCTGCGCTACGAGGACGACAAGCCGGTGGCAATCGACGCGGTCGTGCTCTCGACCCAGCACTCGCCCGATGTCCCGACGAAGACGCTGCGCGAAGCGGTGATGGACGAGGTGATCCTGCCGGTGCTGCCGAAGAAGTGGTTGCACAAGGGCACGAAGTTCCACATCAACCCGACCGGCCGGTTCGTGATCGGTGGCCCGGTGGGCGATTGCGGCCTCACGGGCCGCAAGATCATCGTCGACACCTACGGCGGCTTCGCGCGCCACGGCGGCGGCGCCTTTTCCGGCAAGGACCCATCCAAGGTGGATCGCTCGGCGGCGTATGCCTGCCGCTATGTGGCCAAGAACATCGTCGCGGCGGGCCTCGCCGATCGCTGCGAGGTGCAGGTGAGCTACGCGATCGGTGTCGCCGAGCCGACTTCAATCATGGTCGATACCTTCGGCACCGGCAAACTGCCGCGCGAGAAGCTCACGCAGCTCGTGCGCCGCTTCTTCGACCTGACGCCCTATGGCCTGCGCGAAATGCTCGACCTCGCCCGGCCGATCTACTTCAGGACCGCGGCCTACGGCCATTTCGGCCGCGAGGAAGCGGATTTCACCTGGGAGCGCACCGACAGGGCGGCGGCTCTCGCGGCGGAAGCCGGCGCGCGCGTGCGCGCGGCCTGATTTTTCCCTCACCCGGCCGCCAACGCGGCGGCCGGGCGTCGGCCTGAGGAGCGCTGCGACGGGGCAAGCCCGCCAGGCTCAGGCCGATGTGGATGGCTAACGGCGCTCCCTTACCGGAGACAGACACATGACCGCAGTAGCCAGACCGTCGGGCGCGGCGCCCGACTATTTCGTCCGTGACATCGCCGACGCCGCATGGGGCCACAAGGAAATGGCCATCGCCGAGACGGAGATGCCGGGCCTCATGGCGATCCGCAGGGAATTCGGCGCGACCAAGCCGCTGCGCGGCGCGCGCATCGCAGGGTCTCTCCACATGACGATCCAGACGGCGATGCTGATCGAAACGCTGAAGGCGCTCGGCGCCGACGTGCGCTGGGCCTCGTGCAACATCTACTCGACGCAGGACCACGCCGCCGCAGCCATCGCGGCGAACGGCACGCCGGTGTTCGCCTACAAGGGCGAGACGCTCGAGGAGTACTGGCAGTTCACCCACCGCATCTTCGAGTGGCCGGGCGAACAGCACGCCAACATGATCCTCGACGACGGCGGCGACGCGACGTTGCTGCTCTTGCTCGGCGCGCAGGCGGAGAATGATCCGTCGGTGATCGCGAAGCCGGCCAACGACGAAGAGACCGCGCTCTACGCGTCGATCCGCCAGCGGCTCGCCCAGAGCCCGGGCTGGTACTCGAAGCGCCTCGCCCAGGTGAAGGGCGTCACTGAAGAAACCACCACTGGCGTCAAGCGGCTCTACCAGCTGCAGCGCGACGGCCGCCTGCCCTTCCCGGCCATCAACGTCAACGATTCGGTGACGAAGTCGAAGTTCGACAACCTGTATGGCTGCCGCGAATCGCTGGTCGACGCGATCAAGCGCGCGACCGACGTGATGGTCGCGGGCAAGGTCGCGGTGGTCGCCGGGTATGGCGATGTGGGCAAGGGCTCCGCCGAGTCGCTGCGCGCACTGTCGGCCCAGGTGTGGATCACCGAGATCGACCCGATCTGCGCGCTGCAGGCGGCGATGGAGGGCTTCAAGGTCGTCACGATGGACGAGGCCTGCGACAAGGCCGACATCTTCGTCACCGCGACCGGCAACCTCAACGTGATCACCCACGATCACATGCGCCGCATGAAGCACCAGGCAATCGTCTGCAACATCGGCCACTTCGACAGCGAGATCGAGATCGCCGCACTCAAGCAGTACAAGTGGGAGAATATCAAGCCGCAGGTCGACCACGTGATTTTCCCGGACGGCAAGCGCCTCATCGTGCTCGCCGAGGGGCGGCTCGTGAACCTCGGCTGCGGCACGGGCCACCCGTCCTTCGTGATGTCGAACTCCTTCACGAACCAGGTGCTCGCGCAGATCGAGCTCTTCGCGCACGGCGCGAAGTACCGCAACGAGGTCTACGTGCTGCCGAAGCACCTCGATGAAAAGGTTGCCCAGCTGCATCTCGATCGCATCGGCGTGAAGCTGACGAAGCTCAGCGCCGAGCAGGCGGCCTACATCGGGGTCGCCGAGTACGGGCCGTTCAAGCCGGATCACTACCGGTATTGAGCGGGGCCGCGGACTGCATGATGCGGGTTGCGGGCCCGAGGCGCGGTGATTCATCCGCTCCCTCGCTATCCGGGCGCGCCCTCCACGCTCGTCCGCGGATGAATCACCGCGCCTCGGGCCGGCAGCTGGCAACGCGCAGTCCGTCGACCTCCTTGAGGTGAGGAACGTAATGCGAGTTGAGCTTCTCTCACCTCAGCGAGGCGGCCTGCGTTGGATGGCCGGCCGCGCGCCGGAGGGAGAGCGTGGCATCTGGTGACGAGCGTGGAGGGCGCCGAGGAACGGCGATCAGCGGCCGGCGTACGCAGTTGTTTCCAGGGCCTGCCGACACAGTGCGCCGGGCGCCGCCGCGACGAGGGAACCGCCGCAGGCGGCGCTCGACCCGTGAGGCACCGGATGCCACGCTCTCCCTCCGGCCCGCCGTGGGCATCCCACCGCCCGCATGTGTGATCGAGTTGGCACCCCTCGAACGCGGTGTGCACACGACACATAATCCCGCCGCATTCCGTGAAATGGCTCCCGTCACGTCGCACGCTGGCGACGGACCATCCCGCCTTGTTGACCCGATGGTGGACAGCACGGAGGGGCTACCCGGATGCAAGACTCAGGCTCGGCTGCGCAAGCGTTCCCCGCCGCGCAGCGCCCCGGTGGGACGACCCGCGCGTCGCGCAAGGACGTCGTCGTTTTCACCTGTGACGACGAACTGCTCCTCAGCATCGGGCCGGCGATGGACGATCGCTACCGCTCCCGCCCCACGGATGGCACCGGCGCCTGGACCGAGACGCTGCGCGGACGCAGCGGCGTGGCGCTGATCGACGCGGCGAGCCTCGCAAACGCCCCCGAGATCGTTCGTACGATCGAGGCTGACTTCCCGGGGTTTGCCATCATCGTCATCGCAGCTGCCGCCGCACACGGGCAGTGGGCACCCGCCCTGTCCCGCGGCAGCATCGCCCGTTTGCTGGATCGCGCCGCCCTCAGCAATGAGGTCGTCGCATCGGCCCTCGAAGTCGAAGCCAGGCACGCCACCCGGCCTGCGCCGGCCCGCGCGGCAGCGCAGCCCGCTGAGGGCTCGTCCGGGAAGACCCGGATCGTCCTCGTCGGCGGCATCGTGGTAGCCGCACTCGTCATCGCCGGTGGCACATGGTTGTGGCTTGGCGGCAAGGATGCCGCACCGGCGCCCTCTTCCGCGACCGCCACGCACGCAGCTCCCGCTGCGGCTGCCTCTCCCGCCGC
Source organism: Steroidobacteraceae bacterium (assembly GCA_050249415.1). Classification (GTDB taxonomy): domain Bacteria; phylum Pseudomonadota; class Gammaproteobacteria; order Steroidobacterales; family Steroidobacteraceae; genus CADEFQ01. The sequence continues at coordinate 235,950 of JBFWQO010000005.1, forward strand.
CCCGGCGCCGGTAGCCAGTGAGCTGTCGGTGCCGGAATTGCTGTCGGCCGCACGCGTCGCTTTCGGCGAACGCCGCTACCTCGATCCGGCGGGCAACAATGCCCTCGAACTTTACTCGCGGGCGCTCGCCGACGAGCCCGGCAACGCCGAGGCGGCCGATGGCGTGCGCCGTGTCGTGTCCGTGGCGGTCTCGCAGGCGCAAAGCGACCTCAAGGCGGGGCGGCTCGACAACGTGCAGCAACTCTTTGGCAGCCTGCGCACCGCGGCGCCCGATGACCCGGACGTCGTGGCACTCGGCAAGGACCTCGAGGCAGCGCGGCCCAAATGGCTGGTCGCCCGCGCACGCGACGCCATCGGCGCCGACCAGTATGCCGCCGCGGAACGGCTCATCGACGAGGCAGCGGGCCTCGGCGCAGAGAAGGCGGCCGTGCTCGACTTGCGGCGCAGCCTCGACGCGCGCCGGAAGGACGCAGACCTCGCGCGCGCCGTCGCGGATGCGCGCGCCTCGCTCACTGGCGACTCGCTGCTCGACGGCACGGCGAACGGACCGCGCGCCAGGCTCGCGGCATTGCAGAAGATCGACCGGCGCGATCCGCAGGTCGTCGCCTTCCAGCGCGAATACGTGGCGGCGCTCACGCGCAGTGCGCGTGAAGCGATTCGCGCGGGCGAATTCGACGCCGCCGAGCGCTCGTTGACCGCCGGCGCGGACATCGGCGGCGGGCGCGAAGTCGCTGACGCTCGCCGCGAATTGCAGGCGGCACGCGAGTCGGCGGCCGCGCGCGACCGGCAGCGCTCAGAGGCAGCGCAGCAGCGGGTGGAGAAGGCCGCCACGCAGGCGGCGACTACGGACGCCCCGCCACCGCGCATGCCGAAGGCGAAAAGGCGCACGGCGCCCCAGTACCCGGCGGAGGCCGAGCGCAATGGCGTCGAGGGTTCGGTAACGGTTGAATTCAACCTGACCGCGGATGGGCACACGCGGGACATCGAGGTCGTCGCATCGACGCCTCAGGGCGTGTTCGACCAGGCGGCGATCGCCGCCGTGCGCAACTGGCGTTTCGAGGCCGTGAGCGAGCAGGACGCGGCCCGCCTGCCGCGCAGTTCGGTACGCCTCGCCTTCCGCCTCGGAGACCGCAAATGAAGCGCCGGCGCAATTCCTTCGACCTGAGCCAGCTGCTGCCGGTCGTCGTCGCCACCTCCTTCGCGGCGGTGCTCACCTTGCTCCTGACGCTCGGCATCCAGCGGGCCGCGCAGCTGCAGGCCGCCTCGAGCGCATTGCAGCTCGCCTCCGAACTGCGCTCGCTGCCGCAGTACTTCGGCACTGAACTGACGCTGGCGCAGCGCGGCCTCGAAGCGCGCACCTTCGTCGGCGAGCCGCTGGCGGACATCGCAACGGCGCGCGAAGGCTTCGACAAAGCCCTCGTGCGCATCGACGCCGACCTCGAGGCCGCCGGCCTCGGCGAGAGCGCGGACATCCAGCGCGTGCGCGGTGCCCTCGACGCCGCCTGGCAGCGCTTCGTGCCGCTGCTCGGCGCGCTCGGCCGCCACAAGGGCTCGCCCTATGCGGATACCCTCGCAGGTTCGCGCCTGAACGCCACGGGGCGCGCCCTCAAGGCCGACGTGGACGAGGCGCTCACGGCGCAGGCCGCGGCCAACCGCGACGTCGGCGGGGCACTCAAGGACCTCGCTGCGGGCCTGCAGGACACGGTCGGCGATCGCGGCCGCAGCCTGCGGACCTTCCTCGTGATCGGCGCGGCGGTCGCCGCGCTGCTGCTCGCGCTGATGCTCTACTTTTCGCTGCGCTCGCGCCGCGCCTCCGCGGACGCCCGTCGTGCGGAGCGCCAGGTGGCCGACATCCTCGGCACCGTGCGTGAGGGCCTCTTCCTGCTCGACCGCAACCTCTCGCTCGGCGGCGTCCATTCGGCTTCGCTGACGCGCATCCTGCACGCGGACATCGTGCACGGCAGCTCGTTCGAGGACCTGCTGCGTCCGCTCGTGCCGGCGAAGACGCTCGCCACCGCCATGAAGTTCGTGAACCTCCTCTGGAAGGAGAAGGTGCACGAGGACCTGATCGACACGGTCAACCCGCTGAGCCAGATCGAGGCACGGTTCACCCGCGCGGGCGGCGGCGTCGAGACGCGCCACCTGTCGTTCGCGTTCCGCCGCGTGAAGAGCGCCGCCGGCCAGGGCGAACACCTGCTCGGCATCGTCACCGACGTCACCGACCGCGTGCAGATCTCGCACGAGCTCGAGCAGGCGAAGGCCGAGAACCAGGCGCAGCTCGACCTCGTGCTGCAACTGTTGCGGGTCCCCGCCGCGCAGCTGCAGTCCTTCGTGCGCGACTCGGACATGGCGCTGCGCAAGAGCAATGCCGTCCTGAAGCAGCCCGGGCGCGAGGAAGGCGAACTGCGCGCGAAGCTCAACGGCGTGTTCCGCGAGGTGCACACGGTCAAGGGCGAGGCGGCCGCACTCGCGCTCACCTCGATCGCCGCGCGTGTCCACCAGCTCGAGGAGAGCCTCGTCGCGCTGCGCGAGCGCGCGAGCATCGACGGCAACGACTTCATCCCCGTCGTCGTGAAGCTCGATGAACTGATGTCCTATCTCGGCGGCATCGGCCAGTTCGCCGACCGCCTGTCCGAAGTGCAGCCGAAGGGGGACACTCTGAAGTCCGTCATTCCGCCGCTGCTCGCGGACCAGGTGATGGGCGCGGCCGACCACTCGCTCGAGCAACTGCTCGCGCAGGTCGTGCAGGAGACGGCGGCGGCGCACTCGAAGCGCGTGGCGCTCGCCTGCCGCGGACTCGAAGCGATCCCCGCTTCCTACCGCAAGGCCGCCAAGGACGTCCTGATCCACATGGCGCGCAACGCGGTCGTGCACGGCATCGAGACACCGGACCGCCGCCTCGCGGCGAGCAAGCCCGAGACAGCCGCGGTCCGCATCAGCTTCGAGGCCGTTGGCAACGAGGGATTCGTGCTCACCGTGGAGGATGACGGCCAGGGCCTGCCCTTCGAGAAAATCCTCGATACGGCGCTGCGCAAGGGCCTCGTCACGCCCGCCGACGCTGCGCGCCTGGAGCGCCCCGCCGTCTACGGGCTGATCTTCCGCGCCGGATTCTCCACCGCAACTGAAGTGACGGAGCACGCGGGCCGCGGCGTCGGCCTCGACGCCGTCAGCCAGACCGTACGCGGTCTCGGCGGCGCGATCGGCATCGCGACCGCAGACGGCAAGTTCACGCGCTTTCGCATGAAGCTGCCGACCCCGGCCGGCGAGCGCGCCGCGACGCACGCGGCCTGATCGCCCATGAACGCCGTGCGCCCGCATCGCCTGATGATCGTCGATGACTCGAACATCATGCGCCGCAAGATCGAACGCTCGCAGGAAATCCCGAACGTCGAGATCGTCGGCACGGCCGGCAACGGGCGCGAGGCGCTCGAACTGCATGCGTCGTCCCGGCCGACGCTCGTGACGATGGACCTCACGATGCCGGAGATGGACGGCATCGAGTGCGTCGAACAGCTCGTCGACCGCGACCCGGACATCCGCATCCTCGTGATCTCGGCGCTTGCCGACAAGGCGACCGCGATCGAGGCCCTGGAGAAGGGCGCGAGCGGCTTTCTCTGCAAACCCTTCACCGAGCGCCAGCTGAACGACGCGCTCGTGAAGCTGATCGAGTCCTGAGCCTCACCCCATGTCCCTGCAAGGTGAAATCGGCACGTTCGTCTCGGCGGTCCTGCAGTACTTCGACACCGCCGTACAGCAGGCCGCCGTGGTCGGCACGCCCTACCTCGCGCTCGGCAAGCCGCCGGAAGTGTTCGACTACACCGGCATGATCCGCGTCTCCGGCAAGCGCAAGGGTGTCGTGTACTTCACCGCGCCGAAGGGCATGTTGTCCGTGATGCTGATGCGCATGCAGGAAACCGACATGAGCGACGCGAACCTGCGCGACCTCGTCGGCGAGGTGGCTAACACGCTCTCCGGCAATGCCCGCAAGGACTTCGGCAGGAATTTCATCATCTCCACACCGTCGGTGGTGACCGGCAGCTCGAGCACGATCGGCTACTCACCCGATACCCGGCCGATCGTCGTGCCCATCGACTGGCGCACGTATCACGCGAACCTGGTGGTGTGCCTGAACTGACGGCGGGCGGCGGGCCGGAGGGGGAGCGGAGCCTCCGGTTCCTCACGGGTCGAGCGCCGCCTGCGGCGGTCCCCTCGTCGCGGCGGCGCCCGGCGCACTGTGTCGGTAGACGCAGAAAGACCTGTATACGCCGGACGCTGATCGCCGCTCCTCGGCGCTCTCCACGCTCGTCACCGGAGGCTCCGCTCCCCCTCCCGCGCGCGACCAGCTACCCGACGCACGCAGTCTGGCTGAGGTGAGGAAGGTCGCCTCACATAACGATCCTCTCCTCAAGGGCAGCGAATTGTGTATTGCGAGCGGCCGGCCGGAGGCGCGGTGATTTATCCGCGGACGAGCGTGGAGGGCGCCGAGGAGCGGGGGTCAGAGCGAGGCGAACGCGACACTTCCGATTCTGACTACATCATGCGCCGAGCGCCCCCGCTCCGAGGGCACGCCCTCGAAGAGGGCGCGCCCGGATAGCGAGGGAGCGGATGAATCGCCGTGCCTCCGGCCCGCAACCCGCATCACACTGCCGGCAGCCCGCCTCACCCCCGCTTGCGCGCCAACAGCAATCCATCCCCGATCGGCACGAGCGACGCGTCCACGCGCTCGTCGCGATGCACGCGATCATTGAGTGCCCGGATCGCGTTCGTGTCGGCATCGTTCTCCCCGGGGTCCGCGACGCGCCCGTCCCACAAGGCGTTGTCGACCGCAAGCAGGCCGCCCGGGCGCAGCAACTCGATGACACGCTCGTAGTAGGCGACATAGTTGCCCTTGTCCGCATCGATGAACGCGAAATCGAACGTCGAGCCCCTGCCCGCGTCGAGCAGCCCCTCGAGCGTTTCGAGCGCGGGCGCGAGGCGCAGGTCGATGCGCCCGTCGACGCCCGCCTCGTGCCAGTACTGGCGCGCGACCTGCGTCCATTCGACGCTCACGTCGCAGGCGATCAACTCACCGTCGCCCGGCAGCGCGAGCGCCACGGCCAGCGCCGAGTAACCGGTGAAGGTGCCGACTTCGAGGCAGCGGCGCGCGCCGAGCAGGCGCACGAGCAACTGCATGAACTGGCCCTGCTCCGGCGCGATCTGCATGCCCGCCTGCGGCAGGCTCGCCGTGACCTGCCGCAGGCGCGCGAGCACCTGAGGCTCGCGCAAGTTGTGCTCGATCAGGTAGCGCTGCAACTTGTCGCCCAGCGCAATGGTCGAATTGGTCATATGGCGGGAACCTCGTGGTGCGCGTCACACTCTCGTGCCCTGATTGTGCGCGCTGGCCGGCACCGTCGTCGAATGACGACGCCGTGCGCACGAACTGCATCACCGTGGCCGCGGACCGGCCTTTGCTACCATTTCCTGCCGTGACTGCCCGCCTCATCCAGTTCACCGACCCGCACCTCTACGGCGACGCCGCCGCGTCGCTGCGCGGCGTCGCCACGCTGCCTGCGCTGAAGCGCGCGCTGGCGCATGCGCGCGCGCACCATTGGGACGCCGCCGCGCTGCTCGTGACGGGCGACCTCGTGCAGGACGATCCGGGCGGCTACCTGAATTTCCACCGCCTGTTCGCCGGGCTCGGCAAGCCGGTGCATTGCATCCCGGGCAACCACGATCTCGTGGACGAGATGCACGCGGCGCTCGCGCAGGCGCCGTTCGTGCTCGGCGGGCATTTCGACCTGGGCGCCTGGCGCGTGGTGATGCTCGACAGCGCAACGCCCGGCACGGCGAGCGGCGAGCTCGCGCCCACCGAGCTCGCGCGGCTCGACCATGCGCTCGGCACGGCCGGCGCGCGCCATGCGCTCGTGTGCCTGCACCATCATCCTGTCGACATGGGCAGCCGCTGGCTCGACCAGGTCGGGCTCGTGAACCGCGACGATTTCCTCGCGGTCATTGATCATCACTCCAATGTGCGCGGCGTGCTCTGGGGTCATGTGCACCAGGAACTCGACACGCTGCGGCACGGTGTGCGCCTGCTCGCGACCCCCGCCACCTGCACCCAGTTCCTGCCGGGCTCGGCGGACTTTGCCGTCGACGCACGGCCGCCCGCCTATCGCGTGCTCGAGCTGCTGGACAATGGCGGCATCGAGACCCGGGTCGAATGGGTTGCCGGGCCATGAGGCTGGTCCGCAGGTTCGCGAGGCGCCTTGCCTGGTTCGCCGCAACCACATTCGCCGCGGCGGCCCTCGCGCCGGCGGCCGCGCCTGCGGACAGCGCAGGCCCCGTCTGGTCGATCCACCGCCCCGGCGGCGGCACGGTCTATCTCGCGGGCTCCGTGCATGTGCTCGATGCCGCGCGCAGCCGGCTGCCGCCCGCGTTCGAGACGGCTTATCGCAATGCCGAGCGTGTCGTGATGGAGCTCGACATGGACGATCTCGACCCGCTCGCCGCCGCGGCGTACGTCTCCGCCCACGGCCGGATCGAGGGCGACGGCAGCCTGCGCACGCTGCTCGGCGCCGCGCGCTTCGCGCGGGTGGACGCGGAGGCGCGCGCACTCGGCCTGCCACTCGACAGCGTGGCGCAGCTCGAGCCCTGGGCCGTCGCCCTCGCCCTCACCCAGTTGCAACTGACGAAGCTCGGGCTCGATCCGGCGCAGGGCGTCGAGCAGCAGCTCACCACGAGGGCGGGCGCGGACGGCAAGCCGATCGAGGGACTCGAGACGCTGGAGGAACAGCTCGGCATGCTCGACGGGTTGTCCTACCCCGACCAGGCACGCTTCCTCGAACTGACGGCGGACGAGGCGGAAACGATCGCGACGGAGCTCGACGCGATGCTTGCCGCGTGGCGCCGCGCGGACACGCGCGCGCTCGAGCGCCTGCTGCTCGCCGAGTACGAGCGCCTGCCTGCGCTCTACCGGCCGCTCGTGACCGATCGCAACCGGCGATGGCTGCCGCGGATCGAAGCCCTGCTCGCGCGGTCCGACGACACGCTCGTGGTGGTAGGCGCCATGCACCTCGTGGGGCCCGACGGCCTGCTCGCGCTGCTCGCGCGCCACGGTTTGGCGCCGCAGCCGGTGGCTGCCGGCAGCGAGGATCCCGCCGTCAGGCCGCAGTGAACCGGTTGCGGGTCACGCGCTGCCCGGCCGTGAGCTTGCCGAGGCGCTCGAGCCGCGCCTCGATGGCGGTCAGCGATCGTTGATGGCGGGAGGCGATGTCGGGCAGTGGCGTGCCTGCGCCAAACGCCATGAGCAGGTCGTGCTCCTCCTGCGGGGTCCAAGGCTGGCCGACATGGGCGGAGTTCGGCGCGCGCACATGAGGCTTGTGCTCCTCAAGCGCCGCGGCGCCGGCGCGCAAGGCTTCGATGACATTCGCCTGCCGCCAGATGCCGGTGGCCTCGAGATCTTCGCCCGAAGCGGGATCGATGCCTTGCGCGAGCGCAGCGAGCACCTCGGACGGGGACTGAGTGGACATGGTGGAACCTCCCTGCTGTACCCGTGAGCCAGTCTCTGGAACGCGCCGCGCACAAGCGAGCGCGAAATGACGCGCGTTTGTGCAGAATTGCGGCCATGAAGGCACTGGCATGGTTCCTCGGGCTGATCGTTGCCGGCCTCGCGGCGATCGCGCTCTTCGCGTATCCAGCCTGGCTGCTCGTCACGCCGGCGCTCGACGTGCCTTTCCACCGAGTCGCGAACCGCATCGGCATGCTTGCGCTGCTCATCGGCTTCATCCTCGTCGCGCGGCGGCTCGGCCTCGCGGATCGCACCAGCCTCGGCTACGGACTGCAACGCCCCGCTTTTGTGGCCGAGACGGGCATCGGCATCCTCCTTGGCGTTGCGACGATGCTGCCCGCGATCGCGCTCCTGTTCGCGTTTGGCCTGCGGGAACTGAAGCCCCTGCCGCCCCCCGGGGCATTCGCCGCGGTCGTGCTCGCGGGCCTCGGCAGCGGCCTCGTCGTGGCGTTGATCGAAGAGACCTTCCTGCGCGGCGCGATGTGCACCGGCATTGCGCGCCAGTCGGGCTGGCGGACCGCGATCCTCGCAACGGCGCTGATCTACGCCGCGACCCATTTCATCGGCCGCTACAAGATTCCCGCGGCGCAGGTCGACGCCTGGAGCGGACTCGCCCTGCTCGGCGGCGCGCTGCGCTCCTTCGCACAGCCGCTCGGCATCGCCGACGCCTTCCTGTGCCTCACCGGCGTCGGCATCCTGCTCGGCGTGGTGCGCCGCTACACCGGCAACATCGCCGCGTGCATCGGGCTGCACGCGGGTTGGGTGTGCGTGATCGCGGTCGTGCGGGAAATCTCGCAACGCCGCCCCGGACACCCCTGGGAGGGCCTGGTCTCGGGCTACGACGGCGTCATTGGCTGGCTCGTACTCGCGTGGATCCCCGTGATCGGCTGGGCGCTCGCTCGCTTCTACGCAAGGCGCGAACGCGGGCGCTCAGTCGGCCTCGCGGCGGATCAGCGGCGCCAGGCGCGCTAGGCGCTCCACGCCGTCGAGTTCGAGGCAGGCCTGCTTGTCGGCGAGATCGAGCGGCAGGATTTCGGCAACGCGCGCGCCGACCCAGGAGGCGTCCTCGAAATGGCGCGGCAGGTCTTCATACAGCTCACCGAGTTGCGGCAGGACGCTGCGCAGCAGGTCAGCGAGATAGTCATATCGCGGCGGCACCGCGGCTGCGGCGGGCGGCGCCATCCACTCCACTTCGCCGATATTGAGCCCATCGCGCGCGAGCCTGCGGCCCAGCAGCCGGAACCGCCGTTCGCCGTGGCAGGTGATGCCGAGCAGCCCGTCCGGCAATTGGTAAAAATCGACGATACGGGCGCTCGTGCCGACCGGGGCGGTCTGCATGACCGCGCCCGCTTCCTCTCCGGCGCGGATCTGCACTACGCCGAACGAGCCACGCTCACGCGTGCAGCGGCGCACCATGTCGATGTAGCGCGGTTCGAAAATGCGCAGCGGCAACGGACCGCCGGGGAAGAGCACGGTGTTGAGCGGAAACAGCGGCAGTTCCGCGGTCGCGCCCATGGTGTCAGTCGTCCCGCCCCCAGCGAGGCACGAGCGCCTGCTCGATGCCGAGCTGGTCGAGGATGCGCGCCACCACGAAATCGACGATGTCCGCGACGCTCGCGGGCTTGTGGTAGAAGCCGGGGCTCGCCGGCAGGATCGTGACGCCGAGGCGCGCGAGCTTCAGCATGTTCTCGAGGTGAATTGCGGAAAAGGGCATTTCGCGCGGCACCAGCACGAGCTTGCCCTGCTCCTTCAGCACGACATCCGCGGCGCGCTCGGTGAGGCCGTTGCTGGCGCCGCAGGCGATCGCCGAGAGCATCGACATGCTGCAGGGCGCGACCACCATCGTACGCGGCGCGCCCGAGCCGCTTGCAAGCGGCGAAGTCCACTCCTCTTCGCCGTACACGAAGAGCCTTCCAGGCTGTGCACGGCAACGATCTGCAAGGTAACGGGCCGCTTCGGCCGCGCGCCCCGGCACCGGGCAATCGGCCTCGGTCGCGAGCACGACATGGGCCGCGCGCGTCAGGGTCACGTGGACTGTGCGCCCCGCCCCGAGCAGGCATTCCAGCAGGCGCAGGCCGTACTGCGCGCCCGACGCGCCCGTCATGGCGACGGTAACGTCGTTCATGCCGCGCCCTTCGCCTGCGCGGCAAGACCCGCCAGCACCTTGTCGTGCAGGCCGCCGAAGCCGCCGTTGCTCATGATCAGGAGCTGGTCGCCGGCGCGCGACCCCGCCACGAGCTGCGCCGCAAGCGCATCGACGCTCGCGCTGCAATGGACCCGCGCTCCGAGCGGCGCCATCGCCGCGGCCGCGTCCCAGCCGAGGTCTTCGGGCGTGTAGAGCCAGACCTCGTCCGCGCCCGAGAGCGAAGCCGCGAGCGTCTCGCGGTGCACGCCCATCTTCATGGTGTTCGAGCGTGGCTCGAGCACGGCAACGATGCGCGCGCTGCCTGCGCGGCGGCGCAGACCGTCGATCGTCGTGGCGATCGCGGTCGGGTGGTGCGCGAAATCGTCGAAGACGCGGATACCCGCGATCTCGCCCCGCAGCTCCATCCGCCGCTTGATGCCCTTGAACTCGCGCAACGCCGCCGCGGCGACCGGCACCGGCACCCCGGCATGGCGCGCGGCGGCGATGGCGGCCAGCGCGTTGTCGACATTGTGAGCCCCGTACAACGGCCACTCTACGGTGGCGAACGCCTCGCCCCGCTCGAGCACCTCGAAATGTGCCCAGTCGCCGTTGCCGAGCGGGCGCGCCGACCACTGCGCCCCGCCGCTGCGCGAGTAGCCCTCGCGGGGCGTCCAGCAACCGAGCGCGAGTGTCGCATCGAGATTCGCGTCGGCGGCGTTCGCGATGATGCGGCCCGACGGCGGCACCATGCGCACCAGCAGGTGGAACTGGCGCTGGATCGAGGCGAGGTCCGGGTAGATGTCGGCGTGGTCGAACTCGAGGTTGCCGAGCACGAGCGTGCGCGGCCGGTAGTGCACGAACTTGGCGCGCTTGTCGAAGAACGCGGTGTCGTACTCGTCGGCTTCGATCACGAAGAACGGCTCCTCGCCGAGCCGCGCCGAGGTGTCGAAGTTGCCCGGCACGCCGCCGATCAGGAAACCGGGCGAAAGGCCCGCGTACTCGAGGATCCAGGCGAGCATGCTGGACGTCGTGGTCTTGCCGTGCGTACCCGACACCGCGAGCACCCAGCGATCAGCGAGCACCGTGCGCGACAGCCATTCCGGCCCCGAGGCATAGGGAATGCCGCTGTCGAGCAGCGCCTCGATCACCGGCACGCCGCGCGACATCACGTTGCCGACGACGACGACATCGGGGCGCGGCTCGAGCTGCGCGGCCTCGTAGCCCTGCACGATCCGGATGCCGAGCGACTCGAGCTGGGTGCTCATGGGCGGGTAGACGTTGCGGTCCGAGCCGGTCACGCGATGACCGGCCGCCTTCGCGATCGCCGCGATGCCCGCCATGAAAGTGCCGCAGATGCCGAGGATGTGGATATGCATGTCAGGAAGACGCCGCGGGAGGAAAGAGGCCGAGCAGCACCAGCTGGCCGGCGACGGTCTGCAGCAGCGCGAGGCTCACGCAGACCGGCATCGGCTGCCCGAGCGCCGAGCGCAGGATACGGCCGTTCGCGGCGAGCACCCACGCGAGCATGCCGAGCCCGACGACGGCGATCGGCACGAGCCAGGCGTCGTCGTCCTGGAAGCGGCCGGCGAGCCAGGCCGTGGCGATCCACACCGGGGCCAGCACCGTCTGGTAACCGAACACGGCGGTCGTCGTCTGCAGGAAGCGCTCCGGCCGCGAAAACAGGCGCATCAGCACGACGTACCATACGAGCGTGAAGAGGATGTCGACCACGAGGTGCAGGTGCCAGGGCCCGGGAATCGGCGGCAGCAGCGTGCTGACGAGGAAGTTCACGAGGAAATTCGCCGCGACCGTACCGAGCAGCAGGAACGCCGACGCCGGCAGCTCCTCGGGCCCACGGCGCAGCAACGCCATATCGGTGAACAGGCGAAGGAGGCTCAACATGCCGGTCGCCGCTTTCGGGCTCGTGGATCGACTCGCATAATGCCGGACCGATTGTACGGGAGTCTCCGGAAGCGTTCCGCATGTCCATGAACACCGCGCTCATCACCTCTGCAAGCGATCTCGACGAATTCTGCGCCGCGCTCGCGGCGACCCCCGCCATCGGCCTCGACACCGAGTTCATGCGCGAGCGCACCTACCGGGCCGATCTCTGCCTGCTCCAGGCCGCGACGCCCCGGCAGGCTGCCTGCATCGACCCGCTCGCGCTCGATTCGCTCGCGCCGCTAGCGCCTGCGTTCGGCTCGCAGGGCCCCCTCAAGATCCTGCATGCCGCGCGCCAGGACCTTGAAGTGCTGTGGACCGCGGTGGGACCCATAGGCCCGGTCTTCGATACGCAGGTGGCCGCCGCGCTCGCCGGCCTGCCGGCGCAGGTGGGGTATGCGGAACTCGTGCGCCAGCTACTGGGCCACGAGCTCGCCAAGGCGCACACGCGCACCGACTGGTCGCGCCGGCCGCTCAGCGACGAGCAGCTCGCGTACGCGATCGACGACGTGCGCTACCTCGCGCCGCTGCGCGACGCGCTGCTCGAGCGCCTCGACGGACTCGGGCGCATCGCCTGGCTGGAAGAGGAATTGCAGGCGATCGTCGAGCCATCAGGATTCGCCGTCGATCCGGAACAGGCCTGGCGGCGCCTCAAGGGCGTGCAGGCGCTCGACCCCGGCCGCCAGCGACTCGCGAAGTCGCTCGCCGCGTGGCGCGAACGGCACGCCATCGACCGCAATCGCCCGCGCGGCTGGATCCTCGACGACGCGGCGCTCAAGGAGATCGTCGCGAGCGTGCCGCGGGATGCGGACGCGCTCGTCGCGATTGCCGGTTTGCCGCAGGGCGTCGCGCAGCGTTCGGGCGCCGAGCTGCTCGCGCTCGTGCACGACGCCGCGATCGAGGAGCCGCCACCGCCGCTGCCACGACGCGAGCGGCCGGATCCGGCTGTCACGGCGACCGTGAAGCGGCTCGCCGATCTCACGCGCCAGGCGGCCAGTGACACAGGGATCAGCGCCGAGGTGCTCGCCCCACGCCGCGAACTCGAACGGCTCGCTGCGGGCGATCTGGGCGTGGCCGTGCTGAGCGGATGGCGGCGCAGCGTGGTGGGGGAGCGGCTGCTCGAGGGGCTACGTACGGTGGGCTGATTGCGGTGAGACGGAGGAGGAGCGGGAGTTCCGGTTCCTCACGGGTCGAGCGCCGCCTGCGGCGGTCCCCTCGTCTCGGCGGCGCCCGGCGCACTGTGTCGACAGAGACTGTAAAACCTGTGTACGCCGGACGCTGATCGCCGCTCCTCGGCGCTCTCCACGCTCGTCACCGGAACTCCCGCTCCCCCTCCGGCGCACGGCAAGTTACCCAACGCAAGCTGCCTGGTTGAGGTGAAGAAGGCTGCCTCACCTTGCGCTCCTAACCTCAAGGACAACGAGTTGTGTTTCGCGAGCGGCCGGCAAGCGGCGCGGTGATTCATCCGCGGACGAGCGTGGAGGGCGCCGAGGAGCGGGGGTCAGAGCGAGGCGTACGCCTTCGTCCCAGTGTCTGATGACACAGTGCGCCGAGCGCCCCCGCTTCGAGGGAACGCCATCGAAGATGGCGCGCCCGATTCGCGAGGAGGCGGATGAATCACCGCGCCGCTGGCCCGCAACCCTCATCACACAACACGCAACCCTACGCCCGGGTAGCCTCTTCCACCTCCACCCCCTCGCCGCTGCGCTCGGTCAGCGCAGCCTCGAGCCGATGGGTCACCTCTTCCATCTCCGCATCGGCATCGATCATGCGCAGGAGGCCCTGCGCGGCGTAGTGGGCGGCAAGCGGCTTCGTCTGCTCGTCGTAGACCTGCAGGCGCTTCGCGACCGTTTCTTCCTTGTCGTCGGGACGCTGCACGAGATTCGGCGCCGCGCAGCAGCCCGTCGCCGGCGGCGGCGCGGTGTGGATGTTGAACACGCGACCGCAATTCGTGCACGTGCGGCGGCCCGAGATGCGCTTGACCAGCTTGCCGTAGTCGACATCCATCTGCACCACCGCTTCGAGCGGCGTGCCGAGCCCTTCGAGCAGCTGCGCGAGGCCTTCGGCCTGGGCGATGGTGCGCGGGAAACCATCGAGGATAAAGCCACCCTGCGCGTCGGCCTGCGCGAGGCGCTCGCGGATGATGCCGAGCATGGTCGCGTCGTCGACCAGCTTGCCTGCGTCCATGATGGCCTTGGCGTGCACGCCAAGCGGCGTGCCGGCCTTGACGGCCGCGCGCAGCAGGTCGCCGGTGGAGATCTGCGGTACGCCGTGTCGCTGGACGAGGCGCTGGGATTGCGTGCCCTTGCCGGAGCCGGGCGCGCCTAATAGGACAATGCGCATGGGCCGCGCACAGTACCCGGCGATCCCCCCGCGGTCAAATGAGCTATCCTTGCCAAAATATGCAAAAACCCGTGAAAAAGAACGCGCTGTACGCGCAGTCGGGCGGGGTCTCCGCCGTGATCAACGCCTCGGCGGCGGGCGTCATCGACGCCTGCCTGAAGCACCGCTCGCGAATCGGCCGCCTCTATGCGGGCCGGCACGGCATCGTCGGGGCGCTCACCGAGGACCTGATCGACGTGTCGAAGGAAAGCCGCGCCACCCTGCGCGGCCTGCGCCACACGCCGGCGGGCGCCTTCGGGTCGGCGCGCTTCAAGCTGAAGGGCATCGAGCAGAATCGCGCCGAGTACGAGCGCCTGATCGAGGTCTTCCGCGCCCACGACATCGGCTATTTCTTCTACAACGGCGGCAACGACTCGATGGATACGGCCCTCAAGCTGTCGCAGATCGGCAGCCAGATGGGCTATCCGCTCGTCTGCGTGGGCGTGCCGAAGACGGTCGACAACGACCTGCCGCTCACCGATTGCTGCCCGGGCTTCGGCTCGGTCGCGAAGTATGTCGCGGTCTCGACGCGCGAGGCGGCGCTCGACGTCGCTTCGATGGCGCGCACCTCGACCAAGGTTTTCGTGCTCGAGGTGATGGGCCGGCACGCGGGCTGGATCGCGGCCGCGGGCGGCCTCGCGGGCCGCAAGGCCGGTGAACCGCCGCACATCATCCTCTTCCCCGAAATTCCCTTCGAGCAGCAGCGCTTCCTCGAGCGCGTGAAGCAGTGCGTCACGGACTACGGCTACTGCGTGATCGTGGTGTCGGAGGGGGCGCACTACGCCGACGGCCGCTTCCTCGCCGATGCCGGCACCAAGGACGCCTTCGGCCACACGCAGCTCGGCGGCGTCGGGCCGCTCGTAGCCAACATGGTGCGCGAGCACCTCGGCTACAAGTACCACTGGGCCGTCGCGGATTACCTGCAGCGCGCTGCGCGCCACATCGCCTCGAAGGTCGATGTCGCGCAGGCCTATGCAGTCGGCAAGGCCGCGGTCGAGTTCGCGCTCCAAGGCAAGAACGCCGTCATGCCCGCGATCATCCGCAAGGCCTCGAAGCCCTACAAGTGGACGATCAAGGCGGTGCCGCTCGCCGACGTGGCGAACGTCGAGAAGAAAGTGCCGCGCGAGTTCATCACGCCGGATGGCTTCGGCATTACCGAAGCCTGCCGGCGCTACCTCGAGCCGCTGATCGCCGGCGAGGATTACCCGCCGTATCGCAATGGCCTGCCGGACTACGTGAAGATCAAGGGCGTGCCGGTGAAGCGCAAGCTCAAGTCGGACTACAAGCTCTAGGAGAGCCGGTGCCCGAGCCGTCGACGGACTGGGTGGACGTCGGTGCGGCCGCGGAGCTGGCGCGCGAGCCGCTCCGGGAAGTGACGGCCGGCGCGGCGCGCATTGCGCTCAGTTGCGTCGGCGGCGAGTTCGGCGCGGTATCGGGCGTCTGCAATCACGTCGGTGGCCCGCTCGGCCAAGGACAGCTCGACGGCGAGTTCCTCGTCTGCCCCTGGCACCAATACAAGTTCCACCGGCGCACCGGCGCGGGCGAGCCCGGCTACGAGGCCGACCGAGTCCCTTCCTATGCGGTCAAGGTAGAAGGCGGGCGCGTACTCGTTTCAGCGAAGCCTGTCACGAAGCGCGGCCACCTGACCCACGCGCCCCATCCGCTGGCGCGCGAACCGGTGCGCGCGGCCGGCCCCATTCGTGTCGCCGGCATCTCGACGACCATGATGCAGCCGGGGTTCCCGCGCTATTCGACCTCCGAGGCGCTGCTCGAGGTCGCGCTCACCCATGCGCGCGAAGCCCTTGCCGCCGAGACGCAGCTGATCCGCCTGCGCGATCTCGCCTTCGGCGCCTGCGAGGGCTACTACTCGCGTGCCGCGCGGGCCTGCACCTGGCCCTGCTCGATCACCGCGCGCGACGCCGCGGACCAGATGGCCGTCGTCTATGAGGCCGCCGTGCACTGGGCCGACGTGCTGCTCGTCGCAACGCCGATCCGCTGGGGCGCCGCCAGTTCGCTCTACTACAAGATGACCGAGCGGATGAACTGCATCCAGAACCAGATCACGACCGCGAACCGCGTGCTGATCCGTCGCAAGGTCGCGGCGTTCATCATCACAGGCGGGCAGGACAACGTGCAGGCGGTGGTCGGCCAGCAGCTCGGCTTCTTCGGCGAGCTCGGCTTCGTGTTCCCGCCGTTCCCGTTCGTCGCGCACTCGCTCGGTTGGGATGCCGAGGACATGGAGCGCAACGTCGCCGTCGTGCGCGGGAGCGAAACGCTGCGCGAGGGCGCGCGCGCGCTCGCCGGGCGCGCCGTCGAGGCCGCCACGCAACTCGTCACCAGCGCCGGGGCAGACACCGCCCGCCTGACGCTCGGCTCCCGCGGCGGTCGAAAGGCGCACGGACCATGAACGCACTGTCCCCGACGGCGATGCTGATGCCGATGGCCGCCATGGTGGCGCTCACGGCGATTGTCTGGGTGCGGCTCTATTTCGAGCGCATCGGCGAAATGCGCGAACGGCGCATCCGCCCGCAGGCGGTCGCCACGTCGCGCGAGATGGCCGCGGCGCTTACCCGCACGCAGGCGGCCGACAACCTGCGCAACCTGTTCGAGATCCCGGTGCTCTTCTACGCGCTGTGCCTCGCGGTGACTTCGGTCGGCGGCGCCACTCCGCTCCTCGTCGACGGCGCCTGGGCTTATGTCGTGTTGCGGGCCGCGCACTCGCTGATCCACTGCAGCTACAACCGGGTCATGCACCGCTTCGCGACCTATGTGGCGAGCACGGCGCTGCTGTTCGTGCTGTGGGCGGCGTTCGTGGCCCGTATGGTATAGTTCGCGGCCTTTTTGGGGGGCCGCCGCCCCGCGCCGGCCGATTAGAACACTTCTGCTGGAGGTCTCCTGATGGATGCCACGATGTGGCTGTGGCTCGCGGTCGCCGCGGGTGTCGTTGCCGTGCTGTACGGCGTTCTCTCCACCGTTTCCGTCCTCGGCCTCCCTGCGGGCAATGCCCGCATGCAGGAAATCGCGGCAGCCGTCCAGGCCGGCGCGAAGGCCTACCTCAACCGACAGTACACGACCATCGGCCTCGTCGGCGTCGTGCTGTTCGTCGTGATCGGCCTCACCCCGCTCGGCTGGGCCACCGCGGGCGGCTTTGCCGTTGGCGCCCTCCTGTCGGGTGCGGCGGGCTATATCGGCATGAACATCTCGGTGCGCGCCAACGTGCGCACCGCGGAGGCCGCGAACCAGGGCCTCAATGCCGCGCTGCAGGTCGCCTTCAAGGGCGGCGCAATCACCGGCATGCTGGTGGTCGGCCTCGGCCTGCTCGGCGTCGCGGGCTACTACGCCCTGCTCGCCCCGCGGATCGGCAGTGAAGCGGCGCTGCACGCGCTCGTCGGCCTCGCCTTCGGCGGCTCGCTGATCTCGATCTTCGCGCGCCTCGGCGGCGGCATCTTCACGAAGGGCGCCGACGTCGGCGCCGACCTCGTGGGCAAGGTCGAGGCGGGCATTCCCGAGGACGACCCGCGCAACCCCGCCGTGATTGCCGACAACGTCGGTGACAACGTCGGCGACTGCGCCGGCATGGCCGCGGACCTCTTCGAGACCTATGCAGTGACCCTCGTCGCCACGATGCTGCTCGGCGGCCTCATGCTGCAGGACCAGGGCATCAACGCGGTGCTCTACCCGCTCGCGCTCGGCTCGGCCTCCATCGTCGCCTCCATCGTCGGCACCTTCTTCGTGAGTGCGCGCGAGGGCGGCAAGATCATGAACGCCCTGTACCGCGGCGTGATCGTCTCGGCGGTGATCGCCGCGATCGCGTTCTGGTTCATCACGCAGTCGCTGATGCCGGCAGACAAGGCGCTCGCGATGTTCGGCTGCACGCTGATCGGCCTCGGCCTCACGGCGCTCATGATCGTGATCACCGAGTACTACACCGCCACCGAATACAGCCCGGTGCGCAAAGTCGCCGCGGCGTCGCAGACCGGCCACGCGACCAACATGATCGCGGGCCTCGGCGTGTCGATGAAGTCGACCGCGTTGCCCGTGCTCGCCGTGTGCGTCGCCATCTGGGCCTCCTACACGCTCGGCGGCCTCTACGGCATCGCGATCGCTGCCACGGCGATGCTGTCGCTCACCGGCATGATCGTCGCGCTCGACGCCTACGGCCCGATCACGGACAACGCGGGCGGCATCGCCGAGATGGCGGAACTGCCGAAGAAGATCCGCGACATCACCGACCCGCTCGACGCCGTCGGCAATACGACCAAGGCGGTCACCAAGGGTTACGCGATCGGCTCGGCGGGACTTGCCGCCCTCGTGCTGTTCGCCGACTACACGCACAACCTCGAGACGCACCTCGCCGCGACCGGCCGCGAGATGATCGAGTTCTCGCTGTCCGATCCGGCCGTGATCATCGGCCTGTTCATCGGCGGCCTCGTGCCCTACCTCTTCGGCGCCATGGCGATGGAGGCGGTGGGTCGCGCCGCGGGATCGGTGGTGAACGAGGTTCGCCGCCAGTTCCGCGAGATCAAGGGCATCATGGAAGGCAAGGCGAAGCCGGACTACTCGCGTGCGGTGGACCTGCTGACGCGCTCGGCGATCAGGGAAATGGTGGTGCCCTCGCTGTTGCCGATCCTCGTGCCCATCGTCGTCGCGTTCGGCATGAATGCACTGATGGGACCGGGCGCGGGCATCCGCGCGCTCGGCGGCCTGCTGATCGGCACGATCGTCACCGGCCTGTTCGTCGCGATCTCGATGTGCACGGGCGGCGGCGCCTGGGACAACGCGAAGAAGTACATCGAAGAAGGCAACTTCGGCGGCAAGGGCTCGGACGCCCACAAGGCCGCGGTCACGGGCGACACCGTGGGCGATCCGTACAAGGACACCGCGGGTCCGGCCATCAACCCGCTGATCAAGATCATCAATATCGTGGCGCTGCTGCTGGTGCCGCTGCTGTAAAGGGCAGCCCGCGTCCCGCCCCAGGGGCCGCGCAGCGAGCAGGACCCGAGGCCGGTGCGGCTTGCGCCCACCGGCCTTTTTCATGGGCGGGATGCCCCGCTTGCGGACGAAGGCGCCCCGCTATACTGGGCGCAAGACCGGAACGGGGGTTCCCATGAAACGCTTTGCTGCAGCCATCGCCGGCCTGCTGGCCGCCGCCACGCTTCCTTGTGCCGCGCTCGCGGACGACCTGATCGATCGCTTCTCGCGCCTCGACGCCATCGAAGGCCTGGGCGTCGCGACGGATGGGCGGCACATCGCCCTCCTGTGCGACCGCAATGGACGCCGCGCCGCCTGCGTCTATGAACTCGACGCGATCGACAAGCCGCCGCAGGTATTCGCGCCTCGCCCCGAGCAGCGATTGCACCGCATCCGCTGGAGCAGCCCCGAGTGGCTGCTGCTCGATGTCGACATCACCGAGGACCTGACCAGCGTGACGAACAACGTGCGGCTCATGACCTTCAGCCGTACGCTCGCGATGAACATCCGCACACGCGAGGGGGCGCAACTCCTGACCAATGGCGAGACCGCCTACACGTCGAGCCTGACGCGCATCCTGGCGGCCCCCGAGTCGACGCCGGACGAAATACTCATGTCCGCCCCCTACTGGCAGATCGGCGCGGTAAACGACACCCGGCTGGGAACCGGGGGCGGCGGTGCCCGAACGGGCATCTTTCGCGTCAACCTCAAGACGGGTTACGGCAAGCTGGTCGAGGACGGCGGAACCCTGACCTATGCGTATGTCCTCGATCCGCAGGGCGTTGCCCGCGCCCGGGCCGACTTCGATGAAAAGGCGCGGCGCGACACTGTCTATCGGGTCGACGCCGGAACCTTGACTCGCCTGCTGGAGCGAAACGGCATCACGACCTCCATGAACCCGATTGCGGGACTCGCGGCCGATGGCAAGTCACTCGTGCTGGGAGAGTATGCGGAGAATGGCAACTACGCGCCCTATCTCATGGACCTCGCAACCGGGGCGCTGCGCGCGGCCGCCCCGGGAATCGCGGGCGTCGACGTCGGTGGCTGGATAGACGACGGCACCACATCGTCGATCGTCGGCGTGCATTTCGCGGGCGAGCAGGGTAGCCAGTTCTTCATCGAACCGACCCTGCAACACTGGTACGCCGCACTGGGCAAGGCCCTTCCCGGCAAGAGCATCCGCTTCGATTCATGGTCCCGCGACCGATCGACCATCGGCCTGTCGGCCGAGGCCCCCGGCGAACCGGCGACCTACTACGTTTTCGATGTGAAGAAAAAGGCGCTGTCGCCCGTCGGCCAGGCGCGGCCGGAACTCGCCGACATCCCCATCGCACCGACGACGCGGATCCGATATGCCGCCCGCGACGGACTGGAGATCGAAGCCTTCCTCACCTTGCCTCCCGGCAAGAGCGAGAAAGACGGGCCGTTCCCGCTGTTGCTCTTTCCCCATGGCGGGCCGTTCGCGCGCGATGACGCGACCTTCGACTGGTGGGGGGCCTATTTTGCGCAGCGCGGCTACGCGATCCTGAAGCCCAATTTCCGTGGTTCCGACGGTTACGGACTCGAGTTTCGCAGGAAGGGCTTCGGCGAGTTCGGCGGCGCGATGATCGACGACATCATCGACGGCGGGAAGTTCCTCGTGTCGAAGGGCGTCGCCGACAAGTCTCGCATCTGCGCGATGGGTGCGAGCTACGGCGGCTATGCCTCACTGATGGTTGCGGTCCGCGACCCCGCAAGCGTTCGGTGCGTGATCGGCGTGAATTCCGTGACCGAACCATCCGGTTACATCAGCGAAGTCGTCAAGCGCTATGGCAAGGACTCGATGTCGCTCGCGTTCTGGGGCGATTACATGGGCGACCGCTTCCGTGACACGGCGGAGAAGGCCGCGATCTCACCCCTGCGCAATGCGCAGAACATCAAGGTGCCCGTGCTCCTGCTGCACGGGAGCCTCGACACGACCGTGTTCGTCGAACAGTCCCGCACCTTGCGGGACAGGCTCGCGGCAAGCGGCGGAAACGTGCGCCTGGTGGAACTGGCGGGCGACGACCACTTCCTGAACACGTCCGCCGTGCGCAAGACCCTGCTGACGGAAATCGACGCCTTCCTCACCAGCCATCTGGCGGCGAAATAGCGACGAACGGACGGCAAGGATGGGCGCACTTGCCCTAAGCTTCGCCCTTCGGGTCCCTCAACAGCCAAGGAGTCTCCATGTCCCCCAAAGCCATCATCCTCACCGCGGCCCTCGGCAGCCTCGTTTCCCTCGCCACGGCGAACGCGGGTGACGAAAAGGGCGAAACCGAGAAGTGTTTTGGCGTCGCCGAGGCCGGCAAGAACGGCTGCGCGACGGCGAGCCATAGCTGCGCCGGCCAGGCGACGACCGCCAAGGATCCCGCCGAATGGGTCAAGGTGCCGAAGGGCAGCTGCGAGAAAATGGGCGGCAAGCTCACCGGCCCCGCGACCATGTGACGAGCGGTTTCCAGGCCGCAACCGCACCGGTTCCGGCTCGCGCCGGAATCGGCTTGCGGGCGCCGCATCACCGGGAGGTCCTCGAGCGCCTGCCCGATGTCGGCTGGTTCGAAGCCCACAGCGAGAATTACTTCGCCGACGGCGGCGGCTCGATTGCCGCGCTGGAGCGCGTGCGCGAGCGCTGGCCCGTCGCGCTGCACGGCGTGGGCCTCGCGCTCGGCTCCGCCGACCCCCTCGACCGCGAACACCTGCGGCGCCTCGCGCGGCTCGCCCGGCGCATCGAGCCCTGGGCGGTCTCCGAACATGTCTGCTGGGGCCACGCGGGCGGGCGGCACACCAACGACCTCCTGCCCATGCCGCGCACCCGGGAATCCCTGCGCCATCTCGTCGCCCGCGTCAGCGAGTTGCAGGACGCACTCGGCCGCCAGGTGCTCCTCGAGAATGTCTCGAGCTACCTCGAATTCACGGGCGCGCAGTACACCGAGGCCGGCTACCTCGCGGCGCTCGCCGCCGAATCGGGCTGCGCGCTGCTGCTCGATGTCAACAACGTGTACGTGAATGCCCGCAACCATGGCTTCGACGCCGAATCGTACTTCGATGAGTTGCCGCCGGCGGCCGTGCGCGAGTTCCATCTCGCCGGCCACGAGGTCACGCAGGTCGGCGGCACGGAGATCCGCATCGACACGCACGACCGCCTGGTCTGCGACGAGGTCTGGGCGCTGTACGCGAGCGCCAAGCGGCGCTTCGGCCCCGTGCCGACGCTGATCGAATGGGATGCCGCCCTGCCCTCGCTCGACACACTCGTGGCGGAGGCGAAGCGCGCTGATGCGATTGGCTGACCTGCAGCGGCGCTTCGTCGCCAACCTCTATGGCGAGCCCGCCGACCTGCGGGACGTCGTCCGCGACGAGGGCGGCATCGCCGTCGCGGACCGGGTCGCGATCTACCGCAACAACCTGCGCACCGGGTTCGAAAAGGCCCTGGCACTCGAATTCCCGGTGATCGCCACGCTCTGCGGCGAAGCGTTCTTCACGCGCCTCGCGCGCGAGTTCCAGCAAGCGCACCCGTCGGCCTGCGGCGACCTGCACTACGTCGGTGAGCCCTTTCCTCCCTACCTGCGCCAGCGCTTCGACGGGGGAGACCATGCCTATTTCGCGGATGTCGCGGCGCTCGAATGGGCGCGCGAGCAAGCGGCGCGGGCCGCCGATGCGCCACCGCTCGATCTGGCGAAGCTGGGCGCGCACACCGCGGCGGACGCGGCCGGGTCACGCATCAGGGTCCACCCGGCCGTGAGGCTCACCGCATCGCGATGGCCCGTGCTCAGCATCTGGGAAGCGCACCAGGGCCCGGGCGAAGTGCGCGGCGTGGATCTCGGCGCCGGCGCCGAGCAGGTGCTCGTGCGGCGCGCCGCGAACGGCATCCTGCTCGAGCGGATCACGGCTGCCGAGCTGGCCCTGCTCGCGGGCTTGCAGCGGGATGAAACACTGGGCGCGGCCTATGAGTCCGCGATCGCCATCGACCCTGGGTTCGATGTCGCGGCAAGCCTGCAACGCTGCGTCGCCCGCGGCCTGTTCTGCGGCTAGCGCACCGCCTCCCCCGGCTTCCCGATCAGGCCCTCGCCGATCCAGCCCTTCAACAGGCTCGCCGCACGCAGGGCCGCGGCGTCGGCCGAGGTGGCGAGGCCGGCGCAAAGCTCGGCGAAGCTGATGCCCTCCGCGAGGCGTGCCACGGCTTGCGCCTCTTGCGGCGGCATCGACCGGAACCTGACCGTGAGCCCTTGCCGCCAGGCCACCCACGCGACGGGCGTCGCATCCCGGGAGTCGGGCGGCGGGCCTTCGGCGCTGGCCGCTCTCCAGCACTCGACGGCGTTGGTCGTGGATTCGTAGGTCCTCGCCGTCCGGTGCAGTTGCAGCTCGAGAAACGGCCATTCCTGTGGCGCGAGGCTGGCGAGATCGGCCTCCGTCATCGCCGCGCCGTTCGCGGCGTCGAATACTTCCGCCAGCAGCCATTCCCAGCGGGCAAGATCGGCGTGCATTCCCTGCAGGCCGCGCTGCAGCTCCGCGCCGTACCAGCGGATCGACGCATGCGCCGGTGGATTGCGCGCGATGTGGTCTGCAGCCAGGGCCTCGAATGCGGCACGGCCGATCCGCTTGCGCAACACCGGGTAGCTGGCGGTGAGCGCCTCCGTGAGCCGTGCGCGATAGGCATGCTCGTAGATGGCGAGCCTGCCGGCCACATCCTGCGCCCGGCCGGCGATGCCCGCCTCGATCGGCCGATTTCCGCGCGACGGCTCGCCATGCAACACGCGTCGCTGCAGCGCCTCCTGGAACGCGGCGAGGGCCGTCATGCGGCCGCCTCGAGGACACTGGCCGCGAGACGGCGTGCGTGGTCGAGCTCGGCGACGAGTTCCGCAAGCGGCGGAATGTGGTCGTCCCGCTCGAGGGTCGTCGCGGCCCCGGGAAAACGTGCCACGGCGCGTTCGTAGAGCTGCCAGACGGCCTCGGCCACGGGTGCGTCATGCGTATCGATGAGCATCCCACCCTGGCGGCTGTGCCCCGCGAGATGCAGCTGCCTCACGCGCGCGACGGGCAGTGCGCGCAGGTAGTCTCGCGCGTCGAAGCCATGGTTGACGCTGTTGACGTACACGTTGTTGACGTCGAGCAGCAGCAGGCAGTCGGCCGCCTCGCTGACTTGCGCGACGAACTCCCATTCGGTCATCTCGGCGTCTGCGCATGCCACGTAGCTCGAGACGTTCTCGAGCATCAGCTGGCAGTCGAGCACGTCCTGCGCCTGCCGCACGCGCCCCGCGACGTGCGCGACGGCCTCCATGGTGAAGGGCAGGGGCATGAGGTCGTGCAGGTTCACGCCGCCGACGCCGGTCCAGCAGAGGTGATCGGAAATGCCCGCGGGCTCGATCCGCCGCGCGAGCTCGCGCACCGATCGAAGGTACCCCAGATCGAGGGGCGCCGTGGAGCCGATCGAGAGCGAGACACCGTGCATCACGAGCGGATAGCGCGCGCGCACCCGTTCGAGGTAGTGCAGCGGCTTGCCACCCGGCACCAGGTAGTTCTCGGTGGTCACCTCGAACCAGTCGACGCGGTGCCCGCCTTCGAGCACCGCGTCGTAGTGCCCGGGCCGCAGCCCGAGGCCGAACCCCAGCGGCTGCGCGGCCGCCGGCTGGCTCACATCGGCGCCTCGGCGCCCGCCTTCGCCTTCGCCGCGTCGCACTGGGCCTGCGTCAGCTCGAGGAACCCTTTGCCCTTGCAGGAGTTCTGGCCCTTGCAGGCATTGGTCGCGGTCTTGCATGCCGACTGGCCCTTGCACGAGTTCACGCCCGTGCAATGCACCTTGGCTTCATCCGCGGCGGAGGCAGGCAACGCGAGCGCGCCGAACAGCAGCGCCGCGGCCGTGGCGATCGCGGCACCCGTCATCTTCACTGGCTCGGACATCTGGAAACTCCTTGTCTGGTACGTGGGAAAGTCATCCACGCACAGGAGACCGTGCCAGCGGCCCGGACATTACAGGTAAGATTCCGGCCGATGTCCCGGTCTACTTTCCGTGAGCGGCAGTTCGAGAAGCTGTGCGCACCGCAGAAGGCGGATCTCATTCGCTACGCTTTCTGGCTTTGCCGCGACCGCGCGGTCGCCGAGGACATCGTGCAGGAGTCGTTGCTGCGCGCCTGGAAGTCGATCGATGCGCTCGAGAACGTGGCAGCCGTGAAGCCGTGGCTGCTGACCATCGTGCGCCGCGAATTCGCGCGCGGCTTCGAGCGCAAGCGCCACGAAACGGTGGATATCGCGGCGCTCGAGGCCGGCAGCGACCCTGCGCTGGCTGTTTGCGGGGACACCGAGGTCGACGACATGCGCCAGGCCATGCTGCAACTGGAACCGATCTACCGCGAGCCGCTCGTGCTGCAGGTGCTGTTCGGCTATTCCACGGCGGAGATCGCCGCGCACCTCGAAATCAGCCTGCCCGCAGTGCTCACCCGGCTGTTCCGCGCGCGCGAAAAGCTCCGCGAGGCACTGGCATGAACTGCCAGGAATTCAGGGCCGCCGTTGGCGCCGAGCCGCAGCGAAGCGATGCGGCCATCGAGGCGCACGCCGGCGGCTGCGCCGCGTGCGCGGCCTGGCGTCGCGAAATGCAGCGCATGGATGCCGTGATGCGGCGGGCCCTCGCCATCGATGTCGATGCGGCCCGGGCCGGCGGCAAGGCGACGGCGCAGCAGCCTGCCTGGCGCGGCTGGGCACTGGCGGCCAGCGTCGCCTGCGCGACCCTGGTCGCGGGCCTGCTCTGGTTCGCGCTGCCGCGCACGGCGCTGGCCGACGAAGTCGTCGCCCACATGAGCGAGGAGCCGGACGCATGGGCGGCGACCCGCCTCGCGGCCGACCCGGCCAGGGTGGCGCAGGTACTGGCGCGCTCGGGCGTGCGGCTCGCGCCGGATGCCGGACTCGTGTCCTATGCCCATAGCTGCTGGTTCCGTGGCAATTACGTGCCCCACCTGGTGTTCCAGACCCACGCCGGACCCGTCACGGTCATGGTGCTCACCGACGAGCACGTCGCCCGGCCCGTCGGCTTCGACGAAGAAGGCTATGGTGGCGTGATCGTTCCCGCAGATCGCGGCGCCCTCGCCATCCTCTCCCGCGGCGGGCAGCCGGACCCCGGGATCACGGCCCGGCTGCGCTCGGCCGTCAGCCATGGCGCCCGCTAGGTTCCTGTCGATGCAATAACGGCGAGGTCCGCACGGTCTCCTTCCACGTCCGGAACAACCAACGGAGTGGAATGACATGACAAGGGATCTCGTGCTTGCGGCCGCCCTCGGCAGCCTCCTCATCCTCGGCCTCGCACCGGCGATCTCCGCCGCGGAACCGTCCGAAAAATGCTTCGGCGTCGCGGCGGCCGGCAAGAACGACTGCGCAACCGCCGCTCACGCCTGCGCGGGACAGGCGGCAACCGACAGGGACCCGCGCGAGTGGAAGAAAGTGCCCGCAGGCAGTTGCGCGAAGATGGGCGGCCGTCTGGCAGCACCGGCGAAATAGCCATGCGCTTCGCGACACTGCATGCGCGCGCGACGGCCTGGCTCGACTGGCTGCAATCCCCGCTGCTGCTCGCCTGCCGCCTCTATGTGTCCTGGCAGTTCCTGAAGTCAGGCTGGCTCAAGATCTCCGACTGGGACACGACGCTGTCCCTGTTCCAGGAGGAATACCAGGTGCCGCTGCTGCCGCCCGCCTGGGCGGCAGTGGCGGGCGCGGCCGGCGAGACGGTTTTTCCGCTGCTGCTGATCGCCGGCTTCGCGAGCCGGCCGGCCGCGCTCGGGCTGTTCGCGGTGAACGCGCTCGCCGTCTACTCGTATCGGACGGTGCTGCTCGCGGCCGGTTATGAGGCAGCGCTCGCGCAGCACCTGCTGTGGGGCTTCATGCTGATCGTGCTGATCGCATTCGGCCCGGGACGGATCGCCGTCGATCAGGCCGCCATCGGCAGGGGCGCGGGACGCGCAATTGCGTAACCCTGCAGGTAGTCGACGCCCATGCCGCGCACCGCCTCGATGGCGGGTTCATCCTCGACGGCCTTGGCGATGACGCGGAACTCGAGCGTGCGCGCGAGCTTCACCATCGCATCGACCATCGCGCGATTCACGCTGTCGGTGCCGAGGTCCTTCATGAAGGCGCCGTCGATCTTCACGAAATCGACCGGCAGCGTCTTCAGGTTCAGGAACGAACCGGCACCGGCGCCGAAGTCGTCGAGCGTGAACTGGCAGCCCATCACGTGCAGCACTTCGATGAAGCGCCGCGCCTGCTCGAGGTTCGCCGCGACCGACGCCTCGCTCAGCTCGAAGCAGACTCGCGCGGGCGCGACCCCCGTGCGGTCGAAGCAATCGACCACGAACTCGAGGAACTGGCCATCGGAGAGGGTCTGGCCCGAGATGTTGATCGCCACCGTGCGCCCGGGCGGCACCTGGATCGCGCCGCGCCCGAGCGCCACGAGCGTCGTCTGCACGACCCAGCGGTCGATGAAGGGGGTGAGGCGGTAACGCTCGGCGGCCTGCATGAAGGCGGCCGGGGGCACATCGCTGCCGCTCGGGTCGCGCAGGCGCACCAGCACCTCGAGCGCCGGCCCCGTGCCGTTCGCGCCGAGCGCAGGCACGATCGGCTGGTGGTAGAGATGGAACTGGTTGTCCTTGATCGCCGCCTGCAGGCGATGCAGCCACTGCAGCTCGCCGGAGCGCCGGGCGCTCGCTTCGTCGCGTGCCGAGTAGACCGCAACCTGCCCGGTGCCCTGGCGCTTGGCAACGTAGCAGGCAGAGTCCGCCGCCGCGAGCAGCTCCTCCATCGTGCCAGACTCGCGCGACAGCTCCACGATGCCGATCGACACGCCGATGCCGAACACGCGGTCGCGCCACACGAAGCGGTGTTCGGCGACCGCGCGACACACGTCATCGGCGATCTGGCGGGCTTTGTCGAGCGGGCAGCCGAGCAGCAGCATGCCGAATTCGTCGCCGCCGATGCGCGCCACGGTGTCCGAATCGCGCACCGCATCGCGCAGGATCTTGGCCAGTTCGCGCAGCAGGCTGTCGCCGGCGACGTGGCCGCTCGTGTCGTTCACGAGCTTGAAACGGTCGAGGTCGAGATAGCAGAGGATGTGCGTGCCGTCGCCACGGCGGGCCGCCTCGGCGGCCTCCTCGAGCCGCCGCTCGAATTCGCGGCGGTTCACGAGCCCCGTCAGCGCATCGTGCGTCGCCTGGTACGACATCTGCCGCGCCATGCCCCGCAGTTCGGTGACGTCGTGCAGCAGCACGACGGTGC
>JBFWQO010000006.1:0-2500 GCA_050249415.1 Steroidobacteraceae bacterium
GCCGAACCCTTGGGACCTGCTACAGCCCCAGGATGTGATGAGCCGACATCGAGGTGCCAAACTCCTCCGTCGATGTGGACTCTTGGGAGGAATAAGCCTGTTATCCCCGGAGTACCTTTTATCCGTTGAGCGATGGCCCTTCCATACAGAACCACCGGATCACTATGACCTGCTTTCGCACCTGCTCGACATGTACGTCTCGCAGTCAAGCACCCTTGTGCCATTGCACTCTGTGCGCGATGACCGACCGCGCTGAGGGTACCTTTGCACTCCTCCGTTACTCTTTGGGAGGAGACCGCCCCAGTCAAACTACCCACCATACATTGTCCCCAACCCGGATCACGGGCCAAGGTTAGAACTCCGAACTTATCAGGGTGGTATTTCAACGTCCCCTCCACGAAAGCTAGCGCCTCCGCTTCACAGGGTCCCACCTATCCTACACAAACAAGGTCAAAGTTCAGTGTAAAGCTGTAGTAAAGGTTCACGGGGTCTTTCCGTCTTTCCGCAGCTACGCCGCATCTTCACAGCGATTTCAACTTCACTGAGTCTCGGGTCGAGACAGTGTGGCCAGCGTTACGCCATTCGTGCAGGTCGGAACTTACCCGACAAGGAATTTCGCTACCTTAGGACCGTTATAGTTACGGCCGCCGTTTACCGGGGCTTCGATCAGGAGCTTCGCCTTGCGGCTGACCCCATCAATTAACCTTCCGGCACCGGGCAGGCGTCAGACCCTATACATCCACTTGCGTGTTCGCAGAGTCCTGTGTTTTTGATAAACAGTCGCAGCCACCGATTACCTGCGGCCCCGCTTCGCTTCCAGGAGCAAGTCCTGTGACGATGTGAGGCATACCTTCTCCCGAAGTTACGGTATCAATTTGCAGAGTTCCTTAACCCGAGTTCTCTCAAGCGCCTTGGGAGATTATCTCCCCACCCACCAGTGTCGGTTTGCGGTACGGTCAATCACAACCTGAAGCTTAGAGGCTTTTCCCGGGAGCGTGGCATCAGCGGCTTCGGGTTCCGAAGAACCCTGGTACTCACTTCTCGGGATTAATGTGCCTGCGGATTTTCCAACAGACACTCCCTACGGGCTTGAACAGCACTGCTGCTGCCCGCCTAGCCTTCTCCGTCACCCCATCGCAGTTGTGCTTGGTGCAGGAATGTTAACCTGCTTTCCATCGACTACACCTTTCGGTCTCGCCTTAGGAACCGACTCACCCTCAGCCGATTAACGTGGCTCAGGAAACCTTGGGTTTACGGCGAGCGGGTTTTTCACCCGCTTTAACGTTACTCATGTCAGCATTCGCACTTCTGATAGCTCCAGCACACCTCGCAGTGCACCTTCGCAGCCCTACAGAACGCTCCCCTACCGCGTACGCCCCGAAGGACGCACACCCATAGCTTCGGTACTCGGCTTGAGCCCCGTTAAATCTTCCGCGCGAGCCGACTAGACCAGTGAGCTATTACGCTTTCTTTAAAGGATGGCTGCTTCTAAGCCAACCTCCTGGCTGTCTATGCCTTCTCACATCGTTTACCACTTAGCCGAAATTTCGGGACCTTAGCTGATGGTCTGGGTTATTTCCCTTTTCACGACGGACGTTAGCACCCGCCGTGTGTCTCCCGAGCTGTACTTCAGGGTATTCGGAGTTTGCATGGAGTTGGTAGTCCGGGATGGACCCCTTCTCCAAACAGTGCTCTACCCCCCTGAGTAATGACTCGAGGCACTACCTAAATAGCTTTCGGGGAGAACCAGCTATCGCCAGCCTTGATTAGCCTTTCACTCCTATCCACACCTCATCGACGCACTATTGCAACAGTGGTTCGTTCGGGCCTCCAGTCAGTGTTACCTGACCTTCACCCTGGACATGGATAGATCGACTGGCTTCGGGTCTATTCCCAGCGACTGTGGCGCCCGTTTAAGACTCGGTTTCCCTACGGCTCCCCTATTCGGTTAGCCTTGCCACTGAAAATAACTCGCTGACCCATTATACAAAAGGTACGCCGTCACCCCTTGCGGGGCTCCGACTGCTTGTACGCATACGGTTTCAGGTTCTATTTCACTCCCCTCTCCGGGGTTCTTTTCGCCTTTCCCTCACGGTACTGGTTCACTATCGGTCGGTAGAGAGTATTTAGCCTTCGAGGATGGTCCCCCGATGTTCAGACAGGATTACACGTGTCCCGTCCTACTCTTTGTCGCTCATCGGTTCGTGCTTTCGTGTACGGGGCTATCACCCGCTGCGGCCAGACTTTCCAGACTGTTCCACTAACACTCGCCGAATTACCACGACTGGGCTGGTCCCCGTTCGCTCGCCACTACTAAGGGAATCTCGGTTGATTTCTTTTCCTCCGGTTACTGAGATGTTTCAATTCACCGGGTTCGCTCGACATGCCTATGTATTCAGCATGCCGTACAGCCGAAGCTGTGGGTTTCCCCATTCGGAAATCGCCGGGTCGAAGCTTGTTTGCCAGCTCGCCGACGCTTATCGCAGGCTACCACGTCCTT
>JBFWQO010000006.1:5000-232001 GCA_050249415.1 Steroidobacteraceae bacterium
CCGCGGGCCGAGCTGCAGGACGTGGTCGGCCCCCACCGGCAGTCGCCGCTCCCGGTCCTGCACTTTCTCGCCGTCGATGCGCACGGCGCCTTCGGCGATCTTGCGCGTCGCCTCCGAGCCGCTCGCGACGAGCCGCGCCGCCTTGAGCGCGGCGGGCAGCTTTACGCCCCCGCCATCCGGCGCGGCGATCTCGATCGGCTCGAGATCGGCAGGCAGGGATTTCTCGGCAAAGCGCGCGATGAACTCCGCCTGCGCGCGCTCCGCCGCCGCCGCGTCGTGGAAGCGCGCGACGATCTCGCGCGCGAGTTCGAACTTGACGTCGCGCGGATTGCGTCCCGCCGCGACCGCGCGCCTCAACGCGGCGATTTCCGCGAGCGGGCGAAACGACAGCAGGTCGAAGTAGCGCCACATGAGTTCGTCCGAGATGCGCATCAGCTTGCCGAACATTTCCGTCGCAGGCTCGGCGATGCCGATGTAGTTGCCGAGCGACTTCGACATCTTCTGCACGCCGTCGAGGCCTGCGAGCAGCGGCATCGTGAGCACGATCTGCGGCTCCTGGCCGAAGCCCTCCTGCAGCTGGCGACCGACCAGCAGGTTGAATTTCTGGTCGGTCCCGCCGAGCTCGACATCCGCCCCGAGCGCCACCGAATCGTAGCCCTGCGCGAGCGGATAGAAGAATTCGTGCACCGAGATCGGCTGGCCGCTCCGGTAGCGCTTCGCGAAATCGTCGCGCTCGAGCATGCGTGCCACCGTGTACTTGGCGGCCACCTCGACGAACTTCGGCAGCGGCATGACGCTCAGCCACTTCGAGTTGAACTCGATCGTCGTGCGTGCCGGGTCGAGGATGCGGAAGATCTGCTGCTCGTAGGTGCGCGCATTCGCCTGCACTTCGTCGGGCGTGAGGCGCGGCCGGGTCGCATTGCGCCCGGTCGGGTCGCCGATCAGGCCGGTGAAGTCCCCGATCAGGAAGATCACCTCGTGCCCGAACTGCTGGAACTGGCGCATCTTGTTGATCAGTACCGTATGCCCGAGGTGCAGGTCGGGTGCGGTCGGGTCGAACCCCGCCTTCACGCGCAGCGGCTTGCCGCGGGCGAGCTTTCTCGTGAGTTCCGCCTCGACGAGCAGGTCCTCCGCGCCACGGCGGATCTCGGCGAGCTGGGTGTTCGGATCGGCAGTCATGGTCGGGGCACTCCGTGGGCGCAAAACTCTAGCAGTCCGTCGCGCACAACGCTCGATCCGCGAGTGCCGTCACAGCCCGCCACGCGCCCGATGAGCCCTGGCGCATTGACCGCGCAGGGCGCGGTCGGGTACGGTCGCGTCACCTTTCCGGATCAACGGCTTCCATGCGTTTCGACCGCGGCCTGAAATGGCGCCACCTGCACGTATCCGGCGCACTCGCGCTCAAGGTGGGCTGCTGCGCGCTGCTCGCACTCGTCTGGGCGAGCTTCGAGCCCGGCACGGGCGCGGCCGACGTCACGGAATCCTCGATCGCGCACGCGCTGACCCGCGCCGATGCCCAGGCCGCGGAGTCGTCGGTGCTGGCGCCGGTCGCGCTCGCGGGCACCGCGATCGAAGTGATCGTGCGTCGCAACGATACGCTCGATCGCATTTTCCGCAGCCTCGAACTGAGCCTCGCGGATCTCGCCTCGCTGCGCGCCCTGCCCGACCTGCGCACGACTTTCGATCGCCTGTACCCGGGCGAGGCGCTCACTTTCATCCGTGACGGCGCGGGCCGGCTGCTCGGCCTCGAGCGGCAGCTGTCGGAGAGCGAACGCCTGCGGATCGACCGGGCGGACGACCACTTCACCGCGCACATCATCGAGAACCCGCTCGAGCGCGACGTGCGTACGACCGGCGCGACGATCTCGAGCTCGCTGTTCGATGCGGCGCGTGCCGCGGGGGTCTCCGACCAGACCGCGATCGCGATCGCCGACGTGTTCGCGTGGGACATCGACTTCGTGCTCGACGTGCGCAGCGGCGATGCGTTCACGGTGACCTACGAGCGGATGTCGCAGGACGGCGAGTACCTGCGCGACGGCGCGCTGCTCGCGGTCGAGTTCGTCAACCAGGGCCGTGCGTATCGCGCGGTGCGCTATGTCGACCCGGAAGGCGACGCGCGCTACTTCACGCCCGACGGGCGGAGCCTGCGCAAGGCGTTCCTGCGCGCGCCGCTCGAATTCACGCGCGTCTCGTCGCGCTTCAACCCGAACCGCCGCCACCCGGTGCTGAACAGGATCCGCGCGCACCGCGGCGTCGACTACGCGGCACCGGCCGGCACGCCGGTGCGCGCAGCCGGTGACGGCCGCGTGCGATTTCGCGGCGTCAAGGGCGGCTACGGCAACGTCGTCGAACTGTCGCACGCCAACGGCGTGATGACCGTGTACGGCCACATGTCGCGCTTCGCCCGGGGCCTGCACACGGGCGAACGCGTCACGCAGGGGCAGGTGATCGGCTACGTCGGCCAGTCGGGCCTCGCGACCGGGCCGCACCTGCACTACGAATACCGCGTGCACGGCGCGTACAAGGATCCGCAGAAGGTGAAGCTGCCGAACGCCGCGCCGCTGCCCGACGCGCTGCTCGCCGATTTCCACGCACAGACCGCGCTGCTGCTCGCCGGCCTCGACCGCGCAGCGAGGCCTGCCCACGCGCCCGCGCTCGCCGCCCGCTAGCGCAGATCGCGCGGTGGACGCCCCCGACCTCGAGGCGCCCGCGCACTACATCAACCGTGAGTTGTCGCTCCTCGCGTTCAACGAGCGCGTGCTGGCCCTCGCCCTTGACCCGGCGGTGCCGCTGCTCGAGCGGCTGCGCTTCCTGTGCATCTCCTCGAGCAACCTCGACGAGTTCTTCGAGATCCGTGTCGCGGGCCTGAAGCAGCTCGAGGAACACGGCTCGACGCATGCCGGGCCGGGCGAGCAGCCCATATCCGGGCAGCTCGTCGCGATCCACGCGGCCGCGGCCTCGCTCATCGAGCGCCAGTACGCCTGCCTCGACGCAGTCATCCTGCCCGCGCTCGCCGCGTCGGGAGTGGGCCTCGTGCCGCAAGGCGCCTGGGCCGGCGAGACACGCGCATGGCTCGCGGAGTATTTCCGGCAGGAGGTCGAGCCCGTACTCTCGCCGCTCGGGCTCGATCCGGCGCGGCCCTTCCCGCGCATCCAGAACAAGAGCCTGAACTTCCTCGTGCGCGTCGAGGGCGAGGATGCATTCGGCCGTGACTGCGAGCTCGCCGTCGTGCAGGCGCCGCGCTCGCTGCCGCGCGTCGTGCCGCTGCCGCACGGCGGCGGCGCGCGCGACTTCGTGCTGCTCTCGGCGATCGTGCAGGAGTTCGTGCCGCAACTGTTCGCCGGCATGCGCGTGCTCGGCTGCTGGCAGTTTCGCGTGACGCGCAACAGCGACCTCTACGTCGACGACGAGGAAGTCGACGACCTGCGCCGCGCGCTCGAAGGCGAGCTCGCGCAGCGCCGCTACGGCGCCGCAGTGCGCCTCGAAACCGTCGCGGACTGCCCGGCCGGGTACGCGGATTTCCTGCGCGAGCAGTTCGCCCTCGCTCCGGTCGACCATTACCGGGTCGCGGGCCCCGTCAACTTGAACAGGCTCTCGACGCTGTACGATCTCGTGCCGCGCCCCGATCTCAAGTACCCGCCGTACACGCCGGGACTGCCGCGCCGGCTCGCCGGCATCACGGACTACTTCGCGGCGATCCGGCACAAGCCGGTCCTGCTGCACCACCCGTACCAGAGCTTCGTGCCGGTGATGGACTTCCTGCGCCAGGCGGCCGCCGATCCGCAGGTGCTCGCGATCAAGCAGACGCTGTATCGCACCGGCGCCGATTCCCCCGTCGTGAATGCGCTCGTCGCCGCCGCGAGCGCGGCCAAGGACGTCACCGCGATCATCGAACTGCGCGCGCGGTTCGACGAAGAGGCGAACATCGAGCTGGCGAATCGCCTGCAGGAAGCCGGTGCGCACGTGATGTACGGCGTGGTCGGCTACAAGACGCACGCGAAGCTGATGCTCGTCGTGCGTCGCGAGGCGGACGGCATTCGCCGCTATTGCCACCTCGGCACCGGCAACTATCATCCCGGCACGGCGCGCGCGTACACCGACTACGGGCTCTTCACCTGCGATCCGGAAATCGGCCACGACGTGCACGAACTTTTCCTGCAGCTGACGAGCCTGACGCGCACACCGAGGCTCACGCAGTTGCTGCAGTCGCCGTTCGGCATGCACGCGGCGGTGATCGACAAGCTCGACCGCGAGGCGGCGCACGCGCGCGCCGGGCGGCCGGCGCGCGTGATCCTCGTGATGAACGCGCTCGTCGAGCGCCACTCGATCGCGGCGCTGTACCGCGCCTCGCAGGCGGGCGTGCAGGTCGAGCTGGTGGTGCGCGGCATGTGCGCGCTGCGGCCCGGCGTGCCGGGAGTCTCCGAGCGGATCACGGTGCGCTCGATCGTCGGGCGCTTCCTCGAGCATTCGCGCGTCTGGTACTTCGACAACGGCGGCGCGCCCGAACTGTACTGCACCAGCGCCGATTTCATGGAACGCAATTTCTTCCGGCGCGTCGAAGTCGCGTTCCCGATCCGCGAAGCCTCCCACCGCGCACGCATCCTGCGCCATCTCGAGCTCGCACTCGCCGACAACGCCGAGGCCTGGCAGCTCGACGCCGACGGCCGCTATACGCGCCTCGCGCCGGGCCGCGCTGAACCCGTGTCGTCGCAGCTCGCGCTGCTCGCGCGCTATGCGGCGGGGGCCGACTCCGCGAGCTGAGTGCGCGCACTGAAGACGCGCAGCCGCACGCCGATCGCGCGCAACAGCCCGATCTCGTTGCGCAGGTCGGCCGCGGTGAGCGCATGCGCGGCGAGCCAGCGCGCGGGAAAACGCACGGTCAGCGTGCGCCCTTTCGCCTCGAGCGCGATCGGCGGCAGCGCCGCATCGCTGCGCCCCCGGTGCAGCAGCACCGCGAGCCGCAGCAGCACGATCAGCGGGATCGCGCGCCGGTCCCACGGCGGTACGAGATGCTCGAGGCCGTCCGTCGCGGGGCGGCGCCGGTGCGCGCCCACGAGGCGGGCGAGCAGCAATTGCTCGTCGCGCGGGAAACCGAACATGTCGGCATTCTCGAGCAGGTACGCGCCGTGACGCTGGTAGCCGTTATGGGCGACATCGAGCCCGATCTCGTGCAATCGCGCGCCCCAGCGCAACATCGACTCCGCGAGGGGCTCGTCGAGCTGCCAGTCGGCGTCGACCTGGCCGAGGAATTCCATCGCGGTCGCCTCGACCCGCGCCGCCTGCGCGACATCGACGTGGTAGCGCTGCTGCATCGCGCGCACGGTGCGCTCGCGCGCGTCCTCGTTCGTCAATCGCCCGACCATGTCGTAGAGAAGCCCCTCGCGCAGCGCGCCGTCCGCCACGCGCAACTCATCGAGCGCCAGCGCGTCGAAGAGCTCCGCGAGGATGGCCACTCCGCCCGCGAATACGTCGCGCCGATCCTCGTCGATGGCGTCGAGGCCGACGTCACGGACATGGTCGGCCCGCGCCATCGCCGCGAGTACGGCCTCCACGCCTTCCGCGGTGATCGAGGTGGCGGCCGGATCGAGTTCGCGGACACATTCGCCGACCGCACGCACGCTGCCCGCGCTGCCGAGGACCTGCTGCCAGCCGAGCCGCCGAAAGCGCGTGCGCACGGGTTCGAGTTCGAGCTGCACCGCGAGACGCGCGCGCCTCATGCGCTTCGGCGACAATCGCCCGCCGGGAAACCAGCGCTCGCTCATGTTGACGCAGCCCACCTCCACGCTCGCGAGTTCGATGGGCTGCAGGCCCTCGCCGACGATCAGCTCCGTGCTGCCGCCGCCGATATCGAACACCAGGCGTCGTCCCGGATCCGCCGGTGAAGTCTGCGCGACGCCGCCGTAGATCAGGCGCGCCTCCTCGATGCCGGAGATGATCTCGATCGGGTGACCGAGCGCCTCGCGCGCGCGCTCGAGGAAGGCCTGCTTGCGCCGCGCACGGCGCAGCGCATTCGTGCCGACGACCCGCACGTCGCGCGCATGCATGTCGCGCAGGCGCTGGCCGAAACGCTCGAGGCAGCCGAGCGCGCGGGCCGCGATGTCCCGGTCGAGGCGGCCGCTCTCGTCGACGCCCGCGCCGAGGCGCACGACCTCGCGCAGCCGGTCGATGATCGTCAGCTGCCCGTGCGTGTAGCGCGCGACGACGAGATGGAAGGAATTCGATCCGAGATCGACCGCCGCGAGAACTTCCGGGACAGGTCGGGTAGCGGCGGCCCGCGCCACGGGCGGTTCAGGCGGAGAACGAGGAGCCGCAGCCGCAGGTCGTCGTGGCCTGGGGGTTACGGATCACGAACTGCGCCCCGTCGAGATTCTCGCGGTAATCGATTTCGGCGCCGGCGAGATACTGCACGCTCATCGGGTCGACGAGCAGCTTCACGCCCTGGTTTTCGACGCAGGTATCGCCATCCTGGACAGCCTCGTCGAACTCGAAGCCATAGGACAGGCCCGAGCAGCCCCCGCCCTGCACGAACACGCGCAGCATGAGGTTCGGATTGCCCTCGCCACGGATCAGGTCGCCGACCTTGCGGGCGGCGGCATCGGTGAAAACGAGGGGTGCGGACTCTGCGGTCATTGGAGGCTCAAAATAGCTGACTTAACAATAGTTTATGCGCTGCCTGCCCGGCGGTCAAAGTGGCGGGCCGGCAGCCCGTCCGTACCCCTTGCACGGCGCTCAACCGGGCGCTTCCGTGACCGTATAGCGCCCTGTAGCCGCCGCGGCGTCCTCGACGACCTGCGGGCTCCCCGTGGCCCCGGTGGGCACCAGGCGGCCCCGGATTTCGGCACCGAGCGCCATTTCGATCTGGCCGTAGTGGACGCTGCCCTCGACCCGCGCCCGGGGCCCGAGCACCACCCGCGCCGCGGCATGGATGTCACCATTCACCGTGCCGTTCAGCACCACGTTCTGCGCCGCGACCGAACCCTCGATATGGCCCTGCTCACTGACCGACAGCGTGGCGGCTGCACCGCCTTCGCCGCGCACATTGCCGGTCACGCGGCCATCGAGGTGCAGCCCGCCCTCGAAGACGAGATCGCCGTCGATGCGGGAACCCGCGCCGATCAGGGTATCGACGCGCAGTTTGAGTGCCTTGTCCTTGCCGAACACCTATTCCACGCTCCACAGCAGGGTCTGGGTGACGGGACTCACCCCTTTCCTCGCGGAGCGTACCTCGACCTGGACGCGCGCGGGACTGAAACCTTCCGGAAGTGTGATCTCCGGATCGATGTTCTCGAAATAGCGGAACGAGAACGGCAGCTCGCCGCGCTTGTCGGCGGTCAGGGCCGCGAGATCGAGCGTCAGCGGCCCGCCATCGCGCTCACCTTCGACCCGGATCTTCACGGTGCCGTCGACGGCGCGATCCGACCGCACCGACTGGACGAGGGTGAGACTCAGGCGGAACTGCCGCGGGGCCTCTCCCGCCGTGACGCGCAGCTGCTGGATCTTCACCTCCGGGGCATTGCCGCCCTGCTCGACGATGCCCTTGTAGAACGCGATCTCCTGCGCCTGCTGGGCGACCTGCGCCTGCAGCTCACCGATCGTCCTCGCCACTTCCGCGCGCTCGCGACCCTGACCGACGGCGGTCGATTCGTATTCGGCGAGCTTCACGCGCATGTCGCGATTGGCTTTCTCGAGGCGGCCGAGGTTCACGCGGTATTCGGCGGCGCGTTGCGAAGTCATGAGCCGGTCGTAGCCGCCGTCGAAGCGGCCATACTCGTAGGTCACATAGATCGCGAACACACCAAGGAGCGCGAGCACGACGATGAGCCAGCGCCCGCGCCACGGCACATAGGTACGCACGACGAGTTTCGGCACCGGTTCGCTCACTGCGCTTCACCCTCCCACCAGTCGGGGTACGCGGGCAGCCCCCCGGGAAATGCGATCGCGCCGAGCTCGTGCAGCGCGCGCCGGTACACCCGCCGCTTGAAATGGATCACTTCGCGCACGGGTTCCCAGTAGCCGGCCCACCGCCATTCGTCGAACTCCGGCTCGAGGCTCGCGTCGAGCCGGAACTGCACGTCCTCGTGCGCGAGCCTCAGCAGGAACCAGCGCTGCTTCTGGCCGATGCACACCGGATGCTGATGGCGCCGCACGAACTTCGCGGGCAGCCGGTAACGCAGCCAGCGCGCGGTACTGCCGGCGACCGCGACATCGTCCGGCCCGAGGCCGATCTCCTCGCGCAGTTCGCGCAGCAGCGCCGCCTGCGGATCCTCGCCCTCCCGCATGCCACCCTGCGGGAACTGCCAGCCGCGCCCGCCGACGCGCCGCCCGAGGAAGACCCGGCCGTCGCCGCGCATCAGCACGATGCCGACATTCGCCCGAAAGCCGTCCGCGTCGATCACGTCGGTCATGCGGGCCTTTTAACCCGCGGGACGCACGCGGGACAAGGCGCGGGGCTGTTACGCTTGCTGCCCGTGACATCCGCCGCACTGCTCTTTCGGTTCGCGCTGCTCGCCGCACTCGTGCTCGCGGCCGTCCTGGTATCGCTGCTCTACGGCAGTTCGGGCCTCGGGCCGGAGGGTGCGCTCGCCGTGCTCGGCGGCGGCGGCGATGAAACCGCGCGCAGCATCGTGCTCGACGTGCGTCTGCCGCGCACGCTCGCGGCGGTCGGCGTCGGCAGCGTGCTCGCGCTCGCGGGCGTGCTGCTGCAGGCGCTGTTTCGCAACCCGCTCGCCGACCCGTATGTGCTCGGCGTGTCGGGCGGCGCCGCGGTCGGGGCGCTCGCGGCACTGATCGCCGGCGCCGGCGCGGTCGCGACGCGCGGCGGGGCTTTCGCCGGCGCCATCGCCACCATCGCGCTCGTCGCAGTGATCGGTCGCGGCGGCGGCATGACGCGCCTGCTCCTGAGTGGGGTCGTCATCGCGAGTGCCTGCGGCGCGGGCGTCGCGGTGCTGCTCGCGCTCGCCGACAGCGGGCAGTTGCGCGGCATGGTGTTCTGGCTCGCGGGCGACCTTGGCTGGGCACAGGACCCGTGGACGAGCACCTTCGCGGCCCTGGCGGCGCTCGGGCTCGCACTCGCCTTTGCCCGACCGCTCAATGTACTCGCGGCGGGCGAGCGGCGCGCGCAGGCGGTCGGGCTCGACCTCGCCCTCGCGCGCTGGGCCATTTTCCTCGTGTCGGCAGCGCTCACGTCCACCGCGGTGGTCACGGCCGGCACCATCGGCTTCGTCGGGCTCGTCACGCCGCACGCCGTGCGCCTCGCCTTTCGCACGGGCGACCACCGGATCGTCGCACCCGCGGCCGCGCTCGCCGGTGGCGGCTTCGTCACGGCCGCCGACTATCTCGCGCGCACGTTCGCCGCACCCCGGCAGCTGCCGGTCGGGGCGATCCTCGCGCTGGTCGGCGCACCGCTGTTTCTGGTGCTGCTGCGCTCGACGGTCAGCGCACCACGCGCTCGGCAATGACGAACCGGTCGCGGCCCGCGCTCTTCGCGCGATACAGCGCGGCATCGGCCTCGGCCATCAGCCGCTCCGCGAGCGCACGGTAGTCGCGCTCCTCGGGTGCAGGCTCCGCGAGCGCCCCGCCGATCGACAGTGTCACGTGCTCACCACCCTCGCCGCCGGTCGGCACCGGGCTCGCGCCCATGGCCGCAGTGAGGCGCCCCGCGAGGCGTTCGAGATCGGCCGCACGCCCGCCGCCGAGCAGCACGGCGAACTCATCGCCGCCGAAGCGCGCCCCGGTATCGCTCGAGCGGATCTGCGAGGCGATGCGCCGCGCGATCTCCTTCAGCACCGTGTCTCCCGCGAGATGCCCGTGGCTGTCGTTGATGCGCTTGAAGTGATCGACGTCGATCATCAGGAGCCCGACGGCACCCGCGGTGCGCTGCGAGCGCGCCAGCTCCTCGCGCAGGCGTGCGTTGAGATAGCGCCGGTTGTGAAAGCCGGTGAGGAAGTCCGTGACACCCGTGCGCGCAAGGCGGGCGCGATTGATCGCGTTCTCGAGGCAGATCGCGGCCACGACGCCGAGGTGCGCGAGGAAATCACTCGCGAGGTCGGCAGTGAAGCGCGCCGGATCGCGGCTCTCGAACACGAGCATGCCGAGCCGGCGGTCCCCGCGCGGCAGCGGCAGGAACGCATAGCTGCCGCCGACGGCATTCGAGCGCAGCGCGCGCACGGCCTGCGACGGCAGGCGGTTGCCGAGCCAGGGCCGGGCGAGCCCGCCGAGTGCGAGCGCCACCGCATCGATCCGGTCCTCGTGCCGCACGTGTGCGAGGCGCTCGTGGCCGACGTGCTCGCCGGTCGCGAGATGCCGTACCTCGTGCTGCGGATCGTGCAGCAGCAGCGTGACACCGTCGAGCTGGTAGGCCTCCCGCAGGCCGTCGATCATGCGATCGAGCAGCTCGGCGAGGGACCCCGCCCGCAGCAGATCGAGTTCGCGCTCCTGCGTCTTCGCGAGCAGCGCCTCGTTGCGCGCGGCTGCCGCCGCGAGTTCCGCGAGCCGGGCGCGCAGCAGGCGGTTCTCGCCCTCCGGCGCGTCAGGGGGCGGCGGGGTGGCCGTGCGGCGGGGCGGTCGGCGCGGCTCCATCGGCATCCGGCGCCAGCGATCAGGCGCGCCGCTCCGTGACGGCGCGGCGGTCCTCGAAGTAGTCCCTGCCGCGCAGCATCAGCGCCGCAAAGGCCCCACGATCCTGCGCGAGCACCGCGGCGCGCAGCCGCTCGACGGCCTTCGCGAGCGCCTCGAGCGATTCGGCGCCGTAGTCGTTGAGCGCCTGGATCTCGAAGTAGAGGTCCGGGCTTTCCTGCGCCACCTTGCTCGCGACATCGAGCTGCGCGTCGAAGGTCGTGCTCGAGAGCTTCGCGAGGCGCGGCGCGGCCTCGCCGCTGTCGGCGAGCGCGTTGTAGAAGGCGATATTGAGCGCATGCGAGAGGCCGAGCACGTAGGCGATCAGGCGATCGTGGTCGTCGAGGCTCATCACCACGCGCTCGACCATCGTCGGGGCGAACAGTTCACGGGCGCGCTCGAGCGCCTCGGGCACGCCGAGGTCGACGAAGATCACGTGGCGCCCCGACAGGAGTTCGGTGTCGGGACCGAACATCGGGTGCACCGAGGTCACTTTCACGCCGTGCGAACGCAGCGCCATCAAGGCGCCGCGCAGCGGCG
Organism: Steroidobacteraceae bacterium; assembly: GCA_050249415.1. Taxonomy (GTDB): domain Bacteria; phylum Pseudomonadota; class Gammaproteobacteria; order Steroidobacterales; family Steroidobacteraceae; genus CADEFQ01. Next base: position 16,155 of record JBFWQO010000006.1, read on the forward strand.
ACTTGAGCGAGCCGAGGTCGAACACGACGCCGCGCGGCCGGCGCATCGCGAGCTCGCGCAGCACCGCATCGGTCGCACCGAGCGGGGTCGCGACCACGATGAAGTCGTGCGCGAGGTCGCTCGCATGCCAGTCGACCCGCGGCACGCTCTCGAGCGGCGTGCCGGCGAGCGTCGCGCCGGAAGTGTCCCCGATCTCGACCGCATAGCCCTGTGATTGCAGGAACCCCGCGAACCAGCGACCCATTTTGCCTGCGCCACCGATCACGAGCGCCCGCTGGCCGGTGCCGGCACCGTGCGCGGCGACACTCGCGCGTTCCTGGGTGGTGAGCGACGAGCGGATCAGCAGTCGCATGAAGGTTTCCGCGAGGTCTTCCGGGACGCCGAGCGTCGCCGCCTGCGCGCGCGCGCCCATGATCACTTCGCGCTCGCGCTCGTAGTCGCGCGTGGCGTGGCCGGTGGCGCGCTTGACCCGCGCGATTTCGCGGCTCGTGCGCTGCCGGTCGGCGACGAGTTCGAGCAGGCGTGCGTCGAGATCGTTCAGGTGCTGGCGCAGTTCGTCGAGGGTCATGCGGGGCCTTCCGCGAAAATCCGGCCCCCTTTGTACCGGGCGCATCCGCCCGGCGGCAAGCGTGGGGATGCGGGGCATCCCCACGTCGCGACCGACTGTCGCGTTACGCCGTCACTTGAGCGGGATATAGAGCTGGATGCCGAGCGACGGCTGGCCGCCGTAGTGGTACACGGGCGCCGGGTAGTAGCGCGGCGGCGGGTAGTACACGCGCGGCCTCGGGTAGTAGACCCGCGGCGGCGGGTAGTACACACGCGGGGGCGCGTAATAGCGGCTGTCGCGATACCGGTAGCTGTCCCGGTACCGGTAGTCGTCCCGGTAGCGGTGGTCGTCGCGGTGGTGCTTGCGGTAATGCTTGCCGCCGCGGTCGCCATCCCAATTGCGGTCGTGGTCGTGGGCGAGGGCGGCGGTGCCTGTCGTGGCAAGGGCCAGGGCAATCAGGGCCGTGCGAAACATGGCGGTTTCCTCCGGGACACCCCCCATGGGTATCCGATTACGGCTGTGAGTCTGCGCGCGCGTCAATGAACCCCTGCTGAACCGTGCGGTACCATGGCGGCCCCATGATTCGAACCGAATTCCTGCCGGATCCCCTGCCCCGCGAACCCTTGTCGCTCGCCGCCGACTGGCTGGCCGAAGCGACACGTCTCGCCGCACAACCGAATCCGAACGCGATGGTGCTCGCCACGGTGGGCGCGCAGGGCGAGCCCTCGGCCCGCGTCGTCCTTTGCAAGGACATCATCGCCACGCCGGGCTACGTGTGCTTCTACACGAACTATCGCTCGCGCAAGGGCCACGCGCTCGCGGCGAACCCGCGCGCCGCGATCGTGATGCACTGGGACCACCTGCATCGCCAGGTGCGCATCGAGGGCACCGTGGTGGCCGCGCCCGCGGGCGAGAGCGATGCGTACTTCGCGTCGCGGCCGTGGCAGCGTCGCATCGGCGCGTGGGCGAGCGCCCAGAGCGAACCCGTCGTCTCGCGGGCCGCCCTGCTCGACGCGCTTGCCGCCACCGCGACACGGTTTCATGCGCCGGTGCCGGGGCCCGAGGACGATCCGGAGCCCGTGCCGCCCCTCGCGATTCCGCGGCCGGCGCATTGGGGCGGCTACCACCTGTGGGCGAGCGCCGTGGAACTGTGGGTCGAGGGCGAATCGCGCATCCACGATCGCGTGCGCTGGGAGCGCCGCCTCGTGCCCGCGGCGGACGCCTTCGACACCGGGCCCTGGCGCGCGACGCGGCTGCAACCCTGACGGCCCTCGCGCGTGTGGCGCACCCTGCGGATCACGCTGCTCGCACTCGTGCTGTTCGTCGTGGCGGCCACCGCCTGGCTCGATCGCGCGGCGAGCCGCGACTGGCGCGAGCCGCTCTGGGTCGGCCTCTATCCGGTCGCGGGCGACGATGACCCCGTGACGGCGGCCTATGTCGCGCGCCTCACGCGCGCACCGTTCACCGCGATCGAATCGTTTTTCGCACGCGAGGGCGGGGGCTATGCGGTGCCCGAGCAGCCCGTGCACATCGAGCTCTATCCGCGCGTCGCGGCGAGGCCCCCCGCGCTGTCGCCGGATGCGGGCTGGTTGTCCACGGCCACGTGGAGCCTTGCGATGCGCTGGTACGCCTGGCGGGCGGCCTCGGGGGCGGGCGGCGCGCCGCCCCATATCCGTGTCTTCGTCGTGTATCACGCGCCCGCGCGGCAGGAGGTGCTGCCGCATTCGCTCGGCCTCGCCAAGGGGCTGATCGGCATCGTGCACGCGTACGCCGATCGCGACCACGAAGACACGAACGCCGTCGTGATCGCGCACGAGCTGCTGCATACGCTCGGCGCGACCGACAAGTACGACCCGGCGACGCTGCTGCCGCGCTACCCGGACGGCTACGCCGAACCCGACCGGCAGCCCCGCTATCCGCAGCCGCTGGCCGAAATCATGGCCGGGCGGCGTGCCGTGGGCGCCCGCGAAGCCGAGATGCCGGCGTCGCTGGGCGGCGTCGTCGTGGGGCCGGCCACCGCCGGCGAAATTGCCTGGGACGCGCGATGAGCCGCCCGATCCTCGTGGCGCGCGGCCTCGGGATACACGCCGGCGAGCGGGTGCTCGTGCACGGGCTCGACCTCGACATCCATGCCGGTGAATGCGTGGCCCTCCTCGGCCGTAACGGCACGGGCAAGAGCCTCACGCTGCAGGCGCTCGCGGGTCTCGATCGCGCGGCGGAGGGCTCGATCGCGCTCGAGGGCCGGCCGCTCGGCGGCCTGCCACGCCGCACCGTCGCGCGGCACATCGGGCTCCTGCTCCAGGACCTCGAGTCGGGCCACTCGGAAACGGCGCTCGACACGGTGCTCGTCGGCCGCCATCCGCACCTCGCGCCGTGGCAATGGGAACGCGATGCGGACCGGCGGCTCGCACGCTCGATGCTCGCGCGGGTGGGCCTCGGCGGGTTCGTCGCCCGCCGCACGGCCACGCTCTCGGGCGGTGAACAGCGACGCGTCGCGATGGCGACGCTGCTCGCGCAGCAGCCGTCGGTCTATCTCCTCGACGAGCCGACCAACCACCTGGACCCGCACCACCAGCTCGCGGTGCTCGATCTCTTCCGCGAGCAGGCGCACGGTGGCCACGCGGTCGTCGCGACCCTGCACGACCCTACGCTCGCCGCGCGTTACGCGGACCGCGCGGTGCTGCTGTACGGCGACGGCCGCTGGCTCGCGGGCCCGGTGGACGAGGTGCTCACGCCGGAGCACCTGTCGGCGCTCTATCTCGTGCGCATCCTCGCCACGAGCATCGAGGGCCGCCGCGTCTTCGTCACTGCGTGACGCGGGCGCTCACGGATTGAACAGCGGCGCGACGAGCGCATGCAGCGCGGCGTTCGCCGCGAGCACGGAGGTGGTGGCGAGCCCGACCTCGCCGCCGTCGAGGTCGGTGAACACGCCGCCCGCCTCGCGCACGATGACCGTGAGCGCGGCGATGTCGAGGATGTTCACGTCGGACTCGATCACCACATCGAGCGCGCCGCGGGCGAGCAGGTGGTAGTGCACGAAATCGCCGTAGCCGCGGATGCGGCTCACGCGCCCGACGAGATCGGCGTAGGCCGCCCAGCGCCGCGGCGTCGCCGCGAGTGTCTTCAGGTTGCCGGTCGACACGATCGACTGCGCGAGCGCAGCGGTCGTGCCCACGCGGATGCGCTCGCCGGCGAGATACGCGCCCTCGCCGCGCGAGGCCCACGCGAGTTCGCCGTAAGCCGGCGCGCTCGAGACACCGAGCACGAGTTCGCCCGCGCGCAGCAGCGCGATCTGCGTGGAGAAAAACGGCGTGTCCCGCACGAAGGATTTCGTGCCGTCGATCGGATCGACGAGCCAGATGCTCTCGGCATCCATCGCGCTCCTGCCCGTCTCCTCGCCGTAGAAGCCGTGTGCCGGAAAGCGCCGTGACAGCACGTCGCGGATTGCTTCCTCCGAGCGCACGTCGGCTTCGGTGACCGGCGAGCGGTCGGCCTTCACCGTCACGGCGAGGTTGCGCCGGTAGAGCGCGGTCACGACGTCGGCGGCGACGCGCGCGGCTTCGAGCGCGGCGGCGAGTTCGGCGGCAAGGGACATGCTGGCGCCAGTGTATGTGATAAAGTCCGCGCGCTGCCAAGGTGTACGGGAAGCCGGTGAAGCGCAATGCGCCATTCCGGCACTGCCCCCGCAACGGTAAGCAGGCAACGGTCGCATCTGTCCCCGGTGGGGACGCCACTGCGCGAGGGCGCGGGAAGGCGATGTGACGAGGCGCCGCGAGGTGTCTCTCCTGCAAGTCCGGAGACCGGCCTGGCCGCAGGTCCATCGTTTCACTCGACCATGCGGGCGTGCATGGGAAAGGTCTCGCCATATGTTCACCGTTACCGGTGCGGCGCGTGTCGCCGTGCTTTCCTCGCTGTCGTTTGCCGTTCTCGCGCAGGTGCCGCTCGACGAAGCGGTCGTCACCGCGACCCGCACGCAGGTGCCGCTCGCCGAGGTGACCGCGCCGTACTTCGTGATCGACCGGGCGACGATCGAGCGCTCGCTCGCGACCGATATCGGCGAGCTGCTGCGCACCCACGCCGGCGTCGAGCTCGCGCGTTCGGGTGGCCCCGGCCAGCCGACCTCGCTCTTCACGCGCGGCACCGACAGCAACCACACCGTCGTGCTGATCGACGGCGTGCGGGTCAACCCCGGCACGATCGGCAGCCCCGCGCTGCAGAACATCGCGCCCGAAACCGTGCAGCGCATCGAAGTCGTCAAGGGGCCGCGCTCGACGCTGTACGGATCGGATGCGATCGGCGGCGTCATCAACGTGATCACGCATGCGGCGGCGGCGCGCGGCCTCGCAGGCTACGCGAGCGGCGCGCGCTACGACACCCATGCGGCCGGAATCGACGGCGGCTGGCGCATCGGGGACGCGGGCGGCCTCGGCTTCGGCATCGACTGGCGCGAGAGCGCCGGCTTCCCGACCCGCACCGGCGCGACGGACGATCGCGGCTTCGAGAACCTCACGTTCAATGCCGCAGCCGACTACGCGCCGGCGGAGACACTGTCGCTGCGCGCGCGTGCATGGCGCGCCGCGGGCAATGTCGGGTATGCGACGACCGTGTTCGACCCGGTGACCTTCGCATCGAGCCTCGCGCCCGTCGACCAGGACTTCGAGAACGCGAGCTATGCGCTCGAGTCGCTGTGGCAGCCGCGCGCGCGCATCGATGTGCGCGCGGCGCTGACCCGCATCGAGGACCGCATCGACCAGCAGCAGAACAACGCCGGCGCCGCGACGCCGCCGTACGATTTCCTGCGCACCGCGCGCAACGGCCTCGAGCTGCAGACGAACCTGCGGCTGCGCGCCTCGAACGAGCTCACGCTCGGCGCGCTGCTGGCGCGGGAAGACACGGCTTCGCTGTCCTACGGCGCGCGCTATGCCGAGCGCACCCGGGTCGACCAGTTCTTCGTGCAGGACCGGCACAGCCAGGGGCGCCACAGCCTGGTCGCGGCGCTCGGCCTCGTCGACCACGAGGCCTTCGGCAGCGAAGCGACGTGGAACGCCGAGTACGGCTACACGTTCCCGGCCGCGACGCGCGTGACGCTGGCCGCGGGCCGGGCGTTCCGCGCGCCCGACAGCACCGACCGCTACGGTTACGGCGGCAACCCCGACCTCGCCCCCGAGGTGTCGCGCCAGGTCGAGCTCGGGATCCGCCAGCCGATCGGTGCGCGCCACTCGCTCTACGCGAACGCGTGGCGCAACGACATCGACGACCTCGTCGAGTTCGTGTTCGATCCGGTGACCTTCAACGGGCGCAACGAGAATGTCGGCCGCGCGCGTATCTCCGGGGTGGAACTCGGCTATGCATACACGGGTGCCGTCTGGCATGCGCGGGTCGAGGCGACACTGCAGGACCCGGAAAATCGCGACACCGGCGAGGCGCTCCTGCGCCGCGCGCGCGAAAGCTATGTCCTCGCCGTCGAACGCCAGGCCGGGCGCTTCGCGCTCGGCGCGGATGCGACATATTCCACGAGCCGCCAGGACATCGCATTTCCGGCCAATGTGCGGCTCGGCGGCTACGCGCTCGTCAATGTGACGGCGCAGTACGCCGTGACGCCCCGCTGGACGATCCAGGGCCGGCTCGACAACGCCTTCGACGAGGATTACACGCTCGTCTACGGCTACAACACCGCGGGCCGGAGCCTCATGATAGCCACGCGATTCGCATTCCAGTAGCTTTGGCGGGATGGGGAACCGCTTATCGAAGATCTACACCCGGACAGGGGATGACGGCACCACCGGCCTCGGCGACGGTACGCGCGTCGCCAAGGACGACGCCCGCGTCGAGGCTTACGGCACCGTCGACGAAGCGAACAGCGCGATCGGGGTCGTGCTCGTGCAGCCGAACCTGCCCGACGCCATACGGCACTGCCTCGTCGAGGTGCAGCACACGCTGTTCGACCTCGGCGGCGAGCTGTGCATCCCGGGGTCGCGCGTGATCACGGCGGAGCACACTACCGCGCTCGAGCACGAGCTCGACCGCCTGAATGCCGACCTGCCGCCGCTCAAGGATTTCATCCTGCCGGGCGGCGGGCCGGCCGCAGCGGCCTGTCACGTCGCGCGGGCGGTATGTCGCCGCGCCGAGCGGGTCGTGTGGACCCTCGCCGACGGCGACCACGTCGCGCTCGAGGTGCCGCGCTACCTCAACCGGCTGTCGGACCTGCTGTTCGTGATCGCGCGCGTGCTCGCGCGGCACGAATCCGGCAGCGAGGTGCTCTGGCGTCACGAACGCAGGTAGCGGTCGATCACGTCGGCGTATTCCTCCGCGCGCGCCGGATCGAGCAACGGATGCGTCCCCGGGAAGATGTGCTCGCGGGCGCCCGGTATCCTTTCCATGACCGCTGCGTGCGTGCAGCGCAGGATCTCCCGGTCCGCCGTGAGCGCGAGCACCGGCTGCGTGATGAGCGGGAGCCGCGGCGCCATCTCGTACGCACCGAGGGCTTTTTTGGGTACCAGTCCCGTTTCGAGGTAGTCGCACAGGTACGCGTACATGACCGGCAGGGTGTCGGCCGTGACCCGGAAGCGGTCATCCCACTGCGCGAGCGTGCGCTCGATCATCGCCCACGCATAACGCTCGTGGCTGCCGTCCGGCGAGAACGCGGGCGAGAGCCCGGCGAAATTCGCGAACAGCGCAGCCTTCTGCCCCGCCGTCCATGCGGGAGAGCCGTCGAGGACCAGCCTGGTGATGCCTTCCGGCTCGGCGATCGCGAGCTCCGTCGCGACGGCCGACGTCAGGTGGCCGCCGACCACCGCGGCCGGCCACGCATCGACGGCGCGCAATGCCTCGCCGAGACTCCGCGCGTAGTCGGTGATGGACCAGCCGGCGTCCTGCTTGTCGGAACGCCCGTAGCCATGGAGGTCCGGCGCGACGGCGCGATAGCCGCGCGCGGCGAACACCGGCAGCAGGTGCTCATACATGCGCCCCGACGCCGGCGCCCAGTGCAGCAGCACGAGCGGCGTGCCGTCGCCGCAGGTGCGGTAGTGCACCTGCCCTGCGGAGGTATCGCAATACGCGCGACGGACGCGCACTCCGGACGGGCTCGGGGTCACGCCAGCAGCGCGCGCAGCCGCGTCCAGTCGAACGCCGGGCCGGGATCGGTCTTGCGGCCGGGCGCGATGTCGCTGTGGCCGACCAGGCGCCCGCGCGACAGCGTCGGGTAGGCCGCGAGCAGCGCGCGGAGGAGTGCCGCGAGCGCCGTGTACTGCGCCGCTTCGTAGGGCGCTTCATCCGTGCCTTCGAGCTCGATGCCGATCGAGAAATCGTTGCAGTCCGCGCGACCGCAGTACGTGGAGGCGCCCGCGTGCCACGCGCGCGCGCCGAACGGCACATACTGCGTGATCGAGCCCTCGCGGCGGATCAGCGCGTGCGACGAGACGCGCAGTCCCTGGATCGAGGCGAAATACGGGTGGTGCCCGGGCGGCAGGCCGCCCGTGAACAGGGCGTCGATCCACGGTCCGCCATATTCGCCCGGCGGCAGGCTGATGCCGTGCACGACGATGAGCTCGGGCACGGCGCCCGCGGGCCGCGCATCGCAGTGCGGCGAGAGTACCTGCCGTACGCCCTGCAGCAGTCCCGTCGCGCCGTCGATGTCGAGCCGCATGGATCGATCATGCCACAATCACCCGATGCGCCTGATCCGCGTCTACAGCGAGGAGCCGCTCGCGCCGCATCGTGAACACGCGCTGTCGCGGCGCGCGAGCGAACACGTGCTGCGCGTCCTGCGGCTGCGCGCGGGCGACGCTCTGACGCTGTTCGACGGCCGGGGCGGCGAGTATCCCGCGCGGCTCGTGCGTGCGGCGAAGCTCGCCGCCGTCGCGGAGACGGGAGATCACATCGCGGTCGAGCGCGAATCGCCGCTGGCGGTCACGCTGCTGCAGAGCCTCGCGCGCGGCGAGAAGATGGACTGGATCGTGCAGAAGGCGACCGAGCTCGGTGCCGCGCGCATCGTGCCGGTCGGCATGGAGCGCAGTGTCGTGCGCTTCGCCGGCGACGATCGCGAGGGCCGCAAGCTCACGCACTGGCAGGCCGTCGCCGCGGCTGCCTGCGAGCAGTGCGGGCGTAACCGCCTGCCCGTCATCGACGCGCCGATGGACCTGTTCGCGGCGCTGGCCGCTGCGGAGGCGGCGGCCGACGTGCGCCTGTTGCTCGCGCCGCAGGGTGAGGATGCGCTCGCAGCAGTCGTATCGCCCGGCGCACTCGCCACGGCTCCCGGCGCGGCGCGGGCCGTGCTGCTGGTCGGCCCGGAAGGCGGCTTCGAGGAGCACGAGGTGGCCGCGGCGCGGCGCCACGGATTCCGGACCGTGCGCTTCGGCCCGCGGGTGCTGCGCACCGAGACCGCGGCGATCGCCGCGATCACCGCGCTGCAGGTGCTGGCAGGGGACCTGCATGGTGCCGGGGCTTCGGTTGTTCGGTTATTGACGGCCCGGAGCGCCCAATAACCGAACAACCGAAGCCCCGGCACCATGCTGGCTGGGCGGTCAGGGCACGTAGCCGATCTCCCGTTGATGGCGGATCGCGAGCACCCTGACCTCATCGCTTGCCACAAGGAATCGGTAGACGGCGACGTAACCGGAATCGCCGTAGGAGATGACGAGCTCACGCAGGTCGCCTCCGATGCGGCGCCCGATCAGGGGGTGCTGCGCGAGCGCTTCCACGGCCGTGCGGATCGCGGTTGGCGCAGCGACAGCTGCGCCGGGGTTCTTCGCCCGCAGGAACTCGAACGCGCGCTCGAGGTGTGCCAGCGCACGCGCCGAATAGACTACCGTTGCCACGCCTTCGGCCGTGTCGCGGTGCCTTTCGCCAGCCGATCAACCCAGGCGTGCACGTCCTCTGCGCGATACACCTCTCCGGTGCGCTCGATGTCGGCGTCGGCGGCCAGCGCTTCCTTCACGAGACTACGCATCTCCTCCTCATAGGCGGCGTGACGCTCGACCGCCTCGAGAATGAAGCTGTGCGCAGAGCGGCCCGACTTCGCCGCAAGCGCGCGTACGCGCGCCCGCAGCTTCGGCGGCAATCGGATCGTCGTGGTCTCACTCATGCCAGCCTCCCGCCCGGGGTGGGCATCTCGTAGCGCGAACGTAGCACTTCGGTCGGCCAATGGCAAAACGCCGTGCGCAGTTACTCCCGATAGCGGCTGAAAACGTACTCGTGATCCTTCTGCGGCGCGTGGCAGCTGAAACAGGCGCCGGCCGCCTTGTCACCCACGGCGCGCTCGGACTTGCTGTCGCCGGCAAAGCCCTCGAAGCCCCAGCCACCCGTCTCCGCATACTTCTTCGCATCCCGGTGCATCACGCCGACCACCTTGCGCTTGCCTTCCGTGACCGCATGGTCGGCCGACACCGCCTCGAGCAGGTCGAACACGATCACCGCGCCATCCGGGAAGTGGCCGCTCGCGTAGCCCTTCATCGCCTTGTCGTTCGCGTAGAGATGGTGGATGCCGCCGAAGGCGCCATAGAGCGCGTGGCCGGGCTCGATCACCATGCTCTTCACGTGCTGCCAGTCGCGATAGCCCTCCGGATAGGGCACGGCGGCACTGTCGGCACTGATGGCGGCGCCGGTGATGACGGCGGCGAGGAGCGCGGCGCCCGCCGCGAGGTGACGTGTATTCATCGAGAGTCTCCCAAATGCTGGCCACGGCGGCCTTGCGCGTGACAATCTAGGCAGGATCACGCGTGCGCAGAAGTCTGCACGCCGTGGTGCCTTGCTTACCTTTTGGTGCAAATTGATGGCGACGCTCAGGAAAAAGAATCTTGCGACCGTCCCGCCGCCGGCCGCGCGCATGGTGGAGGACATCGTCGGCTGCAAGTGGTCGCTGATCGTGCTCGACCTCGTGGCGCGCGGTGTCGCGCGGCCGGGTGCGATGCAGCGCGGCGTACCGGGGCTCACCGCGAAGGTGCTGAACGAACGCCTGCGCAAGCTGCTGCGCTTCGGGCTGATCGAACGGGAAGTGTTCGCGGAAGTGCCGCCGCACGTCGAGTATCGCCTGACGCCGCTCGGGCGGCGCTTCGGCGACATCCTCGAGCGCATCGCCGCGCTCGACCGCGAGCTGAGGTAAGAGATGGTGCCGGGGCTTCGGTTGTTCGGTTATTGACGGCGCGGAGCGCCCCAATAACCGAACAACCGAAGCCCCGGCACCATGCCTCACGCAGCGACGGAAGTTTCCTCCGCGATCATCTCCTCCAGCATCTCGATGTCGGGGACGAGCGGCACTTCGTTGATCATGCGCACCTGGCAGATCACCGGATGGCGCTCGGGGAACGAGCGCGTGTGGTCGGGCCGCACGACGTCGGAACTGACGCGCACGAGTTGCGGGAAGCCCTGCGAAACGAGGCCGAAATAGCCGCCCTCGACGCGCGTGCCGAGGCAGTGGAACACGACGATGCGGCTCCTGCCCGTCGCCGGCGGGATGCCCTGGTTGCAGGTGCCCTCGAATGAGACGAGCGGAATGGTGCGGCCATTCCACGGCACCGTGCCGAGGTACCACGGCGGCGCGCCCGCCATCTCGGCCGGCGGCTGGAAGCCGATCACTTCGGCGACGCAGGCGCGCGGCACGATCAGGCGCCCGTCGACGAGCGGCACGAGGAGGCTGTAGATCTCGCTGACGCGTTCGGCCACGGCTAGCGCCTCCCGCCGCTGCCCGACGCGACCGCGGGTTCGCGCCGCCGCGCGACGAGCGGCTCGATCGCCTCGAGGAGCTGCGCTTCCTGGTAGGGCTTGCCGAGGTAATCGTCGACGCCGATCTCGATCGCGCGCGCGCGGTGTTTGTCGCCCACGCGCGAGGTGATCATGATGATCGGGATGTCCTTCAATCGCGCATCGGACCGCACGTGCGCCGCGACTTCATAGCCGTCCATGCGCGGCATCTCGATGTCGAGCAGGATGATGTCGGGCTGCTGGTCCTGCAGCACCTCGATCGCGTCCACGCCGTCGCGTGCGGTGGCGACGCGCATGCCGTTCCTCTCGAGCAGGCGCTGGGTGACCCGCCGCACGGTGATCGAATCGTCGACCACGAGCGCGAGCGGGCGCTTGTCCGCGCGATCGCGCGGCACGACCGGCTCGGCCCGCCCGCGCCATTCGGCGCGCACCAGCGCATTGATGTCGAGGATGACGACGATGCGACCGTCGCCGAGGATCGTCGCGCCCGAGATGCCACGGATCGCCGAGATCTGCGGGCCGACCGATTTCACGACGATCTCGCGGCTGCCGACGAGTTCGTCGGCGATGAGGCCGGTCGAATGCTCGCCCGCGCGCACCAGGATCACCGGGATCGTCACGTCCTGCTCGGGCAGCGGCGAGGGCTCGAGGCCCACGTAGCTCGCGAGCGGCTGGAAGCGGAAGCGCTGGCCGTTGTGTTCGAACGGCGTCGCGTCGGAACCGAGGTGCGCCGTGACCTCGCTCTTGGTGAGCCGCACCACGCCTTCGACGGTGGTGAGCGGCAACGCGTAGAACTCGTCGCCCGCGCGCACGACGAGCGCGTGGCTGATCGCGAGCGTGAACGGCAGGCGGATCGTGAACGAAGTGCCCTCGCCCTCCTTCGTTTCCATGTGCAGCGCGCCGCCGAGCTTCTTGACGCTGTCGGCGACGACATCCATGCCGACGCCGCGACCGGAATGCTGCGTGACCTTGCCCGCGGTCGAGAAACCGGGTTCCAGCACGAGCTGCATCACGTCCTCGTCGGAAAGCACCTGGCCCGGGCGGATGAGCCCGAGCGCCTGCCCCTTGTCGCGGATCGCCTTCAGGTTCATGCCGGCGCCGTCGTCGCTCACCTGCACGATCACTTCCGCGCCTTCGCGGCGCAGCGCGAGGGTGATGCGGCCGGTTTCGGGCTTGTCGCGCGCGGCGCGCACGTCCGGCGCCTCGATGCCGTGGGAGACCGCGTTGCGCAGGATGTGCTCGAACGGCGGCATCATGCGCTCGAGCACCTGCCGGTCGAGTTCGCCGGATGCGCCCTCGACGATGAGTTCGGCGCGCTTGCGCGTGTCGCTCGCGGCCTGGCGCACGATGCGTGCGAGGCGCTGCACGTGGCGCTGGAACGGCACCATGCGCGTGCGCATCAGGCCGTTCTGCAGCTCGGTGATCGTGCGCGCCTGGGTCTGCAGCAGGTTCTGCGTGTCCTGCGTCAGCGTCTCGAGCAGCTGCTGGATGCTCGCGACGTCGCTCGCGGTCTCGGCGAGCCCGCGCGAGTACTGCTGGATCGTCGAATACCGGTCGAGTTCGAGCGGATCGAATTCCGCGCGGTGCCCGGCCTCGTCCTCGTGCGTGTGCAGGATCTGCGATTCCGTTTCGATCTCGAGCTTGCGCAGCTGCTCTTTCAGGCGTGTGACGGTGCGCGACAGCTCCGCCAGATTGAAGTCGATCGAGGCGATCTGCTGCTCGAGCCGCGCGCGGCCGATGCTGACTTCGCCGGAATAGTTGAGCAGCTGGTCCAGCAGCTCGGCGTCGACACGCGCGAGTTCCGCGCGTTCCCCCTGCACGCTCGGCTCGCGACCGGGCGGCACGGGCGCAGGGGGCGCGGGCGTATCGACGAAACCCGGCACCTGGGGCGCGCGGCCGAAGGTCGGCGGCGGCGCTTCGGCGGGGCGCATCTCGACCGCGGGCACCGCGACGGGCGCGGGCGTCGTGGCCGCAACCGGCACAGGCTCGGGCTCATCGCCTTCGAGCGAAGTCGGCAGGATGATCTCGATCTCTTCGGGTTCGGGCTCGGGCTCGGGTACCGACTCCGCCACAGGCGCCGGTGGTGGCGGGGCGGGTGCCGGTGGCGCAGCGGCGGGAGCCGGTGCGGCCTTCGCGCGCGACGGGTCGAGCGCATGGATGCGCGCGATCAGCGCATCGGCCCGCGCGACGCCCTGGCCGCCGACGATCGCGTCGCGCATGTGCGCGATCTCATCGAGGCTCGCGACCAGCACGCCGTGCGCCGCGTCGTCCGCCGGGATGGTGCCGAGTTCGATCTGGCCGACGAGCGTTTCGAGCTCGTGCGCGAAATCGCCCATGGCGATCACGCCGGCCATCCGCGCCCCGCCCTTGATCGTGTGCAGCGGGCGCTTCAGCGCATCGAGGTGCGCGCCATTGGCGCGATCGCCGGTGAATGCCTGCAATGCGCGCTCTGCGTTCTCGATGAGCTCGCTCGCCTCCTCGGCAAAGATGCCGGCGATCTCGGGGTCGTAGTCGGCCGCGAGCGCGGGCGCCGGGGTTTCCGCCGGCGCCGGGACTGCCGCGGGCGGCGCGGGCTGCGGCGGCAGGCTGGCCGCGCGTTCGGCCTCGGCCGCCACGGCGGCCGCTTCGGCGATGCGGTGATCGAGCGCCGACTCCGCGCGGGCGATGCGCGCGCGCAGCTGATCGTGCGTGAGGAAAAACCCGGTTGCCTCGTCGAGGTGACCCGCGACCCCTTCCATCGCCTGCATGCAATCGCCGACGAGCGCGAGATCGCCGGCGTCGAGGCCGACTCCGCTGTCGAACGACTTGCGCAGCCAATGATCGAGCGGGCCGGCGAGGCGAATCCCATGACGCGCGACCGCCGCCTTCGAGCTGCCGCTCAGTGTGTGGCAGGCGCGGTAGGCGACCTCGGTGAGGACATGCGGTGCGGGGCGATCCCGCTCCCCCGAGAGCCACGCGCGCACGGTCGCGATGTGGGCGGCGGTCTCGCGGCTGAAGATCTCGCGCAGCGCCGGGTCGCTGTCGGGCGATTCGGGCGACGCTGCGGATACTCTCGCCGCGGCAACGCCGCCGATCCCGGCAGCAGCCACTCCGGTCGCCGATACCTGCAGCGCCGAGGTGGTCTCGCCACCGTCCGCGCGGCCGGACTCGCTGTCCTGCCTCGCGGCGAGCGCATGGGCGCGCGCGATGACGGGCGCGGTATCGATCGCGCACGCGGAGCCCGTCTCGAGCGCCTCGAGCAGCCGCGGCAGGGCCTGCACGCCGTCGCGCAACGTGGCGAGGATTTCCGGGCTGCGGGTCAGCGTCTTGTCGATCAACCGGTTCAGCAGGTTCTCGATCGACCACGAGAACTCGGCCATCTCGCGTGCACCGACCATGCGGCCGCTGCCCTTGAGGGTGTGGAACGAGCGCCGCACCGTCGCGAGCGCCGCGTCCTCCAGCGGATTCTCGTCCCAGCGCGGAAACTCCCGCGCGATCTTCGCCACTTCGTCGCCCGCCTCTTCGATGAAGAGTGTGACGAGTTCCGGGTCGGCGAGTACCGCCGGCGGCGGGCTCAGGGGCACCGGTGCGAGAGTCGGCGGGGCGCCACCCGGCGCGTCGGTCGCGGCGGGATCGCGCGCAGTAGCGGTCTCGCCGTCGGCGCCGTGTACCACGTGATAGGCCCCGCTCGCGGTGGTCGGCGGCGCGATGCGCAGCGTGCGTGCGAACGTGGTCTCGCTGAGCGGCGGCACGGTCGGTACCGCGGGCTCGGGCTCGGCGGCGAGCGCATCGAGGCAGGCCTGCGCGTTGTCGAGCATGTAGAACGGCTCGCTGCGTCGGGCCTGCAGCGTCTCCATGTAGTACTCGACGCTGACGATCGCATCGGCGAGCCGGTCGAGCAGGTGTGTCGGCAGCGACGGCACGCCGGGGCGCATCACCCGCTTCAGGTGCGTCGCGATGCCGTCGATCACTTCGACGGCGCGCGTGCGGCCGAGCATCACGAGCCCGGCCTTGATGCCACGCATCAGCTCGGCCCAGCTGTCGAGGCCCGCGGTGTCGAGCGTGCCGCCGACGCTCTGCGCGACGGCTTCCTTGACGCGCGCGAGGTTGAGCATGCACTCGCGCAGCACCGCGGCCTGCACCTGCTGGAAATCGCCGTCGTCGCCGGGCGCCTCGGCGCCCTTCGCCTTCGGCACGATCATGCCGACGAGCTGGTCGTCGAGATGGTCTTCGACCCCGATCAGTGTCGAGGCGATCTCGATCAGCGTCGCCTCGTCGACCTGCGCGGCACCCGAGACGATCGCCTCGAGCCGGCCGATCTCGCCCTGCACCCGCGAGCGCAACTCGCCGAGACCGAGCACACCGAGCGTATCGCCGATCTTGCGCAGCAGTTCGACCTGCGGCCCGAGCTCCGCGGCCTGTCCGCCGCCGCGACGCACGAAGATATCGAGGACATCCTTGACCTTCGCGAGGTCTTCGCGAATGGCCGCGCCCACGGTGCGCATCAGCTTGACGCTGGGCGCCGACAGGCTCTCGCGTTCCTGCTCGACGGCCTCGTCGACCGGCAGCAGGTCGCCCAGGCGGAACGAGGCGCGCACCGCGGACACCTTGGGGCCCGAGGATTCGGCGCGCGCGATGTAATAGAGGAGATTGTTCAGCAGTTCGACGGGCGGGGCCTGGCAGTAGCGCGCCTCGCCCTCTTCATAGAGCCGCTTGATCTCGCGGTCGGCGAGTCCGAGCAGGCGCTTGATCGACACGCCGCCCTCGAGCCCGCGCTCGCGCAACGCCTCGATCAGCGCGCCGGTGACCCACCACAGCTGGAAGACCGGCTGGCGGCTCGCCACCTGCTCGATCTTGTGCGCGACCGCCGCGAGGATCTCGAGGTTCTGGTCGATGCGCTCGCCGCGGATCCAGCCGATGAGGCCCACCTGGAAACGCGCGCGCAGGCGGCGCGCCCACTGTTCGATCGTGAGCGGCTGCTCGCCCGGCGCGGGCGCGACCGGGGTCGCCTGCCGGTCGGACTTGAGATTGAGCAGCAGCAGCGTGCCTTCCGACAGCAGCGGACTGCCGCGCACCGCGCGCAGGTCGTTCAGCAGCGGCAGCAGCACGAGCGCGAGGTCGCGCCCGCCGGCGATCACGCGTTCGAGATAGCCCGGCAGCTGCACCATCGCGCGCAGCAGCGCGTCGAGCGACTCGGCCTGGTTCTTGTGCTCGGCGGAGGTGGCGACCAGGTAACGCGTGACCTGCTCCATTTCCTCCGCGAGCAGCGCCGCGCCGTAGATCTCGATCATGCGCAGCACGCCCTGCACCTGGTGCAGGTCGGTGGCGACGCGCTCGAGCAGCGCGACATTGTCCGGCTGCTCGACGAAGGTTTCGACGGCGGTGCGCGCCTCGCCGAGGGTCGCATTCACCTCGCGCCCGACGAGATCGAGTGTCTGGGTGGCGATTTCCGTCATCGGCTCAGCTCGCCTTGACCCGACGCGCGGGCTCCGCGGGCACGGCGAGGCTCTTCAGGCCGCGCATGGTCATGCCCGGATCGGGTGCACCCGGCAGGCGGAACCCGGCGGCCGCCTTGCGCATGCCGGCCGACAATTCGGCGAGCTTCGCGATGGCGACCGAGTTCGCGCTGGTCGACTCGGCGGTCTGCGCGCTGATCTCGCGCAGCACCTGCAGGTTCTTCGCGATGCTGAGCGCCGAGCCCGCCTGCTGGCGCGAACTGCCGGAGATGTTCTGCACGAGGCTCGCGATCTGGTTCGACACCTGCTCGATCTCCTCGAGCGCGGCGCCCGCGTTCTCGGCGAGCAGCGCGCCGCCCACCACGTCGGTGGTGCTGCGCTCCATCGACACGACGGCCTCGTTGGTGTCGGTCTGGATCGTGCGCACCAGCACTTCGATCTGCTTGGTGGCGAGCGCCGCGCGCTCGGCGAGACGCTGCACCTCGTCGGCGACCACCGCGAAGCCGCGGCCCGCGTCGCCCGCCATCGAGGCCTGGATCGACGCATTCAGTGCGAGGATGTTGGTCTGCTCGGCGATGTCGTTGATCAGCTCGACGATGTTGCCGATTTCCTGCGAGCTCTCGCCGAGGCGCTTGATGCGCTTGCTCGTTTCCTGGATCGTCTCGCGGATCGCGTTCATGCCGTCGATCGTGCGGCGCACGGCGTCGCCGCCCTTGTGCGCGACATCGACCGAGTGGCGCGCGACGTCGGACGCGCGCTCGGCGTTGCCGGATATCTCCTCGGTGTTCGAGGCCATCGCACCGGCGGATTCCGACGCCGAGGCGATCTGCTTCGACTGCGCACTGCTCGCCTTCGCGAGGTGCTGCGAGAGCGCCTGGGTCTGGCGGGTCGCACTGTCGAGATGGATCGACGACTGGTTGATCGTCGTGACGAGGCCGCGCAGTGCCTCGATCGCATAGTTGATCGAGTCGGCGATGGCGCCGGTGATGTCCTCGGTGACGGTCGCCTGCACGGTGAGATCGCCGTCGGCGAGGCTCGAGAGTTCGTCGAGCAACCTGAGGATCGCCTGCTGGTTGCGATCGTTGTCGCGTGCCTGCGCTTCGGCGAGCACTCCCTGCCGCTCGACCCCCTTGCGCAGGCTCGCGAGCTTCACGAAGAGGAGCGCGAGCGGCACGAGCGCCGCGAGGCCGAGCGCGATCGGCAGCCAGCGCGCGAGCCCGCCCGCGCCACCCGCCCCCGCGGCGAGCGCAGCGAGTGCGCGCGCGTTGCCGGCGAGGCGTTCGGCGGTGGCCTTGCCGGAGGTGAGTGCCGACGAGGCCGCGACCACGCGGCCGATGGCCGCGGTGAGCGTGTCGAGTTCTTCGGTGAGCATGTGCGCGCGGCGCTCCGCCTCGGCACCCGACGCGCGCGGCAGGCCGAGGCTCGCATCGGCACCGGCAAGCCCCTTGACCACCTTGCCGACGTAATCGGCGTTCTCGGCGAGGCGTCCGGCAATCGCCGCGCTGTCGCCGCTCGCGGCGCCGAGGCGATCCACGTCGAGTTCGATGCGCGCGAGCGCCGTGGCCGACAGGTCGAGCGGCCGCCCGATCACCGCGCTCGACGCGGCGCCCGGCACGGCAATCTGCATGCGCGCGAGGTCGTCGGCCATGGCGGGCGCGGTTTCGCGCACGATGCGCGCCGCGGCGGCCGCCGCGGTGAGTGTCGGCGCGGCCTTGCCGAGCGCGGCCGCGTCGGCCTGTACGGCTGCCCAGCGCTTGTCGCGCACCCAGGCGGCCTGCGTGCCCGCCTTCGCAGCCCTGGCGAGCGAGGCGACCTGGTCGCCGACGGCGCGCAGCGCGACGGCATCGCCGCGTGCCGCGGCGCCCGCGTCGAACGCCACGCCCTGCAGGGCGCCGGCCGCACCGCCTCCGCCGGCGAGGCCGCTGCTGCCGGGGAAATACCAGGCGATCACCGCGGCCAGCGCGAGCGCGCCCGCGACGGCGACGTAACGGCCGAGGCTGCTCGCCTCGTGTGTCAGCGACTGGTTGTCGTGCGTGGTCATCGCATTCGTATCGTCAGGCTGCTGCATCCAGGAACGAGGGGCTCTCGATCAGCGTGCGTACGCTCAGCACGGGCCACTGCTCCTGTCCGCGCCGGAAAGTCCCGGCAAGGTAACGTTCGCACCGCACCACGGTGGGCGGTACGTCCCCGGAAAACTCCGCTTCCACGAAACGCCGGAAGCCGAGCACCTCGTCGACCAGCAGGCCCGCGGGTATCTCGCGGTGATGCGCCACGACGATGCGCACGTTGCGGGTCACCGGCGTCACGCCGCTGCCGAGAAACTGCCGCAGGTCGAGCACCGGCAGCAGCTGGCCGCGCACGTTCGCGAGCCCGCGGACCCAGCTCTTCGCACCCGGCACGCGCGTCAGCACGCCCGGAACGCCGAGCACCTCGCGCGTCTCCTCGCGCGCGACCAGGAACAGCTCCCCGGCCATGCGCAGCGCCACCCCGACCCACTCGCGCCCGGATGCGCCTTCCTGCGCCACCTGCGCCGAGACGGCGCGCCCGCGCCGTTCGAGCTCGGACAGCAGCTCGTACGGCCGGTCGCGCAGGCTCCTGAGTGGGACTGCCTCGCTCATCTCAGGCGGCAAGGGTCGCCTGCGCCTTCGCGACGAGCTGGTCGGGCGAGACGGGCTTGACCATGTAGTCGACGGCACCCTGCCGCAGCCCCCAGATCTTGTCGGTCTCCTGGCCCTTCGAGGTCACCATGACGATCGGGATCGCGCGCGTGTGCGGATCGTTCGACAGTGCGCGGGTCGCCTGGTAGCCGTTCATGTTCGGCATCACGATGTCCATGAAGATGAGATCCGGGCGGATCTCCTTCGCCATGCGCACGCCCTCGACGCCGTCGTTGGCGGTCGCGGTCTTGTAGCCGTGCCGCTCGAGCGCCTTCTGATAGACGTGCACTTCGGTCGGCGAATCGTCCACGATCAGTATGAGCGCCATCGCCATCATCTCCCGACATGCGACTCGATTGCGGCCAGCAACTCGTCTTTCGTGAAGGGCTTGGTGAGATAGTGCTCGGAGCCGACGATGCGGCCGCGCGCACGGTCGAACAGGCCGTCCTTCGAGGACAGCATGATCACCGGTATCGACTTGTAGACCTTGTTGTGCTTGATCAGCGAGCAGGTCTGATAGCCGTCGAGCCGCGGCATCATGATGTCGACGAACACGATGTCGGGCTGGTGGTCGGCGATCTTCGCGAGTGCGTCGAACCCGTCGATCGCGGTGTAGACCTCGCAACCTTCCTTCGTCAGCAGCGTTTCGGCCGTGCGGCGGATGGTCTTGCTGTCATCGATGACGAGCACCTTCAAGCCCTCGAGCTTCGAGCTGGCGCCATTCACTTGAGCACTACTCCCGGCGCAATTTCGCGCAAAATCGACAGACAAGCTGCCGCGCGTTTTAACATATCGGTATACCCCCCGCCATGCCGGCCGCGTCACGTTTCCGGCAAGTTGCGGCCGACAAGGAGCCCCGGATGACCTCTCGGCGACGCCTCGCTGTGGTGATGGACCCCATCGCCGACATCAAGTACGCAAAAGATTCGACCCTGGCCATGCTGCTCGCCGCCGCCGCGCGCGGCTTTGAGCTCTGGTACCTCGAGCAGGCCGACCTGTCGCTGCGCGACGGGGTCGCCCGGGGCCGGGCCCGCGCGCTCACGGTGCGCGCCGATCCCGTGAACTGGTTCACATTCGGGGCGACCCGCGATCTCGCGCTCGGCGAGCTCGACTGCATCCTCATGCGCAAGGACCCCCCCTTCGACACCGAGTACATCTATACGACCTACATCCTCGAGCGCGCCGAACAGGCGGGCGCACTCGTGGTCAACCGGCCCCGCGGCCTCAGGGACATGAATGAGAAGGTGTACACGGCGTGGTTCCCGCAGTGCTGTGCGCCAACGCTCATTACGCGCGACATGTCCGCGATGGGCGCCTTCCTGGCCGAGCACGGCCGGATCGTCGCCAAGCCCCTCCACGGCATGGGGGGGCGCTCGATTTTCGTGGTCGAAGGCGGCGACAAGAACGCGAACGTCATCTTCGAGACGCTGACCGATTACGGGACCCGCTTCGCGATCGTGCAGCGCTACCTGCCCGAGATCGCGACCACGGGCGACTCGCGCGTGCTGCTGGTCGACGGCGTCCCGATCCCCTATGCGCTCGCGCGCATCCCCGATGCGCACGACCACCGCGGCAATCTCGCGGCGGGCGCCAAAGGCCTCGGCCGGCCGCTCACGGATCGCGACCGCTGGCTCGCGGCGCAGATCGGCCCGCCGCTCGCGGCAGAGGGCATGCTGTTCGTCGGCCTCGACGTCATCGGCGGCTGCGTCACCGAAATCAACGTCACGAGCCCCACGGGCATCCGCGAGCTGGATGGGCAATTCGGGCTGGATATCGGCGCAGTTCTCATGGACGCGATCGAGCGGCGCCTATAATCGCTGCGTGGCCAGCGCAGCGCTCGCGGTGAAGGAAGGAATCGCCCCGGTCCGGGACCGGCTGGTGACGACCGCGTTCCTCGCGGCCCTGCTGCACGGGGTCATCATCCTCGGCATCACCTTCAGCGCGGCGGGAGGCGGCGCGGCGCCGGGCCTCAAGGTGCTGCTCGTGTCCGACGAGGTGCCCGAAGCCGACCGCAACGACGATGCGGCCTACCTCGCGCAGCGCACCCAGCTCGGTTCGGGCAGCGGCGCCGAGGCGCGTACGCCGCGGAGTCAGGCGCGGCCCGGCAGCCGGGCACCCGCCGCAGCCCCCGAGCCCGACCGCGAAGCGACCGAACGTGTGCTCGCGACGACCGCACCTGCGGGCACGATGCGCTACCTCGGCACGATCGATACGCCGCACCGGCCCTCGACGCAGCCGGCGGCGCAGCCGGCGCTGCAGCGCGAGGCCGTCGCCGGAGAAGACCTCGCGGCCGACGCCCTCGCGGGCAGGCAGCGCGACGAACTCTGGATCACGCCGGACACGCGTGAATCGGTACTCGCACCGTGGCTCGATGCCTGGCGACGCAAGGTCGAGCGCCTCGGCACCCTGAACTACCCGGCCGCGGCGCGTCAGGCGCCCAACCTCTCGAGCCCGGTGCTCGAGGTCGCCGTCACGGCCGACGGGCGCCTCGCGTCCGCCATGGTGCGGCGCTCGAGCGGCTCTCCGGCACTCGACGACGCCGCGATTGCGATCCTGAAGCTCGCGAGCCCGTTCGAGCCGTTCCCGCGCGAACTCGCGGCGCATTACCGCGTGTTGCGTTTCGCTTACGCGTGGGAATTTGCCGGCGATCGCGCCGCGGAGGGCACCGTCACGGCGCCCGCGAATTCGCGCTAGCGCGAACTGCCGCGAGTGCCCATACTCATGGCCATGAGCAAGGCCTCTTCGCTCACGAATCACCTCCTCGTCGCGATGCCGACGCTCGCCGATCCGAACTTCGCGCAGACCGTCACGCTGATCTGCGAGCACAGCGTCGATCGCGGCGCGCTCGGCATCGTCGTCAACAAGCCGCTGCCGATGAAGCTCGCGGACGTGCTCTCGCAGATGAAGATCGATCCGCTCGATGAGCACATCGGCGAGCGCCCGGTACTGCGTGGCGGTCCGGTGCACACCGATCGCGGGTTCGTGCTGCATCGCCCGGGCGGACAGTGGGACTCGAGCCACCAGGTGTCGGGGCTGATCCAGGTCACGACCTCGCGCGACGTGCTCGCCGCCATGGCGAGCGGCGAAGGGCCCGAAGGCGCCTTCATCGCGCTCGGCTACGCCGGCTGGGAATCCGGCCAGCTCGAACGCGAAATGCTCGACAATGCCTGGCTGTCGATCCCGGCGGACGAGCATCTCGTGTTCGACCTGCCGTACGAGGACCGCTGGCCGGCGGTGTGGCGCCAGCTCGGCGTCGACCTCGGGAAGATGTCTCCCGTTGCCGGGCACGCCTGACGCCGTCCGCGTCGCGCTCGCGTTCGACTTCGGCGCCAGACGCATCGGCCTTGCAGTCGGCGACACGCTCACCCGCAGCGCGGTCGCGCGCGGGGCGGTCGCCGTGCACGCGGGCGGCCCGGACTGGGCGGCCATCCGGCGCGCCGTTCTCGACCACGCGCCCGACGTGCTCGTCGTGGGCACCCCTTATAATGTCGCCGGCGGCGAGACCGCGATGACCGCGCGCGCGCGGCAGTTCGCCGCCGACCTCGCGGCGCACTGCGCGCTGCCCGTCGAGCAGGTGGACGAGCGCTATTCCTCGATCGAAGCGACCGCACGGCTCAAGGCCGAGCGTGCGAGCGGCGAGCGCCGGCGGCGCCTGCGCAAGGAGGACATCGACAGCGCGGCGGCGGTGGTGATCCTGCAACGTTGGCTGGAAGGGGAACGATGACGGCACAGATGCGCGGCGACGGCACGCTCCGTCACCTGCTGACGCTCGAGGGCCTGTCGCAGAAGGACATCACGCTGCTGCTCGACCGCGCGCAGCAGTTCGTGCGGCCACTCGGCGCGCGCGCGCCGACGAGCCGGGCGCTCGAGGGCGTGACCGTCGCGAATCTCTTCACCGAGCCGTCGACCCGCACGCGCGTCTCGTTCGAACTCGCGGCCGGCCGGCTCGGCGCGCGCGTCGTGAACCTCGAGGTGCAGCTGTCCTCGCGCGTCAAGGGCGAGAGCATGCTCGACACGATCTTCACGCTCGAGGCGCTGCACGTCGATGTATTCGTGATCCGCGATGCCGAGGCGGGCGTGCCGGCACTCGTCGCCGCCCATGTCGCCCCGCACGTCAGCGTGCTGTCCGCCGGCGAGGGCAGCGTGGCGCACCCGACGCAGGGCCTCCTCGATGCGCTCACGATCCGCCAGCGCAAGCGCCGCTTCGACGGGCTCGTCGTCGCCATCGTCGGCGACATCCGCCACTCGCGCGTCGCACGTTCGGCCTGCCACGCGCTCACGGCGCTCGGCGTGGCGGAATTGCGGCTCGTCGCGCCGGCCGCGCTGCTGCCGGGCGAGGACGAGTTCCGCGGCTGCACCCGGCACACGGCCATCGAGCCGGGGCTCGCGGGGGCCGACGTCGTCATGATGCTGCGTATCCAGCGCGAACGCATGCTGGACGAGGCGCAGCTCGACGGCGCCGCCTACTTCGAGTCGTTCGGGCTCACGTCGGCGCGGCTGCGTCTCGCGCAACCCGACGCGATCGTCCTGCATCCGCAGCCGATGAACCGCGGCGTCGAAATCGCCTCCGACGTCGCCGACGGCCCGCAATCGGCGATCCGCGACCAGGTGCGCAACGGCGTCGCCGTGCGCATGGCGGTGCTCGCGACCGTGGCGCGCGCGGGCGCCGAGGGCGCCAGCGCATGAGCAAGGCGCATCGCGGCACGATCGCGCTCGAGGACGGGCGCCTCCTCGACCGGCAGGCATTCCCCGGCGAGCAGTACATCCTGCGCATCGAGGCGCCGAAGTGCGCGGCGCAGGCGCAGCCGGGCGCGTTCGTGCATCTCACCTGCGATCCCGACATCCCGATGCGCCGGCCGCTGTCGATCCTGCGCGCCGAGCCCGCCGCGGGCTGGATCGAAGTGCTGTTCAAGGTGGTCGGCACGGGGCTCGCCGCGCTCGCCGCCCGCACGGTCGGCGACACGCTGTCCGTGCTCGGCCCGATCGGCCACGGCTTTGCACCCCATCCTGGCCGCCCGCTCACGCTGCTGATCGGCGGCGGCGTCGGCATCCCGCCGGTGGTGTTCCTCGCCGAGCGGCTCGCCGCGAGGAGCGACGCACGCTGGCAGCCGCTCGTGCTGATGGGCTCGGAGATCCCGTTCCCGTTCGCGACGCGCCCCTCGACGATCCTCGTGCCGGGCATGCCGGAAGGCGTCATTGCCTCGATGCCTTACCTCGAGAGCCGGGGCGTGCCGAGCCGCCTCGCGAGCCAGTCGGGCTTCCCCGGCTGCTACGACGGCTTCGTCACCGCGCTCGCCGACGAGTGGCTCGAATCGCTCCCGGAGGCGCGCTTCGCCGGGCTCGAGATCTTCGCCTGCGGGCCCACACCGATGCTCGCCGCCACCGCGAAGCTCGCGAAGACCTGGGGCCTGCCCTGCCAGGTCTCGCTCGAGGAATTCATGGCCTGCGGCGTGGGCGGCTGCGCGGGCTGCGCGGTGCGGGTCGAAACGGATGCGGGCCCCGCGATGAAGCGCGTGTGCGTCGACGGGCCGGTGTTCGACGCGTACGCCGTTTTCAGCGGCTGATTGCCGCGGTTCCAGATCGGAACCATGACGGTTCCGTCCATCCGGAGCTGCCCATGCCTGTCACCCTGACGCTCAAGAATATCCCCGACGAGGTCTATGAACGCCTCGGGGCCTGCGCGGAATCGAACCGACGCAGCCCGCCGCGTCCTGGCCGATGCGGCACGCGTCCATCCGCTCCCGGACGTCTTCTCACCCGAAGTTGATCTTCGCCTCGAGGTTCGTGCGCGAATCGGCGTTGTTGAGCGCCTCCTCGAGGTCGATGCGGCCGCCCTTGACGAGTTCGTAGAGCGCCGCGTCGAAGCTCTGCACGTTGCGCTCGGAGCTCTGCACGATCGCTTCCTTGATCGCGGTCACGTCGCCCTTCTTGATGAGTTCGGAGATGTGCGGCGTGTTCATCATCACTTCGACCGCGGCGACCCGCTTGCCGTCCTTGCCGAACACGAGCCGCTGCGCGGCGATCGCCTTCAGGTACTGCGACAGGTCGAGGAAGATCTGATTGTGCTGGTCGCGCGGGAACATGTTGATGATGCGGTCCATCGTCTCCGCGCAGTTGTTCGCGTGCAGCGTCGCGAGCACGAGGTGGCCCGTGCCCGACAGGTTGATGCACGCCTGCATCGTGTCGCGGTCGCGGATCTCGCCGACCAGGATCACGTCGGGCGCGGCGCGCATGACGCTGCGCAGCGCGCGCTCGAAGCTCTTGGTGTCGAGCCCGACCTCGCGCTGGTTGACGATCGAGCGCTTGTTCGTGTGCAGGAACTCGATCGGGTCCTCGATCGTGACGACGTGGTCCGAGGAGTTCTCGTTGCGGTAGTTGATCATCGACGCGAGCGTCGTCGACTTGCCGGAGCCGGTGGCGCCGACCAGCAGGATCAGGCCGCGCTTCAGCATGATGAGCTCGCGGAATACCTCGGGCAGGCCGAGCGCGTCGAGCCGCGGCATGTCGGCGGTGATGTAGCGCATCACCATCGCGGGGTAGCCGCGCTGGTGGAAGACGTTGACGCGAAAGCGCCCGAGGCCGGGCTCGGAAATCGCGAAGTCGATCTCCAGCTCGCGATGGAAGAACTCGAGCTGCTCGGGCGTCATCAGCGCAAAGGCCGACTGGCGCACCGTTTCGGGCGCGAGCACCTGCTTGTTGACCGGGAAGATCTGGCCTTCGATCTTGATCTTGATCGGGGCATTCGACGTGAAGAAAAGGTCGGAGGCCTTCTTCTCCACCATCAGCTTGAACAGCGGGCGCGTGTTGATCGCGAGCGGCGCTTCCGGGGCGGGCGCCTGGGTCGTCGTGTCGCCGGTCGAGCCGGCGACCCTGGTCGTCGCCTTCATATGACGCGCCCCTGCTCTTCCTCGACGATACGCAGCGCACCGCCGCCGTCGTCGATGTTCTTGTTCTCGCGCTTGCTCTCGAGCTTGATCTTGAGGCGCAGCTCGTTCTTCGAGTCAGCGTTGCGCAGCGCATCCTCGTAGGAGATATGGCCCGTCTCGTACAGCTCGAACAGCGCCTGGTCGAAGGTCTTCATGCCGATGCGGGTCGAGCGCGACATCACTTCCTTGATCTTCGCGACCTCGCCCTTGAAGATGAGATCCTGGATCAGCGGCGAGTTCAGCATGATTTCCATCGCCGCGATGCGCCCGCTGCCCGCCTCGCGCGGGATGAGGCGCTGCGAGACGAGCCCGCGCAGGTTGAGCGACAGGTCCATCAGCAGCTGCTCGCGCCGCTCGTCGGGGAAGAAGTTGATGATGCGGTCGAGCGCCTGGTTGGCGCTGTTCGCGTGCAGGGTCGCGAGCACCAGGTGGCCCGTTTCGGCGAACTGGATGCCGTATTCCATCGTGTCGCGGTCGCGGATCTCGCCGATCAGGATCACGTCGGGCGCCTGGCGCAGCGTGTTCTTGAGCGCGGCGTGCCACGACTCGGTGTCGACGCCGATCTCGCGGTGCGTGATCACGCAGCCCTTGTGCTGGTGCACGTACTCGACCGGGTCCTCGATCGTGACGATGTGGCCACGCGTCTTCTCGTTGCGGTAGCCGACCATCGCGGCGAGCGTGGTCGATTTGCCCGAGCCGGTGCCGCCGACGATGATCACGAGGCCGCGCTTCGACAGCACGACTTCCTTCAGGATCGGTGGCAGGTCGAGCTCCTCGAAATTCGGGATCTTCGAGTTGATCAGGCGGATCACGCAGCCGGTCTGGCCCTGCTGCACGAACGCGCTGACGCGGAAACGCCCGATGCCGGGCGGCGCGATCGCGAACTGGCATTCCTTCGTCGCGTCGAATTCCTTCGACTGGCGGTCGTTCATGATCGCGCGCACGAGCACCGCCGACTGCTCGGCCGTCAGCGCGCGCTCGCTCTGCGGGCGCACCTCGCCGTCCACCTTGATCGCCGGCGGAAACCCCGCGGTGATGAACAGGTCCGACGCCTTCTTCTCCACCACGCGGCGGAGCAGATCCTGCATCAACTTGATGGCTTGATCGCGATCCATGGTCAGGGCCTCCGGCAAGCGAACGGCGGGTGGCGAACGGCGAACGGCCAGAGCGTCGGCCGGTCGGCCGGCGCGGTCCGGTTAGCGGCTGTTCGCTGTTCGCTGTTCGCCATGCCTACAATGCATCCTTGTTCTGCGCCTTGTAGCGCGCCTCTTCCTTGCTGACGACGCCCTTCTGCACGAGCTCGGTGAGGCACTGGTCGAGGGTCTGCATGCCCTGCGCCTGTCCGGTCTGTATCGAGGAGTACATCTGCGCGATCTTGCCCTCGCGGATGAGGTTCCTGATCGCGGGCGTGCCGATCATGATCTCGTGCGCGGCGACACGGCCGCCGCCGATGCGCTTCATCAGTGTCTGCGAGATCACGGCACGCAGCGATTCCGAGAGCATCGAGCGCACCATTTCCTTCTCGGCCGCCGGGAACACGTCGACCACGCGGTCGATCGTCTTCGCCGCCGAGCTCGTGTGCAGCGTGCCGAACACGAGGTGGCCGGTTTCGGCCGCGGTGAGCGCGAGGCGGATCGTCTCGAGGTCGCGCATTTCGCCGACGAGGATCACGTCCGGGTCCTCGCGCAGCGCCGAGCGCAGCGCTTCGCTGAAGCCGAGCGTGTCGCGGTGCACTTCGCGCTGATTCACGAGCGAGCGCTTCGATTCGTGGACGAATTCGATCGGATCCTCGATCGTGAGGATGTGGTCCGGCCGGTTGTCGTTGCAGTGGTTCACCATGCCGGCGAGCGTCGTCGACTTGCCGGAGCCGGTCGGGCCGGTGACGAGCACGAGCCCGCGCGGCAGCATGCACAGGTCGCGGAAGATCTTCGGCGCCGCGAGGTCGTCGAGCGAGAGGATCGTCGAGGGAATATTGCGGAACACGGCGCCCGCGCCGCGGTTCTGGTTGAAGGCGTTGACGCGAAAGCGCGCGAGCTTCGGGATCTCGAACGAAAAATCGGTCTCGAAGAATTCCTCGTAGGACTTGCGCTGCTTGTCGTTCATGATGTCGTACACCATGCTGTGCACTTCCTTGTGGGACAGTGCCGGCATGTTGATGCGCTTCATGTCGCCGTCGACCCGGATCATCGGCGGCACGCCGGACGACAGGTGCAGGTCCGAGGCGTTGTTCTTGACGGCAAACGCAAGCAATTGCGCAATATCGACGGCCATGCCAGATCCTCGCGAGAAGCGGCCGAAGTATAGCGGAGGGGGTCCGCGTCCAATATGTTAATCGGTCCGCAGAATTTGCCTGACAACGTGCAAAAGCTGCGCGCGGCGCTCGCCGCGGCGGCCCTCGGGTGCGGCCGGAATGTCGACTCCGTCACGTTGCTCGCCGTCTCGAAGGGACATCCGGCCGCAAGCGTGCGCGCGGTCGCCGCGGCCGGAGTCGCCCACTTCGGCGAAAACTACCTGCAGGAGGCACTGCCGAAGATCGACGCGCTCGGGGAACCCGGCCTCGCCTGGCATTTCATCGGGCGGCTGCAGGCCAACAAGACCCGCCCGGTCGCCGAGCACTTCGCCTGGGTCCATGGTGTCGATCGCCCGAAGCTCGCCGAGCGCCTCGCGGCGCAGCGCCCGTTTCACGCGCCTGCGCTCAATGTGTGCCTGCAGGTCAATGTCGCGGAGGAACCCGGCAAGGCGGGGGTCGCGCCCGGGGAACTGCCGGCACTCGCCGCGACCGTCGCGGCACTGCCACGCCTCGCGTTGCGTGGCCTCATGTGCCTGCCGCCCGAGGCAGCGGATCCGGTGCGCCAGCGCCACTGGTTCGCGCGCACGCGCGAGGCGTTCGAGGGGCTGCGCGCAGCCGGCTTCAATCTCGACACGCTGTCGATGGGCATGAGCGGCGACTACGCCGCCGCCATTGCCGAAGGCGCCACGCTCGTGCGTATCGGCACCGCGATCTTCGGCCCGCGCCCCGCGGCCCGCTGAGCGGTTAACATTCGCGCATGGCGGAAGAGCTCATCGCATTCATCGGCGGCGGCCACATGGGCCGCGCGCTCGTCTCGGGGCTGCGCGCGCGCGGCACGCCGGCGGTCGACATCGCGGTCGCCGATCCCGACCCGGCCACGCGCGCCGCGCTGCAGGCCGACT
Source organism: Steroidobacteraceae bacterium (assembly GCA_050249415.1). Lineage (GTDB taxonomy): Bacteria > Pseudomonadota > Gammaproteobacteria > Steroidobacterales > Steroidobacteraceae > CADEFQ01. The sequence continues at coordinate 45,610 of JBFWQO010000006.1, forward strand.
TCGGGGTTCGCACGTCGGCCGACAACGCCGCAGTCGTGGCGCACGCGGCGGTCCTCGTGATCGCCGTCAAGCCGCAGGTGATGGGCGCGATCCTCGCGCCGCTCGCGCCGGTGCTCGCCGCTGCGGAGCCGCTCGTGCTCTCGATCGCCGCGGGCATCCGGGTCGCCTCGATCGCCGCGTGGTGTGGTACGGGTGTACCGGTCGTGCGCGCGATGCCGAACCGGCCGGCGCTGTGCGGCGCCGGGATCACGGGACTCTTCGCACCGCCCGGTACGGCCGACACCGCGCGACGCCGTGCCGAATCGGTCATGGCGGCGGTCGGGGAAACCGTCTGGGTGGACAACGAGGACCACATCGATGTCGTGACGGCCATTTCAGGGAGCGGCCCCGCGTATTTCTTCCTGCTGGCCGCGGAGCTCGAACGGAGCGCCGTGCGACTCGGCGTCGAGCCCGGCGCGGCCCGGCGGCTCGCGGTGGCGACACTGCACGGAGCCGGCCGCCTCGCGCAGGCGGGCGATGGCGACCTCGCGCGGCTGCGCGCCGAGGTCACGTCGAAGGGCGGCACCACCGAAGCGGCGCTGCAGCACTTTTCCGCGGCGCATTTCGACGCGATCGTCGCGGGGGCGGTCGATGCGGCGGTCCGCCGGGGCCGCGAACTGGCGGAGGCCACGTGAATGCGTTGATCTATGTCATCGAGACGCTGCTGTCGCTCGTCTTCTTCGTGTTCCTGCTGCGGCTGCTCATGCAGCTCGTGCGGGCCGATTTCCGCAACCCCATCGCCCAGGCGATCGTGCGCCTGACCAACCCGCTGGTGCTGCCGCTGCGGCGCGTGCTGCCGCCTGCGGGCAAGTACGACACGGCCTCGATCATCGCGGTGCTGCTCGTCGCATTCGCGGAGGTCGGCGTGATGTACGCGCTGCGCACCGGGGAACTGCCGGGCGCACTCGTGTGGTTGCGTCTCGTCGCGATCGGCGCCGTGACGAAGATCCTGTGGGTCTACTTCTACGCGATCGTGCTGTACGCGCTCATTTCGCTGATCGCGCCCGGGCAGCATTCGCCCGTCTCGATCCTCCTCACCTCGCTGTGCGAGCCGGTCCTGAAGCCTTTCCGGCGGCTGATTCCCGTCATCGGCGGCATCGACCTGTCGCCGTTGTGGGCGTGCATCGCGCTGCAGGCGCTGCTGATCCTGCTGCGAGGATGAGCGAGAACATCAGGGAGTTAGCTCGCCTCATTCATCGAAAATCGAGCACGGCGCGCGCCGTGCCGCGCGCGGGGTGTGCTCCGGGCACTGGAAAACCAGTACTTTCGTGATCGCACGCCCCGCCAAAAAACTCTTGCGCGCGCATACGCATGTGCTATGTTGCCGCCCGATTCGCGATCGCGCGCCTGCGCGCCGCGTGATCAGCAAACCAAAACTCCAGGAGAATAGACAATGGCGAAAAAAGGTGGCGCACCGACGAAGTCGGAAATCCTCGCTGCGATCTGCAAGGACACCGGGCTGTCGCGCAAGCAGGTCTCTTCCGTGTTCGATTCGCTCTCGGGCGTGATCAGGAAGAGCCTGCGCGGCAACGGGCTGTTCACGCTGCCCGGCCTGCTGAAGCTCAAGGTCGTGAAGAAGCCCGCCACCAAGGCGCGCGAGGGCGTCAACCCGTTCACCGGCGAGAAGATGACCTTCAAGGCCAAGCCGGCGTCGAAGAAAGTCCGCGCCATGCCTCTGAAGAGCCTCAAGGCCTTCGTGAACTAAGGCGCCTCGCCTCTGTTCTTCGACAGAAAGCCCGGCCGGGTCATCCGGCCGGGCTTTTTGCATCCTGTGCGAACGCCACGACCCGTTCGCGCAGCTCGTTCAGCTTGCCGTGGAAGAAATGACCCACCCCGGGGAATACCTCGATCGTCGGGGGAGGCGCCTGCGCGCGCGCCCAGTCGAGTACGGTGTCCGGTGCGACCACGTCGTCGGCATCGCCCTGCACGAGCAGCCACGGGCAGTCGGGACCGTCGACCTTGAAGCCCGACAGGCGCCCCACGGCCGGCGCCACCACGATCACGCGCTCCGCACCATGCCGGTGCGCCGCATTGATCGCGACGAACCCGCCGAAGGAAAAACCCGCGAACCACACCGGCACGCCGGGCCAGCGTGATTCGCCTGAGGCCGTCACGGCGAGCGCATCCTGCGTCTCGCCCTGCCCCTCGTCGTAGCGCCCCACACTGCGGCCGACGCCCCGATAGTTGAAACGCAAGGTCGGCAGGCCGAGTTCCTGCAGCGCGCGCGCGAGGCTGAAGACCACCTTGTTGTCCATCGTGCCGCCTTGCAGCGGGTGCGGGTGGCACACGACGCCGAAAGCACACACCTCGCCCGACGCGGGCTCATCGAGCAGCACCTCGAGTGCCCCGGCCGGCCCGTCGATCAGGCTGCGTTCGCTCCGCTTCATCACGGCGCCTTGTAGACGACGCCTTCCTTCATCACGAAACTGACCCGCTGCAGGGCGGTGATGTCCGTGAGCGGATTGCCCGGCACCGCGACGAGATCGGCCTGCTTGCCCGCCGTGACGCTGCCGACCCGGTCGTCGATCCCGAGGAACTTCGCCGGCACGCTGGTCGCCGACCGGATCGCGGCCATTGCCGGCATGCCCGCCTCGACCATCAGCGCAAACTCGCGGGCATTCCGGCCGTGCGCGGACACGCCGGTGTCGGTGCCGAACATGATCGGCACGCCGGCCTTCCAGGCCTTCGCGAAGGTCTCCCGGATCTGCGGGCCCACGGCGAGCGCCTTCGGCCGCACGAGCTCCGGCAGGAAGCCCGGCTCCTGCGCGCGCTCGTACACATAGTTGCCGGCGCTGATCGTCGGCACGTACATCGTGCCGCGCTGCTTCATCAGCTGCATCGCCTCGTCGTCCATGAACGTGCCGTGCTCGATGGACGCGACGCCGCCGCGGACCGCGCGCTTGATGCCCTCGGTGCCGTGCGCGTGCGCGGCCACCTTGAAGCCGTAGTCGCGCGCGGTCTCGACGATCGCGCGGATCTCCTCTTCGGTGAACTGCGGGTTCATGCCGTTCTTCGCGATCGAGAGCACGCCGCCCGTGGCCGTGATCTTGATGACGTCGGCGCCGTCCTTGTAGCGCTGGCGCACGGCCTCGGCCGCCGCGGCCGGCCCGTTGGCCACGCCCTCGACGGGCCCCGGGGCACCGTGCCGCAGGTAATCCGCCATGCCGTTCGTGGGGTCGCCATGGCCGCCGGTCGAGGCGATCGCCTTGCCCGCCGCAAAGATGCGCGGCCCCTTCACCTTGCCCGCATTGATCGCGTCGCGCAGTGCGATATCGGTGTTGAAGGCCGAGCCGAGGTCGCGCACGGTCGTGAAGCCCGCGAGCAGGGTGCGCCCGGCATACACGACACCGTCGAGCACGATGTCCGCCGCATCGTTCTTGTAGCGGTCGAGCTCGGTCGTGCGGCTGTTCTCGCTCGTGATGTGCACGTGCATATCCATCAGGCCCGGGAGCACCGTCGCGTCCCTGAGGTCGATCACGCGATCGCCCGCGCCCGCCGCGCGATAGCCCGGTTCGATCGCCGTGATGCGCGCACCGTCGACGACGATCGTGCGCTCGCTCGCCGGGGCATCGCCGATGCCGTCGATCACGCGCCCGGCATGGATCAGCGTGGCCGCGCCGGCCGTGCCCGCGAGTGCCAGGCCGAGGACTGCGCCGAATGCCGCGCAGGCCGCGGCAGCGCCCGTGGCCCGGCTCACTGTATGCCCACGAGTTCGACGTCGAACACGAGCGTGGCACCCGGCGGAATCACGCCACCGGCGCCGCGCGCGCCATAGCCGAGTTCGGGCGGAATGACGAGCCGGCGCTGGCCGCCGACCTTCATGCCGAGCACCCCCTGGTCCCATCCGGGGATCACTTCGCCCGCGCCGATGTGGAACGTGAAGGTCTGGCCGTGGTCGCGGGAGCTGTCGAACCGGCGACCCTTGTGGTCGGGCGCGGCCGCATCGTAGAGCCAGCCGGTGTAGTGCACGACTGCGGCCTGGCCCGCGCCGATCGCGGGGCCGCCGCCTTCCTTCAGGTCGGTTACGGTTACGGACAAGGCGGCGGTCTCCTGCGGTGGGACGGGGGCTTCGGCCGCGCTGCACGCGACGAGCGGCAATGTGGCGAGCAGCAGCGCACAAGGGCGGATCGTGGACATTCAGCGCGGCTCCCCGTCCGGTTGGAAATCGAGTGCAACGGAATTGATGCAGTAACGCTGGCCGCTCGGCTGCGGACCGTCGTCGAATACGTGCCCGAGATGGGCGCCGCAGTTCGCGCAGGTCACCTCGACGCGCACCATGCCATGGGCCGTATCGCGCGCGGTGCGCACGCGATCGCCGGCGAGCGGCAGCCAGAAGCTCGGCCAGCCCGAGCCGGAATCGTATTTCGTGCCGGAGCTGAAGAGCTCGGTGCCGCACACGACGCAGCGGTAGGTGCCGTGCCCCTTGTGGCTGTGGTACTCGCCCGTGAAGGCGCGCTCTGTGCCCTTCTCCTGCGTGACGTGGTAGGCGAGCGGCGACAGCCGCGCGCGCAGCCCCTCACGCTGCATCTGGTCGGTCATGGCGGTTCTCCCGCAGGGGGGCCGGCATTATCGCAGGGCTGCGAGCTGCAACAACACCCGGTTCAGGCGACGCACGAAATCGCCCGGATTGGCCACCTCGCCCGCCTCGGCGAGCACCGCCTGGTCGTAGAGCAGTTGCGCGAGTTCATCGAACGGCTCGCCCGCCGCGAGCCCGTCGAGCCGCTGCACGAGCGGGTGCCCGACATTGACCTCGAGCACCGGCTTGCCCTGCGGCACTTTCTGGCCCGCGCCCGCGAGGATGCGGCGCATCTGCGCACCCGCCTCGTGCTCCCCGAGCACGAGGCAGGCGGGAGTCTCGGCGAGTCTCCTGCTCACGCGCACCTCGGTGACGCGCTCGCCGAGCGCATCCTTGATGCGCTTCAGGAGCGGCTTCGATTCCCTGACCGCCGCGTCGTGGCGCGCTGTCTCGCCGGCGTCGATCGCGCCGAGATCGAGATCGCCGCGCGTCGCATCCTGGAAGTGCTTGCCTTCGTAGGCGTCGAGGCGCGACATCGCCCATTCGTCGATGCGGTCGGCGAGCAGCAGCACCTCGACGCCTTTCGCCGCGAGCCGCTCGATGTAGGGGCTCGTCCGGGCTGCCGCGACACTGTCCGCGACCAGGTAGTAAATGTGCTGCTGGCCGGGGCGCATCCGCGCGACGTAGTCCGCGAGCGCGACGTCGGGCGCGTCGCCCTCGCCGTGCGTGCTCGAGAAGCGCAGCAGCGGCAGGAGCTTGCCGCGGGTCGCCTCGTCCGCCGCCAGCCCTTCCTTCAGCACGGTGCCGAATTCGCGCCAGACGGCCGCATACTTCGTCGCATCCTCGTCCGCGGCCAGCCTGCCGATGAGGTCGAGCGCGCGCTTGCCGAGCGCGCTGCGCATCGCCTCCACATCCGCATTCTGCTGCAGCAGCTCCCGCGAGACATTGAGCGGCAGGTCGTTGGAATCGACGACGCCCCGGACGAAACGCAGCCACGGCGGCAGCAGTTCCGCGTCGTCCATGATGAACACGCGGCGCACGTACAGCTTCAGCCCGTGCGGCCGGTCGCGCTGCCAGAGATCGAATGGCGCGTGGCCGGGCACATACAGCAGGCTCGTGTACTCCCGGCGCCCCTCGACCTTGTTGTGGCTCCACGCGAGCGGCGGCTCGAAATCGTGCGCGACGTGCTGGTAGAACTCGCGGTATTCCTCGTCGCTCACCTCGGTGCGCGGCCGGGTCCACAGCGCCCGCGCCTGGTTCACGGCCTCGTAGTCGAGCGACGCGCTGCCGTCTTTCCGCATCTCGACCGGGAATGCGATGTGGTCCGAATAGCGGCGCACGAGGGCGCGCAACCGGAAAGGGTCGAGGAACTCGCGCGCCTCGCCCTTCAGGTGCAGCACGACGCTCGTGCCGCGTGCGGCGCGCTCGATCGGGCCGACCGTGTACTCGCCGTCCGCCTTCGAGGCCCAGCGCACGCCCTCTCCGGCCGGCGTACCCGCCTTGCGGGTCAGGACCTCGACTTCGTCCGCGACGATGAACGAGGAATAGAAGCCGACGCCGAACTGACCGATCAGCTGCGAATCCTTCTGCTCGTCACCGGTGAGGCGCTTGAAGAACTCGGCCGTGCCCGACTTCGCGATCGTGCCGAGGTGCAGGATCGCCTCCTCGCGAGTCATCCCGAGGCCGGTATCGGTGACGGTCAGGGTGCCCGCCTTGTCGTCCACCTCGATGCGGATGGCGGGATCGCCGCCACCCTCGAGCAGCGCCGGATCGGCGAGCGCGGCGAAACGCAGCTTGTCGTTCGCGTCGGAGGCGTTCGAGATCAGTTCGCGGAGGAAGATTTCCCTGTGGCTGTACAGGGAATGGATCATGAGCTTCAGCAGCTCACGGACTTCGGCCTGGAAGCCGCGTGTTTCGGTCGCTTGGGACATGGCGCGGGGAATATGGGGCCCCGCGCGCGAAAATCAAGGGCTCAGGTGCGGCGCAACCAGTCGAGCCGCCCGGCGATCGCGCTGACGATGACATGGCGGCCCGCGCCGAACCAGTCGTCGAACTCGTCCCACAGCAGCAGCATGCGTTCCATGGGCAGTACGCTAGCGCCGCGCCGCCGCGCTCGCCGTGCGCGGCCTCACAGTGTAGGCTTCCCGGAGGATGCCAGGCCCACAACGCATCGTCGTCATGAACCCGAAGGGCGGCTCGGGCAAGACGACCATTGCGATCAATCTCGCGAGCTATTTCGCCACGCGCGGACTCACGCCGCTGCTGATCGACTTCGATCCGCAGGGTTCCGCGATGCGCTGGATCAGGAAGCGCCCGCCCACGCTGCCCGAGATCCGCGCGGTGGCCGCATTCGAGCGTGACACGCGTCTCACCCGCAGCTTCCAGCTGCGCGCGCCGGAGGGTACCGGGCGCGTGATCGTCGACACGCCGGCCGCCGTGCCCTCGCACGGCTTTCCGGATCTCACGCGCGACGCGCACAAGATCATCGTGCCGGTGCTGCCTTCCGACATCGACATCCACGCCGCGTCGAAGTGCATCGCCGACCTGCTGCTCGTCGCCAAGGTCCGTCGCGGCGACAACCGCATCGGCGTGATCGCCAACCGCGTGCGCCGCAACACCCTCATCTACCAGGCCCTGATGCGCTTCCTCGAGACGCTCGGCATCCCGATCGTCGCGACCTTCCGCGACTCGCAGAGTTACGTGCGCAGCGCCGAGCTCGGCATCGGCATCCACGAGATGAAGAGCTATACGGTGCGGGAAGACCTCGAACAGTGGACACCGCTCATCGCCTGGCTCGAGACGGGGCCGGCGCAGGCCGCGACGCCGCCGGACGCTGCAACCGCCGTGTCGTCGGTGGGCTGAGCGCCCGCCCGCGGCTTATTTGCCGTCGCCGTCGTCCCAGTCGGACTTCACGCGTTCGGCCCAGTTCTTGTAGCTCGACCACGTGTAGAGGTTGCGCGTGATGGCGGCGTGCCGGCCGCGTGCGCGCTGCATGCGCCCGGCCCAGTTCGCGAAATCGTTGCCGGCGGGCACGGGTGTCGCACCCGCGGCCACCGGAACGCCGTTCCTGTTTCCACCTGCAGTCTTCATGGTGAATGTCCAAGGCCCACGATCCGAGCGTAGGCAACAGTCGCGCGCACCGACAGGAACTGCGTCACGGCGCCGACGGCGCGCACGCACGCGGCGTTATGTCACGAGACGAGGCGATAGCAGGGTTGGTACTCGGCGCCCGGAAGTTTCATGCGGCCCTGCGCGACGAACGCGCGCAGCAGATCGTCGAGCAGACGCATCACGCCCGCATCGCCGCTCAGTTCGTACGGCCCGTGCGCCTCGATGGCCTTGATGCCGTGGTCCTTGACGTTGCCCGTGACGATGCCGGAGAAGGCGCGGCGCAGGTTGGCCGCGAGCTGGTACGGCGGCAGGTCCCGGTGCAGGTCGAGCGCGCGCATCGACTCGTGCGTGACCGTAAACGGCAGCAGGAAATCCGGCCGGATGCGCAGCAGCCAGTTGAAGTTGTACGAATCGTTGACGCGCCGGCGATGTTCGCGCACTTCCTCGAGCGCCCGCGCCATCCGGCGGGCCGCCTCGGCGGGGTCGCCCGGCACGATGACGAGCCGTGCGAGCGCGGCCTTGCCCACCGTCCCCTCGAGGAACTGCGCGATGCGCTCGAAATACGCGACGCTGTCCTTCGGGCCGGTCAGGATCACCGGCAGCGGCTGCTGCGCATTCTCCGGATCGAGCAGGATGCCGAGCAGGTAGAGGATCTCCTCGGCGGTGCCGGCGCCGCCCGGAAACACGACGACGCCGTGGCCGAGCCGCACAAAGGCCTCGAGGCGCTTTTCGATGTCCGGCATGATCACGAGCTGGTTGACTATCGGGTTCGGCGGCTCGGCGGCGATGATGCCGGGCTCGGTGATGCCGATGTAGCGTCCGCCGCGGATGCGCTGCTTCGCGTGGCCGATGTTGGCGCCCTTCATCGGGCCCTTCATCGCGCCGGGCCCGCAGCCCGTGCACACATCGAGGCCCCGCAGGCCGAGCTCGTAGCCCACTTTCTTCGTGTAGTCGTATTCCTCGCGGCTGATCGAGTGGCCGCCCCAGCACACGACGAGATTCGGCTGGCCGCGATGGTCGAGCGCGTGCGCATTGCGCAGGATGTGGAACACCGCATTCGTGATCGAGGTCGGATCCGTGAGGTCGAAGCGCGTGCTGTCGTGTATCTCGTTCGAGATGAACACCACGTCGCGCAGCACCGAGAACACGTGCTCCTTGATGCCGCGGATCATCTCGCCGTCGACGAAGGACATCGCCGGCGCGTTCCTGATCGCGAGCTTGATGCCCCAGGGATGGCGCACGATCTCGATCGCGAAATCGCGATAGCGCTCGAAGATCTCCCGCGCGTTGTCGGTCTCGCTGCCGGAGTTGAGCACCGCGAGCACGCACTGGCGGAAGAGCGGATAGAGCCCGCGCTGGCTCGAATCGAGCAGCTGGGCGATCTCGTCCTGCGAGAGGGTCTCGAGGCTGCCGCGCGGTCCGACGCGGGCGTCGACCAATTCGGGGATGACGATGCTGGTCTTCATCCCCGGCACGCTAACGTGTGTCAGGGGCGGATGTCGATCGGCACGTTGTCCGGCGTCATCAGCCAGATCTCGAGCATGTCCGCATTCGAGACGGCGATGCAGCCGTCCGTCCAGTCGGTGCGCTCGTAGTACTCCGGCGTGCGCGTGAGTTCATTCGGCAGCCCGTGGATCATGATCGCGCCGCCCGCCTGCCAGCCGTTGCGACGGGCCCGGCTCAAGTCCGTGGCGTTCGGGTACGAGACCTGGATCGCGAGGAAGAAATCGCTGCGCGGATTGCGCCGGGTCAGGAAATAGCTGCCCTCGGGTGTGCGGAAATCGCCCGAGCGCTCCTTGTGGCCGACCGGATTCAGGCCGAGCGCGATCCTGTACTCGCGCAGCACCTCGCCGTGGCGCAGCAGCTGCAGCCGCCGCTCGCCCTTCAGCACGAGCACCCGGTCGGCGACGGGCAGGCTCTCCGTCGCGGGCTGCACGGCCGCCACGCGCTGTGCGCCGGACAGCCCGTCGGCGGCGACGGGCGGCGCGATGCACGCGCCCGCGAGCAACGCGACGATCGACCCTGCCAGGCGCCCGAACGACCTCATGCAGGCGATTATAGGTAGCGCGCCCCCCGGACGCGACCGTACGCCTGTCACGAACCGGCGACACGAGGCCAGGATTGCCGGGGAGCGTGCGCCACGTCACGATTGCGCCATGACACGCCATGCTTGTGCCGTGATGCTCGCGGGCTGGCTCGCGGGCTGCGCGACGCCCGCCGTCGACGCGGTGCAGGAGCGGCTCGACCCCGAGACCGGCACCACGGTCACGCGACTCGCCGCGCCTCTCGAACTGCTCGCGACCGTGCCGCGCGCCCACAACCTCGACCCTTTCGCGTGGCTCGCGCCCTTCGAGACGAACCGGATGGGCACGCGCTCAACCTACCTGTGGGTCGTGGCGCCGGGCGACGCGGACGCCACCCCGGTCGTCCACTGCGGCACGCTCGCCGCCCGACCGGCGAGTGCGCCGCTCACGCCCGCGATGCTCGGCCTCGCGCAGGCGCCCTATCGCTCGCCGACCGCCTGGAATCGCGAGTACGTGCTCCCGATCGACACGGCATGGGTCGATTGCCTCGCGAGCGGCGCCGCGCTCGCCGTCGAGATCGCCTCGGACCGCTTCGCGAGCGACGGCACGCGTCGCGGCGATCTCGCGCAGTTCGCAGCACGCGTCGCCCGCTGAGCCTCCCGGCGCGCGTACGGATCCGTGAACCGCATCACGGCACCCGATCCAATTGCGGCCGGACGCCCGAAACCGTGACCAGGGGCCCGCCGCTCTGCGCGGGGCAGCCCTAGATTGCGCCGGCACGGGTCTGTCGCCGGACCCTTTGGGAGGCACTTTGCACATCCGCGAGGCGGGCTGGCCGGCCGGTGGCGTGCGGGTGCGCGGCTATACGCTGCTCGAACTCGTATTGGCGCTCATCGTCGGCGGCGTGCTCCTCGCGCTGGCCGTAGGCAATTACAGCGCCTATGTCAAACGCGCGCGCGTGGCCGCGGCGATCGCCGACATCCACAAGATCCAGCTGGCCATCGACCGCTACCGGCTCAACAGCAACGATCAATTGCCGCCCGATCTCGCGGCTGTCGGCATGGGTGCGCTCCGCGATCCCTGGGGCAACGCCTATGAATATCTCGGCTTCGACGGACTGCAGGGCAAGGGCAAGATGCGCAAGGACAAGAACCTCGTGCCCATCAATACCACCTACGATCTCTACAGCAAGGGCCCGGACGGGGCATCGGTCGCGCCGCTGACGGCGAAGGCGAGCCGCGATAACATCGTTCGCGCCAACGACGGCGGCTACATCGGCGTGGCCGCCGATTACTGACGCGCATGACGGCGCCCAGAATCCTGCCAGTCTCGAGCCGCTTCGGGCGGCGACTGTTCGCGCTGTTCGCGTTGAGCGCCATCGTACCGGTGCTCATCGCCGGATTCCTGCTGTTGCGCGAATTCAGCCACCATTCCGTCGTGCAGCAGCGCGAGGAACTGGAGGCGACGGCGCGCGGCTTCGGCCTGACGCTGTTCGACCGCCTCGACAGCACCGACAGTGCCTTCAGCGCGCTGATCCACGCGGCGAGCGGACCCGGAGACGACGACTGGTTGCGCGGCGCCGCGGCGCGGCTCGGCGGCGTTGCCCGCGCCGACCTCGTGACGGTAGCCGATGCCGCGCGCACCCGCTGGCTGCCGGATGCAGCGCAGCGCAGCGCTCTCGCCGAGGGCCATGCGGTGCTGTCGTGGCGCGTCGATGCGCGATCGGCGGTCGACCCCAGCCTCATCCGCCAGACTCCCGGTGGAGCGTGGCTCGTCCTGCATCTCGATGTGCATCGGCTCTGGGGCGACATCGCAGACTACGCGGGCGATGTCGTGCTGCAGGTACGGGCCGTCGACGGCACCGTGCTCGCGGCCACACCCCGGGAGCCGGGCGAAAACGCCGGCGCGCTGCCGCCCTTCAGGCCCTCACAGGCCGGCCGCGCCGCGACCGGCGATGACAGCTGGATGCTCGCCGCATGGGAAGTCTTCCTGCGCAGCCACTATGCTTCCGATTCGTTGTGGATCGCGGCCTACACGCCGCGCGCGCCGGTGCTCGGCATGCTGCACGGCTCGCAGTTCACGATCGCTGCAGTGCTCGTCCTCGCCATCTTCGGCGCGACACTGATCGCGAGCAGCGTCATCCGCCGCCAGGCGCGCCCGGTCGAGCAATTGCTCGACGGCACACGCCGCATTTCGCGGCGCGAGTTCGGTCATCAGGTCGAGATCGACGGTGATGGCGAGGTGGCGGGCCTTGCACGCGCGTTCAATGCGATGTCCCTTGATCTGCGCCACCAGTTCGATGCGCTGTCCACGCTCGCGGACGTCGATCGCCAGTTGCAGCGCTCGCCGGACATCGAGGTGATCCTCGATCGCCTGCTGCCCAGCATGACCTCCATTCTGGATGCCTGGTCTGTCTCGGTGCTGCTGATCAATCGCGACACGCCCGAGCGCGCGCGCGTGTACGACCACATCGCCAATGACCCGGGACCGCGTCCGGTCCGCCGCATCAGCATCGACGCCGCCGCGCTGCGCCAGGCCTGCGGCCGCACGGCAGGCCATGCGCACGGCGTGGTCGGCGTGACCGCGAGCGAACTCCTCGAGCCGCTGCTGAACGCCGGTGCCGCGGCGCTGGAACTGCAGGCGCTCGAGCACGGTGGCCGCCTGCTCGGCGTCCTCTGCATCGGCCACGGCAGCGGTCAAGCCGAGCCGCCCTCCGCGGGGATCAAGGTGTCCGACTTCGCCGACAGGCTCGCGACGGTGCTCGCGAACCTCGAGCAGAGCGAGACGCTGCGTCACCAGGCGCATTACGATTCGCTCACCGGGCTCGCGAACCGCGCGCTGTTTCGCGAACGCCTGCAGGCCTTGCTCGACCAGGCGCAGGTGACGGGCCGCGGCGGCGCGCTGCTGTACATCGATCTCGACCAGTTCAAGCACGTGAACGACACCTCGGGGCATGGTGTCGGCGATGAGTTCCTGCGCGCCATCGCGCATCGCCTTCGCGCGGAGCTGCCGCAAGACGCACTACCGGCGCGGCTCGGTGGCGACGAGTTCGCGGCATTGCTGCCCGGGGCCACATCCGCGTCGGCGAGCGCGCAGGCCGGGCGGCTGGTGGCAATCACGGCCCGGCCCGTGATGATCGGCGGCCGCGAGCTGCGCAGCGGTGCGAGTATCGGCATTGCGCAGTTTCCGGACCATGGCGCGACGATCGATGAGATCCTGATGGCGGGTGACATCGCGATGTACCGGGCCAAGGAAACCGGCCGCGGCCGCGCCGAGCTGTTCGCGTCGTCGATGCGCCAGCAGTTGCAGGAGCGCGCAGCGCTCGAGAGCGGCCTGCGGCAGGCGCTCGCGAACTCGGAGTTTCTGCTGGCCTACCAGCCGATCGTGCGCAGCGACAACGGCGAATGCTGCGGTGTCGAGGCGTTGCTGCGCTGGCCGGGGAACGAGCGCGGCGCCTCGCCGGCCGAATTCGTGCCGGTCGCCGAGCAATGCGGCCTCATCGTCGAACTGGGTGACTGGGTGTTGCGCACCGCCTGCCGGCAGTTTCGCGAACTGCGACAAGGCGGCGCGAGGCTCGCCTACGTTTCGGTGAACGTGTCGGCGCATCACCTGCGGCAGGAGCGGCTGGTGGAGACCGTCTCCGACTGCCTGCGGCACAACGCCATGCGGGCCGACGAGCTGCAGATCGAGATCACCGAGAGCGTACTCGCCGACGGCCCTGCCACCGAGCGGACGTTGCGCAGCCTCGCGGAGTCCGGAGTGCGGCTCGCGCTCGATGACTTCGGCACCGGCTACTCCTCGCTCAGCTACTTGCGCGACTATCCGGTGCACGCGATCAAGATCGACCGTGCGTTCATCCGCGACCTGCCGGACGATCCGTCCGCCTGCCGTCTGGTCGAGGCAATGCTGGCGATGGCGAAGGCGGTGGGCAAGCACGTGGTCGCGGAAGGCATCGAGACGCTGGCGCAGCTCCATTATCTGCAACGCGCGGGTTGCGGCAGTGTGCAGGGATTTCTGCCGGGCCGGCCCGTCGCCGCGGTCGAACTGCTGCCGCGCCTGCTTGCGCGCCAGGGCTCGGCATCGACACCCGAACCCGAGCGCCTCAGTGCCTGAGTCCCCTTGGACAGCATTTCCCGGGTTTCCCCCGGTCAGCCGTCCGCGGGTGGCACCTCTTCGATGTTCGGCACGACGATCTGCGCCCCGGGCCGCAGGTCGCCGAGGTCGGCGTCGGGGTTGTACTGCTGCAGCAGCCAGGTCGGCACGCCGATGTAACGCTGCGAGATGCTCCACAGCGAGTCGCCGCGGCGCACGATGTAGACCTCGGTGCCGAGGATGCGGTGCGTATCGAAGTAGTTGGCCTGCAGCGCATAGTGATACTCGCGCCGCCTCTTCTCGAACTCCGCGGCGCCTGAGTGGCCGAGATCGAGCGCGAGCCTGCGTCCGACCAGCACCGGCTGGCCGCGGCGCAGCTTGTTCAGCTGGCGCAGCCGCGACGCGCTCACGCCGAGCCAGTCCGCATAGTGACCGAGCGTCTCGGCGGCGAGCACACGGATCGTGTGGTCGCTCGCGACGCCATAGTCGACCGCATCCGTGGAGGCGGGCGTCGATTCGGCACCCGCCACGAGCGCCGGCCCGAGCGCCTCGGCCTCGCCCGCGGACACGGGCTCGGCGCGGCTCGCCATCTGCGCGACCGCCGCGGCGGCCGCCTCGTCCTCGCGGCTCTCGCGCACGGCTTCGGTCGCGGTTTCCGCCTCGGGTGCGGCTGCGCTGGCACTCGCGACGAGCGTGAGGCGCTGGCCCTCGAAGATGTAGTTGGGGTTGCGCAGGCGGTTGATGCGCATCAGCTCGGCTTCGGTGACCCCGCTGCGCGCGGCGATCGCGGACAGCGAATCGCCCCGCTTGACGACGTGGACGCGCGGCTCGTCGGCCGTGCCGGCCATTGCCGGGGCCGGCGCCGACGCCGCGCGCGCCGTGGTCGTTGCCGCGGCGGTCGACGTACTCGCGACGACCACCGGCGTCGTTGCGGCCACGGCGCCCGCAACCCGCCCCGGCATCCGGTCCGGCAACCTCAGCCTGCGCCCGGTCCGGAGCGTGGCGTCCGCCCGCAGGCCATTCATCGCCGCGAGCTCACGCACCGTGAGCCCATAACGCCCGGCGACACTCGCGAGCGACTCGCCGCGGCGAATACGGTGCGAGCGCGATTCGATCTGCGCCACGTACTGTTCCGCCGGGGGCAGCCGCTGTGCGAGCTGGGCGCTCGTGAGTGAGGCGCTGCCCGGCAGGCGCAGCCGGTAGCCGCGCGGCACGAGACGCTCGCCGTTCCATACCGTCGGCAGGAGGGCGGGATTGAGGGCACGCAGCGTCGCGCGATCGACCTCGAGGCTGCGCTCGATCACCTTGACCGGCACATACGCCGGCATCGCCACCTCGCTGAACTTCGCCTCCGGCGCACGCTCGATCGGCCCGAAGTATTTCTCCGGGTTCTGGTCGATGGCGAGCGCCGCGAGGAACGACGGATAGAAGTTGCGTGATGCGAAGCCGAACGACTGGCTCCGGTACTGGCGGTTGATGCGTACGAAATCGGTGCTGCCGGTCGCTTCGACGGCGCGGCGCATGCCGGCCGCGCCGTGGTTGTACGCGGTCAGCGCGAGCGGCCAGGTACCGAGCAGGCGATAGTTGTAGGACAGCAGCTGCGCCGCGCCCTCGGTCGAGCGAAACGGATCCATGCGCTCGTCGACCGCGCTGTCGATGCGCAGGTAACGGCGGCCCGTCGAACGCATGAACTGCCACAGGCCGGCGGCCCCGACCTTCGAATAAGCCGCCGGATTGAACGACGATTCGACGTGCGGCAGCGCCGCGATCTCGGGCGGCAGCCCGAGGTTGGCGAGCGTCTGCGCGATGTGCCCCTCCCACGCGCCGGCGCGCACGAGCCCCGCGTGGAAGCGGTCCGCCTGCCCGAGCTGGAAGCGGATCGTGTCGCGCGCGGTCCTGAGCCGCTCCGCGCCGGCCTTGCCCCACAGCGCGCGCACCCGCTCCCCTTCCGCCGACAGCGTGCCGGGCGGCGGGGATGTGGCGAGCCGATCGAGTATCGCCTGGTAGCGCTTGCGCGCCTCGTCGACCACGTTCGCGCGCAGCTTCGGCGCGCTGCCCGGCGCGAAGCGCAGGGTCTCGTAGATCACCGAGAGATCACGCTCATCGTGCAGGTAACCCTCGTTGGTCGTGATCTGCGAATACACGCGGATCCAGAAATCGACGTCGGCCGCGAGCTCGGGCGGGCGCGGAATCGCGTCCTGCGAGGACTGCGCCTGCGCCGCGCGCGGACCGGCGCACGCGAATACCGCGGCGAGCAACGCCACCGACACACCGCACGTCTTCAATCGGGCATCCGCCTGCATCACCACCTCTTTCATCGGCCCATCCGCCCGCGTGACTGTCGGATTTCTTGACAGTCACCCGCGGCCCGCGTCACGCCTGCGCGCAGTGCGCGCTCGTCGCGCCCCGCCAAATGTGGCGCGGCTCACATATTGGCACCGGTTTGCACGCCGACAGCCGACATAATCCCCAAATCGTGAACCGTGGCACAAGCCTTGCTCCATCACGGGTGAGCGGCAGGTTGCCGCGACGACCCGCAGGATGCTTCACGATGACGACGACACGCTCACTCGCCCTCGCCTGTCTCACCGTCGCGCTCGCCGCGACCGCGCATGCGACTCCGATCAATGTCTCCGGCGCGAACGGCGAGGCCACGCTGCAGCAGATCCTCGACGGTGTCACCGTCGGCGGGTCGAGCAGCATCGATGTCGCGGCAGACCAGTACGCGAACGATGCGCTGTGGTCGCTCGGCGGCTCGGGCGGCGCCTTCTCGCAGATCGTGATCGAGCTCGCGGGCTATGCCGCGATCAACAGCTTCGGCATCTATGACGCGGCCGACCCGACGAAGTTCGTCGAAATCTTCTCGGGGCCCGCCACCGCCGGCACGACCTCGGCGCGTGCCACGTTCTCGATCCTCGACGACGGACAGGTCGTGCGCAATCTCTTCGACGAGACCGGCGTGTACTTCGCCGGCAACCTCTTCGGCTTCTACCTCACGACGCCGAACCACACCTGGTACTCGGAGGCCGCGCGGAATGGCGACGCCGCCGATCACATGATCGCCTACCAGGGCACGGGCGACACCGTGAAGATCGGCAATACGATCGCCGGGCCGTGGGCCAGCAACGAATTCGTCATGGCGTGGGAAGACCTCGCCCGCAACCAGTGGGACTACGACTACAACGACTTCGTCGTGATGGTCGAATCAGTCCGCGGCGTGGCGGTGCCGGAACCCGGCACGCTCGCTCTCTTCGGCTTCGGGCTCGCCGGCCTCGCGTGTGCGCGTCGCCGCGGCCGCACCGGATAACGACAAGAAGAAGCACTCCTCAGCAAGCAAGCAAGCGACCATGGCCCCGTTGCGAGCGGGGCCGTTTTTTCATTGGTGCCGGGTCTTCGGTTGTGCGGTTATCGGGGCGGAGCCGCCAATAACCCCACAACCGAAGACCCGGCACCAACTCCTCCCCCGCCGGCATCGGCCGCACGACTACCAGCGGCGCACGCGGGCCGCGAAATCCTCGTACACGCGGCCGAATCGCGGGCGCAGCGCACGCTCTTCCGGTCCGATCTGGAAGCGATTCATGTAGGCGATGAACGCCGGCAGCACGCAGAACGACAGCACGCTCGTGAGCCATACCGCCCATGCGGTGAGGCACAGCAGCAGGCCGAGGTACATCGGGTTGCGGGTGAGCCGGTAGACACCGGTGCGCACGAGCGCGGTGGCCGCCTCGGGCGTGGTCGGGTTGACGGTCGTGCGCGCCTGGCGGAATGCGAGCACACCCGCGATCGCGAATGCGACCCCGAGGCTCGCGAGCACGACCGCCACGGCGATGCGCGCCGCGGCGGGCAGTGACAGCGGCAACGGCGAGGGCAGGCGCGACACGAGCCACATCGCGCCGCCCGTGAGCAGCGCGACGACCGGCGGGGGAACCCTGTGTTCGAGCTGTCGCATCACGGCACCTCAGGCGGCGATCGGCTGCGCGACCTGCACGCGGTTGCGGCCCGCGCGCTTGGCCGCGTACACCGCGGCGTCGGCCTGCGCGATCAGGTGCTCGCCCCACACGCCGAGCGTTTCGCTCGTCGCGACCCCGATGCTGCAGGTGAGGCGGATCGGCACGCCGTAGCCCCCGATGACGACCTCCGCGACCCGCTCGCGTATGCGCTGCGCGATCAACTGGGCCGCCGCAGTGTCGGCGCTGCTCAGGATCACGACGAACTCCTCGCCGCCGAAGCGGCCGATCACGTCGGACTGGCGCAGTTCCGCCTGGATGGGCGCGATGATCGCGGCGAGGCACGCGTCCCCGGCGGGATGCCCGAAGGTGTCGTTGATGCCCTTGAAGTGGTCGAGATCGATGAACAGCAGCGCGATCGGCAGCCCCCGGGCCTGCGCGCGGGCGCACGCCGCATCCAGCCGCTCGACCAGCGAGCGGCGGTTCAGCACGCCCGTGAGCGGATCGGTCTGCGCGCGGCGTTCCGCCAGGCTGAGCGCCGCGCGCTGCTCGCGCACGCGGTCCGCCACGCCGAGCGCGATCAGGATCGCGGCCGCGACCATCGACAGCGGCAGTCCGTAATAGAGCAGGAATTCCGCTTCCTCCGCGTTCGTCAGCAGCAGCTTGAGCGCGGTCGCGATCGTGAAGGCCTCGAGCAGCACCCAGGCGAGCAGGAACCAGCCCGCAGGCCGGCTGCCGCGGCGCCATGCGAGCCACGCGACGATCAGGGTGAAGGCCGCCGTGCCGACGAACAGGAGGTTGCCGATGGCCGAGATCACGCCGCCGAACCCGTCGCGCGAGAGGAAATTCGAGAAGGCGAGCACGACGAACAGGGCCGCGAATGCGCCGAAGGTCCGGTAGACGCGGCGCGAGTAACGGCGCAGGTCCGCGATCTCGCGCACGAAAAGGCAGGCCGCGGCCCCGCTCAGCGCCGCGGGCACGTTCCACGCGTGCGACGCGAGTGGCAGGGCGAGGTCGAAGCCCGGCCAGTCGAATCCCTCGCCGGACAGGTACGCGACATACAGCGCCTGCAATGCGAACAGGCCGCCATACAGGATGAAGATGCGCTCTTTCAGCACGAACCAGGTGAGGAGCGCGGCGATGGCGACCGCCATCAGCGCGCCGAACGCGAGTGCGATCATGCGCGCGTGTTCCGCGCCGCGCGCGAGCGCCCGATCGAGCGGCGCCGTATCGAAGCGCAACACCTCCGACCCGACCTGCCCGGTCGGGTTCACGCGCGCGTAGAACACGTCGCCCGCCTCAGGCGGCCGCGGCAACACGAACACCGCGGTCTGCGTGGCACTGAACTCCGGCAACTCGGCCGCGAGATCGAGCGCGCGCACCCCGGCCGCGCCGCCCGGCGCGCGCGCATACGCCCGGACGTCGAGATGGCGGCCTTTCGCAACGAGCATCGCGGATGCGCGGTCGGTGCCCCCGCGTGTCGTCGCGGTCAGGCGCAGCCAGAACGGCGCATCGCCGCGACGCGCATCGCGCAACGAGTACGGCCCGAAGCGGGCGTCGAGGCTGCCGCCTGCCAGCGTCGCGGGCGGAGGGTCTCCGGCCGCAGCGTCGAGCAGCGCAATGTCGAACGCGGGAGCTGCCGCGTGCGCAGGCAGCCAAAGGAGGGCCGCGAGAGCCCAGCCGCAGAGCAAGCGACGCACCGATCCCCTCCGTGTCATCAATCCAGGCGATCAGTATCGGGGATGATGCGGGAGACGCAAACCTCCGGCCGCGAGGCGGACGGGTCAGAAATGCCGCAGGCCCTGGCCGCGTCGGCCGGCCGGGCGCACGCCGCTCACCCGCACTTCGAATCGCCGCAATTGAGGCAGGTCATGCAGCCGTCCATCATCACGACGGCGGCGGTGCTGCACTTCGGGCACAGTTGCGCGCCTTCCGGGAAGTGCGACTTGGAGAATGCGTCCGACTGCTTCCGGCGCTCCTCGAACTCGGCGCGCTTCTCCGCGATGAACTTCTGCTGGTGTTCGTCGAGCCCGGCCGGGCGCAGCAGGCCGATCGTCTGCAGGTGCTTCTCGATCACGTGGCCGAGCTCGGCGATGATCGAGGGCATGAACTTGCCGCCCGGCTGCCAGTAGCCGCCGCGCGGGTCGAACACGGCCTTCAGCTCGTCGACGAGGAACGTGACGTCGCCGCCCTTCCTGAATACCGCCGAGATGATGCGGGTGAGCGCCACGATCCACTGGTAGTGATCGAGGTTCTTCGAGTTGATGAAGACCTCGAACGGCCGGCGCTGCTCGTATTCCGTGCCCTCGTTCAGCACGATGTCGTTGATCGTGACGTACATCGCGTGGTCGGACACCGGCGTCTTGATCTTGTAGGTCGAGCCGATCAGCACCTCCGGGCGCTGGATCTCCTCGTGCATCCGGATCACCTTGGCGGATGGCGCCTTGGCTTCCGGCGGGCGCTCCTCGGGCTTCTTGACGCGGTATTTGGTGATTTTCTGGTCGAACTTCATGGGGTCCACGCTCAGAATTTGCCGTAATAGCCCTCTTTGAGGGCGTCGAACAGGTTGGCGGCGGTGTGCGTCTCGCCGTCGTACTCGATTTCCTCGTCGCCGCGCACTTCGACTTCGCGGCCGTCCTCGAGCGTGAACACATAGGTCGTGTTCTTGAGGTCGTCTTCCTTGACCAGCACGCCCTGGAACGCCTCCGGGTTGAAGCGGAAGGTGGTGCAGCCCTTCAGGTCGCGCTCGTGGGCGTAGAGGTAGATGTCCTTGAAATCGTCGTAGCGGTAGTCGGTCGGCACGTTGGCGGTCTTCGAGATCGACGAGTCGACCCACTTCTGCGCCGCGGCCTGGATGTCGACATGCTGGCGCGGAGTGACCTCGTCGGCCGCGGTGAAATAATCGGGCAACCGCGTGGCCTCGTCCGCGGCGCCGGGCATCGCGTTCGCGTTCACGAGCTCGCGGTACGCGAGCAGCTCGAACGAGAACACGTCGATCTTCTCCTTGCTCTTCTTGCCCGGGCGGATCACGTTGCGGAAATAATGGTGCGCGAACGAGGGCTCGATGCCGTTCGACGCATTGTTCGCGAGCGACAGCGAGATCGTGCCGGTCGGCGCGATCGAGCTGTGGTGCGTGAAGCGTGCACCGACCTCGGCGAGCTGCTCGACGAGCTTCGGGGCCACCTCGGCGACGCGCTGCATGTAGCGGCTGTACTTCGCGTGCAGCAGCCGCCCCGGGATGCGCGCGCCCGGCTTCCATCCGTCGGCCACCATCTCCGGGCGCTTGCGCAGCATCGCCTTCGTGACCTCGAATTCCTCCCTCATGATCGGCGCCGCGCCCTTCTCGCGCGACAGGTCGAGCGCGGCCTCCCAGCCTGCGACTGCCATTTCACGCGCGACGTCCTCGGTGAACTTCACCGATTCGGGCGAGCCGTATTTCATGCCGAGCAGCGTGATCGTGCTGCCGAGCCCGAGGAAGCCCATGCCGTGGCGGCGCTTGCGCTGGATCTCGTCGCGCTGCTCCGCGAGCGGCAGGCCGTTCACCTCGACCACGTTGTCGAGCATGCGCGTGAACACGCGCACCACTTCGCGGTATTCGTGCCAGTCGAACTCGGCGAACTCGGTGAACGGATTCCTGACGAACTGCGTGAGGTTGACCGAGCCGAGCAGGCACGAGCCGTACGGCGGCAGCGGTTGCTCTCCGCAGTTCCCTGTCACGAGGCCGTTGAACACGAGACTATTACCGTCCGGTTGCGTTGTATCGAATACGGGTTCGTTGCCCGCAGGCTCGATCGACGCGATCGCGCTCACGAACTTGCAGCGCACGGCCGATGAGCGCTGGTCCCGCCAGTCGAAGTACTTGCCGTTCTTTTCATCGGTCAGAAAGCCGATGTCGCGCATGAACCGGTCACGCGATTCCGCACCGATCAGCAGTTCATAGTCGGCCTGGCAGGCGTACAGGCGCTTGCCGCCCTTGCCGTCGGGCAGGAGTCGCTCGCTGGCGTCACGCCGCTTGAGGATGCGGCCGTAGATGCCGAAGTTCGCGAGCAGGGTCTGGACGTCACCGAGCAGAGCTCGCCGGCTCGACGCGAGGCGTATGGTGCAGTACGCGTGCTTGTCGTCACGCTGCACGGTACCGTCGCACTGGAAGAGCGCGCGCAGATAGCCGCGCACGCATGCCTCGCTGCCGCGCCACACCACTTCCGGCACGCGATGCTTCGTCTCGGCGGTGAAGCCATAGTGCGCGAGCAGGCGTGCGAGCAGCACCGAGCGGATCATCACGAGCTTGCGTTCGGGCACGGGCACGGCAGTGACGCGATGGTCGCGGGGCGTCTGCGCGAGACCCGCGATCAGGCGGCTCACATAGCCCGCCACGACGCCGGCGTAGTCGCGATCGCCGCCCCACAGGTTGATGACCGCCGCCTGCTCGCCTTCGCCACGATTCGTGAAGTGTCCGTCGCCGGTGATGAAGCCGAGCAGTTCGCCGAGATCCGCGCTGCCTTGCTGGCCGAACTGCCCCTTGCCCGACTGGATCAGCAGTTCATCGCCGATTACGAGGTCGCGCAGCTTCACCTTGCCGCGCGTGGTGTAGAAATCGTGCCACTCCGTCGCCTTGATCTCGTAGCCGTCCCGCGTCGTGACGCGATACACCGGTGCCGAGGCCGCGGTCATGAACGCCGGCACCGCGGGGCGCACCGTGGTGCCGCCCTCGTCCTCGCGCTGGCCCTCGCTGTCGCCGAGCGCGCGGCGATCGACCGTGACGTCGAGCTTCGCGCCGCTCGCATGGAGGTCGCCGATGCGCACGAGGCCGAACTGCGTCGCGAGGCGCGTATCGGCGGTGACGCACGGGTTCGTCGCGCGGATGTTCTCGCACCACCAGTTGTTGTTCAGCTCGTTGACGCGGTCGATCAGGATGAAGCCCGGCTCCGCGAAATCGTAGGTGGACGACATGATGACGTCCCACATGCGCCGCGCCGGCAGCGTCTTGTAGATTTTGCAGGCGACCAGGCCCTCGTCCGAGGCCACGTAGTTTTCGGTGGTCGGCCACTCGCGCCACACGAACTTCGTCGTATCGGTGAGATCGGGCTTCTCGGCCTCGTACTCGCGCACCGAGACCGGGAAGGCGAGCTGCCAATCGCCGTTCTCGCGCACCGCGCGCATGAACTCGTCGGTGACGAGCAGCGACAGGTTGAACTGGCGCAGCCGCCCGTTCTCGCGCTTGGCGCGGATGAACTCCATCGCATCCGGGTGGCCGACATCGAACGTGCCCATCTGCGCGCCGCGACGGCCGCCCGCCGACGACACGGTGAAACACATCTTGTCGTAGATATCCATGAACGACAGCGGGCCCGACGTGTAGGCGCCCGCGCCCGACACATAGGCGCCGCGCGGGCGCAGCGTCGAGAACTCGTAGCCGATACCGCAGCCGGCCTTGAGCGTGAGCCCGGCCTCGTGGACCTTCGAGAGGATATTGTCCATCGAGTCCCGGATTGTTCCGGATACTGTACAATTTATCGTCGAAGTGGCCGGTTTGTGCTCCAAAGCACCCGCATTGGAGGTTACGCGCCCGGCGGGTATGGCGCCCCGGCGCAGGGCCCACAGGAAGCGCTCGTACCATTCGTTGCGGACGGCCGGCGCCTCGACATCCGCCAGGGCGCGCGCGACACGCTGATAGGTCTCGTCCATCGTGGCATCGATGGGCGCGCCGTCCTTGGCGGTGAGACGGTACTTCTTGTCCCAGATGTCGAGCGACGCCTCCTGGAAGGGGATGGCGCTCAGGTCTTTGGCTTCGATTTTCACAACGCTGTTCAACGGCCGCTCCCCTGATGTTCTTCTCAAAGCGGCAGCCCCGCCATCGGACGGCGGCTACCCGGTCACCCCCAACCCGGGAGATCCGTGCCGCTGTCACGACACAAGATCTTGTGTTGGGGAGAGGAGCCTAAATACGTGAAATCACCTCGTCAAGACTTCACATCACAACTTTACACTCACATTATTATCTGTGATATCAATCGATTATAGAAACATCTGCAGCCAAAACGCCCGCGGACTGCTGCATATGCACAAGAGCGCCCCGGTGGGCAGCATGTCTATATCTTGTGGGTAACCCGGGCCGGCAAAAACACTTGAATTTTAATTTTCGGGCCGCAGATCCGGGTCCGCGCACAAGGCGCAGCCCCCTGTACCGTTACCGGAGAGTCCCGACATGAACCTGACCCCCTATGAGCCCTGGCAGCTCCTCACCCGCCTGCAGCGCGATTTCGACCGCAGCTTCGCGTGGCTGCCCACCGTCGATGTGTCCGAGGACGACACGCGCTACCTCGTTCGCGCCGACCTGCCCGGCGTCGAACAGAAGGACATCGAGATCACGACCGACAAGGGCGTGCTCACCCTGCGCGGCGTGCGGCAGTTCGAAAACCGCGGCGAGGCCAGGTTCCTCCGCCACTTCTCGCTCCCCGAGAATGCGGTACTCGACGAAATCCGCGCGCGCCACGTGAACGGCGTGCTCGAAGTGTCGATCCCGAAGCAGCCGAAGGTCGCGCCGAAGCGCATCACCGTCGAAGCGGCCTGACACCACCCGGGCGCCCTCCCGGTTCAGGAGGGCGCCCGGATCGGTAGAATCCGCTCCATGAGCCACCTCCGCCCGGCGCTCTGCGCCCTCGCACTCGCTGCCGCGTTCTCGCTCCCGGCGGTACCTGCCGCCTCGCAAAGCGCCGCGGCGCTCCCGACACTCGCACCGATCGTCAAGCGCGCCTCGCCGGCCGTGGTCAACATCGCCACGCGCGGCACGATCAAGCAGCGGGGCCCGCAGAATCCCCTGCTCGACGACCCGTTCTTCCGCCGCTTCTTCGACGTGCCGCCCGGCGGCACGCGCGAGCGGCAGTTCCAGAGCGCAGGCTCGGGCGTGATCGTCGACGCGAAGAACGGCTACGTGCTGACGAACGCGCACGTGGTGGAGAATGCGAGCGAGATCACGGTGACGCTCGAGGACGGTACCGACCTCGAGGCACAGGTCGTCGGCAGCGACACGCCCTCCGACGTCGCGGTACTCAAGGTGAAGCACGACGGACTCGTGCAGCTCGCGTTCGGCGACTCGAGCCGGCTCGAAGTCGGCGACTACGTCGTCGCGATCGGCAATCCCTTCGGCCTGCAGCACACTGTCACGCAGGGCATCGTCAGCGGCCTGTCGCGCTCGGGGATCACCGACGGATACGAGGATTTCATCCAGACCGATGCATCGATCAATCCCGGCAATTCCGGCGGCGCGCTGGTCAACCTGCGCGGCGAGCTGATCGGCATCAACACGGCGATCCTGTCGCGAAGCGGCGGCAACATCGGCATCGGGTTTGCGATCCCGGCCAACATGGCGAAGAACGTCATGGAGCAGCTCGTGAAGTACGGCACCGTCAAGCGCGGACTGCTCGGCGTCAGCGTCTACACGGTCACGCCCGACATCGCGCAGTCGCTCGGACTGAAGGATGCGGTCGGGGCACTCGTCTCCGAGGTCGTGCAGGGCTCCCCGGCGGACAGGGCCGGCCTGCGCGCCGGCGACGTGATCACGACCATCAACAACCAGAACATCAGGTCGAACACCGACCTGCAGAACTCGATCGGCCTGCTGCGGGTGGGCGACCGGGTCGACGTCGGCTACCTGCGCGAGGGCAAGGCCCGCCGCGCGACCGCGACGATCGCCGAGACCCCGGTCGACGCAGCGTCTCGCGCCGGTGACGACGACGGCGAGGCGACTCCGGACATCCACCGGGGCCTCGTCGGTGCACAACTCGTCGACGCCCCGAATGCCGGCGGAGTGCTCGTGCGCGCCGTCGATTCCGGCAGCCCCGCCGCGCAGGCGGGCCTGAGGCCGAACGATGTCATCGTGAACGCCAACCGCACGCAGGTCGGCAACCTGCGCCACCTGCGCGAGGCGGCGCGGGGGGCGCCGTCGCTCGTGCTGACGGTACGCCGCGGCAGTACCGCCCTCCTCATTCCGCTGCGCTAGCGCCGGCGCACACGGCCGCGCGGCGCGCGGCCGCGGGCTGCGCGGCGAGCGCCTCCACGGCGGCGTAGAAGCGCGGCAAGTCGTGGTCCACGCCGGCGAGGACTCGCTCGAAGCCCGGCACACAGCCGAAATACGTGGCAACGGACGCGATGTCCGCATTGTCGAGGCCCGCGTCGATCCGGCGCCCATGGCCGCTCGGCACGCCGCTGTCCGCCTCGAGCGTGCGCAGGTCGGCCGCCAGCGCCCGCATCACCGCGCGCTTGGCGTCGCGCATCGCCTGCGGCGCGCGTGGCGAGGCATAGAGCCGCCGCAACTCCTCGCGGCGCGCCGCAAAGAGCGCCGCGGCCTGCGCCTGCACCGCGCGCCGCCGGCGCCAGGCCGCGAGCACTGCGGGCTCGCCGCGCGTTTCGAGCCAGCGCGCGAGTCCTTCCTGTTCGACCGTGACGGCGAACGCTTCGTTGAATGCGGAGTCCCCGGCCACGTACACCACCTGGTGCGCGAGTTCGTGGAAGATCACGGCGGCGATCTGCGCATCGCCGTAGACGAGCATCGTCGAGAGCACCGGGTCCGCGAAGCGGCCGAGCGTCGAGTAGGCGGCGACACCGCCGACGGCCACGTCGTAGCCGCGTGACTCGAGCGTGAGCGCGTAGGCGCGCGCGCGCCGCTCGCTGAAGTAGCCGCGATAGGCGACACAGCCCGCGATCGGGAAACACCAGGTGCGCGGCACGACGGAGAACTCGGGCGCGGCCACCACGTTCCACGCGACATAGTCGCGATCGAGCGCCGCGTAGGCGCGATAGCTCGCATTGTCCGGCAGCGCGAGCGCGCGTGAGGCGAAGTCGCGCGCGGCGCGCACTTCCTCGAGTCGCGTGCGCAGCACCGGCGGGGTCGAAGGATCCGACACCACCGCGCCGATCGGCCGGCGCGCGGCCATCACGTGCCATTGGCCCGCCGCGGCCTGCGCCAGGTAGAGGGTGCCGCAACCCGGGAGCGGCAGCACGGCGAGCAACGCGAGGCAACGGGCGTCGAGTAACATGCGCGGATGCGAGTGTACCTGGTCGGTGGCGCAGTACGGGACGCGGCCCTCGGGCTGCCCGTGCGCGAGCGCGACTGGGTCGTGGTCGGCGCGACACCGGAGGAGCTGACGCGCGCGGGCTATGCGTCCGTCGGCCGCGAATTCCCGGTGTTCCTGCACCCCGAAACGAAGGAGGAGTACGCGCTCGCGCGTCTCGAGCGCAAGACCGCGCCGGGCTACCGCGGCTTCGTGACCGAATTCTCGCCCACGGTCTCGCTCGAGGACGACCTCGCGCGGCGCGACCTCACCGTGAACGCGATGGCGCGCGCCGCGGACGGCGCGCTCGTCGATCCCCACGGCGGACAGCGCGACCTCGAGGCGCGCGTGCTGCGCCACGTATCACCGGCATTCGTCGAAGATCCCGTGCGCATCCTGCGTGTCGCGCGCTTCGCGGCGCGCTTTGCGCCGCTCGGCTTCAGTGTCGCCGCCGAAACGCGCGCGCTGATGCGCTCGATGGTGGAACGCGGCGAAGCCGGCGCGCTCGTCGCCGAACGGGTGTGGCAGGAGACGGCGCGCGCGCTCGCGACCCCGCGGCCGGACGTGTACTTCGAGGTGCTGCGCGAGTGCGGCGCGCTCGCCGTCGTGTTTCCGGAGATCGACGCACTGTTCGGCGTGCCGCAACCCGCGCAGTGGCATCCCGAGATCGACGCCGGCGTGCATACGCTCCTGGTGCTGGCGCAGGCCGCGCGGCTGAGCGAGTCGCCGGCCGTGCGTTTTGCGGCGCTCACCCACGACCTCGGCAAGGGGCGCACGCCGCGCGAGCGCTGGCCGATGCATCACGGGCACGAGGCCGCGGGTGTCGCCCTCGTCGATGCATTGTGCGATCGCCTGCGCATCCCGAACGATCACCGCGAGCTCGCGAAGCTCGCCGCGCGCTACCACTGCGACGTGCACCGCGCCGCCGAGCTGCGCGCGACGACCATCCTCGCGATGCTCGAGCGCGCCGACGCATTTCGCCGCCCGGAACGCTTCGGGGAACTGCTGCTCGCCTGCGAGGCCGACGCGCGCGGCCGGCAGGGCTTCGAGGCGCGGGCCTATCCGCAAGCCGACTACCTGCGTCGCTGCCACGCGGTCGCGCGCGCGGTGACGCTCGATGAAACCGCCCGCGCCGGTCTCGACGGGGCGCAGATCGGCACGCGCCTGCACGAACTGCGGGCGCAGGCGATCGCGGCGGTGAAGGCGGAGGAGCGCCTCGTCAAAGCCGGCGTCGCAGATCCTGCAGCGAAAATCCGCTGAGCGCGCCGTCGAGCCCGCGCGTCAGCGCGATCGCCTTGAAGCTCTCGCCCATGGCCGTCGGCAACAGCAGCTGGCGCGCCTCGGCGGCGTGCGCGATACGCGCGTGCCCATCCGCCACCCCGGCCACGTCGCGCTCGATGCCGAGCGCGAGCAGCAGCGCCGCCTGCGTCGCGAAGCCCGCCACCTCGAGCCCGGCTTCGGCCGCCGCTTCCGCGACGGCGGTGAAATCGACCCATGCCGTGATGTCCTGCAGGCCCACGTGGATGAGCGGATCGCCGTGGGCGCGATGGCGGAAATGGCACAGCAGCGTGCCGTCGGTCCGGTCCGCGTGGTAGAGCGGCGAGCGCGCATCCCCGTAGTCGCAGGCGAGCACGAGCCCGCGCCCGAGGCTCGCGGCGACACCGGCCACCCACGGCGCGAGCGCCGGGCGCAGTTCGCCGCGATAGCCCTCCGGCAATGCGGTCGCATCCACTCCCGCCGGCAGCTCGAGCGTCGCCCCGAGCTCCACCTCGCCGAGCGCGCCGTGCGCGTCGACGCCGACACCGATCCGGCGCGCCTGCCCGCCGCGCACGACGAAACGTTCGCACGGCAGCGCATCGAGCACCTCGTTGGCGAGTACGACGCCCGCGAGCGGCTCGACCGGCAACCCGTCGAGCCATGCGACACGCATCGCGAGCGCGGGCGGGAGCTGCGCGATGCGCGCCTGCTGCCGCGCCCGCAGGTCCGCGCTCACTTCGAGGATCAGGTAGCGCTCCGGCAGCGCGCGCGCTTGCGCGAGCGCCTCGAGCACGGTCGCGGCGAGCGCGCCGGTGCCGGCGCCGAACTCGAGGATCGACCCGCCGGTCACCGCGAGCACGTCGCGGCACTGGCGCGCGAGACAGCGCCCGAAGAGCGGCGAGAGTTCGGGCGCCGTCGTGAAATCGCCCCCGCGGCCGAACTTGCGCGCGCCGGCGCTGTAATAGCCGAGCCCCGGCGCGTAGAGCGCGAGCGCCATGAAATCGACGAACGGCAGCGCACCCCCCGCCGCCGCGATGCGCGCGCGGACGAGTTCGAGCACGCGCGCCTCGTGCGCCGCCTCGTCCGGGGTCAGTGTAAGCTCGGCCAATGAACGCTCCGCTCGAAAGCACCGGGCCGCTCGCCGGCAAGGTGGCGCTGGTGACCGGCGGCGCACGGCGCGTCGGCGCCGAGATCGCGCGCACGCTGCATGCGGCCGGCGCCCAGGTCGCGGTCCATTACCGCCGCTCGTCCGCCGAGGCCGCCGCGCTCGTCGCCGCGCTGAACGGCGAGCGCTCGCAGTCGGCCGCGGGTTTCGCCGCCGACCTGCTCGCGATCGCGCAATTGCCGCAACTGGTCGACTCGGTGCTCGGCACCTTCGGCCGTCTCGATGTGCTCGTCAACAACGCGTCCACTTTCTATCCGACGCCGGTCGGCGCAATCGACGAGGCCGCGTGGGAGGACCTGCTCGGGACGAACCTGAAGGCGCCCCTCTTCCTGTCGCAGGCGGCGGCGCCTGCGCTGCGCACGGCGCGCGGCCTCATCGTCAACCTCGCCGACATCCACGGCCGGCGGCCGCTGCGCCGGCACACCGCCTATTCGATCGCCAAGGCCGGCGTCGTGATGATGACCCGCTCGCTTGCGCGCGAGCTCGCGCCCGAAGTGCGTGTCAATGCCATCGCCCCGGGCCCCGTGATGTGGCCGGTCAGCGGCGCGGACGATGCGCTCAAGGCCGAGATCGTCGCCCGCACGGCGCTGAAGCGCATGGGTTCGCCGCACGATGTCGCCCTCGCGGCGCGCTACTTCGCCGTCGATGCGCCATTCGTCACGGGCCAGGTCCTCGCGGTCGACGGCGGCCGCAGCCTCGGCGGATAGCGCGCGATACGGCATCGGCGCGGCGCGCTACGGCAGCGCAACCGGCACGAGCGGGTGCGCATCCCGGTCGAAGCGCGCCCACAGTTCCGCGAGCGTCAGGCCGAGCGTCGGGTGGCGCAGGTCGGGGGCGACTTCCGTCGCGGGCCCGAGCATGTAGGCCCGCCGCGCGAGATCGGGGCGCGGCAACCGCAGCGCGGGCGTATCGAGCACGAGATCCCCGTACAGCAGCAGGTCGAGATCCATCGAACGGGGCGCCCACTTCGGCGCCTCGCGCGCGCGGCCGCAGCGCGCCTCGATCGCGTGCAATCGCGCGAGGATCGCCGCCGGCGCAAGCTCGCTGTCGAATGCGACGACGAGATTGATGAAATCGTCGCCGTCGAATCCGACGGCGGCATTGCGGTAGGCTGCCGAGCGGCGCAGCCCCGGGAAATCCTGCGCGAGGTCGCGCACGGCCGCGGCGAGATGGCGCACGGGCTCGATGTTGCTGCCGGCGGCGACGAGTACCGGCGTCACGAGGCGGGCTCGCGCGTGCCGGTGTCGCGTGTGCGCTCGATCGTGACGCCGACATCGCGCGATCCGCGGATCGCGCCCGGCTTGTTGACCGATACGCGCACCCACGCGAGCGCGAATTCCGCGAGGATCAGCTGCGCGATGCGTTCGGCCAGCGTCTCGACGAGGTGGAAGCTCGAGGCCTCGACGAACGCGATCACGCGCTTGGCGACTTTCTTGTAATCGAGGGTGTCCTCGACCCGGTCGCGCACCGCGGCGGCGCGGCAGTCGACCGGCAGCTCGAGGTCGATCACCACCGTCTGCTTGATGCGGCGCTCCCACTCGATGAAGCCGATCACGCAGTCGACGGCGAGTCCGCGCAGGAAGATGCGGTCGGGGGCGGCGGTTCGGGTCATGCGCGGGATCTTTCAGGTTCGGGTTGGGGGATTTTCGGGGGTGGGCGGTGCCGCGCCCGGCGGCGCGAGGCTCGCGAGCGGCCACTGCGCGCGCGCCTCGACGGCGAGGCCCGCGTGTTCGCCCGCCTCGAGTCGCGCGAGTCCGGCGATCGCGATCATCGCGGCATTGTCCGTGCAGAACTCGATGCGCGGCCAGTACACGCGCGCGCCGCGCCGCGCCGCCGCCGCATCGAGCGCGGCGCGCAGGGCGCGATTCGCGCCGACGCCGCCGGCAACCACGAGCGTATCGAGCGCGGTCTCGTCGAGCGCACGCAACGCCTTCGCGACGAGCGTGTCGACGATCGCGGCCTGCACGCCGTGCGCGACATCGGCGCGGCGCGCCGGATCGAATCCCGGCGCCTTCACCGCGAGGCTCACCGCGGTCTTCAGGCCCGAGAAGCTGAACTCGAGCCCCGCGCGATCGAGCATCGGGCGCGGGAACCCGTAGGTGCCTGCGCGGCCTGCAGCGGCGAGGCGCGCGAGCTCGGGTCCCCCGGGGTAGGGCAGGCCGAGGAGCTTCGCGGTCTTGTCGAACGCCTCGCCCGCCGCGTCGTCGCGCGTTTCGCCGAGCACGTGGTAATCACCGATCGCGCGCACGAGCACGAGCATCGTGTGCCCGCCCGAGACGAGGAGCGCGACGTGGGGAAAGGGCGGCGGATGCTCTTCGAGCAACGGCGCGAGGAGGTGCCCCTCGAGGTGATGCACGTTGACGGCAGGCACGTCCCAGGCATAGGCGAGGCTGCGGGCGAGCGATGCGCCGGTGAGCAGCGCGCCGATCAGGCCGGGGCCCGCGGTGTAGGCAATGCCGTCGATGTCGTGCCGCGCGGAACCCGCCGTGGTGAGCGCCTCGCGCACGAGGGGCACGAGCCGGCGTACGTGGTCGCGCGCCGCGAGTTCGGGCACGACGCCGCCGTAGATGCGGTGCAGGTCCACTTGCGAGAAGAGCACGTGCGCGAGCAGACCCCGGCCGCGGTCGAGGACGGCGACGGCGCTTTCATCACAGGAGGATTCGATCGCGAGCACGCGCATTTTGCGTTTTTACCGTGAGGCACTTAGAATTCCCGCCCTTGTGCCCTGAGGGACGGGGCATAATTCCAGTCAAATCAATGAGTTGAGGTTCCGATGCCGAGCGTTCGTGTACGCGAGAACGAGTTTTTCGACGCCGCGCTGCGCCGTTTCAAGCGCGCGTGCGAAAAAGCGGGCGTCCTCACGGAGCTGCGCCGTCGGGAATTCTACGAAAAGCCGACCCAGGAACGGAAACGCAAGAAGGCGGCGGCCGTGAAGCGCCACCTGAAGCGCAATTCCCGCGACGCCTCGCCGCGTCGCTGATCCTGCCCGGGTCCACGCGCCGATGACGCTCAAGGAGCGCATCACCGAAGACATGAAGGCCGCGATGCGCGCCGGCGAGAAGGATCGCCTCGGCGTGATCCGCATGCTGCAGGCGGCCATCAAGCAGCGCGAAGTCGACGAGCGCATCACGCTCACCGATGCGCAGGTGATCGCGGTGCTCGAGAAAATGGTCAAGCAGCGCCGGGAATCGATCACGCAGTTCGAAGCGGGCGGGCGCGCCGATCTCGTCGCGAAGGAAACCGCCGAGGTCGCGCTGCTGCAGGGCTACCTGCCGGCGCCGCTCACCGATGCCGAACTCGACGCGCTGATCGCCGCGGCGATCACCTCGACCGGCGCCACGTCCGTGAAGGACATGGGCAAGGTGATGGGCGTCGTGAAGGGCGCGGCCGCGGGCCGCGCCGACATGGGCGCCGTGGGCGCCCGCATCAAGGCTAAGCTCGGCGCCGGCTGAACGGCGCCGGCCCTGCCCGTTTCCCATGCTCGCCGGACGCGGTTTTGCCACGGCGGCGATCCTCGTGATGACTGCCCTCGCGTGCACCGCGCTCGCGCGCCGGCTCGACAGGGAACGGCGCCTCGTCGCGACGCTGCGCTCGCGCGGCGCGGTCGATGCGGCGCATGCGCTCGCGCTCGATGCGCTCGGCGAGACGGAGCGCGAGGCGGTCGAGAGCCTGCGCGCCGCGGGCGTCGTCACCGTCTCGCGGGATCGCTGCCACCTCGTCACGACCGTGGTCGCGCCGTGGCGGCGGCGCCGCCGCCGCCTCGCATTCTCCGGCGCCCTCGTCGCGCTGCTGCTCGCCGCCGCCGCCGTCATCTTCATCCTCGCGCGGTGATCCGCGCGGCGTGGCTTACTATTCGGCATGGCCGGCCGGATTCCCCAGCATTTCATCGACGATCTTGTCGGGCGCACCGACATCGTCGAGCTGATCGGCAGTCGCGTGCCGCTCAAGAAGGCCGGGCGTGAGTTCAAGGCCTGCTGCCCGTTCCACGACGAGAAGTCGCCGTCGTTCTGGGTGAGCCCCGACAAGCAGTTCTATCACTGCTTCGGCTGCGCCGCGCACGGCACGGCGCTCGGTTTCCTGATGAGCTACGACCGGCTCTCCTTTCCGGAGGCCGTGGAGGAACTCGCCTCGCGTGCCGGCATCGAGGTGCCGCGCGAGGGCGGCGCAGACGAGCGCCCGGTGGATTCGAACGACGCCCTGTACGAGCTGAACGCGCGCGTCGCGAAGTATTTTGCCGACGTGCTGGCTGGCGACGCTCGCGGTCGCGCGTACGTCGCGAGGCGCGGTCTCGACGGCGATGCGGTGACGCGATTCCAGATCGGTCTCGCGACGAACTCATGGAACGACGTGCTGCGCCGCTTCGGCAAGGACACGGCCGCGGTGCGTCGGCTCGCCGAACTCGGGCTCGTGATCGAGCGCGAGGGTGGCGAGGCGCGCGACGGCGAGCGCCACTACGACCGCTTCCGCGATCGCCTGATGTTCCCGATCCGGGATGCGCGCGGCCGCACCATTGCGTTCGGTGGCCGCGTGATCGGCGAAGGCGAGCCGAAGTACCTGAATTCGCCCGAGACGGCGCTTTTCCACAAGGGGCGCGAACTGTACGGGCTCTACGAGGTGCGCCAGAGCCGCACGAAGCTGACGCGCCTGCTCGTCGTCGAGGGCTACATCGACGTCGTGCGCCTGCACCAGGCGGGCGTGCGCTACGCGGTCGCGACACTCGGCACCGCGACGACGCCCGAGCACCTGAAGCGCATTTTCAGGCTCGTCAGCGAAGTCGTGTTCGCTTTCGACGGCGACCCACCCGGCCGCGCGGCCGCGTGGCGCGCGCTCACGAACGCGCTGCCCGAAGTGCGCGAGGGCCGCGAGATCCGCTTCCTGTTCCTGCCCGAGGGCCACGATCCGGACACACTCGTCGCGGAGGAAGGCGCGGCCGCCTTCGAGCAACGACTCGGGAGCGCGCTGCCGCTGTCCGAGTACCTGATGCGCGAGCTCGCGACGCAGGCGGACCTGTCGCACACCGACGGGCGCGCGCACTTCGCCGAGCTCGCGCGTCCGCTCGTCGCGCGCGTGGCGCCCGGCGTATATCGTGAGCTGCTGATAGCCCGCGTCGCGGAGGCGATCCGCCTGTCGCCCGAGCGGCTCGCAACGCTGTGGCAGGGGCGGGATGCGGGCTCCACGCCACGCGGCACGGCGAGCGGCTCCGCGCCCGCCGCGCGCGCGCCCACACGCACGGTGCGTCGGCCGGGGCCGGGCGCCGCAGGCCGCCGCAGCCTCGTCGGGCAGGCCGTGCAGGCACTGCTGCACTTTCCGGCGGCGGCGGCGGCACTCGAACCGGACCTCGTCGCCTCGCTCGCGCGGGTCGATGAACCCGGCATCGCGATCCTGCGCGAGCTCCTCGCGGACCTGCGCCGCGATCCCGCGCACAGCACCGCGCAGGTCCTCGAGCGCTGGCGCGAGCGCGACGAGGGTGCGCGGCTCGCGCGCCTCGCGGCCGGCGAATCCCTGGTGGCCGACGTGAAGGCCGCGCGGGCGGAAATCGGCACGGCGCTCGCCCGCCTTGCGGCTGGCGCCGACAAGCGGCGGGTCGAGGCCCTCCTCGCCAAGAGCGCGAATACCGACCTGACAGCAGAAGAAAAGCTTGAACTTCAAGGCCTTATGGCCACTCCCGCCGTGCGGCATCCCCCCGCCGGCCGGCCCTGAGGCGTTCACGGCGGGAATTTGGCAGGTTGTGGCCTGTCTTGAGTACAATACGCAGCTTTTCGTCGCCCCTTTCGAGGGGCGAGCAGACAGCCGGCACGGGATATGACACGCAAGCAAAAGCCCACGAACGCATCGAAGAAGCCGAGCCCCGCCGAGAATCGCAAGTCCGCAGCCAGAGCCGCGCCCCGCAAGGCAGCGGCACCGGCAGCGCGCAAGGCGGCGGCGCCGGCCACACGCAAGGCAGACTCCAAGGCTGAAGCAAAGCCGCGCGGCAAGGCGGCCGGGCGCGCGAGCGAATCGCGCGCCGCCGACACGCACAAGGCGGAAGGCCGCAAGCCGGCAGCCGCCCTCCCGGTCGAGCGTCGCCCGACCGCCATGCCCGAAGAGCGCCAGTCGCAGCTGAAGCTGCTGATC
Source organism: Steroidobacteraceae bacterium (assembly GCA_050249415.1). GTDB lineage: Bacteria > Pseudomonadota > Gammaproteobacteria > Steroidobacterales > Steroidobacteraceae > CADEFQ01. The sequence goes on from JBFWQO010000006.1 coordinate 80,925, forward strand.
GCGCGCGGCAAGGAGCAGGGCTATCTGACCTATTCGCAGGTCAACGACCACCTGCCGTCCGAGATCGTCGATCCCGAGCAGATCGAGGAGATCGTCAACACGATCAACGACATGGGTATTCCGGTGTACGAGAAGGCACCGGATTCCGAGTCGTTGCTCGCCGCCGAGCCTTCGGCGCCTTCCGACGAGGAGGCGATCGAGGAAGCCGCCGCGGCGCTCGCGGCGCTCGACGCCGAACTCGGCCGCACGACCGACCCCGTGCGCATGTACATGCGCGAGATGGGTACCGTCGAGCTGCTGACGCGCGAAGGCGAAATCCGCATTGCCAAGCGCATCGAGGAAGGCCTCGATGCGGTGAAGCTCGCGTTGTCGATGTACCCGGCAACCTACGACTTCCTGCTGGCTGCCTGGGAGCCGGTGAAGGCCGGCCAGTCGCGCCTCGTCGACGTGATCGTCGGGTTCATCGACCCGAACGCGCCGGACGTGATCGCGCAGCCGCAGAACCCGACCCGGCCCGACCCGGCCGCCGCGTCCGCCAAGAAGGACGACGACGAGGAGGAGTCCGAGGACGACGACAGCGAGGAAGAAGCCGTCGATACCGGCCCGGATCCGGAAGAGGCCGCGCGGCGCATCGCGTCGATCGCGAAGGTGCACAACCAGGCCCTCAACGCCATCGCGAGACACGGCGCGAAGGACCCGAAGACACTGAAGCTGCGCAAGAAGGTGTCGGGCGAGTTCATGGAGCTGAAGCTCGCGCCGCGCATGTTCGAGGCGCTGATCGCGAACCTGCGCGGCCAGGTGGGCGAAGTGCGCCAGCTCGAGAAGGAAATCATGGTGCTCGCGGTCCGCGACGCCGGCATGCCGCGCAAGGATTTCATCACCACCTTCCCGAAGAACGAGACGAGCGCACGCTGGCTCGCGAGACACATGAAGGCGGGCAAGAAATATTCGGCCGGGCTCGCGCGGCTTAAGGAAGACGTCGAGCGGCGCCAGCGCAAGCTGATCGCGCTCGAGGAAGTGCTGCACCTGTCGATCAACGACATCAAGGAAGTGAACCGCGAGGTGTCGATCGGCGAGGCGAAGGCGCGCCGCGCGAAAAAGGAGATGGTCGAGGCCAACCTGCGCCTCGTGATCTCGATCGCGAAGAAGTACACGAACCGCGGCCTGCAGTTCCTCGACCTGATCCAGGAAGGCAACATCGGCCTGATGAAGGCCGTCGACAAGTTCGAGTACCGCCGCGGCTACAAGTTCTCGACCTACGCGACCTGGTGGATCCGCCAGGCGATCACGCGCTCGATCGCCGACCAGGCGCGCACCATCCGCATCCCGGTGCACATGATCGAGACGATCAACAAGCTGAACCGCATCTCGCGGCAGATGCTGCAGGAGATGGGCCGCGAGCCGACCCCGGACGAGCTCGCGGTGCGCATGGAGATGCCCGAGGACAAGGTGCGCAAGGTCCTGAAGATCGCCAAGGAACCGATCTCGATGGAAACGCCGATCGGCGACGACGAGGATTCGCACCTCGGCGACTTCATCGAGGACCAGTCGGTCGCCTCGCCGATCGACCAGGCGACGATGGAATCGCTGCGCGAGACCACGCACTCGGTGCTCGCGCAGCTGACACCGCGCGAGGCGAAGGTGCTGCGCATGCGCTTCGGCATCGACATGAACACCGACCATACGCTCGAGGAAGTCGGCAAGCAGTTCGACGTCACGCGCGAGCGCATCCGCCAGATCGAGGCGAAGGCGCTGCGCAAGCTGCGTCATCCGTCGCGGTCGGAGCAGCTGCGCAGCTTCCTCATGGACGACTGAGCTGCACGGCAAAGTGGTGGCTCGTGATGTCGAGCCCCTTGTGCAGGTAGAAGCGGTGCGCCCCGAAGCGCTGCACCCCCGAATCGAGATGCAATTGCGCGCAGCCGGCGCTGCGCGCCTCGTTCGTGAGCCAGTCGAACAGCGCACTGCCGTAGCCTGCGCCGTGATCCGCGGCGCGCGTCACGAGGGGGGTCGTACCGGATTGGCCGCGGTTGCCCCGACCACGGTCGTCCACGGGCGCACCTGCCAGCGCGTCACGAGCCCGGCCGTCACGTAGGGATCGGCCTTGGCGAAGCGCTCGGCGATCCCGGACGTCTCGCCCGTGAACAGCATCGCCGATCCCGCGGGCTCGTCGGCGAATGCCCCCGCGAGCACGAGCTCGCCCCGATCGTGGGCGGCCCAGGCCAGCGCGAGGTGCGTGCCGCGCAGCGGCGCGCGCCGCTCCATGAAATCCGCGACGAATTCATAGACGAGCAGGTAGTGCATCGGCTCTCCCCGTGGGTGTGCGGGGAAGGATAGCAGCGCCAGGGCCGGACCTCGTGCATCAGCGCGAGGAAATTGCGGTCCGGGTCGCGAAAGAACGCCATCCAGGGCCCGTGATCCGCCAGCGTCGCGGTGCGATGGGGCTTCGCCCCGGATTCGACGCCACGCGTGACGAGCCGGGCGTGCGCATCTGCCATATCCGGAACCACGCAATAGATGGTCGATGCGCCGCGCTCGTCCGCTGCGCCGGCGGACACATCGAGCATCTGCGGCACGCCGCCGCAGTCGAAGAATGCGCGCCCGAGCTTCGATACCGGAATGGCGATCCGGCCGATCTGTCGCAGACCGAAGGACGCTTCCGTGCGAACCGTGGCGTGCCCCCGCTAGCTGCGGCGCAGCGGCAGCATGCGCCGCAGCGTGTCGTCGCGCAGGACGTAGTGATGCAGCAGCGCCGCCGCCGCGTGCAGGCCGACCAGCCAGTAGCCGATCGTACCCACCGTCTCGTGCAGTTCCTCGATCGACTTGCCGAGCACCTCGTCGGGCGCCATGAGCGGCGGCAATTCGAGCCCGAAGAACGGCACCGGCTCGCCCTCGGCACTCAGTATCAGCCAGCCCGCGATCGGCATGCCGATCATGAAAAGATACAGCGCGGCATGGCCCAGTCTCGCCGGCAGGTTGGGTGCCTTCGGCCTGCGGTACAGGTTCACGCCGAGGCGCACGACGACGAGCAGCAGCACGGCGAGTCCCAGCATGAAGTGCCAGTGCTTGAGGGCCTCGCGGGTTTCGCTGCCCTTCGGAAAATTCACGCGCAGTTCGATGCAGGCGTACACCGCGGCGATCAGCAGCAGCATCGCCCAGTGCAGCGCGATCGACATCGAGCCGTAACGTTCTTCGCTATTGCTCAGCATGGGCCGGCCCCTCTAAATCCCGCGTTCGTGACGGCCGGGAGGATATCACTGCAGTTCCCCACTGACGCGCGAGGCTTGGCCGGGATCAAGCGCCGGCGGGGTCGCGCGGCCTGCCGAGACGCGCACCGATCTCGGCGGCGCTCAGGCGCTCGACCTCGACCACCTTGCGTGTCGAGCCGTGGCCACCCACGATGCGCACGCAATCCGCGGGCAGCGCAAGCGCTTCGGCGAGCAGCGCGCACACCGCGCAGTTCGCTCGGCCGCGTTCCGGCGGGGCGGTGACGCGCAGCTTCAGGGCGCCGCCGAGCCAGCCGGCGAGCCCGCTCCGCGACGCGCCCGGAACGACTTTCACATCCAGCCGCACGGGCGGCGTCATGTCCGGCCCGGCGGCGTCACAAGACGGTGCCGAAGAGCTTGCCGATCGCGGCGGTCACGACCATGCCGAGCGCGCCCCAGAACGCGACGCGCGACGCCCCGCTGTACACGTTCGCGCCACCCACTCGCGCCGCGAGCCCGCCGAGCACCGCGAGCGCGACGAGCGAACTGCCGCCGACGACGAATGGCGTCACGGCGAGCGGACTCACCCACGCCGCGATGATCGGCAGCAGCGCGCCTGCGGCAAATGTGGCCGCCGAAGCGAACGCCGCCTGCACGGGCCGCGCCTGGTTCGACTCGAAAAGACCCAGCTCGTCGCGGGCGTGGGCCTTCAGGGCATCGTGCGCCGTGAGTTCCTCGGCGACCTGGTGCGCGAGCTGCGCCGAGAGGCCGCGCCTGACATAGATCTGCGTGAGTTCGCGGAACTCCGCGTCGGGGTCGCTCTCGAGTTCGCGGCGTTCGCGTTCGATGTCCGCTTTTTCCGCATCGGACTGCGAGCTCACCGACACGTATTCCCCGGCCGCCATCGACATGGCACCTGCGACGAGGCTCGCGATCCCGGCGACGAGTATGTCGTCGCGCGACGCCGCCGCCGCCGCCACCCCGACGACGAGGCTCGCCGTGGACAGGATGCCGTCGTTCGCACCGAGTACGGCCGCGCGCAGCCAGCCCGTGCGCGCCGAGTAGTGACCTTCCGGGTGGATCCGGCGCATGGCGCTTCAACCCTCGTTGCGCTGCCGGCGAGTCACGGCCGCGATCACCGCCATCGGCACGCCGATGCAGGTGACGTGCACGGCGAGTCCGATCGCGAGGGTCGAGGGCGGATACGACAGTCTGGCCGGGAACGCCGACAACGGCACGACGACGAGGTTCATCACGGCGTACACGACCACCCCGTACGCGGCACCCGCGAGCAGCGGCCGGCGCCCTGTCCACGGCAGGCGCGCCGTGAATACGGCGTAGACGCCCGCGATGACGATCATCATCGCGAAATGCAGCGCGAGGCCGAGGCCCCCGGTTGCCCACCCACCGTCGAAGGACGAGCGGCCGAGGAGCCCGCTCGCCACCGATTGCAGGACTCGCAGCGGAGTCGATCCACGCAGTGTGTTGATCACGACGGCGGCGATGATGTCGAGCGCGCCCGCGACCAGCCCGGCCCTGAGCGCGATCGCAGTCCAGATCCCGGACGAGTCGCCGTGGCGCGCATTCATACGTCGAGGAAGTCCACCACGCCGCTGTCGAGCGAGTATTCGGCGCCCACGACGCGCAGCCCACCGCGCCGGATCAGCTGTTCGATGCCCTGCGAGCCGCGCCGCAGCTGATTCACCGACGCGCGGATGTTCGCGCGTACCGAATGCCGCACGAGGGCGGCGTGGTCGTGCGCAATGTCGGTCGCGAGCAGCGGTTCGATCGATGGGCGCACGCGATCGACGATCGAACGCAGGCTCCGCGACTGCTGCGCCGGTGGACGGGCGAGTTCCTCGAGGGTCGCGAGGATCGCGCCGCAGGTGGTATGCCCCACCACCACCACGAGCGGCGTGCCGTAGCGCTCGGCCGCGAACTCGACACTGTCCACCTGCGACGGCGCGATGATATTGCCCGCGACACGGATCACGAACAGGTCGCCGAGACCCTGGTCGAAAATGATCTCGGCGGGCACCCGCGAATCCGAGCATCCCAGGATGATCGCGAATGGCGCCTGCGCGACCGCGACCTCCCGTCGACGGGTCGGCGTGGCACAGGCCTCGCTGCCGAGTGTTTCCGATACGAAGCGCTCGTTGCCCTTGCGCAGCCGTTCCAATGCTTCATCCGCGTTCATCATCGATTTGTCGCCTCCTGTTCCGATCCGCCCAGCGCCTTGTATAGCATCACGAGCCGGTTGGCGAGCGCCGTGTGGCTGTCGGCGTACTCGCGGCGGGCCGCCAGCATCACGCGCTGCGCATCGAGGTCGTCGAGGAAACTCGTGAGACCGTTTTCGTAGCGTGCGTGCGCGAGTGCCCGGGCGTCGCTCGCGGCCGCCTCACGCTCGCCGAGCGCCCGCTCGCGCTCGCGCGCGGCCTCGTAGGCCTCGAGCGCCGTATCGACCTCGTGCCACGCCGCGAGCACGGTGGTGCGCCAGGCGATGGCCGCTTCCTGCTGCTCGAGCCGCCGCAGCGTGACGATCCCGCGGCGGCGCCCGAGGTCGAACACCGGCAGGTCGAGGCTGACGCCAACCGACCATTGGCGCGCCCCCCAGTCGCCGAACTCGCTCGCGGCCGTGGCCTCGGTGCCGGCGCGGCCGCCGAGCACGATGCGCGGATACAGGTCGGCCACCGCGATGCCGATCGACGCCGTCGCGGCATGCAGGCGCGCTTCGGCCGCGCGTATATCGGGCCGGCGCGCCGCGAGCGTGGCCGGCAGCCCCGCTGCGAGATCCGGGAACCCGATCCGCATCGCACCCTGGCTGCTGCCGTCCGACTCCCGCGGCGCGAGCTCCGTTTGCAGCGCGCCCGGCGGCTCGCCGAGCAGCCGCGCGAGGCGGCTCCCGGCCTCCGCTTCCGCGATCGTCAGTTGAGGCAGTCGCGCACGCAGGTCCGCCACCTGGGCGCGCTGGCGCGTCGCATCGAAGTCGCTCGCGACGCCGCCGTCGGCCCGCGATTGCAGCAAGGCCCGATACTCCTCGGCGGCCGCGAGATCGGCGCGCGCGATCGCGAGCTGGCGCTGCACGCCGCGCAGTTCGAAATAGTTGCGCGCGACTTCGGCCTGCAGGGCGAGCCGCACGCCGTCGAGCGCCGCCTGCGCAGCCGCGACCCTTGCATCCGCCGCCTCGACCGAGCGGCGCACCCGGCCCCACAGGTCGAGTTCCCAGCCGGCGTCGAAGCCCGCCTGATAGAGATTGAACGGCTCGCTGAGCAGCTGCACCAGGTCGTCGCGCGTCGCGGGTGGGGCGATGGCGTCGATCATGCGCACCGACGCACCGTGCTCGCTTTGCCGCTGGCGTGCTGCATCGGCCCCCGCGTTCAGCTGCGGCGCGCGCCGGCTCGCGGTGATCCGGCGCTCGACGCGACTTTGCGCGAACCGCAGCGCCGCCGTGGCGAGATCGGGGCTCGCCGCCGTCGCGCGCGCCTCGAGCGCATCGAGCACCGGATCATCGAACGTCTCCCACCAGCGCGCGGGCCAGGGCACGTGCCCCTGCAACTGCGGGGCGCTCCACGCCTCCGGCAGTGCCGGCACGGGGGGCACATAGTCCGGCCCGACGGCACAGGCCGACAGCGCCAGCACGCCGGCCAGTGCACTTGCGACACCGCCCATCGTCATACGAGCCTGTGCCTGAAGAGCCAGGCTGCGAGCGGCAGCGTGACCGCCGCCATCGCGACGAGCGCCAGCAGGTCACCCGCGACCGGGCCGAGCCCGACGCCCTCGAGCCACACGCGCTGCACGAAGTGGATCGCGTAGCGCAGCGGATTCAACGTGGTGAGCCATTGCATCGGTTCGGGCATGTTCTCCACCGGCGTCGCGAGGCCCGACAGCAGCATGAACGGCATCAGCAGCACGAAGGAGTAGAGCATCGCCTGCTGCATGCTCGCCGACAATGCGGAAATCGACAGGCCGATGCCGACGCTCGCCACGGTGAACAGGGTGAGGCCCGCGTAGAGCGTGGGCAGCGAGCCGGAGAACGGCACCCCGAACCACAGCGTCGAGACGAGGAAAATCAGTGTCGCCTGCACGAGCCCCACCAGGATCGACGGCAACGACTTGCCCACCATGATCTCCCAGGGACGATACGGCGTCACGAGCATCTGGTCGAACGTGCCCTGTTCGCGCTCGCGGGCCACCGACAGCGCGGTGAGCAGCAGTGTCTGCAACATGCTGAGACCGGCCATGAGCGCGGGCAGCATGTGCCAGCGTGTCTCGAGATTCGGATTGAACCAGGCGCGCGAAACGACCGTGAGCCGGGGACCGCCCGCGCCGTGGCGCGCGCGCCAGTCGTCGTTGAACCGCGCGACGATGCCGCCGAGATACGTCGCGGCATTGCCCGCCGTGCTCGAATTGCGCGCATCGAGGATTGCCTGCACCGGCACCGCTTCGCCGGCGCGCAGGCGCGACTCGAAGCGCTGCCCGATGTGCAGCACGAGCAGGGCCTCCTCGCGATCGATGACGGGTGCGATTTCCGCGACGCTGCGCAGCGTCGCGACGCGCCCGAACAATCCCGACCCCTCCACCTTCGCGACGAGATCGACGGCCGCGGCATCGCGGCTCTCGTCGAGCAGCGCATAGGGCACGTGCCTGACGTCGAAGGTGGCCGCGTAGCCGAAGAGCAGCGACTGCAGGACCACCGGCAACACGAGCACGAGGCGATTGGCGGGATCCTTCAGGATCACGAGCAGCTCCTTGCGGCAGATGTTGAGCAGGTGATGCAGCGTGCCCGTGAGCGCCGTCATTCGAGCCGCTTCCGTGTCTTCACGCGCGCGAGCACGAGCAGCACGATGGCATAGAGCGCGAGCAGCAGGCTGTTGCCGACGACGATCGGCCAGATGTCGCCCGCGAGCAGCAGGCTCTTCAGCGCATCGAGATAGTGCGTCGCCGGGAACAGCTGCGCGATGCCGGCGACGAACGCCGGCATGTTGCGCAGGTCGAATATGAAGCCCGACAGCATCAGCGCGGGCATGAAGCTCGTGACGATCGCGATCTGGCTCGCGAGAAACTGGTTCTTCGTCGCCGACGAGATCAGGAGGCCGATGCCGAGGGCGACCAGCACGTACAGCACCGAGGTTCCGACCACCAGCGTGAGCGAACCGTACATCGGCAGGTGAAAGAGGAATTTGGCCGCGACCAGGCACAGCGCGAGCCCGATCATCGCGACGGCGAAGTACGGCAGCATTTTCGCGAGCAGGATCTCGATCGGCCGCACCGGCGTGACGAACAGCGACTCGAGCGTGCCGCGTTCCCATTCGCGCGCGACGACCATCGAGGTCAGGAATGCGCCGATCAACGTCGTGATCAGCACGATGAGGCCCGGCACGAGGAACCACGAGCTCGTGTTGGCGGCATTGAACCACAGGCGTTGTTCGACGACGACCGCGCCGACGCCGACGCCCGCGCCGCTCCCCGCGTCACCGGCCGAGTCGGCCCGACGGACCGGGAAGTGTGCGAGCGCCGCCTCGAGATAGCCCTGCACGATGCGCGCGCGGCTGACGTCGGCGCCGTGCACCAGCACCTGCACCGCTGCCTCGCCGTCGGCGAGCCGCCGCGAGAAATCGGCCGGCACGCGCACGATCGCGTCCACCCCGCGCGAGCGCATCAGGCGCTCCGCGCCTTGCATGTCGTGCAGCACGACCGGCTCGAGGTACGCGGACAGGGAAATGCCGGCGATCAGTTCGTGCGCGACCGGGGAGGTGTCCTCGAGCACGACCGCCACCGGCGCGTCATGCACGTCGAATGTCATGCCGTAGCCGAAGATCAGGATCAGCGCGATCGGCAGCACGATACCCATCGCGAGGTTGCTGCGATCGCGCAGCAACTGGCGGAACTCCTTGCGCGTGAGCGCCGTGAGGCGGCGGATCATGCGGCCGCCCGCCCCGCGCCCTCGCGACGGGCGCGCGCGACGATTTCGATGAACGATTGCTCCATGTCGAGCGCGTGCCCCGGGGTCTCCCCGGCCTCGCGACGGATCTCCTCCGGCCTGCCGAGCGCGAGCACGCGGCCCGCATCCTGGATCACCACGCGATCGCAGTACTCCGCCTCCTCCATGAAATGCGTCGTGACGATCACGGTCGTGTCCTGCGCGGCGAGCTGCGCGATGCGCCGCCAGAAATCCCGCCGCGCAAACGGATCGGCGCCGCTCGTCGGCTCGTCGAGGAACAGGATTTGCGGCGCGTGCAGCAGCGCCGCCGCCATCGCGAGACGCTGCCGGTAGCCGCCGGGCAGGTTGCCGGCGCGTTCGGGCCCGCGTCCTTCGAGCTCGAACTGCGCCATGACCGCCGCGCGGCGCTCGCGCAGCTCCGCCCCGTGCAGCCCGTAGGCGCCGCCGAAGAATGCGAGGTTCTCGTCGATCGACAGGTTGCCGTACAACGCGAACTTCTGCGAAACATAGCCGATCTCGCGGCGCGCCTCCGCGCGGGCCGTGCGCAGGTTGTGCCCGGCGACCTGCAGGAAGCCGCTGCTCGCGGGCAGGAGGCCGCACAGCATCCGGAAGGTCGTCGTCTTGCCGGCGCCGTTCGGGCCGAGGAGGCCGAAGATCTCGCCCCGGCGCACACTGAATGTGGTGTGGTCAACCGCCACGAAATCGCCGAAGCGACGCGTCAGGTCGCGCACCTCGATGATGGCCTCCGGCTCGCCTGTCGCGGCCGGTGGCGCGGGCACGGCCGGCGCCTGCGTCGCACCCGGTGCGACCGTGGCCTTGCGTTCGACGACGCCTCGGAGCAGCACCAGAAACCCGGCCTCGACGCTCGCTGCGCCCGGGCGCACGGCCGCACGCCCGAGCAAAGCCGCGAGCCCTGGATCACCCCGTTCGATCGCTGCCGGTTGACGGATGAAGTGCACTTCGCTGCCGCGCGGCACCGCATCGATCGACTGCGGGTCGTCGATGATGCGTGCCTGAAGCGCACGCGCCGGCTCGCCGACCGGAGTCGCGATGAAGCACAGGCCCGTGGCGTGCGCGCTGATCGCCTGCGGCGGGCCCTGCATCAGGAGGCGCCCCCCGTGCAATACGGCGACATGCGCGCAACGCGCCGCCTCGTCGAGATACGTCGTGCTGACGAGCACCGTGATGCGCTGCTCGCCCGCAAGTTGCTCGAGCAGCGACCACAGTTCGCGCCGCGACAGCGGATCGACGCCGACCGTCGGCTCATCGAGCAGCAGCAACGCCGGCGTGCGCACGAGTGCACAGGCGAGGCCGAGCTTCTGCTTCATGCCGCCCGACAGCTTGCCGGCGAGGCGCGCGCCGAAGGGTGCGAGCCCCGTCATGTCGAGCAACCGGGCGAAGCGCGAGCGGCGTTCCGCATCCCCGACGCCGTGCAGGTCGGCGTAGAGATCGAGGTTCTCCTGCACGCTCAGGTCCTCGTAGAGACCGAAGCGCTGCGGCATGTAACTGATGCGATCCTGGACCGCCTGCGGATCGCGCGACACGTCGATGCCGAGCACTTCGAGCGCGCCGGCATCGGCCCCGATGAGGCCGGCCGCGAGGCGCAGCAGCGTGGTCTTGCCGGCTCCGTCCGGCCCGACGAGCGCGGTGAGCCCGCCCGCGGGCACCTCGAGCGACAGATCCGCGAGTGCCTCGACGCGCTGCCCGGTTTCCTTGACGACGAAACGCTTGCCGACGCCACGCGCGACGAGCGCGGGAGACGCGTTCATCGCCCGAGGCGCACGGTCGCGGGCATGCCGAGGCGCAATCGGTTGTCCGGGTCGTCGACGTTGATGCGGATCTCGTACACGAGGCTCGTCCGCAGGTCCTCCGTCTGCACGGTCTTCGGCGTGAACTCCGCGACCGAAGCGATGTAGCCGACATGCCCTGCAAGCGGCCGGTCGGGCGCGCTGTCGATCGCGACTTCGGCGGTATCGCCCGGCTGCACGCGACCGAGGTCGGTTTCGGACACATAGGCGCGCACCCACTTCGGCCGCATCAGCGCGAGCGCATAGGCGGGCCGTTGCGGCGACGCCATGTCTCCCGGCTCGAGCAGGCGGCTGCGCACGACGGCATCGACCGGCGCCACGAGCTCCGAGTCGGTGAGTTGCTGTTGCAGGACGGCGAGCGCCGCGGCCGACGCATCGCGCTGTGCGCGCGCCTGTGCGATGTCTTCCGCCCGGGGCCCGGTGACCGCGAGGGTCTGCGCCTCTTTCGCAGTGACGGCGCGCGACTGCGCCACATCGAACGCGGCGCGCGCGGCGTCGAGTTCCTGTCGGCTCACCGCGCGACCCCGGGTCTCGGTGCTCACCGATTGCAATCGCTCGAACAGCGTGCGCGCGCGCAGCGCCTCGGCCTCGGCGCCGGCCAGATGGGCGCGCGCCTGCGCGATCTCTTCCGGCCGGCTGCCGGCTTCGAGGCGGCGCAGCGCTTCCTCCAGCACCGTGAGCTGCGCCTGCGCCTGTGCGACGCGCAGCTTCAACGTCGTGGTGTCGAGCACGGCGAGCACCTGGCCCTTCGTCACGTGCTCGCCCTCCTCGACCCGCATCTCGGCGACGCGTTCGTTCGCGTTGAATGCGAGCGACACCTGCCGCAGGTCCACATTGCCGTAGAGCACGATGGCGTGGTCGCCGTCGCCGCGCCCGAAGCCAAACCACGCGCCGGCGCCCACGAGCACGAGCGCCGCCGCGACCCAGGCGGCCTGCTTCGGTCGCGTCACCGCGCCCGCCCATGGCGCAGGTCATGATTCATGGGCGCCTCCCATTCCTGCATGAAACCGCGAACCAGATCGCATCGGCAGGGCTCGCCGCGGTCGTGAACACGCAATCGGGCGCGGCAGCGGAAACGCCGCCTCCGGCGCGGCGACGATCCGCTGCACATACGTGCGCGACGCGCGGGCCGGAGCGACGATCCTCACCGGCCGAGTCGCTCCGGCGGTGTTTCGCACGTCACATCGTACGCGCTGCAGGTCTCGGTCAGCACCGGGCGAACCTCCATCCTGAGCCCGTACTCGAGGCACGGGTTCTGCATGAGCCACTGCGCCGCCTCGTCGAGGCTCGCGGCGAGCATGAACCAGTAGCCGCCGACGATTTCCTTCGCTTCGGTGAACGGCCCGTCGGTCACGATATTCATCGCGACCACCTTGCCGTCGCGCGTGAGGCGCTGGCCCGTTTTCATCCTGCCCTGACTCACGAGCAGGTCGTGCCACACGTAGAACCGGTCGATCGCCCCCTGGATGTCTTCGGGCGAGGCCTTCGGGTCCCAGTGGCCACGCGACAGGACGAGGAATTCCTTTGGTTCGCTGCTCATCGCACAAGCCTACCTTTCAATGGGTGGCAGGTACCAAGCCGGAACACAGTGTAGCGGCGAACCGCGATCCGCGGGCTGCCGGCCGATTGCGCCAGCCGCGAGTCAACCCGTCCTGCCGCAGTTCGCGCGTCGCCCGCAGCCCCTCGTCGGCTCGCCGCGCCGGGGCCGCGCGGCCGGGCGCGAGTCGTCTATGCTCTCGCCATGCTGTTCGGCTGGCCACGCATCCGCTTCACGCTCGCGGCGTCGATCCTGATCGGCCTCGTGATCGCCTTCGGCTGGAAATCGGGGCTCGTGTCGCTGCTCGTCCGCACGATCTCGATGGGCCTCGTCGCGATGATCGTCTTTGGCCTCTTCGAGCGATGGCCGAAGCGCCTGCCCCGCCGCCTCGCCCGCTGGACGCTGCAGGTCCTCGGCGTCGCGTTGGCGATGCCGCTCACCGTGCTGGCGATCTACATTGTCTCGACCGACGCCGGAGCACCGCCTTTCTGGCAGGTGCCCGACCGGCTCACCGGCTTCGGCATGCTCACGGTCGTCGGGCTCCTGTTCGCGCCGTGGGCCGCGCTCGGTGCACTGGTGCGGCAGAAGGACGCCCTCGCGCGCCACCAGGCGCTGGCGTTCGACCTCGAGCGCAGCGAGTTCGAGCGCCAGGCGCTCGACTCGCGGCTGCGGCTGCTGCAGGCGCAGGTGACACCGCATTTCCTGTTCAACACGCTCGCGAACATCCAGGCGCTCGTCGACACCGGGTCGCCGCAGGCGTCCACGGTACTGCGCAGCCTCGTCGCGTACCTGCGCGCCGCCGTGCCGCGCCTCGACGAGCCCGTCAGCACGATCGCGCACGAGATCGAACTCGTGAGAGCCTACCTCGAGCTGATGCACATGCGCATTCCGGACCGGCTGCAATACGCCGTACGGGTCGACGACGCGGCACAGCCGCTGCGCTGCCCGCCGATGTCGCTGTTGACCCTCGTCGAGAACGCCGTGCGCCACGGCATCGATCCGAGCGAAGTGGGCGGCCGGATCGAGATCGACGTGCAACGACGCGGCGAGCGCTGCATCGTGCGGGTCAGTGATACCGGGGTCGGGTCCTCGGGCGCGAGCGCCGGGCTCGGCACCGGGCTCACGACGCTGCGGGAACGCCTCGCGCTGATCTTTGGCGCCGATGCGCACCTGAACTGCGGCGCAAGCAGTCCGCACGGCTACCGTGCGGAACTCGATCTGCCGGCGCAGGGCGGCGCGCCGATACCGGAACGCGCGGCGCGATGAATGCGCGGCCAACCGCGCTGATCGCGGATGACGAGCCGCTGCTGCGAGAGGCGCTCGCACGGCAGCTCGCGGCAGCGTGGCCCGAGCTCGCGGTGATCGCGCAGGCACGCAATGGTCGCGAAGCGCTCGAACTGTTCGAGACGCATCGACCCGACGTGTGCTTTCTCGACGTGCACATGCCCGGGCTCACCGGCATCGAGGCGGCGCGCGAGATCGGGCGCCGTGCGCATCTCGTGTTCGTGACCGCGTACGACGACTATGCCGTGCAGGCCTTCGCGCAGGGCGTGCTCGACTATCTCGTCAAGCCCGTGGAAGCGGCACGCCTCGCCAATACGGTCGCACGGATCAAGGAGCGACTCGGCACGGCACAACCCGCGCTCAATACCGATGCACTGCTCGGGCAACTCGCCGAAGCGCTGCGCCGTCACCTCGAGCCGGGCGTTGCGACGGCGCCGCTCCGCTGGATCCGCGCGCAGATCGGCCCGACCCTGCGGTTGATTCCGGTCGACGAGATCGACTACCTGCGGTCGGACAGCAAGTACACGCTCGTCGCCTGGCGCGGCGACGGTGGCAAGGCGGGCGAAGCGCTGATCCGGCTCGCGCTGCGGGACCTCGTCGCGCAGCTCGACCCGTCGCAGTTCTGCCAGGTGCACCGCTCGGTCGTCGTGAATCTCCGTGCCGTGAGCCATGTCACGCGTGGCGAGCACGACACGGCGACGCTGCACCTGAGGGGCCGCGACGAGGTGCTGCCCGTGAGCCGCAGCTACCTGCACCTGTTCAGGCAGATGTAGTGCGCACGGAATGCGCCGGATGCCGGGACCTCAGGCGGGCGGCGGCGGAAACCGCGGGAATGCCGGCACAGTCTCGAGCCGATCGTCCCAGCCGGCCTTGGTCGCGGCGAAAATGTGCGCATCCGGACGAATCGGCACGTCGCTGTCGAGGCTCCCGGCCGGCACCGCGAGCATCCCGCCATCCTTGCAGGGCAGCGCCGATCCACACACCGTGCAGAAAGCCCGGCGATGCCGGGTGCCCGGAAGACTGAATGTCCTCACCGCACGGTCGCCGGTGAGCCATCGGAGGGTGGCACTCGAAGAGAACAGGTTGGCCGCGTGTGCCGAGCCCGTATCCTTGCGGCAGTAGCCGCAATGGCAAAGATAGAAGCGATCGAAGGGGCCGCGCACCTCGAAGCGAACCGCGCCACACAGGCAGGATCCCGAATGCATTGCGTCCAACTGAAGACCCCCGTGCGGTACGCCAAGGCCGCGCGCCATTCTGCGCCATAAAGGCGCCGTCCGAGGAGAAGGGGCTGGTGAAGCCGGTAGGACGGCGGGGTCTCAGGCGGCTCCTCGGCATCGCGAAATCGCCGGCTCGCCGGCGCGGCATCCGATCCCGCCTATGACGCCTCTGCGCGCCGGATGCGGCGGTTATAGGTATGGAACGCCTCGTCACGCACCCAGCCGAGCGATTCGTAGAGGGCCTGGGCGGACGCGTTCGTTTTCGCGGTCATCAGATCCATGCGCACCTTGCCGCTGTCGGCGGCGAGCGTCTCCGCGGCCGACAGCAAAGCCCTCGCCGCGCCGCCGCGCCGTGACCCTGGTGCGACGAACAAATCGTACAGCGTGAAAATGGGGGCGGCCTCGACCGAGCAGAACGTCGGGTAAAGCTGGCAGAAGCCCGCGACGCGCCCCGCATTGTCCAGCGCGACGAGGATGACGGACTCGCGATTCCCGAGCCGTGCCCGAATGTAGCCCGTCGCGAGCGCCGGATCCGGATCGCGGCCGTAGAACTGCCGATATGCGTCGAAGAGGACTGCGACCGCCTCGACATCCGCCAGGGTCGCCTGCCGTACGGTAATCGTGTTCACGAGGGCCTCGCCTCCGCGGCCGGGCAATTGGGGTACCATCGGCTGTCAGGTGTTCCGCCGAGGTACTTCGCAATGTATCAGGACATCATCTGGACCGTCGCGCTCATCGCGATGGGGCTGATAGCCTTGGGCTTCCTGTGGGTGATTTCGCAGGCCGGCAAGGTCGCGGATGCCGCCTCCTCGGATCGCACGCATCACCGTGCGAACGTCCTGCGCCGCTGGTTGTTCGGGGCGCTGCTCGTCGTGTTCGCCGGCGTCACCTGGGCGTCGCTGCACCGGTTCCCGATACCGCGCCAGCACGGGACTCTGGATGCGCAGCAGGCCGTGGATGTCATCGGGCGGCAGTGGTCGTGGGAGATGAGTGCCACCACGCTCACGACCGGCACACCGGTCGAGTTCCGCGTCACGAGCGATGACGTGAACCACGGCTTTGCGATCTATGCGCCGGACGGCCGCATCGTCACGCAAACGCAGGCCATGCCGGGATACACCAACAGGATCCTGTACACCTTCACCGAGCCCGGCACCTACAGCGTGATGTGCCTCGAGTATTGCGGCCTGGGCCATGCGCCGATGGCCGGCGAGATCCAGGTGGTCGCAGCGGAGGAAAACTGAGATGGCCACACTCACCCTGTATCCGGACGACGAGCGCCTGCCGCGTGGCGAGCGCGTCGTGTTCAACCTGTACCTGGTCAGTGCGGTGGTGCTGTTCGTGCTGATGATGCTGCTCGGGCTCGCGATGCGGATGTCGCAGGGCAACTGGCTGACGCTCGCGCCCGACCTCTTCTACCGCCTGCTCTCCATGCACGGCGCCGGCATGGTCGGCACGATGGGCCTCGTGACCACCGCGGTGATGTGGTTCTTCCTGCGCAAGTACGTGACGCTGCACCTGTGGGCCTTCGTCGCCAACTACGTGCTGTTCCTGCTGGGCGCCCTGTGCATCATCGGCTCGATCTTCCTCGGCAATTACGCCGGGCTGTGGACATTCCTGTACCCGCTGCCCGCGCGCGGCCTGGTGTGGAGCCCGCAGGCGGCCGCGGTGTTCATGTCCGGTTATCTGCTGATCGGCGTCGGTATGCTGCTCTTCTATCTCGACGCGGCGGCGGGTGTCATCCGCGTGTACGGCAACCTGGGACGCGCCCTCGGCCTGCAATGGCTCTTCAGCGGGCAGATCGACCAGTCGCATCCGAAGGCCGTGGTCGCGAGCACGCTGGTGATCATCGCCAATTCGCTCGGCATCCTGGCCGGCGCCGTGGTGCTGGTACTGTGTCTCGTCAACATCTACGACCCGCAGATGGCGCTGAACGCGCTGCTCGCCAAGAACCTGATCTACTGGTTCGGCCACATGTACATCAACGCGACGATCTACATGGGCGTGATCGCGGTGTACGAGCTGTTGCCGCGCTACACGGGCAAGCCCTACCCCGTCACGCGACCCTTCCTGTGGTCCTGGGCCGCGAGCACCGTGTTCGTGATCGTCGTGTTCCCGCACCACCTGCTCATGGACTACGCCGAGCCGCGCTGGATGGCGGTGACGGGCCAGATCATCTCCCACAGCGCCGGTTTCCCGGTGTTCCTGGTCACCGCCTACGGCGCGCTCGCGAACGTCTATCGTTCCGGCATGCGCTGGACCATGCCGTCGCGGCTGATGATGCTGTCGATGTTCGGGTGGGCCGCCGGCATCGTGCCCGCCGTCATCGACGGCACGATCAGCGTCAACCGCGTGATGCACAACACGCAGTGGGTGCCCGGCCACTTCCATTTCTACCTGCTGCTCGGTGTGCTGCCGATGGCGCTCGCGTTGATGTACCACGTGGTCGGCAGTCGCAGGCACTCGCCGCCGGACTCCGGTGCGGATCGCATCGGTCTGCCGCTCTATCTCGTCGGCGGGCTCGTGTTCGTGATGGCCTTCCTCGATGCCGGGCGACTCAGCGTGGCGCGCCGCATGGACACCCACCTGCCGTCGTGGTGGTCGACCGATCAGGCCGGATCCATCGGCGCGGCACTCGTGATACTCGCGATGGTGTATTTCGCGGTCCGCATCGGCGCCGGTCTCCTGAGGGCACCTGCCGATGGCGATCGCGCGCACCCTGCTGGCTAGTCTCGCGATCCTGACAGCCGGCGCGACGGCGTTCGGTTACGCCACCGACGGCCTGCGCGCGTTCACCAGTGAAAGCGCGCGCCGGCTCGAGATCCGCGATCATCCGCGCATCGTTCCGCCGTCACTCGCGCTGGAGACTGCCGACGGCGCGCGCGTGGAATTCTCCGCGCTGCAGGGCCGCTGGGTACTCGTGGACTTCATCTACACCCGTTGTCCGACGTGGTGCTCGGTCCTCGGGAGCGAGTTCGCACAGCTGGAGCGGCAACTGTCGGACGCCATCGGGGCGGGCCGCGTGCAATTGCTGAGCATCAGCTTCGATCCGGCCCACGATACGCCCGCGCGCCTCGCCGACTACCAGCGCCGGTTCGGCGCATCAGGCAACGGCTGGATTGCCGCGCGGCCCGCAGACGAAGGGGCGCTCGACAGCCTTATGCGTGCATTCGCCGTGACGGCCATTCCGGACGGCTTCGGCGGCTACGTCCACAACGCCGCGATCCTGGTGGTGGATCCCGCGGGAAGGCTGGTCCGCGTACTGGATGCCGACGACGCGCATGGCGCCGCGGCGTACGTTCGCGCCAGGCTCGAACCGTGAGCACCGCGGAGTACCGGCGCACGGGGCTCGCGCTGATCGCCTTCGCGATCCTGGTCGTGCCGCCCGTTCGACGCGCAATGCAGTCCAGCATGACGGCGCAGATGCTGCTCGACATTCCGCTGCTGGCCGCATGCGGATGGCTGCTGGCTGCAGCGGTGCCGCGGCCGGTGTGCCGCGTGCTCCACAGCTGGAACCGCGGCGGTGTCAGCGGCCTGTTGCTCGCGTCATCGACTGCCGCGCTGTGGATGCTGCCGCGTGCCCTCGACGCCGCGGTGAACGACCCATGGGCAGAAGCCGCGAAGCTTCTGTCGGTGCCGCTCCTGATCGGATTGCCACTCGGCCTCAGCTGGCCGCGCATGGGGTTCGTAGTGCGAGGCGTACTGCTCGCCGAACTGATCGCGAGCTGCTTTCGCCTCGGCTGGCTGTACCAGATCTCGCCCGTGCGCCTGTGCAACAGCTTCCTGCTGGATGACCAGCAGCGACTCGGCACCGGGCTGCTCATCGCCGGCAGCTTCGCGTTCCTCTACCTCGCGGGCAAACTGCTGTGGGGAAAGTTCACTTCAACGGGCATCGCGTTCGAGGCCGGACCCGATTCGCCGGTCGGGCACGAGCCAGATCAGGGCCGCGGCGACATGGATCGTCGGGCACCACGCATGCCTGTGCTACCCTCGGCACCCGGTTTGCGTACCAGTAACAGATATGACAGAACAACCGATATTCTGGCGAGGCGGCGCACCCGGAGAAGGTAAAGGAAGGGATCTGCGGCCGCCCGAGGCCGCACATTTTGAACCCGCGTTACGCGCTGCGTGTGCGGCTTGCGGCTACGACGTGGATGATTACTTTGCCGCCCTCGGCACTTATGGCAGCTGGCTTGTTCACATGAAACGCGAGGGCCGACGATATCGCGTCTTCTGGAACGGTAAGAGCAAGCAGTTGACATTCGAAAGGAACCGCCCGGACGGCTGGTTCGAGCTTGCTACCGCAGCGCATGAAGATGCCAGTTTGCGCGGCTTTGTGTCGGGGCTGAAAGCGCTGCTCGGCACACCGGAATGAGCCGGACGAAGCCAGGCATCGAGGATCGCCGCCAAACAAGAGCCGCGAACGCCTGGAGACCCTCATGACGCCGCCGCCTTCGGCGCGCTGAGGCTTTTGGCGTAGTAACCCGAAGGATCGAAGCAGCAGACTCGCTTCTTGCCCGCCGCGAGCATGTCGCGCGCGCTGTCCACCCGGCTCTTGCGGGTCTTTGCCTGCTTCGCGGACTCTATCCAGTGGACCCAGTCGATTCGCGCAACGGTGGTCGTGGCATCCCAGACGGCCCGTGCGCGTGGCGACGCTGCGAGTGCCTTGCGGAAGTCCGGCGGCAGCTTCGGCTCCGGCTCTTTCGGCAACGGAGCGATTGCCATCGCAACGGTCTCGCCGATCCTGGCGCCCGAAGCTGCGCGCAGCACCTTGCCGACCTTCAGCCAGTGGCTCTGCTGGCCATCCGGCTCGAGCACGGCCTCGAACCCATGGCCGTTGATCGTGCCTTTCACGCTCGTCCGGCCGCGCCGCGAGAGCTTCTTGCTGACGGACCTCGGCAGGACCAGGAATGCCCACGAGCACCCCTTGCCCGACGCTTCCGGACGAAGCAGCTTCGCCTCGAAACGCCAACCCGCTGCAACCTCGTTCATGACCGATCCCGGTGACGCTCAGGGTGTGAGTTCCGAAAGGTACTCCGCCAGCCCGTCGATGTCGTCGGCATCGAGTGGCGACAGGAGCGCGATGTGATCGGCCGGGAAGTTCGGCCGGCGACCGTCGACGGCGTCGTGCAGCTGGCGGCGCAGGTACATGTATTGCTGTCCCGCAAGACGCGGAATGACGCGCGCATCGCTGCCCTCGGCGCGCGCGCCGTGGCACGACGCGCAGGTCTTGCCGTAGACCTGCGCGCCTCGCTCGCCGCCCTCACCGCTGCCGCCGCCCGCCGGCGGCGCCGGCAATCCGGCGAGATACGCCGCGACGTTCCCGATCTGCGCGTCATCGGCGAAGCGGTGCTCCGCCATGACGCTCTCCATGCGCGCATCCCAGCGCTCGCCTTCGCGGTAGTCGCGCAGTTGCCTGGCGATGACCGAAGCGTGTTGCCCTGCGAGCGCCGGCACCTGGCCATTCACCGTACCCTGCGCTTTCGGGCCGTGGCAGCCGGCGCATTCGGCATAGGTTTTCGCGCCCGCCGTCGCGTCGCCGATCGCAACGGTCGAGGTGCAGGCCACAACTATCCCG
Organism: Steroidobacteraceae bacterium; assembly: GCA_050249415.1. GTDB lineage: Bacteria > Pseudomonadota > Gammaproteobacteria > Steroidobacterales > Steroidobacteraceae > CADEFQ01. Next base: position 101,493 of record JBFWQO010000006.1, read on the forward strand.
AGTGCGCTCGCAATGACGATGGCCAGTGTCGGTTTCATGGGCGCTCCGCGTGGAGATCGTGGGCCTGCCTGGATTCGAACCAGGGACCAAGGGATTATGAGTCCCCTGCACTAACCGCTGTGCTACAGGCCCGCCGGGCAAGGGCGCATTGTACCCTGGCGTAGGGGTGAATACGGTGTCGCCGCGCCGTGCGCCGGCGCTAGCATCATTCCCATTCGAGGAGGAGCCGATGCCAGAGACGAATGCGACGCGTCCCGCCTATCTGCTGGTGCAGGGCGTGGTGACCGATCCCGAGGGCTTCAAGGCCTACAACGCCGCGCTGCCGCCGATCTACGCGAAGTTCGGCGGCGCGCACATCAGCCTGACCCCGGCCGCGAAAGTGGAAATGATCGAGGGCGCGGCCGAGGGCCGCAGCGTCGTGATCTCGAGGTTTCCATCGAAAGAGGCGGCGCTCGCCTTCTGGCATTCGCCCGAATACACCGCCGCGAAGTCCTTGCGCGCCGGCAAGGGCACCTTCAGCGTCATGGTGCTCGAGGGCCTCCCGGGAACCTGATCGCCTGCGCGGCGATGGGCCCGTCGGCGACGGGCCTCGCGGGCCACGTGGAGGCGGCGATCAGCATCAGCACGGCGGAGGCGGCGAGCGCCCAGGCGCCGATGCGGCTCGCGGCAAACGAGAACAGCAGCACGGTGCTGAGCAGCGGCATGAGCGTGAGCACGAGAACGAACTGGCGCGACACGCTGCGCGGGTGCGCCGCGGCATAGAGCATCACGAGCGCGAGCAGGCCGAGCTGCGCGCAGAACCCGAGCCACATCGCGCGCACCGACTGCTGGTAGAACGGCTCGAGCCCGCTGCTGCCGATCGCGATGGACGCGGCGATGTAGGTCGCGAGGAAATAAACGGCCGCGCCCGCGACGATCAGGGCCGCCCCGACCGTGCACCAGCGAAAGACCCGCTGCGACATCACTTCACCCTCCTGCGCACGTAGCGCGTGATCGATGCGCTCGCGCCCCACAGCGCGAACGCCACCGCGAGCACGATCGTGGCGCTCCCAGCCGCGATCTTGGCGTACTTCGCCACGACCGCGAGCCAGGCGACACCCGTGTGCAATGGAGGATAGCGCCCCACGACCCACGCGTTCGCGACATTCTCGATCCAGTCGAATACGCAGCCGAGATAGAGCCACGGCACGTAGCGCGCCCAGTCGCCGGCCTCGTAAACCGTGGGCCTCGCGCGCCGCAATCCCCACACGAGCAGCGCGCCCCACAACGAGGCCGAGACGAACGGAAACAGGAAGTCCGTCTGCGAGAACTCGCCGTAGAGCCGTACGGCCTCCGGTGTGTAGCGCGCGAGCTGGGCCGCGATGCCGGCGACGTCGAGGCTCGACTGCATGTCGAACGCCTCATGGCCCGTGACCTGCTCGATCTGCGCGCTGATGGCGAGCAGGCGCCGTGCCATCCAGACGGTCAGCGCCGCCAGCAGCGCGATCAGCCACCAGCGGCTCGCGAGCGCGATCACGAGGCGTCGCAGCGTACCCATTCCGCTAGCATGCCCCAAGCGGCGGCAGGCGGCCATGGACGCTTCATCGCAGCACGCGGGCGGGTCATCGCATCGGCCGTTCGCCTCGCCGCGCCGGGCGTGCATGATGCCGCCCTGCACCGAAGGAGCCCCTCATGCGTACCCTCGTTTCGCTGCTCGCGCTGCTCATCGTCGCGTCGACCGCCCCTGCCGGTGATGCGACGCCGGATTCCGTCTACGCCCGCGCCGTGGCCGACCCGGCGCGTTCCGCGAAGGATCGCGAGCGCGATGCGCGCGACAAGCCGGCGGACGTGCTCGCGCTCGCGGGATTCGCGCCCGGCATGAGGGTCGCCGACATTTTCGCCGGTGGCGGCTACTACTCGGAACTGCTGGGCGACGTGGTCGGCCCGGGCGGCAGCGTGCTGATGCTGAACAACACCGCCTACCAGCAATTCGCGCGCGCGGAGCTGAAAGAGCGGTTGAAGGACGGTCGTCTCGCCAACGTGAAGCCGATGCTCGTCGAGAGCTGCGACCTGCGGCTCGGCCAGGACAATCTCGACGGCGCGCTCATCGTGATGTCGTACCACGACCTCTACCACGTCGACGAGGCGGGCGGCTGGGCGCCGATCAATGCCGGCCACTTCCTCGACCAGATCCATGCGGCGCTGAAACCCGGCGGCGTATTCCTGATCGTCGACCACGCCGCGAAGGGCGGCACGGGCAAGGACGCGGCGCAGAACCTGCACCGCATCGACGAGCACTTCGCCAGGCGCGACATCGAGAGCCACGGCTTTCGGCTCGAGAAGACCTGGGACGGGCTGCGCAACGCGGCCGACGCGCACACGCAAGGCGTGTTCGACCCTGCGATCCGCGGCCATACGGACCGCTTCGTGCACGTCTATCGACGCATCTAGTCAACCCGGGCGAGGGCGACGCTTCACGCCGCGCGTGGGCTCTGCCTCGAGCGGGTTCTCGGGCCAGTGGTGCTTCGGGTAGCGGCCGCGCAGGTCTTTGCGTACCTCCGCGTAGGCGCCGCGCCAGAAACTCGCGAGATCGCGCGTGACCTGAACGGGCCGCCGCGCGGGCGACAGCAGCGTGAAGGTGACCGGCACCCTGCCGCCGCCGACGCTAGGCGTCATCGCGAGGCCGAAGACTTCCTGCAATCGCACCGCAACGGTCGGCGCGGCCGGATCGGTGTAGTCCACGGGCAGCTGCGACCCGGTCGGCATCGTGAGCGTGGCCGGCGCGAGCCGCGCAAGCGCCTGGCGCTGCGCGTGCGTGAGCTGCGCGCCAAGTATTTCGTTCATCGACAGTCGCGCGAGCTGGGCGCGACGCGTGATGCCGCCGAGCCAGGGCGTGAGCCAGTCCGCGAGCGTCATGACGAGCGCGCCATCGGAGAGGTCCGGCCACTCGCCAGCGTGCGCCCCATCGAGCGATACCACGAATGCGACGCGGCGCTGCAGGTTGCGCGCGTCCTCCGTCCATGGCAGCGCGCCGAGGCCGAGCGTACGGACACCCTCGAGCATCGCCGCTTCGCTCGCGCCCGCCGGCAGGTCATGCAGCGCCCGCTCGTCGAGCACGAGCGAACCGAGCCGGCGCGTGCGTCGTGCGACCACCGCTGCCGTGCGCGCATCCCATGCGACCTCGTCGCGCGTCTCGATGGCATCGCCGAGCCATCGGTCTATCGCCGCGAGCGGGAGCGGCGCCGCCAACCGGATGCGTGCCTCGCGCACGCTGTCATCGACCGCCGCGACCGCGATGAACTCGCCCGCCGCGGTGTCCGGCTGCGCGAACAGCGCGCCCCGACCGTTCGACAACGCATAGCGCAGGTCGCCGTCGCCGCGCCGTCGCCCGATGCGATCGGGATAGGCGAGCGCGAGCAGCTCGCCGGCCTCCCCACCGTGTGCGGCGCGATCCGGCGATCCGGTCGAGGCTGCGCGGAGCTGCTTCGCCGCCCGGCGCACACGCTCGAGTACGCCCCGATCGACATCGGGCCCGCCGGCACCGCGACCCTCGAGGATCTCGAGGCGTGTGCGCAGGTCCGCGTCGCGCCCGGCCCCGCGCAGCAGGTCGCGCTCGCCGAGCAGCGCGGCGATGTCGGCGGCGAGGCCCCCCGCATCGCGATCGCGGGCCCGCAACAGCATATGCGCGAGGCGCGGATGCACGGGCAGCGCCGCCATCGCGCGCCCGTGCGCGGTGATGCGCTGCATGCCGTCGATCGCCCCGAGGGCGCGCAGGAGATCCCGCGCGCTCGCGAGTTGCGCCGCGGGCGGCGCGTCGAGCCAGGCGAGGCGGTTCGCATCGACCGTGCCCCATGCCGCGAGTTCGAGCGCGAGCGGCGCGAGATCGGCCTCGGTGATCTCGGCCGGCGTGAAAGCCGCGAGACTGCGGTGGGCGCCCTCGCCCCACAGGCGGTAACAGATACCGGACGCCGTGCGGCCGGCGCGGCCCTGGCGTTGATCGGCGGATGCGCGCGACACACGGCGTGTTTCGAGGCGCGCCATACCGCTCACGGGATCGAAAGCCGCGCGGCGTACGAGGCCACTGTCGACGACGACGCGCACACCGGGAATCGTGAGGCTCGTCTCGGCGATGTTGGTCGCGAGGACGACGCGACGCGTCCCGGCACCGGCCGGCGCGAGCGCCGCGAGCTGCGCATCGCCCGTGAGCTCGCCGTACAAAGTGCGCACATCGACCCCGCGCGGCAGGTCGGAGGCCTCGAGCGTCGCCGCGACCCGGCGGATCTCGCCGGCGCCCGCCAGGAACACGAGCACATCGCCGACCTCCTCGCGCAGCGCGCGCAGCACCGCCACCGCGGCGAGCCGCTCGGGCGATTCCGCGTCGCCCGGCAGCACCGGCAACCCGCGCCCGAGGTAGCGCGTCTCGACCGGATACAGGCGGCCGGCCGCGGTGATGGCCGGCGCATGGCCGAGCAGCGCCGCGACGGCCTCACCATCGAGCGTCGCCGACATCACGAGCAGGCGCAGATCCGGCCGCAGGGTTGCCCGCGATTCGAGCGCGAGTGCGAGCCCGAGATCGGCGTGCAGGCTGCGCTCGTGGAACTCGTCGAACAGCACCGCGGCCGCGTGTTCGAGTGCGGGATCGGCCTGCAGCAGCCGCGTGAGCACGCCTTCGGTGATCACCTCGATGCGCGTCGCACGCGACACTTTCGATTCGAGCCGCATGCGGTAGCCGACGCGCTCGCCCGCGCGCTCACCGAGGCTCGCCGCCATGCGTTCGGCCACGGCGCGTGCCGCGAGCCGTCGCGGCTCGAGCACGAGGAGCTTGCGGCCCGCGACCCACGGCTCCGCGAGCAGCGCGAGCGGCACGACCGTGCTCTTGCCCGCCCCTGGCGGGGCCTGCAGGACCGCCACGCCGGCCTCGCGCAACGCGGCCTTCAGTGCAGGCAGTGCCTCTTCGACCGGCAGTCTCGGGGTCGGCTCCGGGGACATCGCATCATTCTAGCGGCGCCGCCACTCGCTGTTCGCCCCTCGATTCGGGCGCTATCCTTGACGCGGTCGCAACGACGAAAGCACCCCATGAAACTTGGCGGCAGCCGGCGCAGCACCAACGTCGAGGATTACCGCAGCAGCCCGGGCCGGCGGCCCGGCCTCAAGTTCGGTCTCGGCACGATCGTCGTGCTCGTGATCGGCTATTTCCTCGGCATCAATCCGCTGACCATGCTCGGCCTGATGAACAACATGCAGGGTTCGGCGCCGAGCTCGACCCCCGCATCGGCGCCGCCGACGGACCACGATTCCGACCTCGTGCGGGCCGTGCTCGGGGAAACCGAGGACACCTGGGGCGCGATATTCCGGCAGGGCGGCGCGCAATATCCGCCGCCGACGCTCGCGCTGTTTCGCGGCAGCATCCACTCGGCGTGCGGCTTCGCGAGCGCGGCGGCGGGCCCCTTCTACTGCCCCGGCGATCGCAAGGTCTACATCGATCTCGCCTTCTACGACGAGCTCGCGCGGCAGTTCCAGGCGCCGGGCGATTTCGCGCAGGCCTACGTGCTCGCGCACGAGGTGGGCCATCACGTGCAGAACGTGCTCGGCACGCTCGGCAAGGCGCAGGCGGCCCGGCAGCGCCTGGGTGAGGCCGAACGCAACCAGCTGCAGGTGCGCGTCGAACTGCAGGCCGACTGCTACGCCGGCATCTGGGCGCACCATGCCGACAAGGACCGCGGCATCGTCGAACCGGGCGACATCGATGAAGGTCTCAGGGCCGCTTCGGCGGTCGGCGACGACACGATCCAGCGGCGCATGCAGGGGCAGGTCGTGCCGGAAACCTTCACGCATGGCTCGGCCGAACAACGCATGCAGTGGTTCACGCGCGGTTACGAATCGGGCGACGTAGCGGGCTGCGATACGTTCTCGTCAGGCGGATGAGGCCGGCGGGGCTGTGCGCGCCGCGTAGATCGTCACCGCAAACAGGGTCCAGCCGAGCATCAGGAAGAACCCGCCGAACGGCGTCACGATACCGAGTGCGCGCGGCGCACCGAAGCTGAGCGCATAGATGCTGCCGGCGAAGCACGCCATCCCGAGCACGATCAGGCGCGCCGCGATGCGCGCGCCGCGCCGTTCGCGGTTCATCACGCTGAGGCCGATCGCGAGGAGGCCGAGCGAATGGTAGTACTGGTAGCGCACCGCCGTCTCGAACACGGCGAGGCGGTCCGGCTCGAGCACCTTGCGCAAGCCGTGGGAGCCGAAGGCGCCGAGCGCGGTCGCGAGCGCGAGCAGCAGCGCGGCGAGGGCAATCATCCAGCGGGCATCTCTGGTCATGCTCGGCTCCCCGGTCAGGCGCGGCCGAAAGTATCGAGCGGCGTGCGCAGGTAGACGATACCGTTGGCCCGCGCCGCCGGCAGCACACCCGCGCGGATATTCACCTGCAGCGCGGGAATGATCAACGCCGGCGAGGGCAACGTGCGATCCCGCGCCGTGCGCAGCTCGACGTAGGCCTCGCGCGTGGTGTCGTGGCGCAGGTGGACATTCTCGCGAAGCTGCGCACCGACCGTGGTCTCATGCCTCGGCACCTGCGCGCCGCTCGGGTAATCGTGGCACATGAAGAGGCGCGTCGCCTCGGGCAGCGCGTAGAGCTTCTGCACCGAGTCGTACAGCTGGCCCGCATCGCCGCCCGGAAAGTCGGTGCGCGCGGTGCCCGCGTCCGGCATGAAGAGCGTATCGCCGATGAACGCGGCGTCACCGACCAGGTACGCCACGCTGTCGCTCGTGTGGCCCGGCAGCGCGAGCACGCGCACTTCGAGCGCGCCGAGGTCGAAGGTCTCGCCGTCGATGAAGAGGCGGTCGAACTGCGAGCCGTCGGTCGCGCATTCGCCTTCGTAATCGAAGATCGGCACGAAGGTCTCTTGCACTTCGCGGATGCCCTCGCCGATGCCGATGCGGCCGCCGGCCTGCGCCTTGAGCCAGGCCGCCGCCGACAGGTGATCGGCGTGCGCATGCGTTTCAAGGATCCACTCGAGCGTGCCGCCGCACTCGCGCAGCGCGGCGAGTACCGCGTCGGCCGAGCGGGTCGCCGTGCGGCCCGAGCGCGCATCGTAGTCGCGCACCGGATCGACGATCGCGGCCCGGCGCGACTCCGGATCGCACACGAGGTAAGTGAAGGTGCCCGTCGCGGCGTCGTGGAACGGCGTGATGACGGGCGCCGCGCTCACTTCGGCCTCGTGTGCTGCGTGCGAAACGGCCGCGCGGGCTTGCGCCCCGAACCGCCGCACGCACGCCGGCCCTCGCCCGCACCTGCGGCCCCGGCCGGCTGCCATGCCGGCACGAGCTGGTGGCGGCCGTTGCCGATCAGGTCTGCGCGGCCCATGCGCCGCAATGCCTCGCGCAGCGCGGGCCAGTTGTTCGCGTCGTGGTAGCGCAGGAATGCCTTGTGCAGCCGCCGCACCTTGAGGCCCTTCGGGATCACCACGTCCTGCGAGCCGCGCGACACGCGATGCAGCGGATTCTTGCCGCTGTGGTACATCGCCGTCGCGGTCGCCATCGGCGAAGGGAGGAAGGCCTGCACCTGGTCGGCGCGAAAGCCGTTCTTCTTGAGCCACAGCGCGAGCTCCAGCATGTCCGCGTCGGTCGTGCCCGGATGCGCCGCGATGAAGTACGGAATGAGGTACTGCTCCTTGCCGGCTTCCTTCGAGTAGCGCTCGAACAGCGCCTTGAAGCGGTCGTAGGTGCCGATGCCCGGCTTCATCATTTTCGAGAGCGGCCCGTCGCTGACGGCCTCCGGCGCGATCTTGAGGTACCCGCCCACATGGTGCTGCACGAGTTCCTTCACGTACTCCGCCGATTCGCTCGCGAGGTCGTAGCGCACGCCGGACGCGATCAGCACCTTCTTGATGCCCGGCACCGCGCGCGCCTTGCGATAGAGCCCGACGAGCGCCGAATGATCGGTATCGAGGTTCGGGCAGATGCCCGGGTACACGCACGACGGCCGGCGGCACGCGCTCTCGATCTCGCGGCTCTTGCAGGCGATGCGGTACATGTTCGCGGTCGGGCCGCCGAGGTCGGAGATGACGCCGGTGAAGCCCGGCACGGTGTCGCGCACCTGCCCGATCTCGCGCAGCACCGATTCCTCCGAGCGGTTCTGGATGATCCGCCCCTCGTGCTCGGTGATGGAACAGAACGTGCAGCCGCCGAAGCAGCCGCGCTGTATCGCGATCGAGAACCGGATCATCTTGTATGCCGGGATCTCGGCCGCGCCGTAGGCAGGATGCGGGCGTCGCTGGTATGCGCGCTCGTACACCCAGTCCATTTCCTTCGACGTGAGCGGAATCGGCGGCGGGTTGAGCCACACGTCCACATCGCCGTGGCGCTGCACGAGCGCGCGCGCATTGCCGGGATTGGCTTCCGTGTGCAGGAGCCGCGACGCGTGCGCATACAGCACCGGGTCCGCGGCGACGCTCTCGAATGACGGCAGGCGCACGACCGTCTTCGCGCGATCGACACCGCGTAGGTGGGCCGCGCGCGGGCGTTCCACGCGCCCGCGCGCGGAACCGACAGCGATCGGCGACCCGGCCGCCTCATCGTCGATCGTCGTGGAGTCGATTTCCGTCCAGTCGTCCGGCTGGGCGCGGCGCACGAACGCGGTGCCGCGCAGGTCCGTGATCGAGCGGATCGCTTCGCCAGCGCCCAGCCGATGGGCGAGTTCGCAGAGCTGGCGTTCAGCGTTGCCGAAAACGAGCAGGTCGGCCTTGGCATCGAGCAGGATCGAGCGGCGCACCTTCTCCGACCAGTAGTCGAAATGCGCGATGCGGCGCAGCGACGCCTCGATGCCGCCGACCACGATCGGCACGTCCCGATACGCCTCGCGCACGCGCTGCGCGTAGACGATGACGGAGCGGTCGGGGCGCCGGCCGCCCTCGCCGCCCGGCGTGTACGCATCGTCGCTGCGCACGCGCCGGTCGGACGTGTAGCGGTTCACCATCGAATCCATGTTGCCGGCGGTGATGCCGAAGAACAGATTCGGGCGGCCGAGCGCCTCGAAGGCCGCCGTGCCGTGCCAGTCGGGCTGCGCAATGATGCCGACCCGAAAGCCCTGTGCCTCGAGCGTGCGCCCGACGATCGCCATGCCGAAGCTCGGATGATCGACGTAGGCATCGCCCGTCACGAGGATGACGTCGCACGAATCCCAACCGAGCGCGGTCATCTCCGCGCGCGTCATCGGCAGGAAGGGCGCGGTACCGAAGCGCGATGCCCAGTACTTGCGATAGCCCGTGATGTCGCGCGCGGCGTCCATCGTCAGGGTGCGGCGCCCTTGCCGTCCGCGCCGGCCTTGGGGTCCGCCATCCCGCGCAGCGCCACCTCGAGTCCCGGCACGAACGCCGCGCCGGCCGGCACCTGCACGCTCGAACCAGCGAAGTCGTCGCCGACGGGCTCGAAGCGCCCGCCGAGGCATTGCGAGAGGAACCCTTCGGAGATCGCGTACGCCGAGGTGCGATTCTGTGGCCTCGCGAACCCGTGCCCCTCGTCCGGATACAGCACGTAAGTCACCGGCAGGTTCTTCGCCTTCATCGCGGCAACGATCTGGTCCGATTCGGCCTGCTTCACGCGCGGGTCGTTCGCGCCCTGCATGATGAGGAGCGGCTTTTCTATCGCGCCGACATGCGTCAGCGGCGAGCGCTCCGCGAGCAGCTTCCTGCCCGCCTCGGTGCGCGGATCGCCCACCCGCTGCGCGAGCTGTTCGAAGAACGCCTTCCAGTACGGCGGGATCGACGCGAGCAGGGTCGCGAGGTTCGACGGGCCGACGATGTCGACGCCGCACGCGAACCGGTCCGGCGTGAACGTGAGACCGACGAGCGTTGCATAGCCGCCGTAGGAACCGCCGTAGATCGCGACGCTGTCCGCGGTGGTGATCTTCTCGCGCACCGCGTAATCGACCGCGTCGATCAGGTCATCGTGCATCTTGCGCGCCCACTCGAGATTGCCGGCGTTGATGAAGGCCTTGCCGAAGCCGGTCGAGCCGCGATAGTTCACCGACAGCACCGCGTAGCCGCGGTTTGCGAGCCACTGGTGTTCGGCGTCGAAGCCGTAGGCGTCGCGTGCCCACGGCCCGCCGTGCACGTTCAGCACGAGCGGCAGCGGCTTGTCGGGGCGGCCGTCCCCATCGGCATCGGCGCCTTTCGGCAACGTGAGGTAGGAAACGAGTGTCAGCCCGTCACGCGACCCGATCTCGAGCGGGACCATCGGCGCGAGCGGCGCCCCGACGAGCGCCGGACGCTGGTCGAACAGCTTCGTCACGGTGCCGCCATCGCGCTCGTACACATAGCTCGCGAGGGCCGTCAGCGGATCGTCGACGACGACGATCCACCTGCGATCGTCGAGCGAGCGGCTCGTGACCTCGAACTGCGGGCCGAGCGCCTTCGCGAGCGCATCGATATCCTTCTTCACCTCCGGCACGAGCGGCGTGATCGCGCTCGTCAGGTAGTTCACCGAATACGCCTGCGGCTTGCGGCTCGCCGGCTCGAGCCACACGCCCGCGATGTCGGCGCGGTCGCTCGCGCCGAGCACGGTCTGCGCGTGCGTCGCCAGATCGACGCGCACGAGCGCCGACGTATTGCGCCCGACCGACGAGGTGATCAGCGCGGTATGCCCGTCGCCTTCGATCACGAGCGGCGCGGTGGTCTGCGTATCCTCCGGCCCGTACTTCAGGAGGCTCTCCCAGCCGCCCTTCGCACCCCGCACCAGCATCTCGTCGCCGTCGGCGCCGGACTTCACGGCGAGCCGGGGCACGAGCGCCGAATCCTCGACGTAGCCTGCGAATTCCTGGTCGTTCTGTTCGACGAGCGTGCGTTTGCCGCTCGCAATGTCGATTTCATACAGGTCGTGCCATTCGGGCTTGCGATCGTTCAGGCCGACGAGCACGACGCCGGGGCGCTTCGGGCTCGCGCCGACGACCTGTGCCTGCACGCCCGCGATCGGCGTGAGATCGAGGTCCTTGCCGCTCGCGACCTCGACGCTGTGCAGTCGCCAGTTCTCGTCGCCGCCCTGGTCCTGCAGGTACAGCACGTGCGCGTTGTCGTACGACCAGAAATGCTGGCGGATGCCGCGCTTCGTGTCCTGCGTGACCGGGCGCGCCTCGTCGAGCTTGCCGTAGGGCGCGACCCACACATTGAGCACGCCGTCGCGCGGCGCGATGTAGGAGATGTGCCTGCCGTCGGGCGACAGCCGCGCCTGCGTGCGGGTCGGGTTGCCGAACAGGGCGTCGCGCGCGATCAGCGCGCCAGGATCCGCCGCGGCGGCGGATATCGACATCATCGTCATCGAGAGGGCTCCAGCTATCGTGAGATACCAGCGGTCGGCCATGGGCGGTCTCCGAGGCGTTTGTGGCGGATATGTGGCGAATTATAGCCGTTGCGGGCCAGGACTTGACGCGCCGTGTAAACTCGGGGGTTTGCGTTCAACCATGGCGAAGCATCCCTCCGGCGCGATCGCCGTCCACGGCGCGCGCCAGAACAACCTGAAGAACATCGACCTCGAGATTCCGCTCGGGGAACTCGTCGTCGTGACCGGCGTTTCGGGCTCGGGGAAGTCCTCGCTCGTCTTCGACACGCTGTATGCCGAGGGCCAGCGGCGTTACGTGGAAACCTTCTCGCCCTATGCCCGGCAGTTCCTCGACCGCATGGACAAGCCGCAGGTCGACCGTGTCGAGGGCATTCCGCCCGCCATCGCGATCGACCAGACGAACCCGGTGCGCAGCTCCCGTTCGACCGTCGGCACGATGACCGAGCTGAACGATCACCTGAAGCTGCTCTATGCGCGTGCCGCGACGCTCTACTGCGAGCGCTGCGCGGAGCCGGTGCGGCGCGACACGCCCGACACGATCCATGCGGATCTCGCGCGCCGCGCCGCGGTGGCCGGCGACCCGCGGCTCGAACTCACCTTCCCGGTCGCGGTGCCGAAGAACTTCACCGAGGCCGAAGTGCGCGAACTGCTCGCGCGCCAGGGCTATACGCGCCTGCTCGACCGCGCAGGCGCGGAGGCGCCACTCGAAGTCGTGCAGGACCGCTTCCGCATGGGCCAGGCGGCGCGCGCCCGCGTGATCGACAGCCTCGAGGCGGCGCTGCGCCACGGCACAGGTCGCGTCACGGTGCGCGGCGGGGCCGAGCCGTGGCACTACTCGCGCGATCTCGCGTGCGCCCGCTGCGACATCGCCTATCGGGAACCGGCGCCGAGCACGTTCTCGTTCAACTCGCCGATCGGCGCCTGCGATACCTGCCGCGGATTCGGCCGCGTGATCGGCATCGATTACGGCCTCGTGATCCCGGACGAAACGAAGACGCTGCGCGGCGGCGCGGTGAAGCCGTTCCAGACCGCGGCGAACCGCGAGTGCCAGGAAGACCTCGAGAAGTACGCGCAGCTGCGCGGCATTCCGCTCGACACCCCGTGGCAGAACCTCACGACCGCACAGCGCAAGTGGGTCGTCGAGGGCGAGGGCTCGTGGCGCAAGAAGGTGTGGTACGGCACGAAGCGCTTCTTCGACTGGCTCGAAGGCCGCTCCTACCGCATGCACGTGCGCGTGATGCTCTCGAAGTACCGCGCGTACGCGCCGTGCGAAGCCTGCGGCGGCGCGCGCCTCAAGACCGCGTCGCTCCTGCCGCGACTCGGCAGCCACCCGCTCGCGGACGAGGCGCTCGGCGGCCGGCCGCGCTTCCTGCCGCGCGGTGTCGCGTGGAGTGCGGAGCAGCTCGCGGCGCTGCCAGGCCTGTGCATCCACGATCTCGTGCTGCTGCCGCTCGAACGCACGCGCCGGTTCCTCGACGCGCTCACGCTGCCCGAGCCGCTCGATGTCGCGACCGGGCAGCTCCTCGGCGAGATCCGCGCGCGTCTCGCCTATCTCGTCGACGTCGGCCTCGGCTACCTCACGCTCGACCGCCAGTCGCGCACGCTGTCGGGCGGCGAAGTACAGCGCATCAACCTGACCACCGCGCTCGGCACCTCGCTCGTCAATACGCTGTTCGTGCTCGACGAGCCGTCGATCGGCCTGCACCCGCGCGACATGGGGCGCGTGATCGAGGTGATGCACCGGCTGCGGGACGCCGGCAATTCGCTGGTCGTCGTCGAGCACGACCCGCAGATCATGCTCGAAGCCGACCGCCTGCTCGACCTCGGCCCCGGCGCCGGCGAGCACGGCGGCGAGATCGTCTACTACGGCGAGCCCGACGCGATCCGCGCCGAGCCCCGCTCGCTCACTGGGGCCTATCTGTCCGGTGCGCGCACCGTCGCCGAGCCCGCGCGCGAGACGCCGCCCGCGGCGACCCCTGCCGGCGCCGGCATCGCGCACGCGGTGCGCGCGAGTGCCTCGCTCGTGCTGCGCGGCGCCCGCGAGCACAACCTGAAGGGGCTCGATGTCACGATTCCGCTGCGGCGCTTCGTGTGCGTCACGGGCGTGTCGGGCTCGGGCAAGTCGACGCTCGTCGGCAATGTGCTCTACCCGGCGCTCGCCAAGAGCTTCGGCAAGGCGAGCGAGGCGCCCGGGCGCCACGACAGCCTCGATGGCGCGGGCGCGCTCGACGACGTGGTGCTCGTCGACCAGAGCCCGATCGGCCGCACCACGCGTTCCACGCCGGCGAGCTATGTCGGCGCGCTCGATGTGATCCGCGAACTCTTTGCCGCCGCGCCCGAGTCGCTCGTGCGCCGTTACACGCCGGGCACATTCAGCTTCAACTCCGGCACGGGGCGCTGCCCGACCTGCGGCGGCAATGGCTTCGAGCACATCGAGATGCAGTTCCTGTCGGATGTCTACCTGCGCTGCGCGACCTGCAACGGCCGCCGCTTCCGCGATGAAGTGCTCGAGGTGCGGCTCGAGGGCGCGGGTGGCCGGCACGCGAACATCGCCGACGTGCTCGACATGACCGTCACCGAAGCGCTCGATTTCTTCGCCCAGGCGAGCGCGGTGCGCTCGCTCGTCAAACCGTTGCAGGAAGTCGGGCTCGAGTACGTGAAACTCGGCCAACCCGTCCCGACACTCTCGGGCGGCGAGGCGCAGCGCCTGAAGCTCGCCGGGCATCTCGCCGGGCTCGTCGCGCCGCCGCCGAAGCGCGCCGCCGACGTGCAGACGCGCGGCAAGCTGTTCCTGTTCGATGAGCCGACGACGGGCCTGCACTTCGACGATGTGGCGAAGCTGCTGCGCGCGCTGCGCGGACTGCTGTCCGCGGGTCATTCGCTGCTCGTGATCGAACACAACCTGGATGTCATTCGCGCCGCCGACTGGGTCATCGACCTCGGCCCCGAGGGCGGCGAGCGGGGCGGCGAGATCGTCTGCGCAGGCACGGTGCGCGCGCTGCGCGAACACCCGATTTCGCACACGGGCCGGGCGCTGCGCGACTACGAGGCCGCGCTCACAGGCCGTACTCCTGGCACCGGCGTCGCCGATGCGCGCCGGCGCGCGCCGGCGGGCGTGGCGCGCGACAACGCAATCGTCGTGCACAACGCGCGCGAGCACAACCTCAGGAACGTGCACGCGCGCATCCCGCGCGACGCGTTCACGGTGATCACGGGCGTGTCCGGCTCAGGCAAGTCGACCCTGGCCTTCGACATCCTGTTCAACGAGGGGCAGCGGCGCTACCTCGAATCGCTGAACGCCTACGCGCGCCAGTTCGTGCAGCCCGCCGCACGCCCCGACGTCGACGCGATCTACGGGATACCGCCCACCGTCGCGATCGAGCAGCGCACGAGCCGCGGCGGGCGCAAGAGCACCGTGGCGACACTCACCGAGATCTACCACTTCCTGCGCCTCGCGTGGGTCAAGCTCGGCACGCAGTTCTGCCCTGACTGCGACATCGCCATCGAGCCGCAGAGTGCCGATGCGGTGGCCGCCACGATCTCGAAGCGGCTCCGGGGACATCGGGTGCGTGTGCTCGCGCCGCTCGTCGTCGCGCGCAAGGGCTACTACACCGACCTCGCGAAATGGGCCGCGAAGAAGGGGCACCGCGAGCTGCGGGTCGACGGCATTGACACACCGACCACCCGCTGGCCGCGCCTGTCGCGTTTTCGCGAGCACACGATCGAGCTGCCGCTCGGCGAAGTGCTGGTGAAGCCGGCGCATGAGGCGACGCTGCGAGCGACGCTCGACCGTGCCTTCCAGTACGGCAATGGCCTCGTGCACCTGCTCGATCTCGATGCGCGGAGGCCCGACAAGGTGACCGTGTACTCGACGCGGCGCGCCTGCCCGGGCTGCGGCACGAGTTTCGCCGAGCTCGATCCGCGACTGTTTTCGTTCAATTCGCCTCACGGCTGGTGCCCGCACTGCCAGGGCAGCGGGCTCGAGCCGGGCGAAGACGACGACGAGGCAGCCGGCGACGGCGATCGCCCGGCGTGCAGCGAGTGCGACGGCGAGCGGCTGAACCGTGTCGCGCGGCACGTGCGTTTCCAGGGCCGTTCGATCGCCGCGCTCACGGCGCTGCCGGTGGACACCGTGGCGCGCGCTTTCGGCGAACTGCGCCTCACGGGTCGCGATGCCGCGATCGCGCGCGATCTCCTCACCGAGATCCGCGACCGGCTCGCGTTCCTCGGGCGCGTGGGCCTCGGCTATCTCTCGCTCGACCGCGCCGCCCCCACACTCTCGGGCGGCGAGGCGCAGCGCATCCGCCTCGCCGCGCAGCTCGGCTCGAACCTGCAGGGCGTGTGCTACGTGCTCGACGAGCCCACGATCGGCCTGCATCCGCGTGACAACGGCGTACTGCTCGCCGCGCTCGACGAGCTCGTCGGGCATCGCAATACGCTGGTCGTCGTCGAACACGACGAAGAGACGATCCTGCGCGCGGATCATGTGATCGACCTCGGCCCCGGCGCCGGCACGCGCGGCGGGCGCATCGTCGCGGAAGGCACGGCACGCGATCTCGAGCGCGCGCCCGAATCGGTGACGGGCCGCTATCTCGCGACACCGCTGCGCCACCCCGCGAAGCCGCGACGTGCCACGACCGCGCGCTCGCCCTCTCTCGTGGTCGACACGGCGACGTTGCACAACCTCGCGCGCCTCACCGTGCGCGTGCCCGTCTCGCGACTGGTCGCGGTCGCGGGCGTCTCGGGCTCCGGCAAATCGACGCTCGCGCGTGACGTGCTGTACGCGAACCTGCGGCGCCTCGTCGCCGCGCGGAGCGCCCGAGGCCGCAAGGCGCCGGAACTCGACGGCTGCCGCGCGGTTCGCGGCAGTGAGGCGATCGACCGCGTGCTCGAAGTCGACCAGACGCCGATCGGCAAGACGCCCCGCTCCTGCCCCGCGACCTATGTCGGCTTCTGGGACGACATCCGGCGCATTTTCGCCGCGGCACCCGAAGCGAAGCTGCGCGGCTACACGGCGAGCCGCTTCTCGTTCAACACGGCGGGCGGGCGCTGCGAGGCGTGCGAAGGCCAGGGCGTGCAGACGATCGAAATGAGCTTCCTGCCCGATGTCAAAGTGCCGTGCGACGTGTGCCGCGGCCGGCGCTTCAATGCCGAGACGCTGTCGGTGACCTGGCGCGACCGCAGCATCGGCGACGTGCTCGCGATGAGCGTCGACGATGCGGTGCCGTTCTTCATCGCGCACTCGCGGGTCCACCATGCGCTCGCGCTCCTGCAGGAGGTCGGCCTCGGCTACCTGACCCTCGGCCAGCAGAGCCCGACGCTCTCCGGCGGCGAGGCGCAACGCATCAAGCTCGTCACCGAACTCGCCAAGGCCCACACCAGCGCCAGCGCGCGCGCACGCGCCAGGCCCGTGCACACGTTCTACGTGCTCGACGAGCCCACGGTGGGCCTGCACATGGCCGACGTCGAGCGGCTGATCACGGCGCTGCACCGCCTCGTCGAGGCCGGCAATTCGGTGGTGGTCGTCGAGCATAACCTCGACGTGATCGCCGAAGCCGACTGGGTCATCGACCTCGGGCCGGAGGCGGGTGCCGACGGCGGACGCATCGTCGCACAAGGCGCACCGCGCACGATCGCCGCGGCGCGCGCGCGGTCGCACACGGGAGCCGCGCTCGCGCCGTTTCTCGCCGCGCGGGCTGATTGACGCCGGGACGTCAGGCGCTCGCGCGTTGATCCGCGCTCGTCAGGTGTCAGAGCCCGGGAACAAGCCTCGAGCCTTCGCCGATGGCGCGCACAGCCTGCGCCGGTAGAGAGCCTACGCGTCGGGTCAGCAGCGCGCGGTCCAGCGTATGGAGTCGAGCTACATTGACAACGGACGGCTCGGCCAATCCAGATTCGGGCCTTCCGACACGGAGGTTACCCGGGGCATCCGCAAGGGAGTTCTATCGGCGGTAGGGCCGGTTGCCTGCGAAGGTGAGCAATGATGTTCGCCAGATCTTGATCACCCAGCGCCCAGAAAGTGTACGAGATCATCCCGATGGCACTCTTCCCGTCGCGCTTGAGGCCGTAGCGAATCAGACGTATCAATTCGTCGTCGGTGTACAGCGGCACTGCCTGCGACAGTGTCGGTGCCGTATGCCGAATGATTCCCCTGATTTCCTCGTGACCACCCTGTCCCGTGCGGCCATGGCAGCCGTCCCAGCAGCCGACGATTCGAGCCATGCGCTCGCCTTCGATCAGGTCGGGCACGCCCATCACACGTAGCGATACCAGCGGCGCATCGTGCGGGCGATAGAGCTTCCACTCGGAGATGCCGAAGATGACTCCGAAGCTCGCCGCCGTGAGCGAGGCAACAATCACGAGACCCAGGCCAACAAGGCGAGATGTTGGACGGCTCGTCGGGATCAGAAGCGACCGCTGTCGACGTCCTGGACGAATCGGATAACACCGTCGACATAAACCCTCTGATCATCATACATAGCCAGGTGACTGCCGTTCGAGCAGAAGAGGCGCGGGGCGCCGGCGCGAGTCGCCACCGGCGGCTTGTCTGATGTCATTGCCGATCACTGCAACAGACGTCCGATACCTGAACCGGCGGACATTTCACCGTTCCGAATGAGCAGAACACGCAGCAGTCTCCCTTGTTCGGTTTGAGCAACTTGCCGCAGGCACGACATTCATGGAAGTACATGCAGGCATCCAGCGGCATATTCTCCTCCGAGTTCGCTCCACAGGCGGGGCAAGTGAGAACTGAGCGCGTCTGGACGGCCACGTTGGTTTCCGATGACAGCTAATGCCGCAGCTCAGCGGTCGCGCGGCCACGCGTCCAGCGCGACCCTCGCGCAAAATGCAATGGCGCACTCGCGGCGCGCCCGCGCCGACGTTCCCCGGTCCGCTGCAACTGCTTGTCAGGCATCATCGCGCAGGCTCCTCGAACCGTTCTGAAAATCCCTCGCGCGCTTCTCCGATGAAGACGAGAAGTTCGCTCTCCGGGACCCGCACAACATCGATACTCTGTCGCGTGGCCTCGGGAGTCACGCGATCGACCACATCTTCACGGGCGACAAAGAGCGTTTGGGGCAGCTTCTGCCTGTGACGTTTCGCATCTTTCAGCATGCGACGGAACCGGGCTTGAGTTGGCTCCGCACCAGTTACGGGGATGAACTCCGAGCCCAGGATGCAACAGCTGGCCGCGTCCATCAATGCAATGCAGTCGAAATCCCCGTCACGTTCGGTCCGAATGGGCGCGCTATTCAGACGAAACGCGATCCAGGCTTCGTTGATCGCGAACTGATTGGGATGAAGCATGCGACGACCGTTCCAGTGACGCCTAACGTTTGAGCTGAGCGCGCCGCTTACCAGCGCGATTTGTTGGCACTTAATCGGCCGCGGCCGTGCTCGAGCGATGTGTTGGAACGCACTACAGATCGAGATCTTCCAGACGCACGCCTCGTCCCGCCTTGAGGCTCTCCCGAGCGCCTGCAATTCGCTTCAGAAACCGAGGGTCGTTCTCAAGGCGGTACTCCAACCAGTCATCCTCGGATTCAAACCCAATGAGCACGCCCGCCGGCTTGCCATGACGGGTGATGAGGATCTCCTGCGTCGCCGCCTCCCGCAAGTAGCGCGACAAATCGTCCTTTGCCTCCGCGAGAGGGACTACTTTGGGGCCGGCTTTCCGAACTGAGCGAGCCATGACTCTGTCTCCGATTTGGGCACTATTGCCAATACTTCAACAATTCCACTCACGACATCGTAATAAACTCGGTATTCACTGACCCTCAGTCGATACTGGGGACGCGAGAGTCCCCGCAATCGCTTGATACGACTGCGACTGGCCTTCTCCGGTTCGTGGCTCAGGTGCGTTTGCAAGGCATCGCGGACGGCCCCGCGAACATTGCCCTTCAGGCGCTTGAGGTCAGCTACCGCCTCCGGGGCCAGAATGATGGCAAATGGCATTCTGGCTAGAATATAGCCAAACTCTCGGCTGGACGCCAGGAGTGCGTTCTAGCGCCGGCACTCGCGCGCGGGCCGAGCAATGCGAGGCCCGTACGATCGCAAGCTCGCCACACTCTCGCGCGTGCCACTGCTCATCATCGATGACTTTGGCTTGAAGCCCCTGCGACCGCCGGCGGATGAAGATCTCCACGATCTCATCGCCGAGCGCTACGAGCAGACCGCCACGGTCTTGACCAGCAACCTGGACTTCGCCGAGTGGGACCAGGCCTTCCCAGCCAATCGCCTGTTGGCATCCGCGACCCTCGATCGGCTGCGCCACAACGCCTACTGCCTCGTGCTCGATGGCGACTCGTTCCGCGCACCGCGTCTGCCGCCTAACAATGCACGCGCCCGGGTTGCCAACGGCGACAAGTCCGTTCAGGCTTGAATCACAGGATGCCCGTGCTCTTAACTGGCTCCTATATGCCGAACAGACCCGGCTTCTTTATGCCGAAAGGTGACAGCGCCTTCTCCTCCCAGATGAACTTCAGCGGGTGCCCGAGGCCGAGCTCCTCGCGCGCTGCCGACCAGTCGACCTGGTGCGACCACAGCGGACTCGCCGGCGCCGCCCCCGGCGCGCCTCGCAGCCCGTCACGCACCTCCCGTACGGTGCGCCGCGAGCAACCCAGCGCCCGCGCGATCTCGCGCAAGCTGCGCCCGGCGCGCAAGCGCCGCTCGATCTCCTGATACCGATCCATCGTGAACCTCCGCCGTCCCATGCGCCTCTCCCGCTCGTGGTTGCCCACGACGGTACAGGCCAGATCCGCCCTCCAAGGCGGCTCCGACGGTGGTCCCATTCCAGGAAATCGCTGGTCCCAATCGGTGAAATCCGCTGGGGCCTATCCCTCGAAATCGGGTGGTCTCAATTCAGGAAATCGACTGGTCCCAATCCGAGGAAATCGTGCACGACGCAATGTGTTGGCACTTTATTTGTCCACCGTCCGCTCGAACGAATAGTTAGGCGACCTGTTACCACAGGATCATTCGGAGGATTCAAAGGTGAATCCCTGATCATTGGCATAGACCCTTACGATGAAAAAGAAACGTATGAAGTCTTCATCTTTCCATTCGTCGAAGATGAGCACTTGCTTGGCATCGTGAAACTTGGAGAGTCGAATGCCGACAGCATCGTCGGAATGAATCTTTCCCTGGACGGTTGCCCGTAGCCTCAGCTTGCGCTTGTAATGCTCCAAGAACCACTCGGGAAGTGCGTCTTTCTCTCCTCTGCTGGCGGTGCGACGTCCCCCAAAAGACTGCGCTTGACGAAACGAGATATGGGCGTATGGGCGTCCTTCATATTTGCCCTTTGTGGCCGGCACAATCATGATCGATTGCCTGGTCAGTGAAACCATCTTGCTGGAGGCGCGGCGCGGTGCCAGCGCAGGGCGCACTATTAGGGCGTCCTGCACCTCGCCACTCGAGCGAGCAACCAGCTTCCGATGCAACTCAACTATCCACTCGCCACCTGTTGCCAAGTTCTTATCGACGACACCGTAGAACCGAGGTTCCACCCGGTATTCCTTCCCATGCACTCGATCAATGCGAACGCCGTTCAATGGAATGCTTCGGATGGAGAGTTTTGCCGGGTCGTAAGCTTTGCTCATGCCAACCACCTAGAAAGGTCGCCTAACGTTTGAGCTGAGCGCGCCGCGCGCAGACACGTACTACAAGTACTCTATCGTCCACGGCTGCGCTCGAGCGATTTGTTAGGCAGCATGTCACCGCGCTTCGGCTTCTCTAGCAGCTTCAGAGTGTCTCGGGCAGAGAACGCAGAAATTATGGGAACGGAGGCTACGCCGGCGAAGGCGCTCATCAACGGCCAGTTGGCCTCGGCGAGCAACACGACCAAGCCGACATCGCTTATGGAGCTTAGCAACCAGATAAGTCCCCAGCGGAAATACACCGGCAGAATCTTGGATCGCACCTCGACAGGGTCGGGAGGAACTCGATCCGCCAGGCCGCGAGCGGCTAATGACCGGCGGATCAATTGATGCCATAGCCACATGGAGACCACAAGCGCAGCTAGGTAGCTGAGCGAGTGGCCTCTTCTAGTCGAACTTCGAGGTCTACAACCTCTGGCGTTTCAAGAATTGGGATCGTTTCCGGTGGCACGAACTAGACCTCATTCTTGTAGTTGCGTCAATTCTATCCCATCGAGCAGCTGGCTTTGGTCTCGCAGCTTCTTGAGGGAGTCGGCGCTGCACCCGAGTCGCCGCCTAACGCCTTCGCTGAGCGCGCCGCGCGCTGAACTCGTGGCGTGGCACTTTATCGACCACGGCTGCGCTCGAGCGAAAAGTTAGACCGCATGCGCTCATTCTGCCCCCGAAGCCGATGGTGGCTTCTTCCCGCCGAGGTTAATCCTGCACTCGACCGTGATCAACGCCGGGTGTCCGAAGCCGTGGCATAAGTGGATGCGACGAGGTCGCGGCGCATCGCCGCCCACCTTCATCGCCGAGGATTCGGTGAGGCGTAAGCGAGCTCACCGCTACACTCGGGGCCGGCGCTTTGAACCGCCCGCGCGCCGGCACTTTATGCCCGAGTTCGCGCTGGTGCGTCGCGCAGTGTTTCTTGGGGTGGTACGCCGGCCCAACGCGGCTCGCTTCACCGCCGAAGCAGCGTGACCGTTCCTCATCGTGACCACAACAATCGGGCGCCGCGGATCGAAGCCGCCCTTCTCGTTGACCGTTCTCCTGGCGATGCCCCGCCGCTCTTCAGATCATGCGGCCTAACGATTGAGCTGAGCGCGCCGCGCGCAGACACGTACTACAGGTACTTTATCGTCCACGGCTGCGCTCGAGCGATTTGTTAGACGGCACATACGGCACTACTTCCAAAGATAAGTCACTATCGCGGCGGCGGGAACTGCTACCGCAAGAACGACCGCACCGAGACAGCCTGAGCGTCCGCCCCGAATTGAGCTTGCCTCGCGCGGCTGAGTTCGCAGCCATTCGCCATGGCAAGAATTGCAGAAGAACTTGGTCTTGCCTCGACGCCAAGCCTCAACCGTTCGGGCAGAGTGCGGCGCGGACTTTGAGCAGCGTGAGCAGCGAAAAGACTGCTGCTTCGGCCGGCGCCCACCAACAAAGTACCGACCAAGTACGACTATTCCGATGACGGCGATGGCTGCAACGATGAGAGCGCTGGTGTCCACTGCCGTCTAACTAACAATTAGACGACAAAGTCGTCGCGATGTTTCTGGATGAAAGCGTCGGATAATCATCTAGCGCGTGCTGTAACTTGCTGTTCTATTTGGAGACTTGGATGCACGCTGCAGTCTAATCTGTACCCCTCGGTTCACGTGAATGCTACTCCTCGTCCCGGCCTCCTCGCCACCGCCCGCGACATCATGCGCGCCCGACGAATGAGCCTGCGCACCGAGGCCGCGTCATTCGACATGGCCGGCTGCAATCCCACCACAACGGTTCGTTGCCCGTACCCGGAGTAACGCCCTCGCGGCCACACCCGGCAAAAAGATTTCAACCCGCCTCAATGCGTCCCGGGTAAAAGCCTGTCGGCCGCACGATTGCCGATCTCGAGAATAGGCCCCTACCCCCGCCACTGCCTGCTGCGCACGTTCTGCAGTTGCCACGGCATGTCGGCGTCGAGGCGCTCCTGGAACAGCTCCCCGCGGCCCTGCAGCGGCGTCCAGGTCGTGAACTCGCCGACCATCCGGCCGAGGTAGGGCACAGCCGTCGCGAGGCAGTCCTCGAAATCGAGGTCTTCGGCCTCGACGATGCCACGGCGCGGATTGCGGATCGCCCAGACGACGGCGGCCAGCGCGCCCGCGGCGACCTGCAGCGTCGTCGCGTTCGCGTATGCCACGTGGCGCCGCGCCTCCTCGATCGTGAGCTGCGAGCCGTACCAGTACGCGTTGCGTGCATGGCCGGCGAGCAGCACACCGAGCTCGTCCATGCCCGTCACGATGTCGGTACCGAGGCGCCGCTTGCGTTCCTGCGGCAGCCAGCCGCGGCCCTCGAGTTCGAGCACGGAGAGCATCGCGTCGTCGCACGGGTGGTAGACGAACATCACGCTCGGGCGGTACGTGAACTTGCCGCCCGTGCGCAGCGACAGGAAGTCGCCAAGCGAGAACACCTCGTTGTGCGACATCATGAGTCCCTGGAAGCCACCGACCGACGGGGTCCAGCTGCGCGCGAAGGTCGCGGCGCCCGGGCGGTCGAGAAACAGCGTGCCGGAGTCGCGGCGGTGGAACAGCGCGCCGCGCGGCCGGTGCTTCTCCGCGGTGCCGTACGAAATCTCGGACGGCTGCACCGATTCGTCGAGGATGCCGTCGATCGACCAGGTGTTGACGAACTCCCCGGGCCGCTTCGGCCGGTCGCTCGCCTGCGTATCGCGCTCGGAGATCTGGATCGTCGTGACCCCGAGATCGCGCGCCAGCGTCGCCCACTCGTCGCGCGTCGCCGGCGCCGCACCCTCGGCGCGCAGCGTGCGACGCAGGTCGAGCAGCGCCTGCTTGACGAAGTGCGACACGAGCCCCGGGTTGGCGCCGTGATCGAGCACGGCGGTGGGCGACTCGGGCCCGAGTTCCTGCGCCAGCGCGAGCGCCCGGTAGCGCGTCATGAAGTTCGTGCGCTGGCGCACGTCGAGCATCGGGTTGTCGAATACGCCCGGCCACGGTTCGATCGAGGTGTCGACATACAGCGCGCCACGCTCGCCGGCAAAGCGCACGAGATCGAGGCTCGACACGTCGACCGAGAGATTCAGCAGCAGGTCGCCCGCGCGCACATGCCGCGACAGCAGTCGCCGAAAGCTGCGCGGCTTCAGGTGTGCATAGAAGAACGGCGCGCCGTTTTCGTAGGCGACGCCGCGCCCCACTTCGTCCGCAGCGAGCACGATCAGCGCATCGGGGCCGAGCGCCACATGCTTGCGTATGAGCGGCAGGATCGTCTGGCCGACGCTGCCGCAGCCGACCATGACGATGCGGCCGGGGAATGCCACGGGTTCGCGCGCTGCGGCCGACGCGGCCGCCGAAGGTGAACGTACCATCGGTCGATGGTAGCCCGTGGGCATCCGGTATGCGACCTTGCTAAAGTGCGACGATGGCCCACGCTCTCGTGTGCTGGAAATGCGGTGCTTCGCTCGCGGCGCTGTCGCTGCCGCTGCTGCGGCTCGACGAATGCCCCGCGTGCCGTGCGCAGCTGCACGTGTGCAAGCTGTGCGTCGAGTACGACACGCGCGTCGCCAAGCACTGCCGGGAGCCGACCGCCGAGGAAGTCCGCGACAAGGAGCACGCGAACTTCTGCGACCACTTCAAGCCGCGCGAGAAGGCTTACGTGCCGCGTAATATCGGTGAGGTCGAGGCCGCGAAGGCCGCGCTCGAGGAGATGTTCCGGAAAGGCTAGCGCCTAGGACTTGCCCACCCGGTCGGAGAGGCGATCGAGGAGCTTCGAGAAGGTCGACGTGCGCTTGTCGATTTTCACCGACAGGTGCCGCACGCCGGTGTCGTTGAGCAGCTCGCCGCGACCCTTGTCGATCTCGAGATCGCTCGCGCCCAGGATCTCGAGCGTCTGCTCGAGCGATTCCTCGAGGGTCCGCGCCTTCTTGCGGGGCGCCGCCACCCGGGCGCCGGCAGCGGGCCGTTTGCCGGCCTGCGCCGCGGCCGCGAGTTTCTTGCGCACCTGCGCGGCGGTCGGCACCGGCTTGGCGGGCACGGGTTCGACATCGAACAGCTTGAACTCCTCGCTCGGCTTGACGCGCCCGGCCTTGCGCACCGGCTGCGGATGCGCGGCGGCGCCCGCGATCGCGTGGTCTTTCTCCGGCGTCGTGACTGGCACGACCGCCACCGATGCGAAATCGGAGCGCACGTAGTAGGCGACCTGTTTCGCGGACAGTGCGTCGCTGAAAAAGCCGAGCCGCAGGCCGTACCACTTGCGCCCGTCGCGCGTCGACTCGACGGTATAGAGCGTATAGGCGCTGAAGATGGCGAGCGGCGGCACGCCCGCGACGTCGATCGGCGTGACCGACCACTTGAGCTGCACCGCAAACTGCATCGGCGCGCTCCGCTGCACTTCTTCCTTGAGCACCCGCATCGTGCGCGTGTCTTCGGGGCGCAGCAGCTCGATCGCGGCATTGGCTTCGCGTTCCGCGCTGGTGGGCGCCTGCGGTGCGCCAGGGCCTGTATCCCGCCGCTCCTCGAGCACACGCAGTACCTGTGTGTCGCTCAGGGGCGGCGCCAGCGGTGTTTTGGCCGGTGCCTTCGGTGTGACGGCTTTCGGTGTTGCGGCTTTCGGCGCCGCGGGAATCGCGGCGGGCGCCGGGGCAGACATCGGGGCCGGCGTCAGTGCCTGCACCGTGGGAATGTGTTCCGGCAGGACCGGCGGCGGCGGCACATAGAGCACGTGCGGCGCTGACGACGCGGGCGGCGTGGTCGAAGCCTGGGGCGTGGCCGAACCCTGCGGCGCGGTCGATTCGCGCGGCGTGCGCGACGTGCGCGGCGCTGCCTGCGCCGGAGAGTCGGTTGCCTCTAGCTTCGCCAGGACTTCGCGGACATTCGACAAGGCGGCGACGGCCGGCGGAATGGTCACGGGTGCGGGCCGCGGCGGTGGCGACACGACACGCGGCGCCGGTGGCGACACGGCAGGCGGCTTCCGCACGACCACAGGTGGCTGCCGTGCGACGACGGGCGCGATGCGCGTCGCGGTCGGGGTCGGGGTCGGGACCATTACGGGTGCAACCGTCGCGGGTTCGGCCGGCGCGGGTGCAGTGACCGCAGCCGCTGCGCGCGCGGCGGCGCGCAACTTCTTGCCGGGCGCTTCGCCGACCCAGGCGGCGGGATACAATTCGCGCACCACGGCGAGCCACTCCTCCGCGTCGCCGGGGCTCGCGAAATAGCCCATGTGCAGGCGGAACCGCTCGCGACCGTCTTCACGGCGGCGGCTGACGAAGAAAGTGAAGCGTCGCAGCGCCTCGGTCTTCGGTTGCACGAGCGCCATCGGCGTCGTCGACGCGCACAGGTTGATCACGTACAGCTCGGGCTCGTCGCCCGCATCAGCCGCGGCTTTTGCCGTTACCAGCATGGATTGTTCCCCGGACCCTCACGCGCGGAAACGCTGCGCCGGGGGAAGCCCGGGGCGGCCGATTCAATGCCCCGAGGCAACCCCGCTGTCTGCGGCACGAGGCCGAAGACCGGTGGCTTTGCGTCCCCGCCTCGCGACGGGTTTGCCCTGATCACACATAAAGTCTGGAAGTGTCGCCGCGTACCGTCAAGCGCCAGGGGTCGCGCGATGCCGAATCCGTGCACCCGTTCGCAGACTGATGCGGTGCGGATCCGCGGCGCGACATAACGCGCCGGTCGATATCACCAGGGCAATTCGCCGCCCTGGTAATCCCAGAAGCGCCCGGTCTTCTCGGGCGTCAGGGAATCGATGATGCCGATCACCTTCGCGACGGCGTCGGCCGGCTTCTGCAGCGGCATGGGCACGCCCTTCATCATGTCGGTGTCGACCGGGCCCGGATTGACGAGCGCCACCGTGACGCCCCGCGCCTGCACGTCGTAGGCGAGATTGCGCATCAGCATGTTCACCGCGGCCTTGCTTGAACGGTACGCGTAGCCGCGCGGCGAGCCGACCTGCGTGATCGAGCCCTCGCTCGAGGAGATCGTCACGACCTTCCTTTGCGCGCTCGCCTCGACATTGGACAACAGCGCTTCGGTGACGCGCAGCGGCGCGATCGTGTTGGTCTCGAGCACCTTGCGGTAGTCGTCGTAGTCGAGACTCCCGAGCCGCTGGCCCCGCTTGCCGGTGATTCCGGCATTGTTGATCAGGAGGTCGATGGGTCGGCCCCGGTACCTGGCGGCGAGCGCCGCGATGCTGGCGGCGTCGGTCACGTCGAGCTGTTCGATCGCCACTCCCGGGTGCGCCGCAGCGAGCCCGGCGAGCGCGGTGGCTTCGGCGGGCCGGCGCGCGGTCGCGATCACATGCCAGCCGCGCTCGGCGTACTGGCGTGCGAACTCGAAACCGATGCCGCGATTGGCGCCCGTCACCAACACGGTGGGCGATTCCGCTGCGTGCGAAGTGGTCATGGCGGCGAATACCAGCGTGGCGCACCAGGCTCTCAGGCGAATCATGGCGCCGACCGTATCACGGTGTCGTGCGGAGGGCCTGCACCTTTTCGCCACGTGACCAAAAGCGGCCGGCGCCTGCATACCTCGCCGCATACCACGGATCGGCGAGATCGCCGAAGGACACGGCGCGCCCGCTCGATGGAGCGTGGACGAATCGCCCGTCGCCCGCGTAGATGCCCACGTGATCGACGCCGCCGCGACCGGTCGCGAAGAACACGAGATCGCCCGGCTGCAGCGCCGCCCGTGCGACGGCCACGGCGTCGTGGTGCTGCGCCGCCGCGGTGCGCGGGATCGCGATGCCGGCTGCACGATAGGCGAACTGCGTGAGCCCACTGCAGTCAAATCCCGCGCGGGTCGCGCCGCCGTAGCGATACGGCACGCCGATGGCCGCTGCCGCTGCCTGCAGGATCCCGGGTGGCGCCGCGATCATCGAGCGGGGAACAGGCGCTTGCGGCGCCGGGGCCGGACTGCGCGGCGCGCCCGCGCAGCCTGCGAGCAGGAGCAGCACGAGGGTCGCCGACGCGGCACGCACCACGGACACGCGTGCTACCCGACGAGGCGCGCACCGGCCGGCGTCGCGGCG
The DNA here is from genome assembly GCA_050249415.1 of Steroidobacteraceae bacterium. Classification (GTDB taxonomy): domain Bacteria; phylum Pseudomonadota; class Gammaproteobacteria; order Steroidobacterales; family Steroidobacteraceae; genus CADEFQ01. The sequence continues at coordinate 129,461 of JBFWQO010000006.1, forward strand.
ACGGCGCGGCCGGCGAGCAGCTCGCCGACCGCCTCGGCTGACATCGGCTTCGCGAGGTAGTAGCCCTGCACGACATCGCAACCGCGCTCGCGCAGGAAATCGAGCTGTTCGATCGTCTCTACGCCCTCCGCCACCACGGTCTTGCCGAGCGCGTGCGCCATCGCGATCACGGTGGTTCCGAGGGTCGCCACGGCGGGATCGTGCAGTTCGTCGACCAGCGAGCGGTCGATCTTCACGACGCTCACCGGCGACTGGCGCAGGTGAGCCAGCGAGGTGTCGCCCGCGCCGAAATCGTCGAGCACGAGCCGCACGCCCTCGGCATCGAGCGCATGCAGCACCGGCTCGACGGCCCGGTCGGCGAGCGCCGCCTCGGTGAATTCGAGTTCGAGATGATCGGGTGCGAGCGCATGGCGGCTGAGTGCACGCCGCACATTCTCGAGGAACTGCGCGGAGCGCAACTGCTGCGCCGACACATTCACGGCGAGACGCGGCGGCGCCATGCCCCCGGCGCGCCACCGCGCGAGCTGCGCGCAGGCGGCGTCGATCACCCACGCGCCGATGTCGACGATCAGGCCGGTCTCTTCCGCAGCCGGCACGAACTCCGCGGGAAACTTGAGGCCGTTGCGGGGTGTCTGCCATCGCAGGAGCGCCTCGAGCCCGACGAGGCGCCCGTCGCCGACCGCATACTGCGGCTGGAAGAACAGCGAGAACTCGCGGTGCCGCAGCGCCCGGTAGAGGCCGCTGCCGGTTGCGGTCAACTGGCGCGCGGTCGATGTGCGATCGAAGAACACGGCGCGGCCGCGGCCGGCTTCCTTGGCGCGGTACATCGCGGTGTCGGCGTTGCGCATCAGCTCGTCGATGTGCACGCCGTCGTCCGGGAACAGCGTGATGCCGATGCTGGCGCGCACCAGGTGATCGCGGCCCGCGACGTTCACGGGCGCCTCGAGCGAGGCGATGATCCGGTCGGCCACGGTGCGCACCGCATCGGGATCGCTGACCTGGCGCAGGATGATCGTGAATTCGTCGCCGCCGAGGCGCGCGACGGTATCGCCATCCTTCACGCAGGCGCGCAGGCGCTGGGCGACGATCGTGAGAAGCTGGTCGCCGGCCGAGTGACCGACCGTGTCGTTGACGCGCTTGAACTGGTCGAGATCGATATAGAGGAGCGCGCCGCGCGTGCCGCCGGCGCTCGTGCTCGCGAGCTCCTGCGCCAGGCGGTCGCGGAACAGCAGCCGGTTCGGCAGGCTCGTGAGCGCGTCGAAATGCGCCTGCCGGTACAGGCGTTCGTCGCGCGCGCTGTTCGACAGCGCGACCGACAACCGCAGCGCGAATTCGGCGCCGTATCTCGCGATTGCGGGATCCGGCACGGGCGCCTCGCGGTAGCCGAGCGACAGCGCGGCGACCAGGCGATCGCCCGCGACGACCGGCCACACCCAGAAGTACTCCGCGCCGAGTTCGGCGAGCGGCCGCAGCAGGCTGTGGCGCTCCGGCTCGCAGCGCGCGATGGTCACGCCCTCGCGTGCCCCGGCCAGTGTCGCGAGCATGTCCGGGTCGAGTTCGATACGCACCACCGGCAGATCGCTCAGCTGCGGCGCGGTGAAGTACACGCGGCCGTAGTCGGCCGAGTCCGCATCGATCAGCGTGATCGCCACACCGTCGCTGCGCGTGACGGCCTGCAACCGCACGAGAATCGTATCGAACATCTGCTCGAGTTCGGCGGACCCGAGGAGCAGCCGGTCGATCTCGCCCAGCGTCTCGAGCGCGAAGAGACGCTCCGTGAGCCGCGCCGCGAGCCGGTTGTAGGCGTCGAGGGCATCGCCGAGCTCGTCGGCGTCGGCGCTGCGTACGGCCGGCATGTCGCGACGTTCGTCGTCGCGCACGAATGCCGCGCGCAGGCGCGCGGCCGGCAGCACGTAGCGCCGCGTGAGCAATAGCGTGCCGATGGCGGCGCCCGCGAGGGCGAGCCCGAACAGCGCGCCGAGTTCCGGCGCCACCGGCGGCGCCGCCTCGGCCCAGCCCGGGCGCTGCCTGAACACGACCACCGACCACGCAGGAGCTCCCGCATCCATCGCGAGCCGGGCGAGACCGCCCTGCCACTCGAGGCCTGCCGCCTGCCAGGCGAGCGGCAGTGCGCTGCGCGTACCCTCCTGCGTGGCGGCGTAGCGCGCGAACATGGCGACGACATCCTCCGGCAGCGGGGCGCTGCTGAAGAGCAGCCGCCCTTCGCCGTCGAGGAGCGCGATGCGTCGTTCCATGGCCCGTGTGTCGCCCTGGGCCGCGGCGGCGCCGAGGGCATCCGGGCTGCGTGTATCCTGCTGCGGCCCCGCGAGGCGCGCGGCAAACTCGTCGGCGAACTCCCGCGCCTCGTGCGCGAGGCGGCGCTCCGCGCCGGCATCGATCGCGCGCCCCGATTGCGCAAGGATCACGAATGCGGCGATCAGCGACGGTACGAGCGCGGCGATCAGCATCGTGGCGGCGATCCGCCGACCCATGCGGGTGCCCATGCTCGCGCGCAATCCGTCCATGGCGCCGAATTTAACGAAACCTCGTGAAAAATCGACGTGGCGCGGGTCACGATTCGGACAGATGTGAAATGCGTCACGCTATGCTTGTGATTGTGCCGTATGACCCGTTCAACCCGGACCAATCGAGGCGCCTCGCCGCGTGGCTCCTCGCGCTGACGCTGGTCGTCATTTTCTATGCCTCGTTCTTCCCGTTTCGCTTCGATCCGTCGCGCTTCGTTGCCGCGTGGCGGGGCGGTCCCGAAGCGCTCCTGCCCTGGGGCTACTCCGCGCGCGCGGATCGTGCGGGCAACCTGCTGTCGTACCTGCCCGTCGGCGCCCTGCTCGCATGGCTCGCGCCGCCCCGCTGGCGTGTCCCGGCCGTCTTCATCGGCGCGGCCCTGCCGGCCGTCGTGCTGTCCTGCACGATCGAGGTGCTGCAGAACCTGACCCGCTCCCGCGTACCGAATCTCGTCGATGTCGCGATGAATGCGGCCGGTGGCGGCCTCGGCGCGCTCGCGGGCGCGCTGCTGCGCCAGCGACGCTGGCCGCTGCGCGCCATCGCGCTGCGCCATGCACGGCCCGAGCCGATCGCGCTCGTGCTGCTTGCGCTGTGGTTCGCGATGCACGCCGTGCCGTTCATGCCGCGGCTCAACCAGGGCCACGCGTGGGCCGGCATGCAGCCGCTGCGCAACCTCGAGTACAACGGCGTCGCGATATTCGCGTTCTTCGCCGGCTTTCTCGTCGTCGCCTCGGCGGTCCGGCGCCTCGTGGTGCCCGCGAGCTTCACGCGCGTATTTCTCGTCGTCGCCCTGCTGTCGCTCGCCCTGCGCGTGGCCTTCGTCGCGCAATGGCTCACGCTCGATGAATGCATCGCGCTCGTGCTCGCGCTGCCGGTGGCCGCGTGGCTGCGCGCGGTCACCCGCGCGCGCGCGTTTCGCATCACGCTCGCGATCGTGACGCTCGCGCTCGCGCTCGCGCTCGCGTTTCCCCCGCCGCAACCGTGGACCGACGCGGTGCGATTCCTCGAACGGGCATTCATGATCGTCGGCGCATTGTGGCTCGCCGGGGTCGCCGGGATCTCGCTGCTCGCGACCACCGTCGCCTACGCGACCGGCGTCGCGTTGCTCGCAGGCCCCACCGCAGGATTGCTCGCGATCGTCGCCGGCTTCCTCGTGCACGCGGGGCGCGTGCTCCATTATTCGCCGGTGCCACGCGTCGTCGATCGTTGACGCTCACGGCAGCGGCGTTATAGCGTTGCGCGGTTCGATCCATCGACGGAGTGACACTCATGGCCAAGGCGAAAGCGAAGGCGCGACGCACGACCCATCGCAGCAGCAAGGGCACCAAGCTTTATGCGGTGCGCGACAAGAGCGGCCGGTTCAAGGACATCCAGGTGTATGCGCGCGCCCACGCCGCCGACATCAAGCGCGGAACCACGCGCGGAGAGGGTGTCGCGCGCGCGAAGCGCAAGGTCGCCCGGAAGAAGTAGCCTCAGCCGCCGGCCTCGACTCCCGCGGCGAGGCCGCGGAGCGCGGGGTACGTGAAGCGCATGACGCCGCGTCGCCCGGAGCGCGCCGCACCGACCATCGCGCGTGCGAGGGTCGCGGCATGTACCGGCCGATAGGCCTGCGCACGGCCGATCATCAGCGGCGCGATCACCGGCAGGGTCCATTGCAACAGGAACTCCCGCGGCCGCCATTCCCTGCGCGTGCCGAGCAGGAGGCCGGGCTGCATGATGTCGAGGGCCGGAAATCCGAGCGTCATGATCGCAGCCTCGGTCTGCCCTTTCACGCGCAGGTAGAACACGCGGCTCGCGGCGTCGGCACCGATCGACGAGACGAGCGCAAAGCGCTGCGCCTGTGCCGCGCGCGCCGCACGGGCGAATGCGAGCACCAGGTCGTGGTCGACCTCGCGGAACGCGGCTTCGGAGCCCGCGGCCGCGAGGGTCGTGCCGAGGCAGCAGAACGCCTCGGTGCAGGTCATGCCGCGCAGCTGCGCCTCGAGCGCCTCGAAGCGCACGATGCGGTTCGCGATTTTCGGGTGGTTCTTGAGAAAGGGGCGCCGTGTCACTGCAAGGACACGCCCGTACTCCGGGGCCGCGCACAGCGCCGCCACGAGTTCCTGGCCGACGAGCCCGCTCGCCCCCGCAACCAGCGCGACTTTCCGGTTGTCGTTCATTAGCCGCTCCCCCGCCGGGATGATATCGTGCCGCAGGTACGTGGAGCGATGCTGATGCGACAGAGTCGGATGCCCGGAATCGTGCTGTGGACCCTGGCGGCCGTGGCCGGCGCGGTCCCGGCGCTCGCCGTCACAGACGACGACAGGGTGGCGATCTACACCGAGTTCCGCACGCTGTTCGACTCCGCGCAATATGCGGGGGCGCTACCGGTCGCCGAGCGGCTCGTCGCCGCGACGGAGGAGCAGTACGGCGAGAAGGATCGCGCGCTCGCCAATCCGCTCGCCAATGTAGGCACGACACAACTGCGGCTCGGCAATTTCCGGGCAGCCGAAGAGGCCTACCGTCGCGCGCTCGCGATCCTGGACGGCGTGGCCCCGGCCACGGACCGCGCGAGGCTGCGCCCGCTGCAGGGCCTCGGCATGAGCTATGCGCGCACCGACCAGCCAGGCCCCGCCGCCGACACGCTGAAACAGGCCGTCGATCTCTCGCGCAACCTCGACGGCCTCTACAACCTCGAGCAGCTCGATTTCGTCCGGGCGCTGATCGATGTGTACGTTGCGCAGAACCGGCTCGAGGATGCCGAACGCGAGCACCTGTACGCATTTCGTATCGAGGAGACCGCCTACGGCCCACGCGACCCGCGCATGCTCTTCGCGTACGACTACCTCGCGCGCTGGTACGAGTATGTCGGCCGCTACACGACCGCCCGCACCGAGCACCTGCGCGCGCTGCGGCTCGCGGAGGCGACGTCGGGACGCGGCAGCCTCGCGTCCGTCACACCGCTGCGGGGGATCGCCCGCGCATATCGCCTCGAGTATCTCTATGGCCCGGAAATCACGCAGGAATCGACGGCCGCCGACCCGGTGCTGTTCAGCACCAACCCCGGCACGGGGCAGACGGCGACCAGCCTGAATTCCGAGGGCGCGCGTGCGCTGCAGCTCGCCGTGAACGCGGCGAGCCGCGCCAGACCGCCCGTGCCCGGCGTGCTCGGCGCCGCGCTCGTCGACCAGGGCGACTGGTATCTCACCGCCGGCGACAGTCGCGAGGCCATGGACACGTATCGCAAGGCGTGGACCTCGCTCGTCGCGGCCGGCGAGACGAAGCTGGTCGAGGCGCCGCGCCAGCTGCGCTACAAGCCGCCCTCGGCGTCGATCACCCGCTTCACGGGCGGCGACATCGACAACTTCGAGGAGCATGTCGTCGTCGCGAAATTCACGGTGAAGGCGAACGGCCGCACAGCGGAAGTCGTCACCTCGTCGGATACCGCATCGAAGGATCACCAGGAAGGCGTCGAGGCGGCGGTCCGCAAGGCGCTCTACGCCCCCCGGCTCGAGAACGGCGAGCCCGTTGAAACCACCGGCGTGACACTGACCGAGCGGCTGGTTGTCAAAAAGAAGTAAGAAGAGCGAACAGCGAATGGCGAACGGCGATCAGCCAGAAGTCGCGCTGGTCAATCGTTCGCCACGAACTTCGGCGGTGGCTGGATCCCGGCCGGCGGCGCGGGTGGCGGCATGGTCCCGGCCGGCGGCGGCGGCGTGGGCGCGGGCGGCGTTGGCGTAGGGGACGTTGATTCGGCGGGTGTTGGTGCGGCAGGCGCCGGCACGGCGGGCGGCGGTGGCGCAGCCTCTGCTTCCGCCGCGGGTGCGGCCGTGGGCACAGCCTCGGGTGCGGCCGTGGGCACGGCATCGGGCGCGGCCGCTGCGGGCCCGCCGAGCACGGGCACCGCCTCGATCAGGCGCGCGGCGGTCGATTTGTTCGCATCGCCGGCCGCCACGGCAATGGCCGGGGCGACGAGCCGCGCGCCGCGCGCGAGCTGCTGCCCGATCGGCTGGCGCGGGAACTGCACGAGGAATTTCGCGGCGGCGTCGCGCATCGCGGCGCGCGTGGCCGCCTCGAGCGGCTTGCTGCTCGACATCGCGCGCTCGCGGCTGTTGCCGTAGCCGGTGATCGTGTACGAGTCGACGGGCTTCATGCCCTCCGCGTACACGTTGATGCGATACGAAATCGTCACGGCGTAGTAGCCGCCACCCGTCTCGTTCGCGGTGGCAAAAGAGTATTGCTCCATGCGCGGCTCGAAGATCACCGCGAGCCCGGTGGCGGCGCGCGCCGCTTCGGCATCGTCGAGGTAGCGCACCTTGCTGAACAGCGCGTCGAAGACTTCATGCGCGAGGCGTTGATGGCCGGCGCCGAGCTTCACGGTCCAGTCGACGCCGCTGCGCGTCTCGCTGTGGTGGAAAGTGCGCTGATCGCCCGGCAGCAGCACGCCGGCCTCGACGGGCAGCGAGCGCACGATCGGCTTCGGCAGGATCGGCTCCGGCGCGATCTCGACGCTGCCGCACGCGCCGAGCGCGAGGACGGCGAGGGACGTTGCAGCGCGCGTCGCGAGCCGGATCGTCGACATGTGGATCAGCCTCCGCCGATGCATTGGCGCGTACCGAACACCTCGATGTAGCCTGCACAGGCCTTCTCGGTGGTGACGGGGACGAACGTGCCTCCGTTGCGGTCGCACATCGCGCGCATTAAGGCAGCAAAACGGATGCTTGTAAACGGCGGCATGCCGGGGCCTTCCGGGAAGCCGATCGCATGGATGCGCACGCGCCGGCGACCGTTCGCATCGGGCGGGTTCGCCTTGTCGACCGCATCGAGCGCCTTCTGGATCGAGTCGCCGGTGAACTCGTCGCCGATCACGTAGACGCTGATGCGCTTGTCGATCGCCCAGTATTTCGCGACGGCCTCCTGGATCCCCTGCACCGGATCGGAATCGCTGAACGCGCGCCAGTTGCGCATCGTATTCACGATGCGCGCGCGCTGCGTGGGGTTGTCCTGCAGCCACTGGCCGCGGGTGCCGCCGAACATCGGCTTGCCTTCGTCGTCGAGCACCTGCAGGCCGCGCACGCGCGGGTAGATGTCGAGGATTTCCTTCAGCACTTCCTGCGCGGTCTCCCAGTGCGCCGACAGCATGCTGCCCGAAGTGTCGATGACGAAAATGATCCATTCGCTGTCGATCGGGATGCCGCCGACCGCCTCGGTGGGGGGGCGCCGCCGCGATTGCTTCTGCAGTTGCTTCAGGTCTTCGGTCAGCGATTCATAGGCCGCGACCAGTTCGCCCTCGACGATGTTCGCGACCGCCGCGTCCTGGCGGCTCGCCTCGAACTGTCCCTTGACCGACGAGATCTCGCCGCTCACCCGCGCGAGGTTCAGTTTCTCCTTGCGCAGGCGGTCGACCCGCCCCTGCATCTCGCGGTTGAGTTCGGCGGTTTCGCCGCGGATCTCGTGCAGTTCCTTCTGCAGCGCGAGCACTTGCCCGTCGAGCTGCTTGCGGCTCTTCTCGATCACGACCGGCTGGCCGAACTCCGACAGCACGAGCAGGAGGATGATCGCACCGAAGCCGCAGCAGATGCAGTCGAGGAACGACAGGCTGAACACTTCGGCATCGCGACGCGCGAGTTTCATCGCGGCGTGCTCACGGCCAGTCCTTCGACGGCATCAGGTAGCTGCCGCCCGAATTGCGCGCGAGTCGCCAGAACGCGTGGGCAGCCGGGTTGTCGCCGCGCATCGGCAGCAGCACCACGTCGATCGGTGTGCGCGGTGGCAGGGCTTTCACGGCATCGTCGAACAGGCGCATGCGCCCGCCCGCGTCGATATAGCGGCGGATCGCCGGCGGCGTCGCGCCCTGGGTCGGCAGCCCGTCGGTGATCAGCACCACCTGGTCGGGCGCCGGCGACAGCTGGCGGATCGCGCCGAACGCATTCACGAGGCTCGTGCCGTTCTGCGGCACGAGCGTATCCATCGCCTCGAGGACCCGGTCGATCGTCGCCTCGTCGCCGCCATTCAGCCACTGGCCGGCGGTATCCGCGAGCAGCGGGGCGGGCTTCGTGTCGAAGCGGTAGACCTGGAACTTGCTCGCGGCGGGCACCTGCCCGGCGAGCCAGCCGACGGTCTTGACGCCGCGCCGCCACTTGGTCGCCGCCCGCCGGGTTTCGTCGCTCATGTTGCGCAGGCGAATCACGTTGACGACATCCTCGTCGAGCATGCTCGCGGACGAATCGATGAGCACCAGCACGCGTTTGCCGCGCATGCGCAGGCCCGTGATATAGCGGCGATCCGCGCCGCCCTTCGCGACTTTCACCGCATCGCCGGGCGGGCCGGCCTCCTTGCTCGCGGCCTCCAGCCGGCGCGTACTTTCCTCGAGCGAGCGGATGTCGGCTTTCAGCTTCTCGATGTGCGCACGCCGCGCGAGCGTGGTGTCGTCGTAGATCGAGCCCTGGTCGCGCTCCTTCTTCAGCTGCTCGATCAGGCGCGTCGCACGCGAGGCCGCGCTCGTGGTCTCGCTGGTCGTCCTGGCGAGCGCATTGCGCAGCACCACGAGGTTCTTCGTGCCCTCGAGCACCTGCTCCTCGAGCATCCGGACCTGCGATGTGAGGTCCTCGTTGCGGCGGATGCGCTCGACGCCGCTTTGCGCGCTGATGATCATGTAGAAGAGGATCACGGCGCCGAAGCCGCAGCAGATGCAGTCGAGGAAGGAGAGGCTGAAGACCTCAGTCTGGCGACGCTTGCGCATGGCCGCCTCCCACGCTGATCAGCGCGAGTTCGATGCGGGGCTCACCGAGCCTCACCTGGTCGCCGGCCGCGAGCAACGTGCGCCCGGCGACGCGCTCGTCGTTGACCCACGTGCCGTAGCGGCTGTGATCGACGAGCACCACGCCGTCCGCGCCGCGCAGGAGCGTGCAGTGCCGGCGCGAGACGCCCGCGGCACCCGCCGACACCGTGATGTCGGCGCCATTGCCCTCGCGGCCCACCGTGAGGCCGCGCGGTGTCAGCGGCAGGGCGCGCCCGGCGTACAGCACGTGAGTGGGGTCCAGGCCCTCGCGGCGACCCGCCCCGAGGCGTTCGCGCCGCGGCGCCTCGCCCCCGGGCAGCGTCGCCGTTGCCGCGAGTCGGCGCAGCAGGCGCACGTGCGCGCCGGCGGCCTCGTCCACCGGCAGCTGCGAGGCGACTGCGGCGGCCCAGCCTTCCGGCACCGCAATCAGTTCGCAGTCCGACAGCGTCTCGAGGCGCTCGCGCAGCCCCGCGAGCCCGAGCAGCGCGGCGGGCACCACCACGGCGACCGGCGCGCCGGCGCGCCGCAGTTCGTGCAGGCAACGCTCGAGTTCGCGATAACGCGGCGCCGCGGCGGCGGCGAGCTGGTCGCGCGCAATGGCGACTTCGTGCCGTTCGCCCGTCGGTCCTTCGAGCGCGACGGTGGCGGCGCCGAGCTCCGCTGCTTGCGCCGCGAGCGCCGGCAGATCGTCGAACAGGCGCTGTTCGACCGCGGCGTCGTGCAACGGATCGAAGCGGGTGCGCAGCACCATGGCCGCGCTCACGACATCGAGCCACGACTGGTAGATGTCGAGCAGGCCGCCGCCGCCGCTCACGAGCGAACGGCGTCGCCGCACCACCGGGCCGCATTCGACCGCGGTCGCGGCGACGTGCGACAGCCCCATCTCGAGCACGATCGCCGGCTTCGCGAGACCGAGCGGCGCGACCGTCGCGACGGCCGCGTCGACGAAACCGCGCACCGGGAGCGACGCCGCCTCCATGACCGCGAGGATCTCGGACAATGCGCGTGGCGTATACACGGCGCTCGCGGCGATCCAGGCGCCGCTGTACCCTGCGCCCTCGCCGTCTGCGCCCTCGCCGTCTGCGCCCGCGCCGTCTGCGCCCGCGCCGGCCGCGCGCAGCCGCGCGCGCACCTCCGCCGCCGCGAGCGACCTCGCCGCGGCGCTCGTGGCACGCTCGCCGGCGATGTCGCTCCAGTGCCGCGCGGAGACCTCGGCCGGGCGGCTGCGCAGCAGGCCCGCGGCCGGCACGCCGATGACATTCTCGCCCTCCCGCCGCACGATCGAAGGCGCGACGGAGAGCACGCGGCCGTCCACGGCGAGCGCCAGCGCGCGATCGTCGAGGGAGAGGCCGAGTGGAGAGTCCATGTCCGTCATCTCGTCTGCATGTTGCGAATGAGCCGCGTGTCGAGCCAGGTCTCGGCATCGAGCACGAGCCGCTCCTGCGCGAGCTGCAGCTGATGCAGCAGGAACATCAGGAAGATCGACAGCAGCAGCGCGATGAGTGTCGAATTGAACGCGACGCCGAGGCCTTCGGTGACGCCCGAGATGTCGCCGCCGACCGCCTTGTGCGCCTGCGACAGCGCATCTCCGATGCCGCGCACGGTGCCGATGAAACCGATGGCCGGGATGGCCCACGCGATGTAACGCAGCATCGACATCTCCGAGTCGAGCCGCTCGGCCTCCGACTGGCACGTGCCGTGCGCGACGGTCGAGGCGTCCTGCACGCTCTTCGTCGCACCGAAACGGGCGAGCGCGGCGAGCAGCGCGCGCGGCAGCAGCATGCGCCGGCGCTCGCGGTCGAGGCCTTCGAGCTGGCGGATGTACTCGCGTGAATCTTCCGGCAGCACCTTCATGCCGTCGGCGAGCTTCAGCAGGTCGCCGTCGAGCGTCGCGCGCTCGCGCGATTGCCGCTTCGCCTTGTAGCCGATGATCGCGAGCGCCCAGATGAAGAGGATGATCTCGCTCTCCTGCTCGTAGTCCTTCACGAGCACATAGAACGACCGGTCGGCGATGTAGTTCGGGTCGTTCAGCATGCCCTCGCGCTGTTCGGCGAGGATCGCCTGCGCCTTGGGCCGCACGTCGAGCACGTAGATCGCGTGCACGACCACGACGATCGCCGCGAGGGCGAACAGGCTGAAGACGAACTCGGAGGGATAACGTCGGGGGCTGGCCATGCGCACCTTTCGGGATCAGATGTCCACGGGGAAACTGACATTGTTGTCGGCTGACTGACGAAGATCGGGCGGCAACTCCTCTTTCGGCGCGACCGGCGCACCGATCGGCCCTTCGTCGTCGACCGCGCTGTCCGCTGCAGCCGGGTCGGGTGCCGGTTCTGCGGTCGATTGCGCCACCGCCGGTGGCACGGTGCGTACGATCACCAGCGCAGCCGCCCACGCCGCGAGCGACGCGAAAGTCATGATCCAGACGGGACGCCAGACGTTCTTCATGGATAGCGCGCCACTCGAAAGCCGATGGCCTGGTCGCTGCCCTCGGCGCTGTCGCGCCATGCGAGCCGCAGGTCGGCGACCGTGGCCGTACGCCAGTTTGAACCCCGGATCGTATGCCGGGTTCCCTGCACCGGCCCGAACGGGTCGGTTTGCGGTGCGCTCGCGGGCAGCGAGGCGTAATAGTCCTGAGTCCACTCGGACACATTCCCCGACAGGTCGAAGAGCCCGAGCGGATTGGCGCCGAACTTGCCGACCGGGGCCACGTTCACAAAGTCGTCGCGGTACGACTCGAGCACCATCGGCAGCGTACCGCGCGCCTCGACGCCCGCGTAGTTGCCGCTGCCTGCGCCGATCGGCAGCGAGTCGCCCCAGATGTAGCGGCGCACGCCGCCGCCGCCGTTGGCGCGCGCCGCGTATTCCCATTCCGCCTCGCTCGGCAGGCGATAGCCGTTCGCGATCGGCGAGGCGAGCGTCCACTTGCCGTCCTTGCGGACATACGCTTCCGGCAGCCCCTCCTGCGTGGACAGCCAGTTGCAGAAGGCGGCCGCGTCGTCCCAGCTCACCTGCACGGCGGGCTGGTCGTCGAGATCGACGCTCTTCTTGTCCACGTAGCCGGAGGCGTGGTCGGGCTTGAAGCGCCGGTACTGCCCGTTCGTCACTTCGGTCGCGCCGATGTAGTACGCGCGCGAGAGCGTGACGGTGCGGCGCACCTCGTTCGGCCTGCGGCCCTGCTCGCGCCGGTCGCTCCCCATCTGGAAGGTCACCGGCTTCACGAGCCGCAAGGTATAGCCGATCTTCGTCGTGAGGCGCGTCCCCGCGGCGAGCGCGCTCGCGGGCCGGGCCGCGTCGATGAGCTGGTAGCTGACGCTGCGGGCGAGCCCGGGCGCGAGCGTGACCTTCGTGGCATACGGCGTCAGCGGCGCCTTGCGCACTTCGATCGCGTGCTCGCCCGCCAGCACCTCGAGCGACAGTGGCGTGCGCCCCTTCGATTCGCCGTCGATCAGCACCTCCGCGTCGGCGGGCTCGCCCGTCACCGTGAGCGCCACATAGACCGGCTCGAGTTGCGCCTCGAGCACCGTGCGCTCGCCCGACGCGGCGCCGAAGCTGCGCGACCACGGCGTGTAGCCCGTGCGCGCGACGAGCACGTCGTGCCGGCCGCCCGGCGCCATCGCGATATCGAGCGGCGTGCGGCCGCGATAGACACCGTCGACCGAGACGTCCGCGCCGGACGGCGCCGAGCGCACGACGAGGCGCGCATCGGGCGCCCCGAGATCGATCGGCCCCACCGTCGCCGTTTCGCCGGCCTTGATCACGAGCGCGCTGTCCCACGGCCTGGCGCCCGGTGCCGTGACCTGCACGCGATGCGCGCCGGCGGGCAGCTCGGCTTTCGCCGGCACGACGACCGGCTCCGCGCCGTCGATCGAGACACGCGCACCGGGCGTACGGACGATGAGCACGAGCGCACCCCACGACGGCTCTAGTTTGACGACGAGATCCTGCCGCTGCCCGAGGCCTTCGACCTCAACGTCGACGATCGCGTCGAGATGACGATCGGCACGGAACGTGAGCGTGTGCTCGCCGGCCGCCACGCGCAGCTCCCCGGGCGCCCGGCCGGCCTCCGCACCATCGACCGCGACCGTGGCGGCGACACCGCCGGTGTCGATCACGAGTACGCCCGGCTCCTTGTCGAGCCGCAGGCGCACCGCCGCCGCGCCCTCCCGTGTGACGGTCACGGCCCGCTCGAGCGCGACATAGCCTGGCGCGCTTGCGCGCAGGCGGTGCGCGCCCGGCAGCACGAACAGGGTCGCGCCCGAGTGCCAGGAAAGCAGCGTGTCGGTGGCGCGCACGCTGGCATTCATGGGCTCGAGCACGAGCGGCACGCGCTGCATGCTCGTCAGCAACAGGAACAGTGCGCCGGCCACGGCGAGGACGGCGGCGATCGCGATGCGACGCGCCGTGCGGCCCGGCGGCGGCGCGGCCGCCCGGTCATCCGTCGCGAGCAGATCCCGCGGCAATGCGCCGATTTCGACATCCTCGTCGTCGAGTTCACCGTCGCGCTCGAGGACGGGTGCGAGCGGCGCGATCGTGGCGTTGCCCGCGAGGTGCAGCACATCGATGATGCAGGGTGCCGTCGCTCGTATCACGATCTGCGTGTCGCCGAGCGCGAGCACATCGCCCGCGTGCAGGTCGCGCGGCTCGCGCAGCCGCTCGCCGTCGAGGCGCGCGCCCACCGATTCCGCGGGCGTGACGCGCCACAACCCATCCTCGACCCCGAGGGTGAGCGCGGCGGCGGCGGCGCCGGGCACCACGATGTCCGACCCCGCCGCGCCGATCGTGAACGGCGCAGGCAGCTCGCGCCGACCGAGCGGCTCGTGCACGGTGGCATGGGCGGAAGACATCAGATCGGCTCGACGCAGCTCACGGCGATCGTCTGCACGTCGGCGCCGGGCGCGATCGTCACCTCGCGACGCACGTCGCGATAGCCTGCGCGCGTGCCGGTCACGGTGTAACGGCCCGGCTTCAGCTCGATCTCGCGGCGCAGGAACGTGCCGAGCGCACCGACGCGCTGCACGGTGACGCTCGTTTCGTTGTCGGATTCGAGCGCGACGCGCACCGGCTGGTCGTACGCGGGCAGCAGCAGTTCGATGCGCGCGATCTGCGAGCGCAACACCGGGCCGGAGGGCATCGTCGTGCGGGCGGCGGCCAGCAACTGCGTGGCCTCGTCGCGTACGGCCGCGGCACCGAGTCGCTCCGGCCGGTCGATGATGCCCTGCAGGCGCCGCGCCAGCTCGGCGCGCGGCGCGGTGCGCTCGCGTCCGGCCTGCGCGAACTGCAGCGACGCATCGCGCGCGAGCACGTCGTCATAGAGTGCGAGCGCCTCGGCCCAGCGTTCCCCCGCTTCGAGCGTCGCGCCGCGCGCTCGGGCCGCATCGCCCGCGCGCGCCTGTTCGGCAGCCGCCACCTGCTCGAGCCCCTCGCCCGGTGCGCTCGCGCCGGGCTGCATCGTGTGCGCACTCTCGAAATTGCGGCGGGCCGCCGCGAGGTCGCCCGAGCGCAATGCGCTGAAGCCGTTCGCGAGCACCCGCGCGTACTCGCTCGCACCCACGGCACTGCGCGCCTGCGCGAGCCCGGCGCGCGCCGCCGCATTGGCCGGGTCGAGCGCGAGCGCCTTCTCGTACCATTCGCTGGCCTCCGCGGCGCGCCCGGCACTCGCGGCATTGGCCGCCTGCGCGACGAGCGGCATCGCACTCTCGAGTGCGCGCGCACGCGCGAGTCCCGCGGCGGCCTCGTCATTGCTCGGATCGATGCGCGCGGCGAGCTCGTATGCGCCGCGGGCGCGCGCAGGCTCCCCGGCCTCGAGCGCCGCCGCACCGCGCTTCAGCTCGCTCGCGAGCGCCGCCGGCGCACGCGATTCGATATCGGCGAGCGATTTGCCGGCTGCACGGTAGCCCGCGATCGCGGCATCGAGGTGATCGTCGGCGGCCTGCGCGGCGGCCGCCCCGGCGGCACGTTTCACGGCCGCGAAATCGGCACCGCCCCAGACACCCGCGGCGCGCGCTTCGATCGCCGCGAGGCGCTTCGCGACACCGCCCTGCAGCTCCGCGAGTGTCTTCGCCGGGTCGGGCGGTGGCGGCGCATCCTCGCCGGCCGCATCGGGCGTCGCGGCACCGGCTGCGGCCTGCGGCGTAGTGGCCTGCGGTGCGAGGCGCGGCAGCAGGAAGAACACGAGTCCGAGCGCAACGGCCGCAACGAGCAGCCCGATCGCGACACCGGTATGGCGCCGCCTTGCTGCGCGCATGGGGGGTTCCGGCACGGTCGCCGGTGCCACGACGACTTCATCGGCGGGTCCCGCGGCGCCCCACTGGTCCCGCACCACTTCGGGCAGTTCGATCGCGATCGTGCCGCCCTCGCCCGGGCCAGGTTCGCGTGCCAGCGCAACGATCGGCGCCGTGCTCACCGCGACCAGGGGCTCCGGCGGCGGCGGTGCCTCCTCGCTCAGCGCTTCGGACTCGATCGTCACCGTGTCGTGCAGGCAGGCGTGCAGCTCGTCGATGACCGCGCGCATCGTCGCGGGCCGGCCGTCGCGGGTCTTGGCGAGCATGCGCATCACGAGCGCGGTCAGTCGCGGTGGTGCGGCGCGGGTCGGCTTCAGCTCCGCCGCCGGCTCTTCGAGTACGCGTCGCGTCTCGAAGTGCGGATAGAACGGCGGGTAACCCGCCAACAGCTCGTAGGCGAGCGTACCGAGCCCGTAGATGTCGTCCGACGGTGCCGGTTCCTCGCCGCGCAACGCCTGCGGGCTCGCGCTGAACGGCGAGCCGTGGTCGGCGAACGGGCTCGCGCCCGCGAACGACGCGACGCCGAAGTCCGCGATCAGCGTGTGGCCATCCTCGTCGAGCAGCACGTTGCCGGGCTTCAGGTCGCGATGTACGACACCCCGGCCGTGCGCATGTTCGAGCGCCTGCGCAATCTCGATCAGCGCCGGCACGATGCGCGTATAGGACTCGCCGCGCAGCGCACCGAGATCGCCGCCCGGCGCGAGCGCCATCGGCAGCACGAGCGTTCCGTCGCAGTTCTGCGGCTCGTAGAGCTTGAGGATCCCCGGGTGCCCGAGCTCGCGTGTCGCGGCATATTCGTGCTCGAGCACGGCCCACGCGTTCGCGGCCGCCGCGCTGTCGCGCCTCAGGATCTTGAGTGCGACGTCTTCGCGCCGCACGATGTCACGCGCGCGCCAGACCTCCGAGTGCCCGCCCGCGCCGATCTGCGCCATCAGCGTGAAGCGGCCGCAGAGGCGGTCGCCGCGCGCCGGGTTCGGCATGCGCTCGCACGTGCTCACTCGTTGCGGGACACCGGCGCAGGTGTCGGTGCGGGACCCGTGGCCACAGGCGTTGCCGCGACCGTCCCGCCCGTATCCTCGAGGTAGATCTGGTGCAGCATCCCGCGCCACTCGCGGTACTGCTCTTCGGCGGTGCCGGTAAGCTTGAGCGTGCGGCCCTCGACTGCGACGACCTGCGGGGTCACTTCCGCACGGAACGTGTCCGCGAGTTCCTTCAACGCCTCGGCGTGCACCTTCGCCTCGGAGTATTTCCTGATGCCGGACATGATCCCCGCGACGCCTCCGACCGCGCCGGCGGTGCGCGCCGCGCTCTGCACATTGCGGCACGTGTAGTCGCCCGGCGAGCACTGGTTCGGGATCAGCACGCTGCCGAGCACCGCGGCGGCGCCGAGCAGCGTGCGCGTGCGCGCCGAGG
The DNA here is from genome assembly GCA_050249415.1 of Steroidobacteraceae bacterium. GTDB lineage: Bacteria > Pseudomonadota > Gammaproteobacteria > Steroidobacterales > Steroidobacteraceae > CADEFQ01. Next base: position 146,441 of record JBFWQO010000006.1, read on the forward strand.
CGCGCGCGCGGTCTTCCTTCTCGATCTCCTGCTGGCTCACGCGGCGGAAATTGCCGTAGGAGCTCTCGACCTTGTCACCGAAATTCGCGTAGTAGCTGTTGACCGTGTCGATCACCGCGAGATCGCTATCGCGGATACGCCCGATGCGCTCCATCACCGGATCGCCCTCGGCCGGCAGGCGCGCCACGCGCGTGATGCCCTGTGCGTCGGTGGCGAGATAGCCGCTCGTCGCCGCGGGCGCGAACTCCTGCGCGAAGCGCAGCGACGCGACGCGACGGATGTCGCGCCGTTCGGTCGCGGTGAGCGCGGTACGCGCGGCGAGCATGTCGTTCGCGATTTCCGAGTAGACGTTCTGGAACGGATCGCGCGCCGCGAGCGACGCTTCGGTCTTGTACGAGCCGAGATCCGCCTCGCCCTGGTATTCCTTGTCCTTGATCCACACGCGCCCGGTGGAGTCCGTGACGTTGATCAGGAGCGCGAGGTGCGCGCCGGTCGACTCGAGGATCCGGCCCGAGACGTTAAGGTCGACGACCGCCTTGTCCGGCACGACCCGCACCGCCCCCCACTGGCCCGAGGACTCGAGGGTTGCGCGCAGCAGTCCCGGCAGGTAGCTCGCCTCGGCGCTGCGCACTTCCGGGTAGATGCGCTTCTTCGCGAGCGCCTCCTCGTCGTCCTTGATCGCCTCGGGAACATTCGCGTCGAACACGTGCACGCCGACGTCGAGCAGCTCCGCTTCCGGGATCTGCGTGGTCGCCTGGACCGGATTCAGTTTCGGCAGCGGCCGCGTCTCGCTCGTGACGCACGCCGCGAGTGCGCACACGAGCGCGGCCGGCAGCGCTCCGCGCAGCCATCTGACGCGACGCCGTTGGATCGATGCGCTCATCCGCCTCGCACGCTCTTCTTGTAGTCCTCGTACTCTTTCCAGAGCTTTTCCTTCAGCTCCGGATCCGTTTCCTGCTCGGCCGCACGGCGCAACCGCCGCGCAACGATGTCGTCGTCACTGCCGTCGGAACGTTCGACGGCGCCCTTGCCGGTCCCACCCGTACCGGCGCTCGTGCGCGCGGGGCCCGTCGCACCCTGCTCGTCACCCTTGCCGGCCTGTGTCCCCGAGTTGCGGTCGGACTTGAGATCGCCTGGCCGATTGCCGGTATCGGCCGTTGCGATGGCCCCGTCTGCCGTGTCGGCGCTCGCGCCGCCGTTGCCCGCACGGCTGTCGCGCTCCCTGGCGATCGCTTCCTGCTCCTTGCGGACACGCTCATCGAACGTCCCTATTGATTCATCGAGGCGACGATCGACCGTTGCCCGACGCTCTTCGGGGGTTTGTGCCGAACCAGTCGGTACTTCGGCGCCTCGTCCGGCGGCCCCGTCGCCGGCGGGATCATTCCCTGCCACACCTTCCTGCGTACCGGCTCCCGAGGGCGCAGGCATCGACCCGGTCGTCGTCGTGCCGTTGCCCGTCGTCGTGCCGCTGCCCGAAGTCGACGCACCGCCGGAGGTCGATGGCATCCCGGTGCCGGTCGACGGCATGGCACTGCCCGACGACGTCGAGCCGGATTGTCCCGACGGTCCGGACGACCCGGACGACCCCGATGACCCTGGTTCAGACGGCGTGCCGCTGCTGCCCCCGCTGCTGCCGTCACCACCGCTTTGCTGTGTGGCGCAGCCCGCGACGAACAGCGCCGCGATCACTCCCGGTATCCATCCAGCGTGGGTACGCATGGTTCACCTCGCGTCGTCGGCAGGCCTGGCGCGCGGGGCCTTCAGGTCTTCGCCGACGAAGAAGCTGTACAACTGGTCGGCAAGGCGGTTGCAAGCGGTGCCCTGCACCCGTGCGATGAACGGCAACGGCACCACGGCGCCGACGATCGCCGACGTGCCCGTCACATTCGTGCCGACCGTGCCCGCCGATTTTGCCTGGCGCAGGTCCCAGATCGTCGCTTCGTAATCGGATTCCTTCTCCCACCAGCCGAACCCGATGCAGCCCGCCGCGCCGGGCGCCGCGCCACACGCGAGACTGCCGCCGCCGTCGGTGCGTCGCGTATCGCCATCCAGCCAGACGATGTAGCGCACACCGCTCGCGGCGATGCGCTCGCTGACACCCGGCTGCTCGAGCAAGGTGGTCACCGCCTCGGGCCGCGACGGCGCGGTGCCCGGTTCGAGCCACGGAAACATCGCGTCGACGAAGGCGTCGTTGCCGAGGACGCGCAGGCCGCGCGGGCCCTCCCCGAGATTCTCGCCGACGCAATCCATGAAGCCGTCGTCGGTGCCGGCGCCTTCCACTTGCGGCTTGGCGAGCACGACGACGCCTTCCTCGCTGGTGATATGGGTCGGCAGCTCGCGCGATTCCTCGATGCGTGCCTGCATGCAGCCGCCGAGGCTCAAGAGCCCCGCGACGGCGAGCGGTATGGCGGCCCTGGACATCATGGGTACCCGGAGTATGCCACGGGGTCGATGGGGGTAAGACCCCATCGCGGCCTCGCGGTTCCCTCATGCGCCGAACGGCCAGAACAAAGCCGCTGGCGGCCTACAGCAGGGGGAGTTGGGGAGTGGGATTGCCGGGCGAGCGGAACAACGTGGTGTCGAGATCGAAGCCCATGCGGGACTCGAGGCCGAGGCGACGCGTGGCCACTTCGAACCGCTGTTTCAACAAGGCGGCATCGACGCCGGAACCCTTCATCCGGCTGCCGAACCGCGGATCGTTGTCGCGCCCGTCGCGGATCGAGTGCACGCGCGACATCACGTGTTGCGCGCGGTCCGGATAGTGTGCGAGCAGCCAGTCGCGGAACAGGTCTTTCACCTCGAGCGGCAGGCGCAGCACCACATAGCCCGCGCAGCGCGCACCGGCTCGCGCCGCGGCCTCGAGCAGCCGCTCGAGTTCATGGTCGGTGAGGGCCGGGATCACCGGCGCGATCAGTGCACCGACCGGCACCCCCGCCTCGTGCAGACGACGAATGACGGAGAGGCGAGCCGGCGGCGAGGCGGCGCGGGGCTCGAGCCGGCGCTTCAGGTCGGGATCGAGGGTCGTGAGGCTCACCATCACGCTCGCCAACCGGTCGCGGGCCATCGACGAGAGTATGTCCAGATCGCGCTCGATAAGCGCACCTTTGGTGACGATCGAGACAGGATGCCGGTACGTTTGCAGCGTTTCCAGTATCGACCGCGTGACTTTCAAGCGCTTTTCGACCGGCTGGTAGGGGTCGGTATTGGCGCCGAGCATGATCAGGCGCGGCACATAGCCGGGTTTGCCGAGCTCCCTGCGGAGCCGCCCGGCGGCGTGCGCCTTGAAGTAGAGTTTCGTTTCGAAGTCGAGCCCGGGCGAGAGGCCGAGCCAGGCGTGTGTGGGGCGGGCGTAGCAGTTGTGGCTCACGACCCCGTTTGCGATGAAATCACCGGTGCCCGTGGAGATATCGAATAGTTCCCTTCGGCCCGGCAGCGCCTCCATGGCCGCGACTCGCAGATTGGCCCGCGCTTTCAGTGCAGCGCCGGCGATATTTCTTTTTCGCCTGGTGCTGGGGTCGAACAGCCTGAAAAAGCGCAAGTTCTGGGCGAGGCCTCCGCGAACGCGAACGTATTGCATGGGCTTGCGATTTTCGTGTATCGCCCAATCCACCACGGTGTCGAAGCCGAACGTAGCCAGCCCGGCACGCAGCGTCCCGATGATCCGCGAATCCGTATTGGCTATCCGGATTACACCGTCCGAAAAAGAGCCCTCGGCGTCGAATATTGCTGACGTCCCCAGTCGTGGTGTATGAGGCGGGTGCTGAGTTGCGCTGAACGGGCGCGAGGGCCGTAGGCCCGAGCGGCCGTTCAGCGCCGGCGGCTCGCGTCGCCCCGCCGGGGGCGGTCATCGTGGGTTCTGGTTTAAGGTTGGGTTGCGACACCAACACCTTGAACGGGAGAACCCCACGATGACCAAGCCGACTATCGCACTCGCAGAGCTCGTAGAGAAGGGCGCCGACAGCGACCTGCTGCGCGAGATGATTGAACACGTGGTCGAGCGGGTGATGACCTTCGACGTCGAGAACCTCTGCCAGGCCGGCTACGGCGAGCGCTCGCCCGAACGGGCCAAACAGCCGCAACGGTTACCGAGAGCGTCTGTGGGCGACGCGCGCCGGGGCGGTGAACGTGAAGATCCCCAAGCTGCGCTCGGGCAGCTACTTCCCGCCGTTTCTCGAGCCGCGCCGCACCGCCGAGAAGGCGCTGGCGGCCGTGATTCAGGAAGCCTATGTGCAAGGCGTCTCGACCCGCTCGGTCGACGCCCTGGTCAAGGCCATGGGCATGAGCGGCATTTCCAAAAGCCAGGTCAGCCGCCTGTGCAGTGAGATCGACGAGCGCGTGCACGCCTTCCTCGATCGACCGCTGGAAGGGGATTGGCCGTACCTGTGGATCGATGCGACCTACGTGAAGAGCCGTGAGGCCGGACGCATCGTGTCCAAGGCCGTAATAATCGCCGTCGCGGTCAACACCGAGGGCGTGCGCGAAGTGCTCGGGATGGCGGTCGGACCCTCGGAAGCCGAGCCGTTCTGGACCGAGTTCCTGCGCAGCCTCACCCGCCGGGGACTGCGCGGCGTGAAGCTCGTGATCTCCGACGCCCACGAAGGGCTGAAGGCGGCCGCGGCCAAGGTGCTCGGTTCGACTTGGCAGCGCTGCCGCGTGCACTTTCTGCGTAACGCCCTGGCCCACGCCGGCAAGGGTCAACGCCAGATGGTGCTCGCGGCGATCAACACGGCGTTCGCGCAGGAGTCGTTCGACACCGCCACCCAGCAATGGCGCGTCATCGCCGATCAGCTGCGCGCGAAGTTCCCCAGACTCGCCGAGCTGATGGATTCGGCGGAAGCCGACGTGCTCGCGTTCATGAGCTTTCCCAAGGCGCATCGAACGCAGATTCATTCCACCAACCCATTGGAAAGGTTGAACGCCGAGATCAAGCGCCGCACCGATGTCGTGGGCATCTTCCCCAACGAGGCCGCCGTCACGCGCCTCGTGGGCGCGCTGCTGCTTGAGCAAAACGACGAGTGGCAATTGCAGCGTCGCTACATGTCACTTGAACCGCTGCGGGCGCTCGCCGACAATCAACCCGCTCGGCTATCGGCCGTCGTCAGCTGAGCAGGAGTCCAACCGAACCAAAGTTCACGGACTCGTACACCACGCCGCGGGACACGATCCGAATATTCCGCCGACGTAGCCTCGATACCAGTCACTGTCAGGCCTCGCCGGCCATGCAACGATCTTCATGATCCAGGCAACCGCAGCGCTCGAGCTGCAACGGATGGCTCCCATGGGACGGCACCCCGGTCCCGGGTTGTGATCAAAGTGCGTCGTCGACACTCCGAACTCGGCGAGCCACGACGCCGTACGCAGCAACGGCTCGGAATCGACCATTGCGAGCCTGAAGCGATGTTGATCACCGTTGGCCCGGCCCTCGCGGCGATACGAGTACACCTTGAGGTTGCCGTCACCGCGAATAACGCCGGCCAGGTAACCTCGCTTCGCACTTGCCGTCTCGCACTTGCCAATGCGGGCCAGGTGCCCGAAGCCGAGCAGTGAATTGTTCGCCGTCAGCCGCGGCCGGGACGTCCCAGCAGGGGCGACAAACTTCCAACCCCTCTCAGTCAGGAAACGGTGATCGGCGCTCGCGATCAACTGCGTTTCGTCGGCCAGCGTGATGCGCCAAGCCGGCTTCACCGTGCGCCAGTGGGCCTGCACCCGCGTCACGGCATATCGGCGATCGTGCCCACGCCGCACGGTGCCGAGAATCTCATCCCCCGGCGCGATCGCCGCGAGTGGCTTCTCGCGACCGTCTGCCATCGTGATCGCCGTGTCGCCGTCCATGCAGTACACGCACCCGTGCTCGCAGCCACGATACGGATTGATCGACTGCGAGAAACCGATGTCGGGCGAATCGTTGCGAGAAATGACGGTGCGCGCAGGCTCCGGCAGGACGCTGGTCGCGACACTTTCCGGCGGCGCTTCAGCGTACCAGCCGTCGTCCGCCGCCTCGGCATGGTGCGGCTCGAACCGCGCCGGCGGGCTCGATACGGCACCGCGACCTTTCAACGTGCGGGTCATCCGGCGACTGTACGGATATACAGCTGCCCAGTCCAGCCGCCTTTCGGCCGTCAGCCGCGGTTCGGCGGCGGGAACCGGTCGAGCCGGCGCAGCGACGGAAACAGGATCACGGCCGCCCCGACGACGGCCGCACACATGACGCCGCCCCACGCCACCGCCGGCACGAGACCGAAGAGGCGCGCGCTCGCTCCGGCGCGGAATTCGCCGAGCTCGTTCGAGGCGCCGATGAACATCGAATTCACGGCGCTGACCCGGCCGCGAATGGCATCCGGCGTTTCGAGCTGCACGAGCACGTGGCGGATGTACACGCTCACCATATCGCCGGCGCCGACCACGACGAGCGCGACGAGCGAGATCCAGAACGTGGTGGAGAAGCCGAACACGATCGTGGCCGCGGCGAACACTCCGGTGCCGACGAACATCCACCGGCCCACGTGGCGCTGCAACGGCGCAATCGCGAGCAGCGCGGCAACGGCCGCCGCGCCGACCGCGGGCGCCGTGCGCAGCACGCCGAGCCCCGCCGGCCCGACGTGGAGCACATCGCTCGCGTAAACAGGCAGGAGCGCGGTGGCGCCGCCGAGCAGCACGGCGAACAGATCGAGCGAGATCGCGCCGAGCACGGGCTTGCGCCGCCAGACGAAACGCAGGCCTTCGAGCGCATCGCGCATGCGAAACGGCTGGTCATTGCTCACCGCCTTCACCGGGCGAATGCGCAACATCAGGCCGACGACGAGCAGCATCAGGAGCAGCGCCGCGCCGTAGACCACGGCGGCGCCGGCGAGGTACAGCACGCCGCCGAGCGCGGGGCCGGCGATCACCGCGATCTCGAACAGCGCGGAATTGAGCGCGACGGCGGCGTTGAAGTCTTCGACGGGCACGAGGTTCGGCGTCATGGCCTGCCCCGCCGGCATCCAGAACGCGCGGCCCGCGCCGAAGAAGATCATCGCCGTGAAAATCGGCCAGGCGATCTCGAGCCCCGCGAGCGTGACCGCGAACAATCCCGCGACGCAGATCGCCTCGACCGAGTAGGCGATCGCGAGGAGCAGGCGGCGGTCGGCGCGGTCGGCGATCTGCCCCGCCGGCAGCACGAGCACGAGGAACGGCAGGAACTGCGCGAGCCCGATGAACCCGAGCGCGAGCGGATCGTGCGTGAACTCGTAGACCTGCCAGCCGACCGCGACGCTCAGCATCTGCCAGGCGAGCGTGGCGCAGAAGCGGCCGATCGCGAAGCGCGCGAAGTCCCGGTGGCGCAGCGCCGCGAGCGCCGCGGGGCGACTCAGGCTCACGCGCTCGTCCGCTCTGCAGTGGGTGGCGTCATGGGGCGGCGGTGAGCATACGTGGTTCGCCACGATCGCGTGCGGCGCAAGCGCCCGCTACTCTCGCCGGATCGTCGCACTGCCGCCCGGAGCCGCCATGCCCGCCACACGCATCACCCGCCATTTCGCGACCATCGACGGCGGTCGATGGGGGCCCCGGCAGGTGCACTACCGACGTACCGGCCGGGGACCGGTATTGATCCTCCTGCACCAGTCACCCCTGTCGTCCCGCGACCTGATCGCGACGATGCAGCGCTGGCAGCGGCACTACACCTGCATCGCGCCGGACACGCCGGGCTACGGGCTATCCGATCCGCTCGGCGTCACGCACGCCGAAATGGACGACTTCGCGACCGCCGTCATCGAGTTCATCGATGCGATCGGCGTCGCGAAAGCGGCGTTCTACGGCTTTCACACCGGCGCGATGATGGCGGCGATGGTCGCGGCCCGCCATCCGGAGCGCGTCCACGCCGTCGTGGCCAACGGCTACGTGATCCCGACCACGGCGGAACGCGCCGAACTCGTCGCCGAGTACCTGCCTCCGTTCGCCCCGACCTGGGATGGTGCGCATCTCGCCTGGCTGTGGAGCCGCATGCGCGAGCAGGTGATTTTCTTCCCGTGGTACAGCAAAGACCCGGCCGATCGCATGGCACTCACGCTGCCGCCGCCCGAGGTCCTGCAGGCGAATCTCGTCGAGTTCCTGCGCGCCGACGATCACTACCGTGTCGCGTATCGCGCGGCCTTCACGATGCCGGCGGCGGAAACGCTGCGGGAGATCACCGTGCCGGCCCTGATCACGGCATCGCACACCGACCCCACCTCGCGCTACCTCGCGCGCGCCACCGATCCGGCGCCTGCGGTCACCGTGCGCGAGTGCGCGACGCCCGCCGCAACGCTCGATCTCGCGCTCGCGCACCTGCGGCGCGCCCCATCGAACGCGGCGCCGAAACCTGCCGCGACGCGCGCCGTCGCGGGCCGCCTGTGGCGACAACTGCTCGACATGCCGGCGGGACAGCTGCGCGCACTGCGCAACGACGACGCGGCGGGGCGCCCGGTCGTCGTGATCCACGACGCGATCGGCTCGTCGGACTCCGTTGCGCAGGTCGCGGCGTCGTTCATCGGGCGACGTCCCGTCGTGGCGATCGACCTGCCCGGGCACGGCGAATCCGACGACACGCTGCCGCGCGGGCGCGCCACGGTGGGCGCTTACGCGCTGGCGCTGCGCAAGGCACTCGATGCGCTGCGCATCCGCGAATGCGACATCGTCGGCGTGCACGGTGGGGGCCTCGTCGGCCTCGAACTCGCGCACACCGCGCCGAGGCGCGTGCGCCGGCTCGTGCTGGTCGGCCCGCCCTGTTTCGACCGGGCGCTGCAGGCGCAACTGCGCAGCGGTTACATCCCCGCGATCGACATCGACTGGCATGGCGGCCATCTGCTGCACGCCTGGCACTTCGTACGTGACCAGGGCCTCTTCTGGCCCTGGTTCGAGCGCACGAAGGAGGCAATCATCCGGGGCGGCGTACAGGTGGACACCGGCAGGGTGCACCAGCGTGTCCTCGAGCTCCTGCGCGCGCCGGGCGTGTGGCAGCGCGCGTATCGCGCGCACTTCTCGTATCCGGTGACAGCGCGCTTGCGTGCGGTGAAGGTGCCGACGCTGCTCGCCGCGGCGGACCGGGATCCGATGCGCGACTACGCGCTCGCGGCGGCGCAGGCGCACCCGGCAACCGCCTTCTGCGCGCTGCCGGCGAACGAGCGTGAGTGGGGGCGGGTATTGATGCCGTTTCTGGATGGCTGAGTACGTGCGCAGGTGTGGCGGGCAGGGCTGCGACCTCCGGCTCCTCGCGGGTCGGCCGCAGCGCCTGCGGCGCTGTCCCCTCGGGCCGGCGGCGCTCGGCGCATCGTCCCGGTGAAAGCAGCACCCTCGGCGGTCGCCTCGCTCTGACCACCGGCCCTCGGCGCCCTCCACGCTCGTCACCGGATGTCGCAACCCTGCACGTCGCAAGTGCCCACGTGCACGCTCGTTGCGTGAGGTGACGGGCCAGCTGACTTCGACCCCGATTCACTGGCCAACCTGTTATCAAAACGACCATGGCGCCATGGGTTCGACGACCCGCACGCTGAACTCCACCGGCCTCTCGCCCTCTATGCGGCACGGTGGGCCGAGTGAGCCGTCGCCCGACCGCGGGGCGCGTCGACAGGCGGCTCCTCTCGGGTCGAGCGCAGCGCGTTCCGCGCTGTCCCCTCGGGCCGGCGGCGCTCGGCGCATTGTGTAGCAGGGGCAGAACCCGGTGTGGTCGCCTCGCGCTGTCCGCCGGCCCTCGGCGCTCTCCACGTTCGTCGCCGCCTGTCGACGCGCCCCGCGGCCGGGCAAGGGCATACTCAACCCACCGAGTCGCCAACCCGCTCCGCGATCCACTCCCTCCACACCGCCATCACGACGGCGAGGATCACGGGGCCGACGAAGAGGCCCACGAGCCCGAACGCGACGACGCCGCCGAGCACGCCGAACAACACGAGCAGGAACGGGATGCGCGTCGCGTTGCTGATCACGAGCGGCCGCACGATGTTGTCGATCCAGCTGATGGCGAAGAGGCCCCACAGGAACAGGCCCGTGCCGGCGACCGCGTTGCCCGATATCACGAGCCAGACGCTCGCCCCGACCCACACCACCGGCGTCATGAAGGGCACGAGCGCCGCGATCATCGTCAGCGCGCCGAGGGCGATCGGCGCCTTGATGCCCGCGACCCAGTAGCCGAGGCCCGCGATCGTGCCCTGCGCGACCGCCGCGGCGAGGAGCCCATAGACGACGGCGCGCACGGTCTGGCTGATCGCCTGCATGTAACCGTGCACGCGCGCACCGAGCGAGCGCTCGAGGACACGCACGACCTGTGACGCGAACGACTCGCCGTCCCGGTACACGAAGAACAGGCTCAGCATCGCGATGAACAGTTTCGCGATATTGCGACCGACACCGCCGACCACGCCGCCGATCTCGCCCACCGAACGCTCGATCCAGTTGCGCAGCTCCGCGTTGAGCGCGCCCGGGTCCCGGGCGATACGCGCGAGCAACTCCTCGAGCCACGGCCCTATCCAGGGCAGCTCGAACACGAAGTGCGGCAGTTCGACGCCGCGCGCGAGCTGTGCCGCAACGGTGCCATAGGCCGCGACGATCTCGGTGCGGATCAGGGCAACGAGCCAGATCGCTGGCAAAACGATCGCGAGGGTCACGCCGACGGTCATCGCGAGCGACGCGACCGCGCGCCGCCGCTTGAGCAGTGCGAGCAGCCGGCGGTAGAGCGGCCAGGTGACGTGCGCGAGAATCACCGCCCAGATGACCGGCACGATGAACGGCTTCAGCACCTCGAAGGCGAGTACGACGAGGCCGGCGAGCAATGCCGCGACCAGCAGGCGCCGCAACCACGGTGCGGATTCGAGGTCGTCCATCGGCGCCATTGTCGCAGGAGTCGGGGGGTTCGACCTATGATCGGGCGTCGCCTTCCATGGAGCACCTGTCATGCCGTCCGTCCCGAGATTCCTGCTCGCCCTGGTTGCCACGCTGGCCGTGCCGGCACTGGCCGCGGGTGCGCACGCTGCACCGGTTGTCGTCAGCACGCCGGACCAGAAGGCGCTCGCACCCGACGTCGCGGTCGGCCCGAAGGGCGAGATCGCGGTGCTCTGGCTCGCCAAGGGCGATCCGGACTCCGCTGCGGCCAGGGCCGCCGCGGCCGAGCGGGCCGAAATGGGTCATACGCACCTGTCGTCGATGAACCTGTATGTGGCGGTGTCGACCGATGGCGGCGCCACCTTCGGTGCACCGGTCCACGTCAATCACGGCGACGACGTATGGGGCTTCGCTGTCAGCCGGCCGCGGGTCGCGTTCGGCCCGTCCGGGACACTGCACGTGGCCTACCCCGCGAACGAACACCAGGCGACGATCGACAAACCGGTCCTGATGACTCACTACACGCGCTCGACCGACGGCGGCAAAACGTTCGAGGCACCCCGGCGCGTCAGCACCGTGACGGACTCCGACCTGAGCAGCGTGATCCACGGCGGCTTCGCGAGTGTCGCGGCGTTCGGCACGATGGGTGTCGCCCCGAACGGCGATGTCCACATCACGTGGATCGATACACGGAACATGAAGGCCGAGACCTCGACCGGCAGCGTTTACGCGGCGGTGTCGAAAGACGACGGCCGCACCTTCGCCGTGGACCGCATGATGGTGGCGGACGGGGTGTGCCCGTGCTGCCAGCTCTCGATCGCATTCGATGGCCGGTCGCGGCCCTATCTCGGGTCGCGCAGCGTGACCGGTGACAACCTGCGCTCGAGCACCGTCGCGCGTGCCGACGGCCGCGGCGGCGAATTCGGCCCGCGCGTCGCGACGGGCGGCACACCGTGGCACCTCGACGGCTGCCCGCTGAAGCCGACCGTACTCGCGGTACGCGGCGACACGGTCTATACGGCCGCACACAACGGCGCCGAGAAGCCGCCCGGCGTGATGGTCGCGACTTCGCACGACGGCGGCGCGAGCTTCGATGCCCCACTGGCGGTGCAGCCCGGCGCGCTCGTCACGGACGCCCCCGCCCTCACACTCACCCAGGGCGGTGCGTTGCTCGCGTGGCACGCGAAGGTCGACGGGCCGCGCCGCGTCTACTATCGCGCGCTCGATGCCCGGGGCGCGTTCGCCGGCCCCGTCGCGGCGCTCACCGAGGGTGATGCGACGTCGCAGAATCCCGCACTCTCGAGCCGGCCCGACGGCCGCGTGCAGGTCGCGTGGCAGCAGGACGAGCGCATCTATACCTCCGCCATCGCGGCGCCCCGATGAAACGCCGCGCGTTCCTCTCGACGGTCATGGCCGCGCTCGCCGCGGCCCGTGCCGGCGCGGCGGCCACCAGCGCCACCACCAGCGCGACCCCCGACGCCGCGGCCACGCTGCCGGTCGCGGACGCCAGGCGGCTGCGGGCCATCCTCGATTCGTATCGCGGCAAGGTCGTCGTGCTGAACCTCTGGGCCAGCTGGTGCGTGCCGTGCCTGCGCGAGATCCCCGACCTCGTGCGCATCGAGCAGGAACTGGCGCCGCGGGGGGTCGTGCTGGTCGGCGTGTCGATGGACGAACCGGGCGACGCGGCGCGCGTCGCGGCGTTTCGCGCGCAGCATTTCCCGCAGTTTCGCACCTGGCTGCGCGACGAAACGGAGCTCGATGCGATCGCGAGCGTGGTCGACCCGGCATGGAACGAGGTGCTGCCGACCACGTATCTCCTCGGGCGTGACGGCAAGGTCGCCAGGCGCGTGCAGGGCGCGAAGTCGCACGACGAATTCCTCGCGCTGATCGCCACCGTGCTTTGACGCGGGCGTAGCGCGCGGCGCGTCAGCGCAACTTCGATTTCGCGGCGGCAACGAGCATCGAGCCGCGCTTCCTGAGCGCGCGCAGCGTGTGGCGCGCCCACGCGAACTCGAGCCCGAGGATCGCGAGCCCGGCCGGAATCACGATGAGTGCCGGCCCCGGCAGCACGGTCATCGCGATGCCGACCAGCAGCACCGTGAAGCCGGTGACCGTGATCACGATGCGCCGCGCCCATTTGTACGGGACGTGCAACGGGTGATCGCTATCGAAGCGCGGCCATTTCATGCGGATTGCGCGGCGAGCGAGGCGACGAACTTCTCGACGAGACGCGCCACGGCGGCCGGCTCCTCGTGGTGCATCATATGCCCGGCGCCGGCCACGCGCGCGACCGTGACCTGCGGGAAGACGGCCCGGAAATAATCGTCGGTGCCGGTGGGCCCGAGCCGCGCCGGATACTCCGACAATGCCCCGAGCACGAGCAGCATCGGCGCCGTCGCGCGTCGCCAGCAGGCCTCGGCTTCGTCGCGGCGGTACAGGATCGGGTTCACGATGCGGTGGCGCGGATCGGCGGCAAGGCGGTAGCGCTCGCCATGGCGCCGCGTCCACGCGCGCGCGACGAACGCGGCGCGCGGCGCCGTCAGGCGCGGATTGCGGGTGAGCAGGTACCGTGCGAGGTCGGCCTGCGTCGCGTAAGCGGCCTGTCGCGGCCGCTTCGCGAGTTCATCGAGCCATCGTGCATAGCGGACCGGCGCCTCTTCGGGCGCAACGGCCGGCAGCCCGATGCCCTCGAGGTTGACGGTCCACGCGAGGCGCCCGGGCCGGATTCCGCCATAGAGCGTCGCGATATTGCCGCCCATGCTGTGGCAGATCAGCCGCGCGGGCACCTCCCGGGTGACCTCCCCGAGCAAGGCCTCGAGGTCGGCGAGATAGTCCGCGAACCAGTAGCCGCCCGCCTGCCAGTCGCTGCCGCCGAAGCCGCGCCAGTCGAGTGCGACGAACGACCAGTCGTCCGGCAACTCGTCGACGAGGAACTGCCAGGTGTCGGCCGCATCGAGAAAGCCATGCAGCAGCACGATCGGCGAGGCCGAGGGCGGGCCCCAGCGCGTGATGCGATGGCGCAGGCCACGGAGCACGAGATCGGCATGCACCGGCGTGCGCCGCGGCACATGGCAGGCGTCGGCCGACTCGCTCACGCGCCGAGAAACATCCGGTAGGCGGGATTGCCGGTCTCGTCGGTGTACTCGTAGTGCAGTTCACCGAGGTGCAACTCGAAGTCCTCGCGTTCGGCGGGCGGCACCTGGATGCCGGCGAGCACGCGGCCGTAGTCCGAGCCGTGGTTGCGGTAATGGAAGAGGCTGATGTTCCAGCGTGTACCGACCGCCTGCAGGAAGCGCTCGAGCGCGCCGGGACGCTCGGGGAACTCGAACCGGAACAGCAGTTCGTGCGCGAGTCCGCGCGCATGACCGCCGATCATGTAGCGCGCGTGCAGTTTCGCGACTTCGTTCTCCGACATGTCCTGCACCGCATAGCCGGCGGCGCGCAGCGCCGCCACGACCGCATCCTTCTCTTCCCTGCCCTGCGACAGCGCGAACCCGACGAAGATCTGTGCCGCGTGCGCGCTCTCGTAGCGATAGTTGAACTCGGTGACGCTGCGCCGGCCGAGGGCACGGCAGAAGGCGAGGAAGCTGCCGGGCTGCTCGGGAATCTCGACTGCGAGCAGCGCCTCGCGCTGGGCACCGAGATCGGCGCGTTCCGCGACATGGCGCAAGCGGTCGAAATTGATGTTGGCGCCGCTCGTCACCGCGACGAGGCGCTTGTCGCGCCAGCCGGCGCGGGCCACGTACTGCTTGATGCCGGCAACCGCCAGCGCGCCGGCCGGTTCCGCGATCGAGCGCGTGTCCTCGAAGAGATCCTGGATCGCGGCGCACGTCTCGTCGGTATCGACGAGCACGATCTCGTCGACGTGCTCGCGCACGAGCTGGAACGTTTCCTCGCCCACCCGCCGCACGGCGACACCGTCGGCGAACATGCCCACGCGATCGAGCGTGACGCGCTTGCCCTGGCGCAGCGACTCGTGCATCGCCGCGGAATCCGCCGGCTCGACCCCGATCACCTTGACCCGCGGGTAGAGGTACTTCGCGTAGACCGCCATGCCCGCGATCAGCCCGCCGCCGCCGACCGGCACGAAAATCGCGTCGAGTTCGCCGCCGGTCTGCCGCAGGATCTCGACGGCGATCGTGCCCTGCCCCGCGATGACATCCGGGTCGTCGAACGGGTGCACGAACACGAGACCGCGCTCGCGCGCGAGCCCGAGCGCGTGCTCATACGCGCTGTCGTAGTCGTCCCCGTGCAGCACCGCCTCGCCTCCGAGGTCGATGACGGCCTGCACCTTGATCTGCTGGGTGGTTACGGGCATCACGATCACGGACTTGATGCCGCGCCGCTGCGCGGCGAGCGCGACGCCCTGCGCATGGTTGCCGGCGGACGCGCAGATCACGCCGCGCATCGCCGCCGATGCCGACAGGTTCGCAATGCGGTTGTTCGCCCCGCGCAGCTTGAAAGAGAACACCGGCTGCAGGTCTTCGCGCTTGAGAAGCACGTCGTTGCCGATGCGGCGCGAAAGTCGCGGCGCGGCGTCGAGCGGCGATTCGATCGCCACGTCGTAGACCCGCGCCTTGAGAATGCGCTCGATGTAGGGACTCGCCAAGGGAACCGCCGGAGGTGGTTGTCGCGTCAGCTTACCGAAATTCCCGGCGCGGCGGGTGATCGGCGGCGGACGACGGAGCGGACGGCGGCGCACGATACCCGGCTCCTCCGCGGCAGCCGGCGCCCCAGCCTGCATCAGCGCGCCGGAAACGCGCCCGGTGCCGGCTGCATCCAATGTGCGGAATGGACGACGGCACAGGAGGACCCGGCATGATCGCCAGTGTTTCCATTTCCCGCCTGCAAACGGAGGGCGCCACGGCGGCAATGCCCGCCTCAGGCCGTATCCGCCGACGCTTGCAGGAGGCGGGACAGCGTTTCCACGCCAACGACAACATCGCCGCCTTCCTGCTCGCGGGCGAGATCGACGAGCTGCGCGGCGAGGTCGAAGCGCGCATGCGCGAGGTGCTGCACGCCCTGGTGATCGACACCTCGAGTGATCACAACACGGCCGAAACCGCCCGCCGTGTGGCGAGGATGTTCATCGACGAGGTGTTTCGTGGCCGCTACGACGCGCCACCCCGGATCACGAGCTTTCCCAACGCCGCACAGCTGAATGAGCTGATGATCGTCGGCCCGATCAGTGTGCGCAGCGCCTGCTCACATCACTTGTGCCCGATCATGGGCAGGGTCTGGATCGGGGTTCTGCCCAACGCCGCTTCCGATCTCATCGGGCTGTCGAAGTACTCGCGCCTGTGCGACTGGATCATGAGCCGGCCGCAGATCCAGGAGGAAGCCGTGGTGATGCTCGCCGACGAGATCGAGCGCCGCGTGCGCCCCGACGGTCTGGCGGTCGTCATGGAGGCCGACCACTTCTGCATGCACTGGCGCGGGGTCAAGGACGACGGGTCGGCGATGATCAATTCGGTCATGCGAGGGGCGTTCCTCGCGGACGCGAGTCTGCGGCGCGAATTCCTCGGGCTCATGCAGCGCGGCCACGATTGATCGCGCACACGCTGGCAACGCGGCCCGCCTGACATCACAATCACGATCGCGACCCGCGTCCTGGAGCAGCCATGCAGCCCAACCCCCGAATGACGGCCTTCGTATTCGCCGGCGGGGGCAGTCTCGGCGCCATCCAGGTCGGCATGCTGCATGCCCTGCTGCAGGCCGGACAGCGGCCGGACTTTCTCGTCGGCTCGTCGGTCGGTGCCATCAATGCCGCGTACTTTGCCGGCGCACCCGACCTCACCGGGGTAGCGCGTCTGGCCGATCTGTGGATGAAGCTGCGGCGTGCCGACATATTTCCCGCACCGCTCGCGGGCGCATTGAAACTTCTCGTTCACTCCGAAAGCCTCGTCCACCCCGGGCGATTGCGGCGGCTGCTCGAAGACAATCTCGCCTTCGCGATGCTCGAGGAGGCGCGCATCCCGTTGCATGTGATCGCGACCGATCAACAGGGAATGAGCGTGCGGCTGTCGACAGGCCCGGCAGTCGATGCCGTGCTGGCGAGCGCCGCGGTGCCGGCAATCTTTCCAGCTGTCACGATCGACGGCCGCTCATTGATGGACGGCGCGATAGCGGCGAACACCCCACTGCGGCTGGCTGCGGAGCTCGGTGCGACACGGATCGTCGTACTGCCGACCGGCTATGCCTGCGCCCTTGCGGGACCACCCGCAGGCGTCGTCGCCAAGGCCTTGCATGCGGTGACATTGCTGATCGCCTGGCAGCTCGCGCACGAGCTGGAAGTCATACCGCAGGGAGTACAGGTGCACCTGGCGCCGGCGCTGTGCCCGCTCGGGGTCTCGCCCTACGATTTCTCCGCCTCGCGGCAACTCATCGATCGCGCGATGCAGTCGACCAGAGAGTGGATAGATGGCGGGGGTCTCGAGCGACAGGCCCGCCCGCGGGAGCTTGCGGCGCATCGCCATTGATCCATATACCCTTGCCGTCGGACCGTGTGCGCAGCCGAATGTTGCGCAGTGATGCGCGGAATCAATAGCCGCTGACCATCGCAGCTTCCCGAACGCACCTGCGCCCGGCGGCCGCGATCAATTCCGATTTCGATGTTCCAGTTCGCCGGGCGCCGTCGCGACGAGGGAACCGCCGCGGGCGGTGCTCGACCCGAGAGGAGCCGGTGTCGCGCCTTCGCCCCGGCCAGTCACCCGCCCTACCTCGCACACGGCACGCCGCGTTACGCTCGCTCACCCACCGGCTTCACGCTGAACCGGAATTTCGCCTTCCCGATCACCACCTGGTCGCCGTCCGCCAGCGCTTCGCGCGTGACCCGCTTGCCGTTGACGTACACGCCATTCGTGCTGTTCAGGTCCTCGACGATCGTCAGTGTCGGTCCCGCGAGAACCACGGCGTGGTGACGGCTGATGTACTTGGCGTTGATCTGCAGGTCGTTGTCTGGTGTGCGGCCGATCGTCGTCTTGCGGCCGAGCACATGCACCACTTCGCCGGGGCCGTCGACGCGCGCGAGCAGGCGCGCGAGGCCGTCGGGCGCCACCTCGTTGCCCGTCGCCGCGAGCGGATCGATGCGCTGCATGCTCTCGCGGATGCTGCCGAGCACTGCGGCGCTGCTCGCGGCTTCGGCGCCGATGCGATTGATCAGCGCATCGCGCTCCTCGAGCGCGCGGCGGGCGCCTGTCAGCTGGCGGCGACCGTCGGCATCGGCTGCGGCCAGTTCGTCGATGCGCAGCTGGCGCGCGCGCAATTCGGATTCGAGCCGGTTCAGCTGGTCTTCCGCCGCCTGCAAGTCCTGCTGCAGCTCGACGACACGCGCCGCCGACTCCTGCTGGTCGGCCCGCGCGGCCGCGAGCGCCTGCTCGCCGTCGGCGAGTCGCGCGGTCAGCTCCGTCTCACGCCGCTCGAGGTCGTGCGAGCGCTCACTGTGGCTCCGCAGCGCCTCGCTCGCGCTCGAGGCGTGGGCGTCGTGGTCGGCGAGCGCCGCCCGCGTGGACTCGAGTTCCGCCACCAACGCATCACCACGCGATTTCTCCACGGTGAGCAGGCGCTCGAGTTCGTCGTGCAGCTCCGTCGCGGCGCGCATCGACGCGACATGTTCGGCGTCGCGGCCCTCGGCGGCCCGCAGCAGGCGGTCGAGTTCGGTGAGGCGCTCATCCTGGCGACTGACGCTGTCGCGCTGTGAACTGTAGGACGAGCGCGCGCCCTGCAATTCCTGCGTCAGGTTGACGACGACGGCGCCGAGGCGGGTGTTGTCGGCCTCGAGCGCCTCGATCTGCTCCTTGCGCTTGCCGAGTGTTTCCTCGAGCGCGGCGATGGCGGCGCGCAACGCGTCGCGTTCCGTGAGGCCGCTCGCCACCTCGCGTTCGCGCTCCGCGACGAGCGCCGCGTGCCGGTCCCGCTCGGCACCCAGCGCCGCCATGGCGGCATCGCGCTCCGAGAGCTGCGCGGCGATTGCCTCGGCGTCCCGCTCGACCGCGGTCAGCGCGGCCGCGCGTGCCGAAATCGCCGTGCTCGAATCCTGCAGCTGCCGTTCCATGGCCGCCCGCTCCGCCTCGAGCGCCGCATGGCGTTCGACGGCCGCGGCGAGTTCGGCTTCCCGTGCGGTGAGGCGATCACGCTCGACGGCGAGATCGGCTTGCAGCGCCCCGGTGCGCGCTTCACCGGCCTCGTGCTCGCGTTCGACGGCGAGCAACAGACCCTCGTACACACCCCGCTGGCCTTCGCGCGTGCTCGCCGCCTCTCGATGGCGGGCGATCGCACCGCGCAGTTCGGCGAGTTCGGCCGCCTTCTGCGCCTCGAGTCGCTCGCGAGCGGCGAGCTGGCTCGTGATCGCGGCCAGCGCCTCGGTACGCTCGCGCAACGCGCCTGTCGCAGTGTCGAGCTCGGCGCGCAGGCGCGCCGCATCGTCCTGCACCGACGCCAGGGACGCCCGCAACTCGCCCGCACTCCGGTCACCCAGCGCGACCTCGTTCCTGAGCGACGTGAGCCCGGCATCACGTTCGGCGACCGCGGCCTCGCGCAGCGCGAGATCGGCGGCGAGCTGCGTGGCACGCGCGTCGAGATCCTGCCGCTCGCGCTCGAGCAGCTCGATGCGCTGGCCGCGCTGGACGCACAGCGGTTCGAGTTCGGCCAGCCGCCGTTCGCGCGCGGCGAGTGCATGCGCGCGTTCGGCGAGCGCAATGTCCCGATCCGCCAGGGTTTCGCGCAGCGTGCGCGCCTCGCCGCGCATGCGATCGGCTTCCGCGGCGAGTTCGGCGCCGCGGGCCTCGAGCGCGGTGGCCGCGAGCGCCTGGACATCGCGCTGGCGCACGGCGTCATCGGCTCGTGCGCGCTCCCCTTCCAGGCCCGCGTTCGCGGCCGCGAGCGCCGCCGTGAGTTCCCCGGCTCGCCGCACCGCTGCGTCACGTTCGCTGCAGGCATCGGCGAATTCGCGTTCGAGCGAGGCGAGCCGCTCGCCCTTGCGCCGCAAACGCTCTTCGACCTCGCGCAGGTTCGCGGACAGCGACTGCAGGGCACCGAGTTCATGCGCCACCGCCGCGGCATCCGTTGCGGCATCGGCCGCAGGTGCGAGGGTGGCCCAGGAATCGGTGGACGCGAGCGGGTCGTCGAGCGCCGGCAGTTCGGCGGTGCTTTCCGGATCGGCCTCGGGGGCGTCGCGAACCTCGGGTCGGGGCGGCTTCTTGTGCGCGGCCATCGTGGCGGAAGTGTAGCGCGCCCGATCCCGCGCGGCGCTGCAACATGGAACATAATAAGATCGCTGCCATGCGCAGCGTATGGATCCTGACCCTCGCCCAGGCGCTCGCTGGCTGCGGCACGCTGGTGCTGATCGCGTTCGGCGGCATCATCGGCGCACGCATCGCGCCGAGCGCGGCCTTGGCGACCCTGCCGATATCGCTCGGGGTCGTCGGTGTCGCCGCCACCTCGATTCCCGCGGCCCTCTCGATGCAGCGCTGGGGACGCCGGCGCATGTTCATCGCGAGTGCACTGGCCGCCGCGGTGGCCGCCCTCGGCTGCGCATGGGCCGTCGCGCATGCCCGGTTCGATGCCTTCTGTGCCGGCGCCCTGTTCCTTGGCGCGAACATGGCGTTCGTGCAGCAGTATCGATTCGCCGCCACGGAGTATGTCGATCTGCCCGCGATCCCGCGCGCGGTGTCGACCGTGATGCTCGGCACGCTCGTGGCCGCCTTCATCGGTCCCGAAGCGGGCGAGCGCCTGCGCTTCATCGGCGGCTGGCCGGAGTTCACCGGATCATTCATCGCGGTCGCCGCATTCCTCGTGCTCTCCGCGCTCGTGCTCGTGACGCTCGGGCCGCCGCACCCGCACGCCGTCGCCGCGCATGGCGAGCCGCGTCCGCTGCGCGCGATCGTGGCGCAGCCCACGTACGTCGTCGCGCTGCTCGCGGGCCTCGCGTCGTACGCGGCGATGAGCTTCATCATGACCGCGACCCCGATCAGCATGCACGTGATCGACAGCCACAGCGTGCGGGAGACGAAGCAGGTGATCACCTCGCATCTCGTCGGGATGTACCTGCCCTCGCTCGTCAGCGGCTGGCTGATCACGCGGCTCGGGATCGCGCGGATGATGTATGCGGGCATCGCGTGCATGGCCGCGTGCATAGCGATCGCGGCGGCGCTGGGGCACGCGCTGATGCACTACTTTGCCGCGCTCGTCCTGCTCGGGCTCGGCTGGAACCTGCTGTTCGTCGCCGGCACGACGCTGCTCACGCGTACGTACACACCGGTCGAGCGCTTCCGCGCCCAGGGCTTCAACGACTTCGCCACCTTCACGTCGCAGGCGGTCGCATCGCTCGCGGCGGGCGCGGCGATCGTCGCGATCGGCTGGCGCAACGTGAACCTCGTGGCCGCGCCATTGCTGCTCTCCGTGGGCGTGGCGGTGCTCCTGTGGCAACGCGCGACCGCGCGGCAGGTCGCCGTCACGGGCTGAGGAAAGCCCGCAGTTCCGCCGCGATCGCGGCGAGATTCCTGTCGAGATCACCTCGCGCCTGCAACAGCAAGGTCGGTTGCGTGAGGAGCGGCAGGCGGCCGCGTACACCCGGATCCGCCGCCGGGTCCGGCAGGTCGAGGAACGCGACGCGACGGACGTCGCCGGGGCGCGCCAGCGCGAGTTCGGTCGCAATGTACGCGCCGACACCCGCGGCGAGCACATCGACCCGTCGCAGCCGGATGTCCGCGAGGAAATCGCCGAGCGCGGCCGCGAGTTCCGCGTGGGATGCGTCGGCGGCCGGCCCGTCCGATTCGCCGCGCCCCGGCAGGTCCGGCGCGTAGATCGAGCGGTCGCGCCCGATCGTGCGCATGAGCGCGCCGAACATGCGCCCGGTCGCGCCGTCAGGATGGATACAGAGGACCGCCGTCGCCTCGTCGAAGCCGCCGCCCGCCGGCATCGCGTGATGCACATGCAACTGGCCGTAGCGGGTCTCGAAATACGCCCGCCGAACGCCCGGCCCGGAATCGCGTACCACGCCCGCTGTCGCGCGCTTCGCCATGTCGCTGCCCACTCCCTGCACGGACGACCGTGCCCTGGACGCGAACTATAGCGATAATCCGTGGCACGACTTGTGACCCCCGCCCCAATCGAGGTACCCCCGATGAGACTGTACGGCTTTCTCGCGTCGCCTTATGTCGCGCGCACCCTGCTCACGTCGCGCTGGAAAGGCTGCGGGCTCGAGTTGTCGCCGCCGCCCGGGGGCCACATCAAATCGGCGGAGTATCTCGCGATCAACCCGATCGGCAAGATGCCGGCGCTCGAAGACGGCGGGCGCTGTCTCGCCGAGTCGACGGTGATCTGCGAGTACATCGACGAGACGCAGCCCGGGCGCAAGCTGATGCCGGAAGATCCGATGGATCGCGCGCAGGCGCGGCTGCTCGCGCGGCTCGTGGATACCTACGTCGTGCCGAACAGCAGCGCG
Organism: Steroidobacteraceae bacterium; assembly: GCA_050249415.1. Classification (GTDB taxonomy): domain Bacteria; phylum Pseudomonadota; class Gammaproteobacteria; order Steroidobacterales; family Steroidobacteraceae; genus CADEFQ01. The sequence goes on from JBFWQO010000006.1 coordinate 168,711, forward strand.
CTGTTTCGCAATGCCGATCCCGCCAAACGCAACCAGGCGGAAGCCGACGCCGCCCTCGCGGCCCTGCGCACCGCGCTCGGGCACCTCGAGACGTTCATGGGCGAGGGACCCTTCGCCGGCGGCGCGCGCCCCGGTTTCGCCGACGCCGTCATGGCCCCCACCTTCTGGGTGCTGCACCGGGTCGCGGCGATGTTCGGCGTGCGTGCCCCGCTCGAAGGACTGCCCAGGCTCGGGCGCTGGATGCAGGCCGTGGACACGGATCCGGTCGCCGGCCCCCTGCGCAAGGACTATGAGCAGGCGCTCGAGGCGTTTCTCGCTGCGCGCGCGTAGCGCGCGCAGCGAAGCGAACAGCGATCAGCGGGTAGCGAATAGCAAGAGGCGCCGGCCGCGCGGCGCGCGGGCCGGCGCTCTGCCTGCTCGCCGTTCGCTACTCGCCGTTCGCTATTTCCTGACCACCCCGGTTTCCGCGAGCCGCGCCAGTGCCAGCTGCTGGCGGTCGCGGAAGAATGCGCGGTCCGGCACGACGACCTTGCCGCCGGCGAGCAGGCCGTTCGCCCGGCGAATGTTCGCGGCGGCGAAGCTCGCGGCGTACAGGTCGAGCGCCTGGCGCGAGAGGAGATTGCCCATGCCGGGCCGGCGGCGATAGGCGCGCAGGCCGGCGAGATCGAGCGCGCACGCGGCCGCCATCGACACGCCCTGGCCTGCCTGCACGATCTGGTTGCCCATGTAGTCGATGATGTCGGAGAAGCCGTTGCTCGAATCGGGCGGTACGTCGATGCCCCAGGTCGCGGCACAATTCGCCGATACCAGGTACGCGAGGTTCTCGAGTGCGCGCGCGCGGCGCGCGATCTGCTTCGGCGTGAGCGTGCGCGCCGCCATCTCACCGGTCGAGTGGAGCAGGACTTCAGCCCCGCGGATCGCATGGCAGCGCGCGATTTCCGGATAGAGGATCTCCTCCGAGGCGATCGCCGCGAGCTTGCCGAGCGCGGTGTCGGCGACCGGAAAGACCGCGTCGAGCCCGTACAGATCGAGATAGCGATCCCAGACATCGTGCGGTGTCGGCGCGAACATCGACACGAGCCGCCGATAGCGCAACACGCGCCGGCCCGTGTCGTCGAAGACGAACGACGCCTGGAAATACAGGCCGGGGAAGTTCGGGTCGAGCTCGTAGGCGTTGCCCGCGAGGTGCACGCCATGGCGCTGCGCGAGCCGCGCAAAGGCCTCGTACTCCGGGCCGTCGTCGGCGAGCGCCGCCTTGTCCGCCCATGCGGGAATCGGCTCGCCCCACGGCGGCCCCGTGAGGATGTACTCGGGCAACACGACGAGGCGCAGGTCGTCGCCCACCCAGCGCTTCGCCCCCGAAACCGCCGTGTCGATCCTCGCGAGGCTCGCCTGCATGCGCGCCCGGGCGCTCGCACGGTCATGGTCGGGGTGCACGCCGTCGCAATCGAGTTGCAGCGCGGCCGCGTAGTAACGATCGAGCAGGGTCACGGGCATTGAGCTTCCTCGTACGGGAATGTCGCGGGCCGCGAGCGCGGCCCGCCCGCATTGTACGCGGCGTTCGTCGCAACGGGGCGGCAGGGCGGCGCCCGATGGCGCACAATGCGCCGCAATCGCGCGTCCCGTGCGCAGCATGAACACGAGAGGGGTAACGATGTCGTCACAGCTTCGCAGCCTGGCCGCATGGCTCATCCTTGGTTCCGCGTCCCTCGCCGCGAGCGCGGCCTCGCCGTATACCGCCGAAGCCATGTGGGGCCTCGCGCGACTCGGCAATCCCGCCCTGTCGCCCGACGGCAAGCTCGCGGTGGTGCCGGTCACGCGTTACGACCTCGCGACGAACAAGGGCAACACCGATCTCTGGATGATTCCGACGGACGGCGGCGCCGCGCGCCAGCTGACGAGCGACCCGGCCAACGACACCTCGCCGGTGTTCAGCCCGGACGGCGCGACGATCGCCTTCCTCGCCAAGCGTGACGCGGACGAGGAAACGCAGATCTACACGATCGCCGTCGACGGCGGCGAGGCGAAGCGTCTGACGAACATTCCCGTCGGCGTCGGCGCCATCAAGTGGTTCCCCGACGGCAAGCAGCTCGCCTTCGTCGCGAATGTCTGGCCCGAGCTCACGAAGTGGGAGGACCAGGGCAAGCGCCTGAAGGAGCGCGCCGATGCGAAGACGAGCGCGAAGAGCTGGGAGCGCGCGCCGATCGCCTACTGGGACCATTTCCTCGACGACCGCGAGCCGCATCTCTTTTCGATCGCGGTCGACGGCGGCGAACCGGTCGCCATCACGCGCGGGTCGGGCTTCTGGCTGTCGAAGCAGGAATACAGCGCATCGTCGTACGACATTGCGCCCGACGGCACCGAGGTCGCGTTCGTCGCCGATCGCGATCGCACCGGCATCGACTCGAACGACGACATCATCGTGATCCCGTCCTGCGGCTGCAAACCCGCGCGCAACCTCGATGCGGACAGCGTCGCGGACGAGAGCGGCCCGGTGTATTCGCCGGACGGCAGGTACCTCGCCTACAGCCAGAAGCGTACGCCGCGCTTCTACGCCGACACCCGGCGCCTGATGCTGCTCGATCGCGCGGGCGGCACGACCCGCGGCCTCACCGAGCAATGGGATCGTTCGGCGGGCGGCCTGGTCTGGGCCGCGGACTCGAAATCGCTCTATGGCGAGATCGACGACGCGGCGACCTCGCGCATCTACCAGTTCGCACTGTCGGGCGGCGCACCGCGCGCAGTCACCGGCCAGCACAGTTACTCGGGCCTCGAACTGGGCGGCAGGACGGCCGTGGCGCTGCGCCAGAGCTTCTCCGAGCCCGCGACGCTCGTGCGGCTCGATCTCGCGAAGGGCGCGGCGACGCAGCTGTCGACCTTCAACGATGCGGCGCTCGCGAACCTCACGATGGGCAAGGTCGAGAGCGTCACCTACCAGGGCGCGCGTGGCGACGACATCCAGATGTGGGTGATCTATCCGCCGGGCTTCGATCCGGCGAAGAAATACCCGGTCTACATGCTGCTGCACGGCGGCCCGCACAACGGCATCCAGGATGCGGTGACGTACCGCTGGAATGCGCACGTGTTCGCGAACTGGGGCTACATCGTCACCTGGCACAATTTCCACGGCTCGAGCGGCTTCGGCCAGGCATTCGCCGATTCGATCAACCCCGACCGCATCTCGATGCCGTACGAGGACACGATCAAGGCCGCGCAGTGGCTGGCGGCGCAACCCTTCGTCGACGGCGACCGCATGGTCGCGGGCGGCGGCAGTTACGGCGGCTTCCTCGCCGCGACGCTGCTCGGCCGGCCGCATCCGTTCAAGGCGCTGATCGCGCACGCGGCGGTGTACGACAACTTCACGCAGGTCGGCGCCGATTACGGCGCATCGAAGGAGCGCTTCTTCAATTTCTGGGAGAAGCCCGGGGAGTTCGCGCGCTATTCACCGCACACCTCGGCGGGGAATTTCGTCACCCCGACCCTCGTGATCCACGGCCAGCTCGACCAGCGCGTGCCGGTCAACCACGGCATCGAACTCTTCAATACGCTGCAGACACGCGGCGTGCCGTCCAAGCTCGTGTACTTCCCGGACGAGAATCACTGGGTGCTGAAACCGGGCAATTCGCTCTACTGGTACGGGGCAGTGCACGACTGGCTCGCGAAGTACGCGCCGCCCGGCGGACACTGACACCGTCAGGGCGGGCGGCGGCGCGGCCGTCACGGGAACGACCAGGTGACGCCGATCAGCGCATAGCGCGGCAGCCAGGTCGATCGCTCGCCTTCGAGGCTCGCGGGATCGCCCGGCATGGCGAGGCGATACTCCGTGCAGCACGTGTTCGCGTGATCGGTGGCGTTGCTCAGCTCGACATACACCTGCAGCGCGCCGAGCGGCAGGGCGCGCTGCCAGCTCGCGCGGGCGTCGAACGAGAAGTAGTCGGACCACGCATCCGCGTTGCGCGGTGACAGCACGAGCTGCGCGCCGCCGCCCGGCGTGGCGAGGGCAGTGAGCGTGTTCTCGCGCCAGCCGCTGTGCCAGATGAAGTTGCCGGAGAGCTGCCACGGACCCTGGGTCCACGACAGCCCCGTGACCGCGGAATGACGCTGGTCCCAGGTGCGCAGCGCGCGCGAGTCCTCGAAGCGGTCCGTGACTTCCGACCAGCTGTAACTCAGCCACGCGGACCACGTGCGCCGCGGCTGCCAGCGCAGCGTGAACTCGGCGCCATAGGCACGCGACGACAGCGGTGCGACACGCACGCGATCGACCTCCAGTTCGGGCAGCAGTGTCACCGGATCGAACAGGTTCTCGTGGATCGGCCGCACGTCGTGGATCCGCTTGTCGAACGCCTCGACGCGCAGCTGCACATCATTCGACAACCGGTGCTCGATCGCGCCGACCGCCTGCGTCGCCCGCTGCACGGCGTGATAGGCGGCCTCGCCGTCGGTGACCTGCAGCTCGTCGGGGCGTTCGGGCTGCGCCAGCTGGCCCCACGAGACACGCAGCGTGGTGTCGGCGCGCGGCGTGAAGGCGAGCCCGAGGCGCGGCGACCACTGCGAATCGCTGAAATCCGGCCGGAATCGCTGCCGGTCCCAGCGCATCCCGAGGTCGACATCGAGCTGCGGCGACAGCGCGATGACTGCGGAGGCATAGACGCCATACGACTGCCCACCGGCGTCGATGGCGAAATTGCGGGACAGGGCGGGCGGACGCCCGAGCGCCGCTGCGAGCAGCGGATCGAACAGCGCGTCGGCGCGATATTCGTACGACGTATCGTGGTCCAGCATTTCCACCCCGACCGATACGTCGGTGCGCCCGCGTGCCGCGGCGAGTTCGATGCGCGCGGTGGTCGCGTCCATGAACCGTCGGTCGAGCAGTTCGCCCGCGCCGCTGCCCGGCCGTGCGAGCGTGCCCTTGCGGCTCGTGTGCCGCTCGGTACGCGAGACGCTGCCGCGCAGCGCCGTATCCGGCGCCACTCGCCAGGTGCCGCGCAGCCAGGCCGTGCCGTCGCGGTAGCGCGCGTGGGCACGCTCGGTGTCGTCCGAGAGATTCGCGGTCAGTTCGTCGTTCAACAACAGCCATCCGGCGGCGATGTCGCTGCCGTCGTCGAAGTGCCACGACAGGCGCGAGAGCAGATCGAGGAACGCGGGCTCGCCCGAGCGCTCTTCGGCGAGTTTCATGACCTGCTCGATGGTGCTCTTGCGCGCGGCGACGAGCCATTCGAGCGGATGGGATTCGAGGCGGCCTTGCGACAGCGCGTGCGCGTACAGGAGGCTCACGCCGACTTCGTGGTGGTTCCCGCCGGTGAAGGTGCGCGGCGTGATGTCGAGCACACCCGACAGGCGCCCGCCATAGCGGGCGGGGGTTACGCCACTCCAGAAATCGAGTTTGCCGGTCGTCGCCGGATCGAGGATGCCGAGCAGGCCCTGGAAATCCTTGAAATGAAACGGCTCGAACAGCGGCACGCCGTCGAAATACACGCCGAGTTCATCGACGCGCCCGCCGCGCACATGCGCGCGCGCGGACAGGCCGTTGGTTGCGGTGCCGGGCAGGAAACGCGTGATGCGAAGCGCATCCTCGTCCAGGCCGGGCAGTACCGAGAGATCCTCGCGCGTGAACTCCACCGGCGCGAGACGCGATTGCCGGTCGAAGGAGTAGCGGCTGGCGAGCACGCTCACCTCGGCGAGCGGCTCGCCGGCGCCGGCGAGCCGCAGCACACCCTTCCACTGCTCGTTCCGGTGCACACGGATGCCGCGCAGTCTCGCCGCGCCGCCCGCCGTGTCGCCGGCCTCGGCATCGTACGAGCCCGGCGGCAGCGGACCGAAGCGCGCGCGCCCACCCGCGTCCGTGACGACGCGCCGATCCCCCGGCCGCAGCGTCACCTCTGCGCCGCGCGCCGGCCGACCGTCCGCGCCCTCGACGACGAGGTCGATCGCCGCCTCGCCATCGATGCTGCGGCGTACGACGACATAGACCCCGGGCTGCACGGGCTCGAGCACGAGCCCATGCGGCGCGAGGAGCTCGCGCGCGACTTCGGCGAGCGGACCGGGGCGCGGCGGCGCACGCACCCGCATGTCCGGCGTGATCAGTGCGTCGCTGTAGACGATATTGAGCCCGGATCGTGCGAGCGCATCGAGTGCCGCGCCGAGTGGCTCACCGGTTTCGATGGCATGCGCCAACGCGCCCGCGGCGAGCAGCAGCAGCGCCCGCGCGGTGTCCCGGGCGAGTCGCAGCACGAGGGGGCGCATCGGCGCATGGTAGCAGCCGGCGCGAGGCCCCGATCCCACGCTGCGTCAGTGACGCGCCGTGCCGATCACGACCGGGCCGCTTGCCGGGACGACCGCTTCGAGATCGACCGACGCCGTCACGATCGCCAGCGCCTTCCCGGCGGGCAGCCCTTCGACCGAGCCGTGCAGGATCGCCGACGCCGCCCGCATGCGCGCGCCCTCGTCGGCAAAGCTCACGGAACGCCCGGTCTCGGCGGTATACCAGCGCAGGAACTCGTCGAGGGACTTGCCCTCGATCACGATCGGCAAGGGCAGCGCCTCGGTCCACGCCCAGAATGGGTCGTCCGTGGCGACCTGCGCGCGGGCGACCCTGCCGTCGGCCGCGATGCGGATGCGCTCGCCCGCCACCGCACGCTCCGTCGCCGCACCCGCGCCGATCTCCACGGCCCCGTCGCGCACCGCGACGTCGAGCGTGTCATCGTGCGCGCTGACCGCATAGCGCGTACCGACATGACGCACGTCACCCCGCGCGGTGCGCACGACATAGTCGATTGCCGCGCCGGGGGTGACGGAGACATAGACCCGGCCGTTTTCGAGCCGCAGCGTCGCGGCGTCGACGAGTTCCACGCGGCTGTCCGCATCGACGCGCAGCGTGAGGTCCTTCGAGTAGCTGACCAGCGCGCCCGAGGCGCTGCCGGTCTCGAGGATCGTGCGCCGGCGCAGCGTGTCGCCCGCCTCGGCACCGGCTGCCGCGATCTCCACGCGGCCGTTGGCGCGATCGAGCGTCGCAATCGGCGCGCCGGACGGCGCGAGCCACACGAGACCCGCTGCCACGGCGAGTACCACCGACGCGGCCGCGAGCCAGCGCACAGGGCGGCGCGGGCGCGCCGCGGCGAGCGCCTGCGACCGCTGCCACTCCGCGTGCACGGCGGCATACGCGCGCGCGCGCGCGTCGGGGTCCGGCGCGCCGCGCGGCGCCGAACGCATGAGGCGCGCGAGGCGCGCTTCGTCGAGTTCGTCCCAATGATCGTCGTGATCAGTCACGGCAGCAGCTCACGCCAATCGTAACCCCGCGCCTCGAGCGCCGAGCGCAGCGCGATGCGGGCGCGCGCGAGCGCGGACTGGGCGGCCTCGAAACTCGAGCCGAGTTCGCCCGCGATCCGTTCCACGCTCCAGTCCTCGAGGTACTTCCACTCCAGGATCTCGCCATAGCGTCCGGGCAGCTCGTCGAGCACACGACGCAGTACGCCGGCCGCGTCGCCCGCGTGCGTGCGCTCTTCGGGCAAGGGTCCCGCCGACGCGACACTTTCGGCGCGGCGCCGCGCGTGCACGCTCGCATCCATGCTTTCCTCCCGCTGCGCGCTCCGCTGCGCGGCCTCGACGAGATCGGCCAGTTCGTTGCGGCAGATCTGCGCGAGCCAGGTGAACAGGGCCGCCTCGCCCCGATACTGCGACAATGCGCGCACGGCGCGACACATCGCGCGCTGCGCAGCCTCCTCCGCGACATCGGCGCGCCCCGCCGTGCGCGACAGCGCAAAACGGTAGAGCCGGTCGAAATACCCGTCGAAGAAACTTCGAAACGCATGTTCGTCGCCGGTGAGCAATCGCGCCACGAGGGCGCGGTCATCCTCTCGCATCGGCAGGAGGTTAGACAGGCCGGGGGGTGGATATCAATCGCCCGCCGCGCGGGCAATTGATTTCCCGGGCGGGCGCCGTCGAACGGCTGCATGCGCGCCATCCCCCCCCTTCTTGCCCTGCTGCTGTCCGCCGCCCTCGCGCCGGTGCCGGCCGCCGATATCGCGACGGTCGCGCACGACCCTTCCCGGGTGCTCCCGTCCGACGCCGAGCTCGAGCGGGCGGGGGCCCGTGTCGGCACCGTCACGATCCATACCGACGGTATCTTCAATGAGCGCGACCCGCGCGAGGATGCGGTGCTGTATCGCGCCGCAAACCGCCTGCACGTCGAGACACGCGCCTCGACGATCCGCGCCCAGCTGCTGTTTGCGAGCGGCGACCCGTACTCGCGCCGCGTGCTCGAAGAATCCGAGCGCCTGCTGCGTAGCCAGCGGTACCTGCGGGAGCCCGTGATCCGGCCTGTCGCGTGGCACGACGGTGTCGTCGACGTGAGCGTGCGATCCCGCGACGTCTGGACCACGAATCCGGGGCTGTCCGTTTCGCGCGCGGGCGGCGCGAATGCACTGGGCGCCGAAATCGAGGAGCTGAACCTGTTCGGGCGGGGCAAGCAGCTCAGCGCCGGCTACCGGCATGATGTGGATCGCACTTCGCTGGGTGTCGCGTGGTTCGATCCGGCCGTCTATGGGTCGCGCTGGACGAGTCGCGTGTCGTACACCGACAGCGACGACGGCAGCGGCTGGTCGCTCGGCTTCGAGCGGCCCTTCTTTGCGCTCGACTCGCGCTGGAGCGCGGGTTTCAGCGGAGACTCCCTCTCGCAGATCGAGCCCCGCTACGCACTCGGCGAGCGCGTCGACGCCTGGCGCGCCGATCGCCAGGCGTTCGATATCCATGCGGGTTGGTCCGCCGGCCTGCGCAACGACTGGGCGCGGCGCTGGACAGCCGGCTTCCGTTACGACCGGTCGCGATTCGAACGCGCGGATACGGCCCTCGCCGGGCCCCTGCCCGCCGATCGCACACTCGCGTATCCCTACCTGCGCTTCGACCTGCTGCAGGACGACTTCGCGACGACGCACAACCTCGACCAGATCGGCCGCACCGAGGATCTCGCATTCGGCACCCGGCTGTCGGCCGAACTCGGGTGGTCGCAGCCCGCCCTCGGCGCGAACCGGGAGGCCGTGATCACGACGCTCGACGCGAGCCGCGGGATTCGCCTGCCGCACGATCAGAGCCTGTTCATCGCCGGCCGCTGGCGCGCACGGCTCGAGGGCAGGGATGTGCGCGACTCGCTCGCGTCCGGCAGCGCGCGCTATTTCTGGCGCGCGACCGATCGCACCGTGCTGTATGTGGGCCTCGCGGCCGATGCCGGCTCCGCGCTCGATCTCGACCACGAAGTACTGCTCGGCGGCGACACGGGACTGCGCGGCTACCCGCTGCGTTACCAGACGGGCACCGCGCGCGCACTGCTGACGGTCGAGGGCCGCTATTTCACGGACTGGTACCCGTTCCGCCTGGCGCGGGTCGGTGCCGCGGTATTCGCCGACGTGGGCCGCAGTTGGGGCGCGAGCGCACTCGACGTACCGGAATTCGGCACGTTGCGGGATGTCGGAATCGGCCTGCGGTTCGGCAATACGCGCTCGGCGCTCGGCAACGTGCTGCACGTCGATCTCGCGTTCCCGCTCGACGGCGACCCGTCGATCAAGTCGATGCAATTCCTCCTGAAGACATACAAGAGTTTCTGACATGCTCCGATCCGCTGCACAGCGCTTCCAGCCGCTGCTCGTCCTCTTCGCCTGGTATCTCGCGCTCGGGCTGCTGCTGCGCGCCGCGCTGTGGTGGTCCTTCGGGCGCGCCTCGGGCGTTTCGGATGTCGGCTTCTTCGACTCGTCCGTGACCGGGCTCGCCGCCGACACCGTGGAGGCGCTGTACCTGTTCGCGCCCTTTGCGCTGCTCGCGTGGTGGCTGCCGGATCGCGCCTTCCGGTCGCGTGCGATGCGGAGACTGATGATCGTGTTTCCGGCCCTCGTATTCTTCGGGCTCACGTTTCTCGCGGCGGTCGAGTACTTTTTCTTCGAGGAATTCGACGCGCGCTTCAATCTCGTGTCGGTCGATTACCTGCTCTACCCGACCGAAGTCTTCGGCGACATCTGGACCGCTTACCCGGTGGTGACGGTCGCCACGGTCGTCGCACTGCTGTCGATCGCCACGGCGTTCGCGCTGCGCGGGCCGCTGCGCACCGGTGCACAGGCTGCCACGACCTGGCGCGGGCGCGCTGGCGTCTTCGCGATCTACGCCCTGCTGCTCGCCGGCGCGATCGCCGGCATCGACAAGGACAGCTTCTCGTACTCGACCAATCGCGTGGCGAACGAGATCGCGGCCAACGGCGCGGGCAGCTTCTTCAATGCGCTGCGCACGAGCGAAATCGACTATCACGCCTACTACGCGACGCGCGACCCGGCGGCGAACCGGCGCGTGCTGCGCGCGGCGCTCGCGCAGGGCGATGGCCGCTTTCTCGACGCCACCAGGCTCGACCGGACGTTCCCGGCGCGGCCGGAGGGCCTCGGCCGGCTGAACGTGGTCGTCGTCGTCAGTGAGTCGTTCGGCGCAGAGTTCAGTCGCGCGTACGGCGGCGACCGGGACTGGACGCCGTTCTTCGACCAGTACTCGAAGCAGGGGCTCGCGTTCACCCACATGTACGCGTCCGGCACCCGCACCGTGCGCGGCCTCGAGGCGATCACGGCGTCGATACCGCCGATCCCTTCGACCTCGATCCTGCACCGGCCGGGCAACGCGGGCATCGCCAACTGGGGCAGCGTGATGCGGGGCCTCGGCTACAGCACTCACTTCTTCTATGGCGGCTACGGGCAGTTCGACGACATGAACGCGTACTTCGCGGGCAACGGCTACGACGTCGCCGACCGCCGCGCGATCGAGGGGCCGGTGCGATTCGAGAACATCTGGGGCGTCGCCGACGAAGACCTGTACGACCTGGCGATGCAGCGCTTCGACACGTTCTCGGGCAGCGGCAAGCCGTTCTTCGCGATCATCATGAACACGTCGAACCACAAGCCCTACACGTTTCGCGCAGGCGTTCCCGGCGTGAAGCCCGAGGGCGGCGGTCGCGAAGCGGGCGTGCGGTATGCCGACTACGCGCAAGCCTACCTGTTGCGGGAAGCCGCGCGGCACCGCTGGTTCGACGACACGCTGTTCGTGATCGTCGCCGACCACGGCGCGCGGGTATACGGACGCGAGAGCATCCCGCTCGCGACCTATCACATCCCGATGCTGATCTACTCGCCGAAGCACGTGGCGCCCGGTCGCGTCGACGCGCTCACGACGCAGATCGACGTCGCGCCTACCGTGCTCGGCCTCCTCGGCCTGCCTTACAGCGCCCCGTTCTTCGGTGAGGATGTGCTGCACACGCCGGCGAAGGATCGCGTAGCGTTCTTCAGCCACAACCACGACGTCGCGATCTACCGCGACGGCGAGTTGTCGATCCTCGGGCTCAAGAAGGCCGTGGAGAACGTGACTTACGACGCCGCGACGAACTCATACCGGCCCGCGCCCCCGGATCCCGCGCTCGACTCGCTCGCGATCGCCTACTACCAGACGGCCTACGAACTGTTCAGGCAGCACCGCTACGTCCCGACGCCGGATACGCTGGCGCGCACCCGCGTCGCCGGCACTCACCAGGGCAGTTCGGATCCGTCGTAGCGCCAGAAGCGCCCCGCCTTCGCGGCATCGAGGCCTTCGATCACGCGGATCACGCCCGCGACACTCTCGGGCGCGTCGATGTCGGCGCGCGGCCCGCCCATGTCGGTGCGCACGAAGCCCGGATGGACGGGCGCGACGACGATGCCGTGCAGCCGCGCGAGATCGATCGCGAGCGATTTCACCACGGCATTGAGCGCAGCCTTGCTGCCGCGGTAGGCATAGAGCCCGCCCGAGCGGATGCTCGCGATCGAGCCGACGATGCTCGAGATCGCCACGCACTTCTTCTGCGCCGAGCGTGCGACATGCGTGACGAACGCTTCCGCGACCTTCATGGGACCCATGACATTGACCCGGAAGATCGTGTCCCAGTCCTCGTAGTTCACCGCGCCGAAGCGGCTCGCCGGGTAGCCCGTGCCCACGCGGCTGCCGCCACCCATCGTACCCGCGTTCAGCAGCAGCACGTCGATCGCGCGTCCGTCCAGCCGTCGCGCGGCCGCATCCACGCTCGCGTGGTCGGCGACATCCAGCGGCTCGACCACGACGCGCCCGCCGCTCGCCTGCGCGAGGGCCACGAGGTCCGTCGCGGCCTGCGGTCGGCGGGCGCACGCAATGATGTCCCAGCCGGCCGCCGCGTACTGCCGCACGAACTCGAGCCCGAGTCCGCGGTTCGCCCCGGTGACGAGAACTGTCGCCATGTCGCACCTTCCTTTCGCTTATGATCGCGCGCCCATGTTGCAGTCATACCGGAAAATCGTCATCCACCGGCTGACGGGCGAGTTTCGCAGCTCGACCCGCATCGTCGAGTCGCCCGCCGTCGCACCGGGTCCCGGCCAGGTGCTGATCCGGAACCATTACGCGGGCGTCAATGCCATTTTCGACCAGAACCTGTGCCGCAATACGATCCGCTATGTGGATGTCGTGCCGCCCTGGGACATGGGCGTCGAGGCGATCGGCGAGATCGTCGCGCTCGGCGAGCGCGTGGAACACCTGCGCATCGGCGATGCCGTCGCCATCGTGAAGCTCGGCAGCGCGTATCGCGAGTACCAGACGGCGGACGTGGCGCGCGTGATCCGCGTGCGGGAGCCGTCGCCCGAGATCCTCGCGCTGATCGCCTCGGGCGTCTCGGCCATGGTGGCGCTCGAGCGCATCGCCGACATGAAGAGCGGCGAGACGATCGCGGTGTCCGCCGCCGCCGGCGGGCTCGGCAATTTCGTCGTGCAGCTCGCGAAGCGCGCGGGCAACCACGTGATCGCGCTCACCGGCGCGGATCACAAGGCCGCGCTGCTGCGCGAGCTCGGTGCCGACCGGGTGGTGAACTACCGCACGGAATCGCTGCGCGAAGTGCTCGCACGCGAGTACCCGCGCGGCCTCGACATCGCCTACGACTCGGTTGGCGGCGAAATCTTCGATGCCTTCCTCGATCATCTCGCGATGTACGGCCGCCTGATCGTGAGCGGACACACCTCCGATTTCGACCAGCCTGTCGAGGATGTGCCGCACCCGCGCATCTACCACAAGCTCTACTGGAAATCGGCGTCGGTGCGCGCGTTCCAGAACCCCGCGTTTCCGCAGTACTTCGACGATGCGGCGCGCCGCATCCTCGACCTGCACTACCGCGGCGAGTTGCGCGCGCTCGTCGATCCGACCCCCTTCGTCGGGCTCGAGTCCGCGGCGGATGCGGTCGAATACCTGCTCGCCGGCCGCAACGCCGGCAAGGTCGTGCTGCGGCTCCGGAATGCGGCATAGAGCGCGAGGCTCACGGCCCACGCGATCGCGGCACTCGTCACGTCGTGTGACAGGAAATGCGCGCCGCGCGCCTCCTGCGCGAACGCGAACACCGCGCCGAGCCCGACACCGGTTGCGAGGCCGATCCAGGCCTTGCCGCGATCGATGTCGCGCAGCACGAAATAGAGCGCGACGAGCGCGAACCCCGACGCCGAATGCGCGCCGGGAAAGCAGGCCGCGCGGCGCAGCGTATCGGGCCGATCGGCGAAGAGGCCCACATACGGGAAGCGCCCGCCGAAAAGATCGAGATCCCACGGGCAATCGACATTGGTCAGGTGTTTGAGCAGCCCCGTCAGGCCGTTCGTCAGCGCGAGAGCGAGCACGAAGTAGAGGAGCGCACGCCGATACGGCGCGAGGCGCGTCGCTTGCCAGCTCGCCAGGAGCGCGGCGAGCGCCACGAGGCCGACCAGCCGTACGACGGCGCCGCCGCCGGTATGGATGACCCCTTCCGCCCAGACGCTGCCGCGGCCGAACCAGCCGCCCGTCGCGTCGTAGAACGCGTGCGCGGCGATCGCCGTATCGAGGTGCAGGCCGGCGAGGAGGCCCATCGCGACGAGATAGGCCGCGAGGGGCCACAGTGCGTGCGAACGCCAGAACGCGGACGTCATCGTCGGCCGCTCATGCCCGGCGCGCGCCCTTCAGGATCTCCTCGGTCAGTCGATAGAACGCGAGGCAGGGAATCGACAAGGCGAAATACAGGCAGGGCAACAGCGCCGCCGCCCACTTGATCCCCTCGATCGCCCCGGGCGTCTGCACCGGCGAGCGCGACTGGAACCCGACCAGCGCGTACACCACGAGCAGGATCGACGGCGCGAGCGCGGCCGCGACTTTCTCGACGAAGCTGTAGAGCGCCGAGTAAATGCCTTCACGCCGCATGCCCGTGCGCCGGTAGTCGTACTCGATCGTGTCCGGCAGCATCGACTGGCCCATCAGCAGCAGGCCCGACGCCGCGACACCCTTCACGGCCGCGCGCAGCGTGAAGAACCACAGCGGTTCCTCCGGCCCCGCAAGCAGCCACGACAGCGAGACGAGGCAGAATATCGAGGTCGCGAGGATGTACGTGCGCTGCTTCTCGATCGCGACGGCGATCCGGCGCCACAGCGGAATCGTGACGATCTGCATGAGCCCGGCGGCGCCGACGAACCACAGCATCCATTCGCCCGGGCTCTCGCGGCCGATCACGAAGCGCACGACGAAGATGGCCGTCGCGGTATTGGTGAACAGGCCGAAGAGCTGCAGAAACTTCGTGCCGAGGAGCGCCACGAACGGCCGGTTCGCGAGCCCCGTGCGCCATTGCTCGGCGAGCGGCACGGACTTGCGTTCGCGCTCCGTGAAGCGCGCGCCGGCCGTGCCGAAGAAGGCCGCCGCCATGAACACGAAGATGCCGCCGCCGAACACCACCCCCATCACCGCATAGCCGCGCGCGCCGCCTCCGGCGAGTTCGGCGATCCGCTGCGCGAGCCCGCCGGCGAGGAACGTGCCGATGCCGATGAAGAAGACGCGCCACGCCATCAGCCGCGTGCGGTCCTTGTAATCGTCGAGCATCTCCGCCGGCATCGCCATGTACGGCACGTTGAAGATCGTGTAGCCCGTGCCGACCAGCGCGAGCGCGATCGTGACGAACCACAGCGTATGCGCGTACGGCGTGAGGCCGAGGCTGTAGACACCCGCGAACGCGAGCGACGTGACGAGGGCGCCGAGCAGCAGGTAGGGGCGACGGCGGCCGTAACGGGTCGACGTGCGATCGCTCAGGACGCCCATCAGCGGATTCGCGACGATGTCCCATGCCTTCGCGATGAAGAGCAGCATCGCGGCGGTCGCCGCGGTGATGCCGAGTACGGTCGTCAGGAAATACGGCACCAGGAACGAGAAGCCGTTCAGCACGAGCGAGGCGCCGAGCGTGCCGATACCCCAGCCGAGGTGCAGGCGCCAGGGGGCGGAGCGGGCGAGCGGGAGGGTCTCGGCATTGGCGGCCATGGGCGGAGCTTAGAACAAGCGCCAGCGCACCGCGCGCGCGTGGCGTCCGTCACGCGGCTACCCTGCGGACGGCTCCCGGGCTCCGGCCGCGCTAGCATGTGTGCCATGACCCCACCGCCCAGCCCCTCCACGGCCACGCAGGCCTTCCTCGCCCGTCCCCACACGCTCTACATCGGCGGCCGATGGGTGGCGCCGCTCGCGGGCCGGCGTTTCGACGTGTTCGATCCCGGTACGGGAGGGAAGATCGCGACGGCGGCGGCCGGCGAAGCGGCCGATATCGATGCCGCGGTGGCAGCGGCACGCGCGGCGTTTGCGGGCCCATGGTCGAAGTTCACCGCGGCCGAGCGCGGCCGCGTGCTGTGGAAGCTCGCGGACCTGGTCGAGCAGCACGCCGCGGAACTGACCGAGCTCGAAGTGCTCGACAATGGCCAGCCGCTCGCGGTGGCGCAGCATGTCGTGCGCAACCTAGCGCCCGAGTTTTTCCGCTACTACGCGGGATGGCCGACCAAGATCGAGGGCGCGACGATCCCCGCGGCGCCGCAAGGGCGCCGGCCCGGCGAGGTGCTGTCGTTCACGCTGCGCGAGCCCATCGGCGTGGTCGGCGCGATCACGCCCTGGAACGCGCCGCTCCCGATGCTGATGGTGAAACTCGCGCCGGCGCTCGCGGCCGGATGCACGCTCGTCCTCAAGCCGGCCGAGCTGACGCCGCTCACGGCGCTGCGCATGGCGGAGCTGTGCACCGCAGCCGGCGTGCCGGACGGTGTCGTCAACGTCGTCACCGGATTCGGCGAGACAGCGGGTGCGGCGCTCGCCGCGCACCCCGGCGTCGACAAGATCGCGTTCACCGGCTCGACGGCAGTCGGGCGTCTGATCGTCAAGGCCGCCACGGGCAACCTCAAGAAGGTGTCGCTCGAACTCGGCGGCAAATCGCCCGTGATCGTGTTCGACGACGCCGTGCTCGAGCAGGTGATCCCGGGTGCCGCGCGCGCGTGCTTTTTCCTGCAGGGCCAGAACTGCATGGCCGGCACGCGGCTCTACGTGCACGAGAAGGTGCACGACCAGGTCGTCGAAGGCGTCGCGAAGATTGCGCGCGCGATGCAGCTCGGCCACGGGCTCGACCCCGCGACGCAGTTCGGCCCGCTGATCTCGGCCGAACAGCGTGAGCGCGTGCGGGGCTTCGTCGAGGCGGGCCGGCGCGAGGGTGGCGAGCTCGTGTGTGGCGGCGGCGCGCCGTCGCGCCCCGGCTGGTTCTTCGAACCCACGGTGTTCGCGCGCATGAACGCCGACATGACACCGGTGAGAAGCGAGATCTTCGGCCCGGTGCTGTGCGTGCAGTCCTTCGGCGACGACGACCTCGAGCGTGTCGCGCGCGAAGCGAATGCCACGATCTACGGCCTCTCGGGCAGCGTGTGGACGCGCGACATCGGCCGCGCGCTCGGCATGGTGCGCCGGATCGATTCCGGCCAGGTGAGCGTCAACATGCACGCGGCGGTCGATCCCGCGATGCCGTTCGGCGGCAACAAGCAGTCCGGCTGGGGACGCGAGTTCGGCAAGGAAGGGCTCGAGCCCTATCTCAAGACGAAGGGCGTCAGCGTGGCGTGGTGAGCAGGGACTCGAGCGACCCGATCGGCAGCGCGCGCGCCGTGTGGCCGTTGCCTGTCGTGTCGGTGGCCCGCAGCAGCGAGTTGTAGACCGCTTCCTCGGTCGCGTCCATGACCGCTTCGAAGAGCGGCGACACGATGTCGGTGGGCAGCCTGTCGCGCGGGGCGCGCTGCGTCGAGAAGGCGATCGCGAAATCGCCGCTGCCGTTCGCATAGGTCGAGCCGGTGCGCGCCAGGGCGTAGATGGCCCGCGCAGCGAGGCGCTCGAGGTTGCGCGCATCGAGCGGGGCGTCGGTGGCGACCACGATCATGCACGAGCCGTCGGCCGACACGGCGCGCCGGTCGACCGGCGGCGCGAGCTGCCGCCACACCGGCACGCCCGCGATGGTGAGCCGGCCGCCGAAGTTGGCCTGCACGAGCACCCCCACGGTCCAGCGATCCGCGCCGAGCGGTACACGGCGCGATGCAGTGCCGATGCCGGCCTTCCAGCCGAAGGCGATGGTTCCCGTGCCCGCGCCGACCGCGCCCTCCTCCACGGCGCCCGGCTGTGCGGCCCGAATCGCCGCGATCACGTGATCGCGTGTCACGTGCCCGCCCCGGATGTCGTTGAGCCGGCCGTCGTTGGTCTCGCCGACGAGGGCATTCACGGAACGCACGGCCTCGTTGCCGGGCTGCGCGAGCGTCCACGCGACGACGCCCTCGATGGCGGGTCCCACGGCCAGCGTGTTCGTCAGCACGATCGGCGTCTCGATCGTGCCGAGCTCGTGCACCTGCGTGGATCCCGCGAGCTTGCCGAAGGCGTTGCCGATAAATACGCCACCGGGTACCTTTTCCTGGAAGAGGTTGCCGCCATGGGGCAGGATCGCGGTGACGCCGGTGCGCACGCGATCGCCCGCGACGAGTGTCACCTGGCCCACCGTCACGCCCGCGACATCCGTGATCGCATCGAGCGGACCGGGCTCCATCACGCCGGGCGCGATACCGAGATCCCGTGCGCGCGGTCGATCCGCGGCCACTGCGCCCTGGGCGGCGAGCCACAGCAGCGCGAATGCGGCGAGTCCCCGGTGTCGCATGCGGACTCCCCGCCTCACGGCGGCACATTGCCTTCCGCGGCGCGCGCCGCGATGGGCGGCGTGATCTCGAGCCGACGCTCGCGCCAGATGATGTAGAGGCCGCTGCCGACCACGATCGCGCCGCCCGTGAGCACGCGCAGCGACGGCAAGGCGTCCCACACGACCCAGTCGATCGTGATGCCCCAGAAGAGCGCGGTGTACTCGAACGGCGCGATCACCGAGGCGGGCGCGGCGCGAAATGCTTCAATGAGGCACATCTGTGCCACCGCGCCGGCAAGACCGATGGCCGCGATCTGCCACAGGTGCGCCGCCTGCACTTCGAGCCAGCCGTTCGCGGCGAGCAGAGCCGACACGACGGTCATGAT
The DNA here is from genome assembly GCA_050249415.1 of Steroidobacteraceae bacterium. Taxonomy (GTDB): domain Bacteria; phylum Pseudomonadota; class Gammaproteobacteria; order Steroidobacterales; family Steroidobacteraceae; genus CADEFQ01. Next base: position 187,080 of record JBFWQO010000006.1, read on the forward strand.
CGCGAGCGACCAGAGCGCGACGCTCGCCGTCGAGTCCGTGCGCGTGAGCACACGCAGCAGGATGGCATTGCACGCGTACGCGAACGCCGAAACGAACGCGCCGATCACTCCCCACAGGACGAGCCCGGAGGCCGACGGCTGCAGCATCGTGACCGCGCCCGCCAGGCCGACGGCGACGGCGCCCCAGCGATGCCAGCCGACATGCTCGCGCAGCACGAGCGCCGCGAGCGCCGTCACCATCAGCGGCGCGGTCAGAAAAATCGCGTAGGCGTCGGCGAGCGACAGCGCCCGCACCGCGTACAGGAATCCGGCCATGATCACGACCATCAGCAGGCCGCGCAGCGCGTGCATGCCGGGGCGGTGGGCGAGCAGCTCCCGACCCCGGCCCGCGAGCAGCAGCGGCACGGCGATGAACGGCAACGACGCCGCGCCGCGCAATACGGCGACCTGCAGCGGCGGGTAATGCGCGGTCAGCGCCTTCAAGAGCGCATCCATGCAGGCGAAGGTGGCGACCGCGGCGAGCATGAATGCGATACCGCGGAGGGAGCGGGCGGGCATCGAAGGAGACTACAGCGAACGGCGATCAGCGAACAGCCAGAAGCGGACACGGCCGCCGGCCGCTCGCGGCTCGCCGCCCGCACGCGGTCTTCAGAACTTCACGTTCACGCCCGCGAGGATGCTCCAGGAGTAGAACTCGTTCTCCGCGAGACGCGCGCGCGTGCCGCTCACGTAGCGCAGCGGCTCGTTGGTGATGTTCTGCATCTGCACGAAGGCGTTCACGTGCTTCGTGACGTCGTAGCTCGCCTTGAAATCGAGCTGCCCGTGCGTGTCGATATACAGGTCCTCCGAGGGTGCATCGCCCAGCGCGTACAGGTACTCGCTGCGGTAGGCATAGCCGAGGCGCAACTCGAGCCCGGCGAGTTCGTAGTACAGCGAGACGTTGCCGACGTGCTCGGATTGCTGGAAGAACGGCACCTTGGCGGTGCGGTCCGGCGCATCCGCCTCGCTGTCCGTCCAGGTGTAGCCGAGCGACACGCCGAGGCCGCGGAACAGGCCGGGCAGCCGGCGGAACTGGTACTGGTAACCGAGCTCGACGCCGAAGATGTTGCCGCTACGGGCGTTCTGCGCCTGCTGGATCTCGAGTTCGGAGTAGAACCGGCCTTCGAAGTCGATATCCTCGAGTGTCTGGATGCGCGTGAAGATCGGGTTGTCGATGTCCTTGTAGAACACGCCCGCATTCAGGATGCCGGCGGGCTCGAGGTACCATTCGAGCGCGGCATCGAAGTTCATGGACTCGAGCGGATCGAGGTTCGGATTGCCCATCTCGATGGCGCCTTCGTACACGCCCGGATCGTCTTCTTCGATCTCGAAGAGGCGAAACGGCACGGTCTGCTCGTACGAGGGCCGGCCGATGGTGTTGGTCCACGCCGCGCGCGCGATGAGGTCGGGCTGTACTGCCCAGGTCATCTGCAGGCCGGGCATCCAGTTCGTGTAGTTCTTCGTGCCCCTCACCTGCGGCGGCGGATCCGTCACGTTGTCGTCGACGATCTGCACGTCATACGCCGTGAAGTCGGTCTCCGTGCGCTCGACGCGTACGCCGCCGATCAGCGTGACGGTGCCGATGTCGAACGAGCCCATCATGTAGCCCGCCGTCACGTCCTCCTTCACGGTGAAGTCGACCCCATAGGATTCGGACACGGTGTCGGCAGGATTCACCTCGAAGAGGGCCTGGTTGGTCGCAAAGAAGCGTTGCGCGGCACGGTAATCGGGATAGGGCCCGAACGTGTAGTAGGGTCGCACATCGCGATAGAAGCCCGGATCGCCGGCCCGCGCGACATCGGAGAGCAGCAGGTCACCGTCGAAGCCGTCGTACACGATCATGTCCTGGTTGCTGTCGCTCTTGCGGCCGATGAACTTCGCGCCGGCCTTGATGTAGCCGCTGCGGCTGCCCCGATCGAAGTCTCTCCTGAGATCGACCTGGCCGACGCGCAGCTTCTCCTCGATCAACTGGCCGCCCTGCGCGGTTTCGTCGAACTCGAAGTTCGCGGCGTCGTAGAATTCGGGGCCGGCGTCGACACGGAAGTAGTAGTCCGACGTGTCGTAGGTCATCGGGATTTCGCTGTCGAGTTCGAACGTCCACGCATTGTCGTAGGGCGTGTCCTGCTCCGTCTTGCCGTACGTCGCCGTCAGGTTCAGCGTCCAGTCGCCGATCTCGAACTCGCCGCCGAGCGTCGAAGAGAGGATCTTCTGGATCTCGAGGCGCTCGGAGTTCTCGCGTTTGCCTTCACCCTCGGTGAACAGACCGGATGTCGGCGTCTGGTTCTCGAGGTCGCCGTTCCTGTAGTCGTAGGTGATCTCGGGCTGCAACTCGGTGTCTTCGTAGCGGTTCACGATGTTGCGCCAGTGCAGCTTCACCGTGTCGTTCGGCCGGAACTCGAAATTGGCGACCAGGCCCTTGCGCACCCGCCGGATCAGGTAGTCGCGGATGTTGAGTTCGTCCGGCACGAGGTAGGCGCCCTCTTCCTGCCACGGGTCTCCGCCCTGGACGTTGTGCGACGTGAACTTGCGGTCCGAATAGCTGGCCGACAGCACGACACCGAAGCGGTCGTCGGCCATGAGCCGGCTCCACGCCGCGCTCGCTCCCCACGGGTGATGCTCGCCGAGGTCGGAATAGCCGTAGTCCGCGGTCGCGGAGAACGCACGGCCATCGGGGTCGTCGAAGGCGCTCGGCGTGACGATATTCACGGTGCCGCCGATGGCGTTGCCATCGAGGTCGGGCGTGACCGACTTGATGACTTCGAGCTTCGAGAGGATGTTGGCGGGCACCGTGTCGAGCGCCACGCGTCGCGTGTCGCCTTCGGGCGAGCCGATCGTCTGGCCGTCGATCGTGACATTGCTGAGCGCGGCGTCGATGCCGCGGATCGTCACGTAGCGGCCCTCACCCTGGTCCGTGGTGACCGACACACCGGTGACCCGCGCAAGCGTGTCGCCGGCGTTCTGGTCGGGGAGCTTGCCGGCGTCGTCGGCCGTGACCGACTCCTTGATGTACTTGGCCGACTTCTTGTCCTGGAGCGCCGTGGCCTGCGCGAGTCGGTAACCCGTCACGGTCACTTCTTCGATGTCGAGTCCCGACAGCGCGATCGCCTGCGTCGCGACCCCCGTCGCGGCAACCGTGACGCTCGCCGTACTGTCGGCGAATCCGACGAATTCCGCTTTGATCGTATAGGAACCCCCGGGCACGTCGGTGATGCGATAGGCTCCCGACCGGTCGGCTTTCACCGTGCGGTTGAGTTCCTGCACCCGCACCGTGGCATTCGGCAGCGGCCGCCCCGTCGTGGCGTCGGTGACACGACCGGCGATCTCCCCGGCCAGCGCCTCGCCCTGCAGGCCGGCGAACGCCGCAGCGAAGGCCACGAACAACGGGGAGATACGGCGAACGAGCGAACGACCAGGTGCTGACACAGCCCTTACCCCTTGCGGCATGGAATCATGGTTCCATTCGCGGCCGAGTATAGAACAGGAATTTTGTCTTTTGCAACGTGTGAAATTTATGTTCTATATTGGGTCCGTGCGGCAGGCCACTGAGACCCGACCCCGAGCGCATGCGCCGGCCCGACATGGCTGAAATTTCTGTTCGATAGTTGGAACATATTTTCCATTTCGACTAGGATCCGGCCATGCCAGCCAAAGACGTCGAGATGTTGCGCAACGAGATCGTGCGCCGGTACGACCGCCTGAGCCCGCGCCTGAAGCAGGTGGCGCAGTTCGTGCTCGACCACCCGAACGACATGGGCCTGCAGACGCTCGCGGTCATCGCCGAGCGCTGCCGGGTGCAGCCCTCGACGGTCGTGCGCTTCGCGAAGGCGATGGGTTACGAAGGCGCGAGCGACATGCAGAAGCTCTTTCGCGACGAGTTGCTCGCGTTCGCGCCGAGCCCGAGCTATGCCGACCGCATCCGCCAGTTCAACGAGCGTTCGGGCGGCGTCGACGTGCTCTCGCCCCACGAGCTGATGCAGGAATTCGCCGACAGCAACATCATCGCGCTGGAACACCTGAAGGAATCGACCCGCCGTGCCGATCTCGAGGCGGGGGTCGCACTGATCCACGATGCGCGTGCCGTCTATATCATCGGCCTGCGCCGTGCATTTCCGGTCGCCGCGTATCTCGCGTACGCATTGCGGCATGTCGACGACAAGCGCGCCTACCTGATCGACGGCGTGGCCGGCATGCTCGCCGAGCAGGGCGGCATGGCGCGCGAAGGCGACCTGCTGATCGCGATCAGTTTCCGCCCGTATGCGAAGGAGACGGCCGAGGTGGTCGAACAGGCGCGCGCGCGCGGTGCCCGCGTTCTCGCGTTGAGCGACACGCGCCTCTCGCCCATCGCGCGCGATGCCGACGTCGTGTTCGAGACCAAGGATGCCGAAGTGCGCCAGTTCCGCTCGCTGACTGCGTCCCTGTGCCTCGCGCAGACGCTCGTCATCAGCTATGCGTTCCAGATGGAGCGCCGTTCGCACAAAGGGCAGGCTTGATGATCGGATTCGCGCTGTTCGGCGCCGGCCGCATCGGCCAGATCCATGCCCGCAACCTCGCGGCGCGCCCGGACGTGCGCTTGCGCCATGTCGTCGATGTGTCGCCCACGGCCGCCCGCGCCCTCGCGGACACGACCGGTGCCACCGTGAGCGACGCCGCCACGGCGCTCGCCGACCCGGCCGTGCACGCGATCCTGGTGGCGAGCTCGACCGACACGCACGCCGCGCTGATCGCCGCAGGCGCGCGGGCCGGCAAGGCCATCTTCTGCGAGAAGCCGCTCGACCTCGACCTGGCGCGCGCCGAGGCGAGTATCGCGGTCGCGGCGCAGTCGAAGGTGCTGCTAGCACTCGGCTTCAACCGGCGCTTCGACCCCGCCTTCCGGCGCCTGCATCGCGAGATCGCGGCAGGACGCGCCGGCAAGGTCGAGGTCGTGAGCATCACGAGCCGCGATCCGGCACCGCCTCCGCCGGCCTATGTGGCACGCTCCGGCGGGCTCTTCCGCGACATGATGATCCACGACCTCGACATGGCGCGCTGGCTGCTCGGCGCGACGCCGGTGAGCGTGTACGCGCGCGGCAGCGCGCTGGTCGATCCGGCCATCGGCGCCGCCGGCGACATCGACACCGCTGTCGTGGTGCTCGAAGGTGCGGGCGGAGAACTGTGCCAGATCACGAACAGCCGCCGTTGCGCCTACGGCTATGACCAGCGCATCGAAATCTTCGGCTCGCGCGGACTGCTGCGCGCCGACAACGTGCCCGCCACGACCGTCGAGACGGCCGATGCCGGCGGCTTCACGCGCGAGCCGGCGCTGCCCTTTTTCCTCGAGCGCTACGCCGCCGCCTACCGCGATGAACTCGACGAGTTCGTGCGCGCACTGCGCGGCGAGGCCGCCGCCCTTGCCACCGGCGAGGATGGCCGGCAGGCCCTGCGGCTCGCGAATGCGGCCCAGCGCTCGCTGGAAACCCGCGGTCCCGTCGCGCTGCCCGAGGAATAGAATAGAAATTTCACGATTTCATGTTCTTGAAATGCTGATTCTATTTCGATATCGTCGCAACTCCCATGACCCGCGCCAGAATCGGACTGATCGGTACCGGCTTCATCGGCCGCACGCACGCCATCGCACTCAACACGGTCGGGGCGGTGTTCGCCGACATTGCCGCGCCGGTCTGCGAGCTGCTGGCTGACACGACGCCGGCGGGGGCGCGCAAGGCGGCCGACGCGCTCGGCTTTGCCCGCGCCACCGGCGATTGGCGCGAACTCGTCGCGGACCCCGCGGTCGACGTGGTCGACATCTGCACGCCGAACCACCTGCATCGGGAAATGGCGCTCGCGGCGATCGCCGCCGGCAAGCATGTCTGGTGCGAAAAGCCGCTCGCCAACACGGCCCGTGAAGCACGCGAGATCGCGGCCGCCGCCGATGCGGCCGGCGTCCGCCACATGATGGGCTTCAACTACATCTGCAACCCGCTGCTGCAGGTGGCGCGCGACATGGTCGCGGCCGGTGAACTCGGCGAGGTCTACGCCTTCCGCGGCAGCTACCTCGAGGACTACATGAGCGACCCGTCGGTGCCCTGGAGCTGGCGTTGCGACCGCGCACTCGCGGGCAGCGGGGCGCTCGCCGACCTCGGTTCGCACCTGATCAACCTCGCGCACTTCCTGCTCGGCGGCATCGCGCGGGTGAACGGCCGGCTGCAGGTCGTGCACCGAACCCGCCGCGATCCGGCGAGCGGCGCCGCCCGCGCGGTCGAGAACGAGGACATCGCGCGCGCCATGGTCGAGTTCGCGGGCGGTGTACAGGGCACGTTCGAAGTGAGCCGGGTCGCGACCGGGCTGAAATGCGGCCTCGCGTTCGCGATTTTCGGCACACGCGGCGCCCTCGGGTTCGACCAGGAACGCATGAACGAGCTGCGCTGGTATGACGCCGCCGCGGGCGCCGCGCGCAGCGGCTTTCGCACGCTGCTCGCCGGCCCGGAGCACCCGGACTACCGGCCCTTCTGCCCTGCGCCCGGTCACGGCCTCGGCTACAACGACCTGAAGGTGATCGAAGCGCGCAACCTGCTGCGGGCGGTCGCGGGCGGTGCACCGGCCTCACCCGACTTCCACGAAGGCGCGCGCGTGCAATCGGTCATGGAAGCGATCGAAGCATCGCACGCGAGTGGCGCGTGGACGGACGTGGGCCGGTGAGCCACATCACGACGCACCGGGGTGGCTTTGCACCGGGCTTCACCGCGATCACGCGAGCGGCGGACCCGGCGCACGGCACGGGTCTCGGCCTCGGCGTGCTGCGCCTCGGCGCCGGTGAGGCGTGGAGCGCGCCGGTCGTGCGCGAAACCGCGTGGCTGCTGATGTCGGGCGAGGTGCGCGCGCGTGGGGGCGACCGCGAGGCCGTGCTGTCGCGCGCGTCGCTGTTCGACGAATCAGCGAGCTGCCTGCACGTGGCGGCAGGTACGCCCGTCTCGCTGGTCGCGGGCACCGATTGCGAGCTGACCGTCTACGACACGGCGAACGTGCGCGATTTCGCGCCACGGGTGTTTCGCCCCGCCGAAGTGCCGAACGAGCATCGCGGCAAGGGCCAGGTGCGCGATCGCAGCCTGCGCTTCGTGCGCACGATCTTCGACACGCGCAACTCGCCGCCCGCGGTCGAGCTCGTGCTCGGCGAAGTCGTCACGTTCCCGGGCGGCTGGTCGAGCTACCCGCCGCATCATCACCCGCAACCCGAGATCTACCACTACCGCTTCACGGCCCCGCAGGGCTATGGGCACGCGGAACTCGGCGACGCCGTCGTCAAGGTGCGCGAGTACGACACGCTCTGCATTCCGGCGGGATTCGACCATGCGCAATGCGCGGCGCCCGGCTACGGGATGTACTACTCATGGGTGATCCGGCACCTGCCGGATCGGCCCTACACCGTGCCCGAGTTCACGGCGGAGCACGCGTGGACGATGCGGCCCGACGCGCAGTTCTGGTGGCCGGCGGAGCCGGGTGATGGCTGAAACCGCGGCCGGCACGGCGCGCCCGCGCGATGTCATCTGCCTCGGGCGCGCGGCGGTCGATCTCTACGGCCAGCAGATCGGCGGCCGCTTCGAAGACGTACAGACCTTCGCGAAGTACCTCGGGGGCTCCTCCGCGAATGTCGCCTTCGGGCTCGCGAGGCTCGGGGTGAAGTCCGCGATGCTGACGCGCGTCGGGGACGAGCCGATGGGCCGCTTCGTGCGCGCCACGCTCGAGGGGGCGGGGGTCGACGTGAGCCACGTCGCGACCGACCCGCGTCGCCTCACCGCGCTGGTGCTGCTCGGCATCGCGGGGCGCAACGAATTCCCGCACATCTTCTATCGCGAGAACTGTGCGGACATGGGCCTCACGGCGGACGACTTCGATGCCGCGTACATCGGCTCGAGCCGCATGATCGCGATCACCGGGACACACCTGTCGAGCGAGTCGACGGCCGCGGCGGTGATGAAGGCGGTCCGGCTCGCGCGCGCGCTGGGCACGCTGGTCGTATTCGACATCGACTACCGGCCCGTGCTGTGGGGGCTCGCCGGCGCCGGTGACGGCGCGAACCGCTTCGTCGCCTCGCCCGAGGTGACCCGGCGCATCGCGGCGATCCTGCCCGAGTGCGATCTCGTCGTCGGCACCGAAGAGGAAATCCGCATCGCGGGCGGCCACGCCGACACCGACGCGGCGCGTGCGGCGATACGCGAGGCCGGCACCGCGACGATCGTCGTCAAGCGCGGGGCGGCCGGCTGCACGATCCATCCGCCGACCGGGGAGGCGATCGACGTGCCGGGCTTTCCGGTCGAAGTGCTGAACACGCTCGGCGCCGGCGATGCGTTCCTCTCGGGGCTCCTGTGCGGACGCCTCGCGGGGGACGACTGGCCACGCGCGGGGGCGCTCGGCAACGCCTGCGGAGCGCTCGTCGTCTCCCGCCACGGCTGTGCGCCGGCATTGCCGAGCCGCATCGAGCTCGACGAATTCCTCGCGCGCGCCGCGGACATCCGGCGCCCCGACCGGGATGTGCGGCTCGTGCGCCTGCACGACGCGACGACCACCCGTCGTCCGAGGGGCGACCTGTACGTGCTCGCCTTCGATCATCGCCGGCAACTCGAACAGCTGGCAGGCACGGTCGGCCAGCCCGTCGAGCGCATCACGCAGTTCAAGGCACTCGTGGCCGATGCGGTCGAACGCGTCGCGCGCGAGGTGCCGTGGCGTGACCGCATCGGCGTCATCGTCGATGAGCGCTACGGCACCGACGTACTGTCGCGCATGACCCATGCGGGCCATTGGGTCGGGCGCGCCATCGAGATCCCGGGCTCGCGGCCCCTCGAGCTCGAGCCGCGCAACCACAGCGGCCTGCCGCTGCTGGCATGGCCCGCGAACCAGGTGATCAAGTGCCTCGTGTTCTATCATCCGGACGATCCGCCCGAGTTGCGCCTCGCGCAGGAGGAGCGCGTGATCGAGCTCGCGCACGATGCCCGCGAGCTCGGCCGCGAGCTGCTGCTCGAGATCGTCGCGAGCGGCCGCGGGCGCGAAGTGGACGACACCACCGTCGCGCGCGCGTTGCGCCGCTTCTACAACCTCGGCGTGCGGCCGGCGTGGTGGAAGCTCGAACCGCCGTCGCGCGCGGCGTGGCCGCGCATCGAGGACCTGATCATGGAATACGATCCGCACTGCAACGGCGTCCTGTTGCTCGGCCTCGATGCGCCCGAGGCGCAGCTGCGCGCCGGATTCGGGAACGCGGCGCCGCACGCGATCTGTCGCGGCTTCGCGGTCGGGCGCAGCATCTTCGGCCAGCCGGCCCGCGAGTGGATGCACGGCGCGCTCGCGGACGACGCGGTGGTCGACGAACTCGCGACCCGCTATCGACGACTCGCGGATCTCTGGCGGGAGCTGCGCGCGTGAAGCACCTGCGGCTGACCACGGCCCAGGCGCTCGTGCGCTATCTCATCGCGCAACACGTGCGCATCGACCCGGTCGAGCAACCGCTGTTCGCCGGGGTGTTCGCGATCTTCGGCCACGGCAACGTGGCCGGACTCGGGGAAGCCCTGCAGGCCGAGCGCGGCCGCCTGCCGACCTGGCGCGCGCACAACGAGCAGGCGATGGCGCACGCGGCGATCGCATTCGCGAAAGCGTCGCGCCGGCGACGCATGATCGCGTGCACGACTTCGATCGGCCCCGGCGCCACGAACATGGTGACGGCGGCGGCGCTCGCGCACGTCAATCGACTGCCCGTGCTGCTGCTCCCGGGCGACACCTTCGCGAACCGCGATCCGGATCCGGTGCTGCAGCAGGTCGAGCATTTCGGCGATCCGACGATCACCGCGAACGACTGCTTCCGGCCGGTGTCCCGCTACTGGGACCGCATCATGCGCCCGGAGCAACTGCTCGCATCGCTCCCGCAGGCGCTGTCGGTGCTGACCGATCCGGCCGACTGCGGCCCCGTCACGCTCGCACTGCCGCAGGACGTGCAGGCCGAGGCGGGCCGGTTCCCCGCATCGTTCTTCGAACCGCGACTGCACGAGCCTCTCCGCCTCGGCCCCGATGAGCGGCAGCTGCGCGTCGCCGCGGCGCTGATCGCGGGAGCGCAGAAGCCGCTGATCGTCGCAGGCGGTGGCGTGCTCTACTCGGAGGCGAGCGAAGCGCTGGCCGCATTCGCGACGACGCGCGGGATTCCCGTGTGCGAGACCCAGGCCGGCAAGGGCGCATTGCCCTGGGACCATCCGTGCAATGTCGGCGCCGTTGGCGTCACCGGCACGGGTGCCGCGAATGCGCTCGCCGGGGAAGCCGACCTGATCATCGCCATCGGGACACGGCTCGCCGACTTCACGACCGGCTCTGGCCAGCTGCTGCCGCGCGCCGGCAGCCGCCTGCTGAGTCTCAATGTCTGCCGGCACGATCTCGTGAAGCGTGACGCGACGACGCTGCAGGCGGATGCGCGCCGCGGTCTCGAAGAACTCGCGACGGCGCTCGCGGCGACGCGCGGCAAGGGCGCGTGGCTCGCCGCCGCACAGGCGCGCGTCGAGGAATGGAATGCCGCGCGCGATGCCGCAGTCGCCGTGCGGGGCGGCATCGCACCTTCCGATGCCGAGGTGCTCGATCTCGCGAATCGTGTCATCGGCATGCGCGGCACGGTCGTCTGCGCGGCCGGCGGCCTGCCGGGCGAGCTGCACAAGTTGTGGCGCGCCGACGGGCCCGGCGCCTATCACGTCGAGTACGGCTACTCGTGCATGGGCTACGAGATCGCCGGCGGCCTCGGCGTGAAGATGGCGCAGCCGGGGCGGGATGTCGTCGTGCTGGTCGGCGACGGCAGTTACCTGATGATGAACTCGGAGATCGCGACCTCGATCGCGCTCGGACACAAGCTCACGATCGTGGTGCTCGACAATCGCGGTTTTGGCTGCATCAACCGCCTGCAGCACGCTTGCGGCGGCGAGGCGTTCAACAACCTGCTCGACGCCGCGGCGCCGCGCATCGACTTCGTCGCGCATGCGCGCGCGCTCGGTGCGCACGCGGAGAAGGCCGGCAGCCTCGCCGCGCTCGAGCCGGCGCTGCGCCACGCGCTGGCAGCCGATCGCACGGCGGTCGTCGTGATCGAGACCGATCCGGCCCGCTCGACCGCCGCCGGCGGCGCGTGGTGGAACGTCCCCGTGGCGGAAGTGTCTGCGAGCGACCGCGTGCAGCACGCGTTCGCCGAGTACCGCAGGCACCTCGACGACCCGTCGGGCCCCGCATGATCCGCCTCGGCATCAATCCGATCTCCTGGACGAACGACGACCTGCCGGGGCTCGGGGACGACATTTCGCTCGACACCTGCCTGCGGGAGGCTCGCGCCGCGGGCTACGCCGGCGTCGAACTCGGCCGCAAGTTCCCGCGCGATGCGGCGCAGCTCGGACCGATCCTCGATGCGCACGGCCTGCGTCTCGTCTCGGGCTGGTACAGCCTGCGGCTGCTCGAGCGCGATGCGGACGCGGAGTTTGCCGCGATGGCCGATCACTTCGCGCTGCTCGCGTCGCTCGGCGCGAACGTCATGGTCGTCTGCGAAGTCACGGGTTGCGTCCACGGCGACCAGGGCGCGCGGCTGTCGCGGCGCCCGCACCTGCCGCCGGGGCGCTGGCCGCAGTTCGGCGCGCGCCTCACCCGGCTCGCGGATCGCATGCAGGCAGCCGGCCTGCGCATGGCGTATCACCATCACATGGGCACCGTCGTGCAGTCGGGCGCGGATATCGACGCGCTGATGAAGCATGCGGGCGCGGCCGTCGGGCTGCTGCTCGACACCGGTCATCTCGCGTTCGCGGGCGAGGATCCGGTCCGCTGCGCCACGCAGTACGCGGAACGCATCGTGCACGTGCATTGCAAGGACGTGCGCCCCACCGTGCTCGCACGTGCGCTCAATCGCGACGCGAGCTTCCTCGACGCGGTCCTGCAGGGCGTATTCACGGTGCCCGGCGATGGCAGCGTCGATTACCCCGCGGTGCTCGGGCCCATCGCGCGCGCGGGCTTTGGCGGCTGGATCGTCGTCGAGGCGGAACAGGATCCGGCGGTTGCGACGCCCGCGCGCTATGCGCGCATGGGGCGCGAGTACCTGGCCCGCGTCACGGGCGAGCTGTTCGCGTGACGGAGAGCGGCAATCGCCGCCGCTTCCTCGCGGGCGCAGCCGGCGCCCTGGGCGCCGCGCTCGCGCCGTGGCGCACCTGGCCCGGGGCCCGCGGCTACCCGCGGCTGCAGCAGGGTCCGATGATCGGTGACACGGGGCCTGCGCACCTCGCGATCTGGGGCCGCGCGAACGGTCCGTTTCCGGTGGCGTTCGAGTATTCGACGGATCGCGACTTCAACGCGCCGCGTCGCAGTGCACCGGTCATCGCCACCGCCGCCGGCGATTTCACGGCCGTGGTGCGCATCGACGGGCTCGAGCCCGGCACGGTGTACTGGTACCGGCCGGTCGTCGACGGGGTCGTCGACCGCTACCAGAGCGTGCCGTTCGCGACGCGCACCGCACCGGCCGGCGCCGCCGACTTCCGCGTCGCGTTCGGCTCCTGTGCACGCCTGGCACGCGATCCGGTGCAGCGCATCTTCGACACGGTGGTGCGCGAATCGCCCGACCTGTTCCTCTGGCTCGGCGACAACGTGTATGCGGACTCCGCTGCGCCCGAGGCCATCGCCGACGAGTATCGGCGCCAGCGCATGGTGCACTCGCTGCTGCCGCTCAATCGCACGACCTCGCAGCTCGCGATCTGGGACGACCACGATTTCGGCTACAACAACAGCGACGGCACTTCACCTTTCAAGGACGCCTCGCTCGCGACCTTCCGCAATTACTGGGCGAATCCGTCGTACGGTCTGCCCGATGCGCCGGGCGTGTTTTTCCGCAAGTCCTTCGGCGGCGTCGATTTCTTCATGCTCGACGGTCGCTACCACCGTGCGCCGAACGGCGAGCCGGACGGCCCGCGCAAGAGCTTCCTCGGTGCGGCACAGAATGCGTGGTTGCGCGAGGCGCTCGCAGCGAGCCGCGCGCCCTTCAAGATCCTCGCCTGCGGCAGCGGCTGGTCGATGGCGGACGGCGTCGACGGCGACACCTGGGCGGCGTTTCGCACCGAGCGCGACGCGCTGTTCGATTTTGTCCGCGACCGGCGCGTCGAGGGAGTCGTGCTGCTCTCGGGCGACAGCCACGTCGGGGAACTCAATTGCATCCCGTGGTCCGCGCGCGGCGGCTACGACCTCTATGACCTCGTCAGCTCGCCGCTCGCACAATCACCGTCCGACTCGTGGGTGACGCAGGAGCCCGAGATCCGCATGCGCGAGGTGTACGCGGGCGGCGCCAACGCCGGCATGCTGCATTTCACGCCGGAGCCGAATCCCTCGCTCACGTTCACGCTCTTCGACGAATGGGGCCTCACGCCGTGGGCGCCGCTGCGGCTGACGCCGGGCGACCTGCGCAACGGCGTCGAGAGCTGGCGCCGGCTCAGGGCCTGAGCAGCACGCGCTCCACGTCTTCCCACGACACGAACTTGAAATTCTGCGGCTCGTCCGGCCCGATGTTGCGGCCGTCCTGCACGACCAGCAGGCCGCGCGGATACTGCGGCCCGAGCGGCGCGCCCGAGACGTCGAGGCCGTCGGTTTCCGACGCCCCGTCGATGCCGAGCGCACCGTTCGCGACGACCGAGAAGAAGCCGACGAACGCGTTGTCGCCTTCGCGGCGGAACACCGCGTAGTTGTCGGCGCCCTGGTTCGACAGCACGATGTAGCCGGTGCCGTTCGGGCCGGCCCAGAGGCCGACGCCCTCCGCGTCGTCGGTCAGTTCCCCGGGCCCGACCCTGCCGACCGCGCGCCGGACCGTCCCGCCCTGCGGCTCGGCCGGGTAGCGCCACAGGGCGACGTCTTCCTCCGAGACATACAGCGCGCCGGTCGCGTCGTCGGCGACGCACCCTTCGGCGAGCGAGCCGACCTGGAATGTGCGCACCGCTTCGGCGCGCACCTTGTCGCCCGCCGCCACGAGCCTCCATTGGCGCATCGTGCCGGTGTCCTCGTTGTCGTTGATGAACACGTACGTCTCGCCGCTCTTCGCGCTGCGATACATGCACAGCCCGTATGGATCGGAGAGCCCGGTTTCGATCACACCGTCGGCCACGTCGACGAGGCGCCTCGCCACCGGATCGACGCGATAGAGCGCGATGCCTTTGGTCGTGCGGTTCGATGCGGCGACGAGCGCGACGCGCTCACCGCCGAGCCTGAAGCCTTCGCGCAGGTCGACATTGTTCATGCGCCCGTCGGGCAGCGACTGCAGGCGCCGGCCCGCGAGATCATAGACGTCGAGGCCGCGCTTCTTGTTGGTGCCGATCACGAGGCTCAACCGGGGGTCGGTCGGGTGCACCCAGATCGCCGGATCGTCGGCCGCATCGCCGTAATTCTCCACCGGAACCGTTTCGGCGCGCGGCTCGACTGTGTGCGCGGTCGGCGCGGTCATGATGCGCGGATCGCGGCCCGTGGCGCTCGCGAGGCCGAGTCCAGCGGCGATCGGGTCCCAGCTCGCGAGCTTGATGTTGCCCGACGCCCCGTCATTGTCCTCGTCGAATGCGGCGATGAGCCCGCCGGTGCTGCCGGCGAGCGGCCACGCGATGGCCGCGAGACCCTCGCTCTCGCCGACCGCGTCGATCGCATGCGCGGCGCCGATCCGGAAGCTGCCGAGCCACGCATCGTCGCCGAGCCCGTAGACATTGAAGCGACCCGGCTTCACGTCCGCCGCGAGCAGGTAGGCTGTCTCGTCGTTCGCGCGATAGACCGCGAGGCCCTTCACTTCCTGCGTGATGTGGCCGCAGGGTGCCACGAGATCGACTGCACTGCGCTCGGCGTCCGTCTCCGGCTCGGCCGCGAGGCGCCAGATACCCACCTTTTCCTCGGCGACGAACAGCGTGCGGCTCGACGCGTCCACCGCGCAGTAGCCTGCGCCGATGCCCACCGGGATCGTGCGCACCAGCGCACCGCGCACCGCGCCGGCCACGGCGTCGAGCTGCCACTGCTGCACACTGCCTTCGACGGTGACGAACGCGTACTGGCGGCCGGTGTCCGGGCTGCGATAGGTGCAGAGGCCGGCGATCTCGCCATGGACGGCCATCGGTTCGTGCGAAACACGGCGCACGGCGAGCGTCGCGGGATCGATGGCGAGCGCCACGAGCCCGCTGCCCACCCGATCACCCACGAGGACGAGTCCGGTCGCCGTCTTTTCACCGCCGAGCGCAAAGCCGTAACTGACGGCGACGAAATCGGGCTCGACGCCGCGGAACGCGCCGACGCGCTGGCCGTCGAACGAAAACAGCTCGAGACCCGCGGTGCCTCCGGTGCCGAGCACGAGGCTGCGGGCAGCGCCTGCGGGATGCAGCCAGAATGCGACGTCGTTGCCGTCGTTCTCGGCGTTCGGCACCGTCTCGGCGAGCGCAGCCACGTCGATCGGGGGCGACGCGATCGCGGCACCGGCGAGGGCGAGGGCGAGGGCGAGGGCGAGGGCGAGGGCGAGGGCGCAGGTCGCGACGACAATGAACTCACGCATCGCGGGACTCCAGCTATGGAACAATTTTTCTATTCGTGTAATATAATAGAAATGGCGTTTCATACACAAGCCGACGGGCCCGCGCGGCCGTGAACGCGCTGCTGCGCGCGTTCGCAACCGGCACGGATCGCGAACCGCTCGCCGACACCGCGCGGATCGATGCGCTCTACCGGCGCCATCGCCTGCGTGTGATGATCGCCATCACCCTCGGCTACGGCCTCGTCTATACCTGCCGACTCGCGTTGTCGGTCGTCAAGAAACCGCTGATCGACGCCGGCATATTCTCGCCGACCGACCTTGGCCTGATCGGCTCGGCGCTCTTTTATACCTATGCGGTCGGCAAGCTGGTGAACGGCTTTCTCGCCGACCACGCGAACATGAAGGTGTTCTTCGCCTTCGCGGTGCTGGTGTCGGCGCTCCTCAATATCGGCATGGGATTCTCGACGGTCGTCGCGGTTTCCGCCCTGCTCTGGGGATTGAACGGCTGGTTCCAGAGCTTCGGCGCACCGGCGGGTGTCGTCGCGATGACCAACTGGTTCAGCAATCGCGAACGCGGCCGCTTCTACGGCATCTGGAGCACCGCCCACTCGATCGGCGAGGGGCTCACGTTCGTCGCGGTCGGCGGTGTCGTGGCCGCGTTCGGCTGGCGGTACGGCTTCTGGGGCCCGGGCGCGCTGTGTGTCCTCGTCGCGATCGCGATGTTCTGGCTCGTGCAGGACCGCCCCCGCACGCTCGGCCTGCCGGCCGTCGCCGACTGGCGCAACGACCACTGGCTGGCATCGGCGCCGACATCGCCGGCGCAGGCCGGCGTGTTCCGCACGCAGCTGTCGATCCTGAAGATCCCCGCGGTCTGGGTGCTCGCGCTCGCGAGCGCGAGCATCTACGTATCGCGCTATGCGATCAACAGCTGGGGCGTGCTCTACCTGCAGGAAGTGCACGGCTTCTCGCTGGTCGAGGCCGGCACGTTCCTGATGGTGAACACGTTCGCCGGCATCCTCGGCTGCCTCGCGTTCGGCTTCATCTCGGACAAGTGGTTCGCTGCGCGTCGGCCGCCGGCGAACCTGCTGTTCGCGCTGGCCGAGATCGCGGGCCTCGCGCTGCTGTTCTACGGGCCGAACACGACGACCTCGCTGGTCTGCGCCTTCGTGCTGTACGGGCTCGGCCTGAACGGCCTCGTGACCTCGCTCGGCGGGCTGTTCGCCGTCGACATCGCGCCGAAGCGCGTCGCGGGCGCGGCCATGGGGCTCATCGGCATCTTCAGTTACGTCGGCGCGGCGATCCAGGAGAACGTCAGCGGTCACCTGATCGAACGCGGCATGTCGTTCACTCCCGACGGCGTGCGCCACTACGACTTCGGGCCGGTCACCTGGTTCTGGCTCGGCTCATCCATCGTCTCGATGCTGCTCGCCGCGACACTGTGGCGCGTGCGGCTGCAGGACTGACTCCCTCACCACCGGAGAGACCCTTGACGACATCCGCCATCCGTTGCGATCTCGCCACCCTCGGCGCCTACACCAGGGACACGATCGTCTCGAAGGCCGGGACTCGTTTCGTCGACGGCGGCGGCTACAGCTACGCGGCGCACGCGGCGCGCGTCGCCGGCATCGCGGTGGCCGCCGTCACACGCCTCGCGCCCGGGGATCGCGGCAGCACACGGGCGCTCGTCGATGCAGGCGTATACGTGGTGGTCCATGAGTCCCGCGCCTCGACGCTGATGCGGCTCGAGTATCCCACCGACAATGTCGACGAACGCGTCCTCACGGTCGCCGCGGTAGCCGACCCGTTCGAGCCGCACGATGTGGCCGGCATCGACGCGCGCGCGTGGCTCGTCAGCGCATCGGTCCGTGGCGAGGTCTCGCTCGGGGTGCTGCAGGCACTGCGGGCACGGGGCGGGATCATCGGCGCAGACGTGCAGGGCTTCGTGCGCGTCGTCGGTGACGACGGACGGCTGCACTACACACCCTGGCCGGAGCAGCACGAGGTGCTGGCGCTGGTCGATGTGCTGAAGACCGACGCCGTCGAGGCCGAGTTCCTCACCGGCACCGCCGACATCCATCGGGCCGCGGCGATCCTCGCAGCCCAGGGCCCGCGTGAGATCGTGCTGACCCATCGCGATGGTGTGCTGGTCCTCGCGGAGGGCCGCGAGCACGAGGCATCGTTTCATCCGGAGCCGCTGCGCGGCCGCAGCGGCCGCGGTGACACCTGCATCGGCGCGTACCTGTCGTGCCGCCTCGCGCAATCGCCCGCCGAATCCACGACCTGGGCCGCTGCGGTCACGAGCCTCAAGATGGAAGCGGAAGGCCCGATCCGACGCCCGGTGCGGGACGTGCACGCTAAGATCGCGCGCCACTACGCGGCGGCGAACAGCGAACAGCGATCAGCGATCCGCCAGACGTAGGCTGCGCTCCCGGCCGTTCGCCGCTTGCTGTTCGCCATTCGCTGATCGCTGTAGGCTTGCACCATGTCCCACGCTTTCGAATCCCGCCCCACTGCCACCACCCCGCTCGCGCTCGGCCACCATGTCGCCGGCCTATCGGTCGCGGGTCGCGAGGGCGCACGGAGCGGCCCTGTGTACAACCCCGCCACCGGCGAGCTGCGCGCCCACGTGGCATTCGCGAGCGCGGGCGAGACCGCCACCGCCATTGCCGCCGCGAAGGCCGCGGCGCCTGCCTGGGCCGACACGCCCCCGCTCAAGCGCGCCCGTGTGATGTTCCGCTTCAAGGAGCTCATCGAGCAGCATCACGACGAACTCGCGCGCCTGATCACACTCGAGCACGGCAAGGTGCTCTCCGATGCGCACGGCGAGGTCACGCGCGGCCTCGAGGTCGTCGAGTTCGCCTGCGGCATCCCGCAACTGCTCAAAGGCGAGTTCAGCGAGAACGTCGGCGCGGACATCGACAGCTGGTCACTGCGCCAGCCGCTCGGCGTGTGCGCGGGCATCACGCCGTTCAACTTCCCGGCGATGGTGCCGCTCTGGATGATCCCGGTGGCCCTTGCCTGCGGCAACACGTTCGTGCTGAAGCCCTCGGAGAAGGATCCGTCGTGCCCGCTGCGGCTCGCGGAGCTGCTCACCGAGGCAGGCCTGCCGGCGGGCGTGTTCAATGTCGTGAACGGCGATCGCGAGGCCGTCGATACGCTGCTGTCGCACCCCGATGTCGCGGCGGTCTCGTTCGTCGGCTCCACACCGGTCGCCGAGCACATCCACCGCACCGCGGCGCAGCACGGCAAGCGCGTGCAGGCGCTCGGCGGCGCGAAGAACCACATGGTCGTGATGCCCGACGCCGACGTCGACCTCGTGGCCAACGCGCTGCTCGGCGCGGCCTACGGCTCGGCCGGAGAGCGCTGCATGGCGATCTCGGTCGCGGTCACGGTGGGCGCCATCGCCGACCCGCTGATCGAATCGCTGCGCGCGAAACTCGCGCAGCTGCGCATCGGTTCCGGTCTCGAGCCGGAAATCGAGATGGGTCCGCTCGTCACGCGCGCACACCGCGACAAGGTGCGCGGCTACCTCGACGTCGGCGTCGCGGAAGGCGCACAGCTCGTGGTCGATGGGCGTGACCACGCCGTGAGCGCGCAGGGCCGCGGCTTCTTCCTCGGCCCGAGCCTCTTCGACCGCGTCGGTCGTGGCATGCGCATCTGGCGCGAAGAGATCTTCGGCCCGGTGCTCGGCATCGCACGCACTGCATCGCTTGCCGAGGCGCTCGAACTCGTGAACGCCCACGAGTTCGGCAACGGCGCCTCGATTTTCACCAACGACGGCCGCGCCGCGCGCGAGTTCGCGCACGGCGTCGCGGCGGGCATGGTCGGCGTGAACATCCCGATCCCGGTGCCGATGGCATTCCACAGCTTCGGCGGCTGGAAGCGCTCGCTGTTCGGCGACACGCACGTGCACGGCCCCGAGGGGGTGCGGTTCTACACGCGCCAGAAGACCGTGACGGCGCGCTGGCCGACGAGCGGCGCGGGCACCGCCGAGTTCGTCATGCCGACGATGAAATAGTCTCCCGCCACTCGCGATCGCCGCCCATCAGGCGCGCCGGCAGCGGGAACGCGCTGACGAGCGACGTGAAGATCGCGGCCGCGTACGGGACCGACTGGATCAGCAGCACGACGATCCACGCGAGCCGGTCGGGGCTCGCCATCAGCGGCGCGTGCGCGACGCCCCACGCGCAGAGCCACAACGCGAGCATGATCAGCGCCTCTTCGCGCGCCGAGTTGAGCGCCGTGCGCACGCGATGCGCCGCGGCCTGCTTCGGCGTCCTGAAGAACGGTTCGTTGCGCGTGAAGAGCCCCTTCACGACGGCGAGGCCGATCGTGTGCGACAGCGCGAGCCCGGCGATCGCCGCGGCGAACGTCTGCCGCCAGCCGGCGCCGACCCGCACCTGGTAGAGGTGCAGCAGCTTCGCCAGCTTGAACGTGAACAGCGACAGCGGCAGCACCGCGAACATCGCGAGCGGCGGGTCGACCTGCCCCGGCGCATACACCATCGCCGCCGACCAGCCGATCGCTGCGAGGTTGAACAGCGCATTGAAGCCGTCCGCGACCCACGGCAGCCAGCCCGCGATGAAGTGGTAGCGCTGGCCCGTGGTCAGCACGCCGCCGGAAGAGAAGAGCAGGTCCGCGTGGGCCTTCAGGATCTGCATCGCCCCATAGGCCCAGCGGAAGCGCTGCTTCTTGAAGTCGACGAAGGTGTCGGGGATCAGGCCGCGCCCGTACGACTGCGGCGTGTACACCGCCTCATAGCCCGCCTCGAATACGCGCAGGCCGAGTTCGGCGTCCTCGGTGATGCACCATTCGGCCCAGCCGCCCGTGGCTTCGAGCACCGAGCGGCGCACCATGGTCATCGTGCCGTGCTGGATGATCGCGTTGCGCTCGTTGCGGGTCACCATGCCGATCTGGAAGAACCCGCGGTACTCCGCGTAGCACATCGCCTTGAAGGCATTCGCCGCGCCGTCGCGATAATCCTGCGGCGCCTGCACGATGCCGACGTGGCGGTTCGCGAAGCAGGGCGCGAGATCGCGCAGCCAGCCCGGCGCGACGACGTAGTCGCTGTCGATCACCGCGATCACCTGCGCGTCGGGCGCGGTGTACGCGAGCGCGAAATTCAGCGCGCCCGCCTTGAAGCCGGCGAGCGGTGCGACGTGGAAGAAGCGGAATCGCGGGCCGAGCGTCGCGCAATGCGCCTCGACCGGGCGCCACACCGCCTCGTCCCGCGTGTTGTTGTCGATCACGAGGACTTCGAAGTCGGGATAGTCGAGACGCGACAGCGCATCGAGGGTCTCGATCAGCATCTCGGGCGGCTCGTTGTAGGCCGGCACGTGGATCGACACCCTGGGACACGTGGCGCCGCCCTCGAGCAGCAGCTGGGCGGCGAGTCGGCGGCGCCCGACGACCCACTGCGCCTCCGCCCATTCGTGCGCCTCGGCGAGCAGCACCGCCATCACGCCGATCATGCCGGCGCACAGCAGCGCGCCGACGACCACGCTGGTCGCGGTGAGGTACTGCTGCGTGAACTGGTAGAACACCCACACCGCGATCGTCGTCGTCGGGAAGACGATGACCGCGAGGAAGCTGCGACCGCGCTTGCGCAGCGTCGTGCTGTTGAAATACAGCAATGCGAGGATGAAGAGCGCGACCAGCACCGACACGGTCGCGAGCACCTGCCACTGCGGCACGCGCACGATCGGCGCGGTGAACTCGAACTTCGGCTGGCGATCGACGTCGTAGACGCCCCAGTACGCGCCGACCGCGCCCTCGAAGGTCGCCTTCCATGGCTGGTCGAAGGCCTCCATCAGGTAGTAGATGTAGCCTTCGGCTTCGGCGCGCTGCAGGAAGCGGCGCAGGAACAGCGCCTCGTTCGCCATCGAGGCGACCGCGCCCTCCCGCGTGCGTCCGTTGCTCGGCCAGCCGACCTCGCCGATGATGACCGGCTTGCCGGGAAAGCGCGCCTGCACTTCGCGGAGGCGCTGCACCGAGTAATCCACCGCGCTCTCGACGGGCACCCCTTCCCAGTACGGCAGCAGGTGGATCGCGATGAAATCGACGTGATCCGCGAGGCCCGGATTGGCGAGCCACACGTGCCAGGGTTCGGCGGTGCCCACCGGCTGGCGTATCGATGCGCGCGCACGGTCGAGGTACGCGTACATCTCGTCGAGCGGCAGGTCGCCGCGCAGCACGGTTTCGTTGCCGACCAGCACGCGCACGACATTGCGGTGCGTGCGGGCGAGCGTGATCGCGCCGTCGAGTTCGCGTTCGTTCGCCTCGCGATCGGCATCGATCCACGCGCCGAGCGCGACATTGATGTCGTGCGCATCGGCGAGCCTCGGCACGGCGCCGAGCGAGCCGAGCGTGCTGTAGGTGCGCACCGCATTGGTCTTGCCCGACAGCAGCGCGAGGTCACGATCGATGTCGGACTCGGACGGCAGGCGTTGCAGGGCGGGATCCTGTCCCTGCGCAAACGGCGAGAAGGCGAACCCCTGGATGCGCGCAGGCCAGGGCGGCTCGGGAGTCGGGCGGTTCCAGAATGCCCAGGACGCGAACGTGAGCGCCGCGAACCCGAGGGCGATCAGGATCCCGGCGATGCGGGTGCGCGTGCGGACCATGGCGCGGCGGCGTTACCAGCGGCCGGTGTTCGGCATCGACGCCCACGGCTCGGCGGGCGCGAGCGCGCCGCCTTTCTGCAGCAGCTCGATCGAGATGCCGTCGGGGGAACGCACGAAGGCCATGTGCCCGTCCCGCGGCGGGCGATTGATCGTGACTCCCTGTGCGGCGAGGCGGGCACAGGCGGCGTAGATGTCGTCGACGGCGTAGGCGAGATGGCCGAAATTGCGCCCGCCCGTATACACCTCGGGGTCCCAGTTGTGCGTGAGTTCGACCTGCGCGTCCTCATCGCCCGGGGCCGCGAGGAACACGAGCGTGTAGCGGCCCTGCGGGTGGTCCTTGCGGCGCATCTCCACGAGGCCGAGGCCCCCGCAATAGAAGCGCAGCGAGGCGTCGAGATCCGTGACTCGCACCATGGTGTGCAGGTATTTCAGGCGCGCGCCCTCAGAACATTTCGGACGAATCCGGTGCCGTCGCGTCCGGAGGCGCCGCGCTGCGCGCGGCGATGAAATCGCCGGTGATCATCTTGTCGTACGACTGTCCCGGGCCGACCATCGGGTAGACGCCCGCGTCCGGATCGATGATCACCTCGAGGAAGGCCGGCCCGCGAAATTCGAGGAACTCGCGCACGACCCGCGGCACATCGGCCTTGCGGTCGAGGCGCACGGCGTATTCGAAGCCGTCGGCCTGCGCAGCCCGGACGAAATCCTTCTTGTGCAACGACTTGTCGCTCGCCGACAGGCGGCCCTTGAAGAACAGCTTCTGCCACTGCTTGACCATGCCGTCGCCGAAATTGTTCAGCACGACGACCTTGACGGGCAGGTTGTAGGTGGTGGCCGTTTCGAGTTCGCCGATGTTCATCCGCACGCTCGCATCGCCGTCGATGTCGATCACGAGCCGCTCGGGGTTCGCGACCTGCGCGCCGATCGCCGCCGGCAGACCGAAGCCCATGGTGCCCATGCTGCCCGAAGTGAGCCACAGGCGCGGCTCGCGGAACTCGCAGTACTGCGCGGCCCACATCTGGTGCTGGCCGACCCCGGTCGAGACGATCGCCTCGCCGCGCGTGACCCGCGCGATCTCCTCGATCACGTAGTACGGCTGGATGAGCGCGCTCCCGCGGTCGTAGTTCATCGCGTGCACCCGGCGCAGTTCCGCGAGCTCCGCGCGCCACGGCGCATTGTCCGTACGCGCGCCGAGGCGTCGCCCGGCCGCGGTGAGCGCCGCGAGCGCCTCGCGCAGCGGCCCGACGTGGCTCCACTGCACGCGCTTCACCTTGTTGATCTCGGCGCGGTCGATGTCGAGATGGGCGATGGCGCGGGCCTTCGCGGCGAAACGTTGCGGCACGCCCGCGACGCGATCGTCGAAGCGCGCGCCGACCGTGACCAGGAAGTCGCAGTCCTCGACGGCATAGTTCGCGAACGCCGCGCCGTGCATGCCGAGCATGCGCATGCACAGGGGATCGGTCGTGTCCATCGCCCCGATGCCCATCAGCGTCGTGACGGCCGGCAGGTCGAAGGCGCCGGCGAACTCCCGCAGGGCCCCGGCCGCCGAGCCGTTCGTGACACCGCCGCCGGCGTAGATGAGTGGGCGACGCGAGGCGGCGAGCAGGTCGAAGAAACGCGCCGACTCCGCATCGTCGAGCGCGCACGCCGATGACTCGCCCATGCGCCGCCGGTAGCCCGGGATCGGCAGGGTGCCCTCGCCGCGGAACTCGCCCTGCCAGTTCTGCACGTCCTTCGGTACGTCGATCACGACGGGGCCGGGGCGTCCGGTGCGCGCGATCTCGAAGGCGGTGCGGATCGTGGCTTCGAGCCTGGCCGGGTCGGTGACGAGGAAGACGTGTTTCGCGACCGCGCCCATGATCGAGGCGACCGGGGCTTCCTGGAAGGCATCGGAGCCGATCGCCGCCGTGGGCACCTGGCCGCAGATCACGACGATCGGCACCGAGTCCGCCATGCAGTCGCGGATCGGCGTGACGGTATTCGTGGCTCCCGGTCCGGAGGTCACGATCGCGACCCCCACGCGGCCGCTCGAACGTGCGTAACCCGCCGCCATGAAACCCGCGCCCTGCTCGTTCGCCGGCACGATCAGCGGCACCTCGCGCCCGCCCGCGAGCCGCTGCGCCTCGTTGTGCAGCGACACCGCGTCGTAGGTCGGCAGGATCGCGCCGCCGCTGTAGCCGAAGATCGCCGAGACGCCCTCGTCCGCGATGACCTGCACGATCATCTGCGCGCCGCTCATCGTGCGCCCGGCGAGCGGGTGGGCCTGCGGGCGGGGCATTATGACGGTGTCGCTCATCGGGGCGGACTTCGCTCGGCGGCAAGGGGACCTGAAAGACTAACAGCTTGGCGGCGGTGCGCAAATCCGGTCCACCTGCGGGCGGGCTTGCAGTATTCTTCGGGTCGCTACCTCTCGCCGGATTCCCATGCGCCACATCATCGCCATCCTCCTGCAGAACGAGGCGGGCGCGCTCACGCGCGTCGCCGGGCTCTTCTCCACGCGCGGCTACAACATCGAGTCGCTCACCGTCGCGGCGACGGACGACCCCACCGTCTCGCGCATCACGCTCGTCACGCGCGGCTCGGATGCGGTGCTGCAGCAGATCGCGAACCAGCTGCTGAAGCTCATCGACGTCGTCGGCGTCGAGGACCTCACCGACGGCGAACACATCGAGCGCGAACTCGTGCTGCTGAAGTTGCGGCTCGAGCCGGGCGAGGGCGACGCGGTGCGCGGCTATGTCGTGCGCGCGGGGGGACGCGTGCTCGACCCCTCGGCCGAAGGTTTCGTCGTGGAGTTGACCGCGAGCGAGTCCGAAGTGAATGCGTTCATCGAGGAACTCGGCCGTGGCCGCGACACTTTCGAGGTCGTGCGCAGCGGCGCGCTCGGCGTGAGCCGCGCCGGACGCAACCTGAGACTCGTGAGGTGAACCCGTGACGATCCCGTGGCGTGGCGTATTTCCGGCGATGACGACGCAGTTCCGCCGCGACGAGTCGCTCGATCTCGATGCGACCTGCCGGCACATCGAGGCGATGATCGCGAGCGGCGCCGAGGGCCTCGTGATGCTCGGCTCGCTCGGCGAGAACGCCGCGCTCTCGCCCGACGAGAAGCGCGAGGTCGTCGCGGCGGCCCTCGAGACCGCCGCGGGACGCGTGCCGGTCATCGCGACGGTGGTCGAAACGAGCACCGCGGCGGCGAAGGCCTATGCGCGCGACATGGAGCGACTCGGCGCCGACGGCCTGATGCTGCTGCCGGCGATGATCTACCGCGCCGACCCGCGCGAGACGCTGCTGCACTACCGCGACGTCGCGCACGCGACCGAGCTGCCCATCATCTGCTACAACAATCCCCTCGCCTACCACGTCGACATCACGCCGGCGATGTTCGCGGAACTCGCGAACATCCCGAATCTCGTCGCGATCAAGGAATCCTCCGGCGACGTGCGGCGCATCACCGACCTGCGCAACGCCGTCGGCGACCGCTACGTGCTGTTCGCGGGTGTCGACGACCTGATCCTCGAGAGCGCCGTGCTCGGCGTGGACGGCTGGATCGCCGGCATCGGCCTCGCGTTCCCCGACGAGAACCAGCGGCTGTGGGACCTCGCCGCGGCCGGCGAGATCGATGCGGCGCGGGCGCTCTACCGCTGGTTCACGCCGCTCGCGCACCTCGATACGCACGTGAAGTTCGTGCAGTACATCAAGCTCGCGATAAAGGCCGCGGGCCTCGGCGCCGAATGGGTGCGCGCCCCGCGGCGCCCGCTCGTACGCGAAGAGCGCCGCCGCATCCTCGCGATCATCGAGGCGGGGCTCGAAGGGCGGCCTGCGCTGCCGCCCGCGCCGCGCGGCGGCACGGGGTCGCGCCCGGGGCGCCGTTCGCGCCGCGGGGCTGCCCGGAGATGACGGGCGGCGACGCCATCCACGTCGTCGACTCACACACCGGCGGGGAGCCGACGAGACTCGTGATCGACGGCGGGCCCGTGCTCACGGGCCCCCTCGCGGAGCGCGTCGCGCGGCTCCGTGCGCAGCACGACCACTTCCGCACGGCGGTCGTCGGCGAGCCGCGCGGTGCGGCGGGGATGGTAGGCGCGCTGCTCACCGCGCCCGAGGATTCATCGTGCACGACGGGCGTGATCTACTTCGACAATGCGGGCTATCTCGGCATGTGCGGCCACGGCACGATCGGCACGGTCGTCGCGCTCGCGTGGCTCGGCCGGCTCGAACCGGGCGAGCATCGCATCGAGACTCCGGTGGGCATGGTCACGACGACGCTCCATGACGCGAACACCGTGTCGGTGCGCAACGTGCCGGCCTACCGGCATGCGCACGCGGTGAGCGTCGAGGTCGAGGGCCACGGCCCGGTCACCGGCGACGTGGCGTGGGGCGGCAACTGGTTCTTTCTGAGTGAGGATCATGGCCAGGCGCTCGCACTGTCGCGAACCGCGTCGCTCGGTGATTTTTGCGAGCGCGTGAAATACGCACTCGCGCACGCCGGCATCACCGGCGCGGGCGGTGCCGAAATCGACCACATCGAGTTGTCGGACGAGGCGCGCAATTTCGTGCTGTGCCCCGGTGGCGCCTACGACCGCTCGCCATGCGGCACCGGCACGAGCGCGAAGGTCGCATGCCTGGCCGCCGACGGCCGCCTCGCGCCCGGCCAACTCTGGCGCCAGATGAGCATCACCGGGAGCGTGTTCGAGGCGCGCTACGAGCTCGCGGGCGAGCGTATCGTGCCCACCATCACCGGCCAGGCGTGGGTGACCGCCGAGTCGATGCTGGTGCTCGATCCCGCCGACCCGCTCGTGCACGGCATCCGCGTCGCGCCGTGAACCGGCCATGACCCGCCTGCCGACACCGCGCGACGTGGTCGTGATCGGAGGTGGCATCGCGGGCCTCGCCTGTGCGTGGTACGCGGTACAGGACGGACACCGCGTCACGCTGCTCGATCGCGGCGGACCCGAGGGCGATCGCTGCTCGCTCGGCAATGCAGGCATGATCGTGCCGAGCCATTTCGTGCCGCTCGCCTCGCCGGGATCCGTGAAGGCAGGCCTGCTGTCGCTCGCGAACCCGTACAGCCCGCTGCGCGTCGCGCCGCGTCTCGACCCAGGGTACCTGCGCTGGTGCTGGCAGTTCCTGCACGCGGCACGCAGCTCGCGTGTCGCGCTGGCAGCGCCCGCGCTGCGCGACCTCGCGCTCCTCAGCCGCCGTGGCTACGAGGCGCTGCACCTGCTGTGGCCGCAGGGCGTGCCGCTCGCCGAGCACGGCATGCTGATCCTCTGCCGGGGCAGGCACGCGCTGCGCGAGGAGCGCGAGTCCGCGCACATGGCGCAGCGCCTCGGCATGCCCGTCGAAATCCTCGACCGCGACGCCGCGGCGGCGCTCGAGCCCGGGCTCGACATGACGATCGCCGGCGCGGTGCGCTACCCGCTCGATGCGCATACGGTGCCGCAGCGGGTGGTGTCGGCCCTGGTCGCCGGGCTCACGGAAGCCGGCGCCGACCTGCGCTGGCACACCGGCGCCACCCGGCTGCGACGCGACGGCACGCGCATCGCGGCCGCCGTGACGGACGAGGGCGAAGTGGGCGGCGACGAATTCGTCATCGCGGCCGGCATGTGGTCCGCTGCGCTCGCGCGCGACATCGACCTGCCGCTGCCGCTGCTCGCGGGCAAGGGCTACAGCTTCACGCTGCGGGCACCGCGCGTGCGCCCGCACGCCTGCGCGCTCCTCGCCGAGGCACGCATCGCCGTGACGCCGATGGGCGATACGTTGCGCTTCGCAGGCACGATGGAACTGTGCGGCATCGACCAGGCGATCGATCCGCGGCGCGTTGCGGCCATGATCGATGCGATCCCGGCGTATTACCCGCAGTTCGGCCCCGCGGATTTCGCGGGCATCACGCCGTGGGCGGGCCTGCGCCCCTGCTCCCCCGACGGCCTGCCGTACATCGGGCGCACGCAGCGCGCGACGAATGCACTGGTCGCGACCGGGCACGCGATGATGGGCCTCTCGCTCGCGCCGGCGACGGGACGCGTGGTGAGCGATCTCATTGCCGGAAGGGAGCCGTCGGTGCCCATCGAGCTCTACGCGCCCGACCGGTTCGCGCGCGAGCGCGGAAGCGCGCGGGCGCGCGAGCAAATAGCTCATATCCTATAGCTGATAGCCGGAGGCGTTGGCCAGGTTCGTCGCGATGGCGCGGATCGCGGCGGGGATCGCGGTGGGCTCGCGCGTTTGCGCATCGACGTAGACGTGGACGAAGCGGCCCGCCGCCACGGCGTCGGCCTCGCCCGCGCGGAAGATCGCGAGGCGGTAAGTGATGCTGCGTGCGCCGAGCCGCTCGATCGCGAGGCCCACTTCGAGCGCATCCGGGAACGACAGTGGCTTGAAGTAGCGGCAGGACGTCTCGACCACGAGGCCGATCGCGGGCAGCGCGCGGATGTCGACGCCGCTCGCCTCGATCAACCAGCCGTTCACCGCCGTGTCGAAGAACGAGTAGTACGCGACGTTGTTGACGTGGCCGTAATGGTCGTTGTCCATCCAGCGTGTCGGCAATGACCGGAACACGGGAAACCCGGCGCGGATCGGTGGCGGCGTGCCCATGACATAATTGTAGCGATGAAAACCCGTGCTGCCGTGCTCGACGTGACGGGATTGCCGCGGCCCTACGCGACCTCACGCGCGCTCGCGATCGCCGACATCGATCTCGATCCGCCGGGCGCGGGCGAAGTGCGGGTCGCGATGCGCGCGGCGGGCCTGTGCCACTCCGACCTGTCCGTGATCGACGGCAACCGCCCCCGCCCGCTGCCGATGGTGCTCGGGCACGAGGCCGCCGGCGTGGTCAACGCCCTTGGCGAGGGCGTAGCCGATCTCGCGATCGGCGATCACGTGGTCACGACTTTCGTGCCGAGCTGCCGCGCCTGCGAACCCTGCAGCAGCGGGCGACCCGCGCTGTGCGGGCCGGGCGCCGCGAGCAATCTCGCCGGCACCCTGCCCGGCGGCGCGCGGCGCCTGCGCCGCGCGGGCGCGGACGTGCTGCATCACCTCGGCGTATCGGCATTCGCGGAGCACGCGCTCGTTTCGCGGCGCTCGCTCGTGCGGATCGACCGCGATCTGCCGTTCGATGTCGCCGCCCTCTTCGGTTGCGCGGTCCTCACGGGCGTCGGCGCAATGGTCAACGGCGCGGCGGCACGACGGTGACCGCGGCCTGCCTCACCCCCAGTCGCGGTTTACGGTGTCGCAGGCCTGCATCGTTGCCGACGAGCGCACGATCAAGGGCAGCTACATGGGCGGGGCCGACCCGGCACGCGACATTCCCCGCTACATTGAGTGGTATCGCGCCGGCAAGCTGCCGATCGACCGTCTGCTGTCGCACAGGCTCACGCTCGATGAAATCAACGCGGGATTCGATGGCCTCGCGAGCGGCGAGGCGGTGCGTCAGGTCGTGCTCTGGAACACGCGAGCCTGATATGGCCCATTCGCCATCGCGCAAGCATCCAGAATGCTTCAGCAAATCTACAAACTGCAGAAGTCCTCTATATGCACGTTGTTCGGATTCTGAACCAGCGTATTCGGCTCATTCGGATCGATCCAGTCGATCAGCACCCAGCCTTCGAATTCTACGACTGCTTGCAAGCAATAGTAGGTAAACGAACGCGCGAACGTGAACTGCCCGGGCGCCGGCGGCCTGAAGAGGTCGATGGCGGTGTCGATGACATACAAGTTCCTGTATCGCGTCTCGCAAAGTTGGCTCCACTCCCACATGTAGTAGATTGCAGGAGCCGATTGCGTTGCCCGGCAGCTGTAGACCTTACGGAACGGGTTCTGGAATGGAACACGCGACTTCCAGTGGTAAATGTACTGTCCACCCGTATCTGCAACTGCCGGAACCGTCGCTGCGCTCACGCATACGAGCGACAACAGCACCAGCAGCCCCATAGCTTCGCACCGCATTCTCGCGCGATAACGTGTTCGGCGGACACTTTGGCCTCCCGCACCGGATTCCCTTCGAGGTGCACGACCGCAAGATCCATGTTCTCATTCATCCAGGCGATCACGGTTAGCTTGTCAGCTTCGTCCAGCGCCGTATCGAGTCCCTTTGCTGCCGCCGCAACAATTTCCACAAAGCGTCGGCCATCTGTATCGAAGTGTGCGGCGAGCGCATTGGAGTCAAACCTGAGCGAGTCCTTATGGTCACATAGAAAGCGGTGCCCCTCTTCCTGGTACTTCTGCAAGTTTGATCGCAACCCGCGTACGTAGCTCCTTAGTGACTTTGCCCCCGCGGCCGACAGGCCGAGACCGTCGATGCCGTCCGGCTCGTCGGCGAAAGTCATCAACATGGCAAAAAGCCGTTGGTCATATGTCGGGCTGGTATCGAGCACTCGTGGTGGATCTGCCCATGCCGATGAAAGAGACAGGAGTGCGAGAGCAGCGGTGAAGACGAGGGGCTTCATCGGAGGGATCTCCCTGATCCGGATCCGGGTAGCGACCTGCGTAGAGAGCGCACCTCACAGAATATGCGCTTGTCCAGCACCCGCTGCATCAAATTGTATTGCAGAAGTGAGATCCGGATCTCGACCTTGGGCTGGTGTCGGGTACTTGCCCGCTTGATGCGATATCTGCGACGCTGCTTCGAGGTCTACGGAATCCGCCGCGCCGCGAGCGAACGCCAGAAAAGGAGGGCGCACGCGACCGCGAGCAGCGACAGCGCACCGAAGAACCCGATCATCGGCTGGTAGCCCGCCGGGTTCGCGGCGCCCGCGCCGTTCGCGTCGTTGAGCGCACCCGCCGCGACATTGGCGAGCGCGAGTCCGATGTTCTGCACCATCGTCATGAAGCCGTACGCCGTGCCGAGGCGCTGTGGCGCGACGAGCAGGGTCACCGCGGGCCAGAGCACGGCCGGCACGAGCGAGAACGCGATGCCGATCAGCGCCGTGCTGATGCCGGGCGACAGCGAGGTGGCGCCGAGCACCCAGAACGCGGCGACGAGCGTCGCCGCGCCGAGCGTCAGCAGGAGTCCGTGGCGACCGACGCGGTCGTTCAGCCAGCCGCAGAGGGGCGTCGCGAACACCGCGGCCAGGAACACGTGGCTGTTCATCAGGCTCGCCGCCTCGAGCGTCATGTCGCGCGTGTGCTGCAGGTACTTGATCGCGAACGTACTGCGAAACGGGAAGATCACCGAATAGAAGAGCACGCAGAGCGCGAGCACGTACCAGTAGCCGCGATTGAAGCGCGTGAGGCCGCGCAGTCCGATCCGCTCGCGCGACAGCCCGAGCACCTGCACGCCGCGCGCGGCCGCGGTCGACTCGAGCCGCCAGTACGCGAGCGCCGCGACGACACCCGCGCCCATGACGCCGGCCGCGAGCCACAGCGGTGCCTGCCAGCCGGAGGCGTACGCTTCGGAGGCCCAGAGCGGCGAGACATCGACCGCGTACGACCCGATGCGCGCGAAGCTGATCGACAGCGCCATCGCGAGCGCGAGTTGCCGGCCCGCAAACCAGACGCCGAGCGCGACGATCGTCGCGACGATCATCGTCTCGGCGCCGATGCCGAACAGCAGTCGCCCCGCGGCCATCACCGCGAACGGCGTGCCGATCGCGGTCAGCAGCGCGCCGACGAGGCAGATCACCGCGGTGGAGAACGTCACGAAGCCCGGCCCGTAGCGGTCCACCAGGATGCCGCCGACGAACACGAGCACGATGTTCGGTGCGCTGTAGATCGCGTTCAGCGTGCCGATCTGCGCGTCGGAGAAGCCGAGCTCACGCGACAGCTGCTCGGCGAGCGGACCGATCGAATCGTAGACGTAGTAGTTGCCGAAGAGCGCGAGTCCGGTCAGCGCGAGCACCGCCCACGCCGCACCGGCGCGCGTCACGGCACGAGCACCGTCGAGCCCGTGTTGCGTCGCGCCTCGAGATCGCGGTGCGCCTGCACGGCCTCCGCGAGCGCATAGCGCTGGCCGATGCGCACCCGCAGTTTCTTCTTCGTGAGCATCGCAAAGAGCTCGCGCGCCGCGGCGGCGAGGTCGACCGGGGCTGCGACATAGGTGAACAGGCTCGGGCGGGTGAGAAAGAGCGAGCCCCGCTTCGCGAGTTCGAGTGGGGAAACCGCGGGCGGCGGACCCGACGTGTTGCCGTAGCTCACCATCATGCCGAGCGGTCGCAGGCAATCGAGCGATTCGAAGAACGTGTCCTTGCCGATCGAATCGTAGACGACGTGCACGCCCGCACCCTTCGTCAGGCGCTTCACTTCCGCCACGATGTCGTCGCTGCCGGAGAGCAGCGTGTGATGGCAACCGTGCCGCTTCGCGAGCGTGGCCTTCTCCAGGCTGCCGACGATACCGATCACGCGCGCGCCGAGCGCACGCGCCCATTGCGTGAGCAGGAGCCCGACGCCGCCGGCCGCGGCGTGCACGAGCACATGGTCGCCCTTCTTCACGCGGTAGGTGCGTCGCAGCAGGTAATGCGCGGTGAGGCCCTTCAGCATGATCGCCGCGGCCGTTTCGTCCTTCACGCCCTTCGGCAGCCTGACGAGCCGCGCCGCCGCCACGTTGCGTGCCTGCGCATACGCCCCGGGGCTCTGCAGCGCATAGGCGATGCGATCACCGGCCCGCAACCCCTTCACCTTGCGGCCGACCGCGGTGACGACGCCGGCCGCCTCGTGGCCCGGCACCGCCGGCAGCGCGACCGGGTAGAGCCCCGTGCGATCGTAGACGTCGATGAAATTGAGGCCGATCGCGGTGTGCCTGACCTGCACTTCGCCCTCGGCAGGCGGTGGCAGGGCGATCGATTCGATGCGCAGCACTTCGGGGCCGCCGGTCTCGCGGATCACGACAGCCGGGGTCGTCACGTCGGGCATCCGCGCAGTCTACGCGGACTCGCCGGTCTGCGCGATGCGGAGCGGCTCGACTACCCGCCCGCCGATCAGGTGTTCCTGGATGATGCGCTCGAGATTGCCCGCCGTGCAGTCGCGGTACCAGGTGCCCTCGGGGTAGACCACGGCGATCGGCCCCTGGGTGCAGATACGCAGGCAGTCGGCCTTCGTGCGCAGCACGCCGTGCGGGCGGTCGACGAGTCCGAGTTCCTTCAGTCGTCGCTTGAGTAAGGCCCAGGTTTCCTGCTGCAGCGCCGGATCCGCGCACTTGCCGCCGGCACACAGGAAAATGTGCCGCCGGGCGGTGTCGATCTGCAGCAGATCGATGGCGCGTGGCAGCGCATCGGGACCGCTCGCGCCCTCCGCCATCGTCAGAGCGCGGAGTCGTCGGTCTCGCCGGTGCGGATGCGCACCACGCGGTCGATCGCGGTGATGAAGATCTTGCCGTCGCCGACCTTGCCCGTCTTGGCCGCCTTCAGCACGGCGTCGACCACCTGGTCGACGAGCGCATCGCTGACCGCCACCTCGATGCGGGTCTTCGGCACGAAGTCGACCACGTATTCGGCGCCGCGATACAACTCGGTGTGGCCGCGCTGGCGACCGAAGCCTTTCACTTCCGTGACGGTCATGCCCGACACGCCGATCTCGGACAGCGCAGCGCGCACGTCGTCGAGCTTGAACGGCTTGATAATCGCGGTGACCAGTTTCATGCACGCACTCCCGTCGATGACCCTTTGCCTGCTTTCGAAAGCAGCTTTCGTGCCAGTGCACGGCGGGCCCGAATTCATGTGGTTTACACGCGAGCCCGCGCAGCCTGCCGCGTCGCCGCGCACCATTCTAGCGCAAGCACGCGCCCGCCGCGCCCGCGATTGGTGCACTTGGGTTCGCAGCGGGCGCCCAGTATGCTGGTCGCCCAATGCCGCGGAACATCGTGATCGTGGGCGCGGGCCAGGCCGCGGCCCAGGCAGTCGAGACCTTGCGTCGCAAGGGCTATGCGCACGACCTCACGGTCATCGGCGAGGAACCCTGCCTGCCGTACCAGCGCCCGCCGCTGTCGAAGAAATTCCTCGCCGGCACGCTCGGCGAGGATCACCTGCCGATCCGCCACCGTGCGTTCTACGATGAACACGCGGTGGCGTTGCACCTCGGCCGGCGTGCGACACGCGTCGACCCCGCCTCGCGCACCGTCACGCTCGACGACGGCCGCGCGCTCGGCTACGACGCGCTGCTGCTCGCGACCGGCAGCCGCGCCCGTCGGCTCGACGTGCCCGGGGCCGCGCTCGCGGGCGTGCACACGCTGCGCACGCTGGCCGACTCGGCGGCGATCCGCGAGGCCGCGCAGCCGGGCGCGCGCGCCGTCATCGTCGGGGGCGGGTACATCGGCCTCGAAGCGGCCGCGAGCCTGCGCGCGATCGGACTCGAAGTCACCGTGCTCGAAGTCGCGCAGCGCGTGATGAGCCGCGTGGTCTCGGAACCCGTGTCGCGGTTCTATGAAGCGGAGCACGCCCGCCATGGCGTGCGGATCGTGTGCGGTGCGGCGCTCGCGGGCCTCGATGGCGATGCGCGCGTGCGCTCGGTACGCTGCGCCGACGGCAGCGAACACCCGGCCGATCTCGTGATCATCGGTGTCGGCGTGGCACCGGTCGACGAAATAGCGCAGGCAGCCGGCCTCGCCTGTGACGACGGTATCGTGGTCGACGAGTACTGCCGCACGTCGGACCCGCACATCTTCGCCGCGGGCGACTGCACGAACCACCCGAGCGTGCGCTACGGGCGACGCATGCGCCTCGAATCGGTCGACCATGCGTTCGAGCAGGCGACTAGCGCCGCGCTCAACCTGATCGGTACCGTCACCGTGCACGATCGCACGCCATGGTTCTGGTCCGACCAGTACGATCTCAAGCTTGTGATCGTCGGCCTCGCGCAAGGGCACGACCGCATCGTGCTGCGCGGAGATCCGGCGAGCCGCGGTTTCTCCGTGTGCTACCTCGCGGGCGGCGAGCTGATCGCCGTCGATACCGTCAACAGCGCGAAGGACCAGATGGCCGCGCGCAAGCTCGTCGCTGCCCGCGTACACCCGGATCCGGCACGCCTCGCGGACATAACGCGGCCGCTGCGGGATTGTGTCGCGTAGTCGCCCCGCCGCGCCGCGAAAAGGGCGATAATCCGCCCACAATGACGCTAAGGGGGATCACCGCGCGATGCGTCGCGCTCACGCTCGCCGTCGCGGCGCCCGGCGCGGTCGCCGGCGCGAGTGCACGCATCGTCCACCTCGAACCGGTGCGCGCACTCGTGGCGAAGCGCGACACCCCGGCGGACCGCGAACAACTGTCGTTCGAGGCCTTCGGCAAGCGCTTCGACCTCGAGCTCGAGCGCAACGCGCGCATCGCCGCCGCGGTGCCCGGCGCGCGGCCCGATCTCGTCCCGCTCGAGGGCCGCATCGTCGGGCTCGCCGGTTCGTGGGCGCGCATCACGCGATCGCGCGAGGGCTACGTCGGGCTCGTCAGTGACGGTCGCGAGCTCTTCGCGATCGAACCGGCGCGGGCGGTCGCGGCGCTCGCCGATGCCGCGCTCACCCCGCCCGTATCGGGCACCGTCGCCTACCGCCTCGAGGATGCGCTGATCGACCCGGGCGCGGTGAGCTGCGGCGCCCGCCCGGCCGACGGCGAGACGAGCGGGCTCTCGCTCTACAAGTCGCTCGCCACGGAACTCGCGCCGCTCGCCTCGCTCACGGTCGACCGCCAGCTCGATGTCGCGATGGTCGCCGATTACGAGCTGTACCAGGCCTACGGCGCTGCGACGATCGACTTCCTGGTCGCCCGCATGAATGTCGTCGACGGCCTGTATGCCGCGCAGCTCGGCATCCGGATCCGCGTCGGTTCGACCCGGGTCTTCGAATCGGCCCTGCAGCCCTTCAGCGCCACGGCGGCGCCGGACCTGTTGCAGCAGCTCGCCGGCTTTCGTCGCACGACCATCGCGTCGCAGCGACTCGGGCTCACGCACCTGATGACGGGCCGCGAACTCGACGAGACCACGGTCGGCATCGCCTACCTCGATACGGTCTGCTCGCTGCAGTCGGCGAGTCTCACCGAGGCGCGCACCGGCAAGCTGAGCGCCGCGCTGATTTCCCTGGTCGCGGCCCACGAGATCGGCCACAACTTCGGCGCGCCGCACGACGGCGAAGCGGGCAAGGCATGCGCCGCGACGAACCCGAACGCGTACCTGATGGCGCCCACGCTGTCGACCGCGAATACGCAGTTCTCCGCATGCAGCGTCGCCGAGATCTCGCAACGCATCGCCGCGGCGTCGTGCCTCTCGGCCGTGGACCAGGTCGACGTCGCGCTCGTGGCTCCGGTCGCGAACGCGCGGCACGGCATCGGGGAGACCTGGTCGCTCACTTTCAGCGTGCGCTCGATCGGGACCCGTGATGCCGCGATGACGGCCGCTGCCTTCACGATCCCGGCGGGCTCGTCGCTCGAGGGCATCAATGCCGCGGGCGGCACCTGCACCGTCGTCGGCAACCAGGCGAGCTGCAGCCTCGGCACACTCACGCCGGGCACGACACGCACGATCACGCTGTCGCTGACGGGCCGCGTGCTCGGCACCGAAACACTCATGGGGAACGTGTTTGCCGCGGGCGACGGTTCGCCCGGCAACGACAATGCGTCGGTCGAGATCATCACGGCCCCGCTCGCCGATCTCGCCACCTCGGTGAGCGCCACACCCGCGGCCCTCGCGGTGGGCGACGACTCCCGCTTTGCCGTGACGATGAGCAACCTCGGCCCGAGCGTCACGTCGGACGCGCGCCTCTCGATCGACATCCCGACCGGACTCACCGTGCACACGATCGATGCAGGCACGCTCGGGTGCACCGTGAACGCCCACAGCGTCTCGTGCGATCCGCTGCTGCTCGCGCCCGGCGATACGCGCAGGGTGAACTTCACCGCGCGCGCCGATGCCGCCGGCACTTTCACCGTGACGGCCGTGGCACTCACCGCGGCGGTCGACCCCGTCAGCGGGAACAACGCGGCGAGCGCATCGGTCACCGTGACCGGCGGCGGGAGCACCCCGCCGGCGCCGCCCCCACCCGCGAGCGGCGCAACGAGCGGCGGTGGCGGCGGCGCGCTCTCGCCGTGGCTGCTCGCGCTGCTCGCGGCGGCGGCGATGCGGCGATGCGGCCGGCGGACTCAGCCGATGACGGCGAGCAGGTCCTTCGCGTCGACCTGAAGTCCGGGCCGCGCCAGCACTTCGACGACCTTGCCGTCCGCTTCGGCGCGCACGGCGGTTTCCATCTTCATCGCCTCGAGTGTGACGACGACGTCGCCGCGCGCAACCTGCTGGCCGACCGTGACGGCTACCGTCGCGACACTGCCGGGCATCGGCGCGCCGACCTGCCGCGGATTGCCGGGCTCGACCTTGCGCCGGGGCGGGCGACGGGCGACCTGGCTGCGGTCCGCGACGCGCACCGCGCGCGGCTGGCCGTTCAGTTCGAAGAACACCGTGCGCGTGCCGTCGTCGTGTGTTTCACTGACGGCGACATGGGTCACGATCAGCGTCTTGCCGCGTTCGAGGTCGATGCTGATTTCCTGGCCCGGGTCCAGCCCATAGAAGAACGCGGGTGTCGGCAGGCGACCCATGTCGCCGTAGGCCGCGCGGTCCTGCGCATAGTCGAGGAACACGCGCGGGTACATGAGGTACGACGCGAGCTGATGGTCGGCGACTTCGCGGCCGATCCTGCCCGCGACGTCCGCTCGGGTCGCCTCGAGATCGACCGGCGGCAACACCGCACCGGGACGCACCGTGAGCGGGGTGGCACCGTTCAGCACTTTCGCCTGCAGTGCCTTCGGGAAGCCGCCGGGCGGCTGGCCGATGTCGCCCCGCATAAGTTGCACGACCGACTCGGGAAACGCGATCTGCGTCGCCGGGTCCCCGACCTGCGCGCGGGTGAGGCCGCTCGTGACCATCATGATCGCCATGTCGCCCACGACCTTGGAGGTCGGCGTGACTTTCACGATGTCCCCCAGCAGCTCGTTCACGTCGGCGTACGCCTGCGCCACCTCCGGCCAGCGCGCCTCGTCGATGCCGAGCGCGCGCGCCTGCTCGCGCAGGTTCGTGTACTGCCCGCCCGGCATGCCGTGCACGTAGACCTCGGAGGCCCCCGAGCGGATGTCGCTCTCGAACGCCGCGTAGCCGCGACGCACCTGCTCCCAGTAGCTCGAAATGCGGCGCAGGTTCGCCGTATCGATGCCCGGATCGCGCTCGCCATGACGCAGCGCCTCGATGATCGAGCCGAGATTCGGCTGCGAGGTGAGGCCGCTCATCGCGTCGATCGCGCCGTCCACGGCATCGCAGCCGGCTTCGACTGCCGCGAGCACGCTCGCGGCTGAAATGCCGCTCGTATCGTGCGTGTGGAAATGCAGCGGCAAACCCGTCTCGGCCTTCAGAGCGGCGACGAGGGTACGCGCCGCGGCGGGGCGGCACAGGCCCGCCATGTCCTTGATGCCGATGATGTGCGCACCGGCCGCCTCGAGCTCCCGTGCGAGCTGCACGTAGTAATCGAGCGTGTACTTCTTTTCGCCCGGATCCGCCAGGTTGCCGGTGTAGCAGATCGCCGCCTCGCACAGCCGCCCGCTCTCGCGCACCGCGTCGATCGCGACACGCATGTTCTCGACCCAGTTCAGCGAATCGAACACGCGAAACACGTCGACACCGCCGGCAGCCGCCTGTTGCACGAAGTAGCGCACGACATTGTCGGGGTAGTTCCGGTAACCGACCGCATTGGCCGAGCGCAGCAGCATCTGCAGCAACAGGTTCGGCATCGCCTCGCGAAGCTGCGCGAGGCGCTCCCACGGGTCTTCCTTCAGGAAGCGCATCGCCACGTCGAACGTGGCGCCGCCCCAGCATTCGACCGAAAACAGCTGCGGCAGCAGCTGCGCGTAGTACGGCGCGATCGCCGCCATGTCGATCGTGCGCATGCGGGTCGCGAGCAGCGACTGATGCGCGTCGCGCATCGTCGTGTCGGTCAGCAGCACGCGCCGTTCGCCGAGCATCCATCGCGAGAACTGCTCCGGGCCGAGTTCGTCGAGCTTCTGTTTCGTGCCGGCGGGCGGCGCCGATTTCAGTGCGACCCTCGGCAAGCGCGCGAGTGCGCTGTGCGCCGGTCGCGGCCGGTTCTTCGTCTCCGGGTTGCCGTTGACGATCGTCTCGGCCAGGTACGTGAGCATGCGGGTCGCGCGGTCGCGCTTGCGCGGCAACGCGAACAGCCCGGGCGTCGTGTCGATGAAGCGCGTCGTGTACTCGCCGCTCGCGAAGGCCGGATGCGTGATCACCTGGTCGAGGAAGCGCAGGTTGGTCACGACCCCGCGGATGCGGAACTCCCACAGCGCGCGGTGCATGCGCGCCGAGGTCTCCGCCGCCGTCGGCGCCCACGCGGTGACTTTCACTAGCAGCGAGTCGTAGGAGCGCGTGATGATCGCGCCCGTGTACGCCGTGCCCGCATCGAGCCGGATGCCGAAGCCCGCGGGACTGCGATAGGCGCTGATGCGGCCATAATCCGGGATGAAGTTGTTTTCCGGGTCCTCGGTCGTGATGCGACACTGCAGCGCGTGGGCCTGCACGCGTATTTCTTCCTGCGGCGGCACGCCGCTCGCCGGCGTGCCGATGCGCGCGCCCGCCGCGATGCGGATCTGCGCCTTGACGAGGTCGATGCCTGTCGCGCACTCGGTCACCGTGTGCTCGACCTGGATGCGCGGGTTCACTTCGATGAAATAGAACCGGCCCGTGTCGGCGTCCTGCAGGAACTCGACGGTACCGGCGTTGAGGTAGCGCACGGCGCGGCCGATCGCGAGCCCGGCCTCGCACAGGCCGGCGCGTTGCTCGTCGGTGAGGAATACCGCGGGCGCCCGTTCGACGACTTTCTGGTTGCGACGCTGCACCGTGCAGTCGCGCTCGAAGAGGTGCACGAGATTGCCGTGCCGGTCGCCGAGGATCTGCACTTCGAGGTGGCGCGCGCGCCGCACGAGTTTCT
Source organism: Steroidobacteraceae bacterium (assembly GCA_050249415.1). GTDB lineage: Bacteria > Pseudomonadota > Gammaproteobacteria > Steroidobacterales > Steroidobacteraceae > CADEFQ01. The sequence goes on from JBFWQO010000006.1 coordinate 227,128, forward strand.
CGAGATAGACCTCGTCGTTGCCGAACGCGGCCTGCGCCTCGCGCCGCGCCACCGGCAGCAGTTCGGCGAGCGCGGCATCGTTCTCGATGGTCCGCATGCCGCGACCGCCGCCGCCCCAGCTCGCCTTCAGCATCACCGGATAGCCGACTGCGCGTGCGAGCGCCTGCGCGGCGGCGATGTCGGCGGGCAGCGGCGGCGTGGCCGGCATCACCGGCACGCCGGCGGCCACCGCGGCATTGCGCGCCGAGACCTTGTTGCCGAGCGTGCGCATGTTCGCCGGGGTCGGGCCGACGAAAATGACGCCCGCCTGTTCGCAGGCCTCGGCAAAATCCGGGTTCTCCGACAGGAAACCGTAACCAGGATGGATGGCGTCGGCGTGCGATTCGCGCGCGATCCGCAGCACATCCTCGATATCGAGGTATGCCTCGACCGGGCCCTTGCCGCGGCCGACGAGATACGCCTCGTCCGCCTTGGTGCGATGAAGCGAGAAACGGTCCTCCTGCGAATGGATCGCAATCGTGCGTATGCCGAGTTCGGTCGCCGCCCGCATGACGCGGATCGCGATCTCGCCCCGGTTGGCGACCAGCAGGCTCCGGATGCGTCGGTCGGGGATGGCCACAAAACCTGTCCGTATGGCGAATGGGCGGCGCCCACGGCGCTGGCGGATTGCTAGGCTTCGGGCATGGCCGATAATAGCCGCCGTAGACGCGGCGTGTCGCGCCGGCTGGAGAACGCCCGATGTACTCGATAGCCATCCACGGCGGCGCCGGCACACTGCCACGCGCCCTCATGACGCCCGACAAGGAGTCGGCCTACCGCGCCGGTCTCGCCGCCGCGCTCGACGCCGGCTACGACGTACTCGATCGGGGAGGCACGAGCCTCGATGCCGTCACCACCGCCGTCCGGATGCTCGAGGACAATCCGCTCTTCAATGCCGGCCGCGGCGCGGTGCTGACCCACGAGGGCACCGTGGAGCTCGACGCCTCGATCATGGACGGCCGCGATCTCGCGGCCGGCGCGATCGCCGGCGTCCTGCACGTGAAGAACCCGATCGACCTCGCGCGCGCGGTGATGGAACACTCGCCGCACGTGATGCTGATCGGCACGGGCGCCGAGGAGTTCGCGCTGACCCGCGGCATCGAACTCGTCACGAACGATTACTTCCTGACCGACACGCGCAAGGCCCAGCTCGATCGCGTGCTGGCCGGCGACAGGGGGCCCGCGAACGAGTTGTCCGCGCTCGGCACCGTGGGCGCCGTGGCGCGCGATCGCGCCGGCAATCTCGCCGCGGCGACCTCCACCGGCGGCATGACCGGCAAGCGCTATGGCCGCGTCGGCGACACGCCGGTCATCGGCGCCGGCACCTACGCCGACAACCGGGTGTGCGCCGTGTCAGCCACCGGCCACGGGGAGTATTTCATTCGCGCGGCGGTCGCCCACGACATCTGCGCGCGCGTCGCCTACGGCGGCGCGACCCTCGCCGCGGCCGCGGACGCCGTCGTCCTGGATCGCATGGGGGAAATGGGTGGCGAGGGCGGCATCATCGCGCTCGACGCGCAGGGCGGCGTCGTGACGAGTTTCAACAGCGAAGGAATGTTTCGCGGCGCGCGCACGTCGGGCGGAATGCGGGAGATCGCCATATATCGGGAACAGGAAGTCGCGAATGGCGCTGCCGATTAACAAGCGCATTTACAAGCTTCACACACCCCGGCCCGGCATGGACCGAAATCCCGGCCCGGCTTGCTCACCCCTCAGGCCCTCGAAGCCATGCTGCGCAAGCAGCTGCGCAAGCAGGCCGGTGAGTCCCTGCGCGCCATCTGGCAGCGCCTGCCGCAGGAGGAACCGACTGACTCCCGAGATCGAGCAAAAGATCGTCGACGAAGTGCGCACCGTGCGCGCCGTGCGCGCCGAACGCCGCAAGCGCAATGCCAGCTGATCGTGCGCCTGCTGCTCGGTACCAACGTCATCGTTGCCGCGCTGCTGTGGGCCGGCCCGCCACGCCGCCTGCTGGAAAAGGCCATCGACGATGACAGACTCGTGCTCTACAGCACGCCGAAGCTCATCGATGAGTTCGCTCACACCCTGCGGTATCCCAAGTTCGCGAACCGCATCGCCCGATACGCCACCACACCGGCAGCGCTCGTAGCCCAGTACACAGCGCTGGTGACGCTGCTATCCCCGATCCGGGCGCCGCGCGTGGTCGAGCAGGATGCCGATGACGATCACGTCATTGCCGCTGCTCTCGCTGCACGCGCCGAACTGATTGGCACCGGCGACCGTCGCCATCTGTTGCCCATCGGCAGCCATCAGGACGTCGCCATCATTACCGCCGCTGAAGCCCTGCTCAGGATCGCCGCCCAAGATCCGACCGAGTAGCCGCACACACCCCAGCCATTGGGCCACAACGCCAAGCCGCGCGCTATCCTGCCTGCCGTCAATATGCATTCCGGAACATTGGCGCCTTTTATGTTTGAGCCGGTAGGGCAAGTACCCGCCGGATCCACATTGTTCAGTGGATCATTCCTGACGTATGCATAGAGGTTGAACTCATCCTCGTACCCGATCGGGTCGGTCTGCAGGAACCGCCCGAGGGCGGGGCTGTAGAAGCGGGCTTTGTAGTAGAGGAGGCCGAGATCGGGGATCGCCGCCTGGCCGGTGTACTGGAACCGCAGCGTGTTGGCGGCGGCGGTGACGCCGTAGGCGTCGTAGGTCTGGATCTGCTGCAGGGTGCCGGAGGCACTGCTCACCGCGACGATCGAGCCCTGATGATCGGTATGGAGGTAGCGCCGGGCGGCGGCGGACACGGCCGCCCCCTCGTACCACACGAGCGGCTCATCGACTCCCGCCCCGTGCACGTAGCGGCGCAGCAGCGTGCCGGCGCTCGAGTACTCGGCGATCAGCCGATCGCCGTCATACACGAACCGCGTGACGCCCGAGGCCGTGGAGGCCTGCCACAGCCGCCCGAGCGGATCGTAGGCGAGCGAGCCGCTTTTGGCACCGCTGGCGCTGACCAGCCGGTTCTCGGTGTCGTAGCCGAAGGTGGTGGCGCCGTCGGAGGTCAGGTTGCCGTTGGCATCCCAGGCGTGGGCCGCGCCACCCACCTGGGTGTACTGGTTGCGACCATTGACCGTGTAACTCTTGACCGCGTTCGTGAGCGCGAACTCGTACGCCTCGTTCGTCTGCACGCGCGTCGTGATCTGGCTCGCCGGGTTGAAGGTAAAGCCGAACCCGGCATCGTGGCTGGTGCCCGCCCCATCGAGGTCGTGGGTCAGCAGCTCGAGCCGCGAGATCGGATCGTAGCCGTAGCGGGTGATCGCGCCCGCCGCGTCGCGGTCGAGCTCGTCGCGGCGGCCCTCACCGTCATAGAAGAGCGACGCGAGCGTCGTCGACGGGCCGTTCTCGGACAGGTGCAGCAGGCGGTCGGCGGCGTCGTAGGCGTACTCGAAGAAGGCCCCGTCCGGGTGCGTGAGACGGGTGCGGTTGCCGTGCGCGTCGTAGGCCGAGGTCACGGTGCGCGCGGTGCCCCCCATGTTGCTGCTCGAGCCGAGCAGGCGTCCGACCCCGTCGTAGCTGTTCGTCACGCCCTGTCCGCTGTCCGAGCTGAAGCGCGCGTGGGTCAGCAGGCCCCGCACGTCGTAGCCGTGGTACACGGTGTGCATTGATCGTGGTAGTTCACATTCCGATTGCTTTGACGATCCGGGCCGGCAATAGGCCGTTGTAAATCGCTGCTATGAGCCAGACAATCCAGAGTGTTGGAGTGAGCGCACCACCAAACATCATGGCGATCACGAACATCGAGTGCGCCAAGTAGGAAAAGATGTTTGTAGCGGTCACGCCCTTTGCGGTCCTCAGGAATCCCATCGGCCACGATATGAGAAACGCAATCGCGCTGGTGAACGCGTAGCCGAACGCAAAGTAGTAGTAGCAGACCACTGTCAAACCGCCCGACAGGGCTTCGCGAGCCATCGATGCATCCAAGCGCGACAGTGGTTCGGCGCCGGCAACAGTACTCACAACACCGAAGGAGACCGCAATGCATACCATCTCTAGAACGCGCAGGATCAGATAGACAGCCAGCACCTGCCCCAGATTCGAAAGCACTTCGCGCGGATCTCCGAGCCTCATTCCGACTTCCTCTTCAGCACCTGCGAATCCGCGACCCAGTGCAGTAGGGTCGGCTCTTCTCAACTTCATGGGCGACCGCATTACCCAGCGCCTCACGATCACTCTGCTTCGAGAAATCAATGTCGCGGCCCAGTTCTTTCCGCGTAGCCGTAACGGCTCGCGCGAAATTCGGATCCGTGACGCGCCCTGCAGCCGCGAAGGAAGCGCCATTCAGCGCCGAATTGGCTTCGCTAATCGTTCTCGCGTACTCCTCTGGGTTCGCTATTCGAAGATCATCCAACTCAGACTGTACGATGCTCTGTTCGAAGTGAACGAAGTCAGCTGTGTTATCGGAGATTGACCCGCTCGAGTACAACTGACCGGCCCGGATCTGGTTTGCACGAATCATGTTCTTATTCTCAAGCTTCTCGCTCAGAGTTCGCATGAATTGCGATTGAGTTCGGGTTGCCAACGCATTAGTTACGACGGCTGCCGCCGCAAAGAAGCTCGTCCTGCTTGATATGCGATGGTCCGCATCCGTGAATTCATACAGCCGCGATCGAACACAGAAGTCAGATGCGTCGTTGTAAACTGCAACGCAAATGGTTCCGTTTGGGTCTGCGTGACTTATCGGATCATTGCCGACATAGGCATAGAGATTGACGTCATCCTCGTACCCGATCGGGTCGGTCTGCAGGAACCGGCCGAGCGCGGGGTGGTAGAACCGGGCCTTGTAGTACAGCAGCCCGAGATCGGGGAGCGCCGCCTGG
>JBFWQO010000007.1:0-230525 GCA_050249415.1 Steroidobacteraceae bacterium
TCCTCCCAAGAGTCCACATCGACGGAGGAGTTTGGCACCTCGATGTCGGCTCATCACATCCTGGGGCTGTAGCAGGTCCCAAGGGTTCGGCTGTTCGCCGATTAAAGTGGTACGCGAGCTGGGTTCAAAACGTCGTGAGACAGTTTGGTCCCTATCTTCCGTGGCCGTTGGAGATTTGAGGGTGAGCTGTCCTTAGTACGAGAGGACCGGGATGGACGCACCTCTGGTGTTCCGGTTGTCACGCCAGTGGCACTGCCGGGTAGCTATGTGCGGACGGGATAACCGCTGAAAGCATCTAAGCGGGAAGCCCCCCCCAAGACCAGATCTCCCTGGGAGCTCGACTCCCCTGAAGGGCCCAAGTAGACGACTTGGTTGATAGGCTGGGTGTGTAAGGCCAGTAATGGCTTCAGCTAACCAGTACTAATTGCCCGTGAGGCTTGACCATATAACCTCAAGCAGTCTGAGCTTGAGTTGGATGCGATCGATGGAGTGTTCTTCATCGTGAACGCGAAATCTTCCAGGCACGTGCGAATGGGTCGCGCGGGCGTGGGCGTCAAAACAAAAACTTCCGGGTTGTACAAGTTTCCCTGGCGGCATTAGCGAGCGGGAACCACCCGATCCCATTCCGAACTCGGAAGTGAAAACGCTCCGCGCCGATGGTAGTTTCGCCTGTTGCGACGCTAGAGTAGGTCACTGCCAGGGTCCCAATGAAAAGCCCCCGCTGCGAGAGCAGCGGGGGCTTTTTGCATTGCGCGCACGTCGGCGCGTAATCTCGACCGCATGAACGACACCGCCTCGCCGCAGTCATTCCCCCCCGCCCCCGAGCTGCAGACGCAGCAATGGTTCAACACTGCCGGGGCCGTCACGATCGCCGCGCTGCGCGGCAAGGTGATCGTCATCGAAGCCTTCCAGATGCTCTGCCCGGGTTGCGTGAGCCACGGCCTGCCCCAGGCCGCGCGGATCCACGACACGTTCGATTCGGCGGACGTCGTGGTCCTCGGGCTGCACACGGTCTTCGAGCACCATGCGGCCATGACGCCGGTTGCCCTCGAGGCTTTCCTGCACGAGTACCGGATCCGCTTTCCCGTCGGCGTCGATGCGCCCGGCGACGGCACGGGGCTGCCGAGGACCATGGCGGCCTACCGGATGCAGGGCACGCCGACACTGCTGCTGATCGATCGCGCGGGCCGGTTGCGCGCGCAGCACTTCGGCACCGTTTCCGACCTGCGGATCGGCGCGGAAATCATGGGCCTGATGATGGAACCGGCGCACCCCTGGAAAAGTAAGGACTGTCATGATGCCTGACCTCACACGAAGGGATTTTGTCGCGGCGACCGTCGGCACCGCCGCCGCGCTCTGGCAGGCGGTGCGCGCGCAACCCGCGCCGGATGCCGCCAGGCACCTCCAGCCGATCCACGACGAAATCGTGCGCCGGCACGACGAGAACGTCGCGCGCCTGCAGGAGTGGATCCGCCAGCCGTCGATCGCCGCCGAGAACATCGGCATGCAGGAGGGTGCGGCGCTGATGCAAAGGCTCGCCCTCGACGCGGGCTTCCAGCACGCCGAGATCGTTGCGACGAAAGGCGCGCCCGGTGTCTTCGCGACACTCGACGCCGGCGCGAGGGAAACGCTCGGCCTCTATTTCATGTACGACGTGAAGCAGGCCGATCCCGCCGAGTGGAGCTCGCCGCCCTGGGATGCGAGGCTCGTCGAGAAGGAGGGGCTCGGCACGATCCTCGTGGGGCGCGCCGCGACCAACCAGAAAGGACCGCAGGCGGCGCTCCTCGCCGCGCTGCATGCGATCCGTGCGGCGGGCGGCAAGCCGCCGGTCAACCTCGTGCTCGTCGCGGAAGGCGAAGAGGAGATCGGCTCGCCCAACTTCGGCCAGGTGGTGCACGACACGCCGCAGGTCCGCCGGGCGCTCGAGCGCTGCATCGGCATCTTCATGCCGGGGCACTCGCAGGACCGCGGCGGCAGCGTGACGATCAGCCTCGGCTCCAAGGGTGACATCGAGTGTGATCTCGTCGCGAGCGGCGAGCGCTGGGGCCGCGGCCCGACCCGTGACGTGCACTCGAGCCTCGCCGCGCGGCTCGACCAGCCGGCCTGGCACCTGGTGCAGGCGCTCGATACGCTGGTGACGCCGGCGGGCGATCCCGCGATCGACGGCTTCTTCGAGCACGTGCGGCCGCTCACGAAGGAAGAGCACGCGATGCTCGACATCCTGGCACGGCGCACGGACGAGCAGTCGGCGCTGGAGTCAGCGGGAGCGAAAGTGTGGGCGCGCGGCGCCGACTGGCGCCAGGCGCTCGAAGACTACGTGTCGCGGCCGACGCTCACGATCGAGGGTCTGGTCGGCGGCTACGGCGGGCCCGGCGGCAAGACTGTCCAGCCACACCGCATGACGGCGAAGCTCGACATGCGGCTCGTGCCCGACATGACGCCTGAGGACATCATGGCGAAGCTCGCCGCGCACCTCGCGAAGCGTGGTTTCGGCGACATCGGGATCATCCGGAACGGGGGCTACAACTACGTGTCGTCGACGCCCGCGGGTTCGAAGCTGATCCAGGCCCAGCGACGCGTTTACCGGCAGTACGGCATCGACGCGCTGCTGCTGCCGCGCTCCGGCGGCTCCTGGCCGGGTTCACTGTTCACGGCCGCGCCGCTCAGGTTGCCGGCGGGGCATTTCGGCCTCGGCTACGGCGAGCGCGCGCACGCGCCGGACGAGTTCTGCCTGATCGAGTCGCGGAACGGGCGTCTCCACGGCATGGACGACATGGTCAAGTCCTGCGTGGATTACCTGTTCGCGCTGGCCTGATCCGTCGCAGCGCCGCCACCGCGCAGCGAGTTCAGGTACGAGCGGCTGACCGGCACCCTCAGGTCGTTCGAGAGGCGCAGGTACTGGCTGTGCCCTTCGCTGTAGCGCCGCGTGATCGCGGAACGACGGACCCAGTAGGAACGATGCACCTGCAGCCCGGCGACCGAGCCCAGGCCCTGGACCGCGTCGCGAAAACGGTGATGGACGAGCGTGTCGCCCTTTTCGGTGTGACCTGCTGGCATTCCTCGGACCACTGCTGACTTAGGAAATGGCCGACTCCGGATTGTTGGTTAATGATAACTGCTGCTTGAACTCTTCCGGAGTCAGTTGCCCGAGACTCGAGTGTGGTCGAACCTCGTTGTACTGACGCCGGAACTGCTCGATGACGATCTTGGCATCGATTCTGTTTCTGAACCACTCCATGCTCAGGCACTCGTCGCGGAACTTGCCATTGAACGACTCGTTGTTGCCGTTCTGCCAGGGCTTGCCCGGATCGATGTGTGCCGTGTCGATGTTGGCCTGATGGAGCCAACGCAGCACGGCTCTGGACACGAACTCCGGACCGTTGTCGGATCGCAGGTACTGCGGACTGCCGTGAACGCTGACCAGCTTGCTCAGCACCTCGATGACCCGGCCGGAGCGGATACTGCCAGCCACATCGATAGCCAGGCACTCGCGCGTGAACTCATCGACCACCGTCAAACACTTCAACTGCTGCCCGTTGGCGCAGGCGTCGAACACGAAGTCGTAGGCCCACATCTGGCCCACGTCCGTTGCCGGCAACGGGCGTGGGCGACTGGCGGCAACGCGCCGCCGTGGCCGCTTCCTCGGCACTTGCAGCTTATGCAGCCGCCAGAGGCGGTGCGCCCGATCCGTACTCATGGCGTGACCGCGGCGCGCCAGGAAGACCTGGATGCGGCGATAACCATACCGCGGGTACTGCGCCGCCAGCTCGTGCATGACGGCCACGGCTGGCGCATCGCGCGCCACCAGCCGCGACTGATACCCCACCGTCGATCGGGCCACGCTCAGCAGCGCGCACGCTCGCCGCACCGATCGACCCCGCTGGCATACGTAGGCGATCTGCTGACGGCGCACGGGCGCGCTCACCATTTTTTTTCAGCGACTTCCTTCAGGATCTCGATGTCCATGACCCGCTCGGCCAGTAACTTCTTGAGCCGTGCGTTCTCGGCCTCCAGCTGCCTCAGCCGCTTCACGTCTACCGCTTCGAGTTGCCCGAAGCGCTTGCGCCAAGCGTAGATCGTGACGTCGCTGACCCCGTGCCTCTTGGCCACCTCCGCCACCGGCGCCTTGTCCGCCTCGCGCAGGATCTTGACCATCTGTTCTTCTGAAAACCGCGTCTTCTTCATGGTCCCCTCGCTTCCCGAAGGGCCATTGTCCCAAAGTATCAACTGGTCCGAAAATCGACCAGCAGGTCAGGTGTACACGCGTACGTAGTGGTCTTCCGCCTTGAGTGCGAGGATCTCGGCGTCGAGATGGGCGGGGAGGCGTGCCCGCAGCGCGGCCTCGGCAGGCGTCGACGCGAACTCCCCGGTCGGTGTGTCGGTCACCGCATCGTTTGCAGCGGCGCGCCCGTCCGGTTGCCGCGCGAACAACCGGCTCGCGAGCCACGCGGCGGCCGTCCAGTAGGCAACTCCGGGCAGTGTATTCGCGACGAGCCTCGGCAGGTACTCGAGCGTGGGCCAGGGTAGCGGCGGAGCCAGCCCGCCGAAGCCCTCCGGAAGGAACGACAGCCCGAAATGCCGGTAGCGCGCAATGGGCCAGTAGCAGAGCACCATGCCGACGACGGCACCGGCCAGGGCCAGGGCCCAGAGCGGCCAGCCACGACGACGGACCACCGCGTGCACGAGCAGGGTTCCGACGATGGCGGCGACCCATACGGCGAACGCGAGCCCCGTCCAGTAGAACGTGGAAGTCGCCCGGGACATGTACGGGCCGACCCCCATGCGATTCCAGCCGAGCATCAGGCCCACGAGCAGCGGCGCGACGACGAAAAACACCAGGGCACCGGCCGGCGAGAGGTGGTCGCGCCAGGGCGGGAGCCACGAAAGGGGCGGGCGAATCGACGTCACTCTACCTCCAGGCGGATCAGGGGCCGGCATTATGCCGACAACTCGCGAACGCGAGTGGCAGCCGCGAAAAAACCCCGCCGATCACGAAATTGCGGTTGCCCGCGCGGCCGCCACCCGGGATGTTGCGCGCGATTTGCGCACACTGGAGCGGAGCGGAACAATGATGTGGGTCAGGCAACTTTCGGTTTGCATCCTGGGATTCGGCAGCGCGGCCGTCATGGCCCAGCAGGCGGCACCAGAGCCCGGGCAGGACGGCTACACACTCGAGGAAATCGTCGTGACCGCCCGCAAATCGTCCGAGAACCTGCAGACGGTGCCCGTGGCGATCACCGCCTTCACGGCTGCCGACATCGAGGCGGCCGGCATCCGCGACCTGCGCGACGTCGCTGCCCTCACGCCGGGTCTCGTGTTCGACACGATGATCGGCGAGTACCTCGCGATTCCGACCATCCGCGGACTCACGCAGAACGACCTCTTCGGCGACGTCAACAACGTCGAGATCTTCCTCGACGGCGTCAATGTCTCGGGCCGGGCGGGGCTCAACTTCAATATGCTCGATATCGAGCGCATCGAGGTCGTGAAGGGGCCGCAGAGCGCACTCTATGGCCGCAACAGCTTCGCCGGCGCGATCAACTTCGTCACGCGGCGTGCCCCGGCGGGGTTCGATGGGAAAGTGTCGGCCACCGGCGGTTCCGATGGCACGTTGCGCGGTGCGCTGCATCTCGGCGGCCCCCTCACCGATACACTGCGCGGCCGCTTGTCGGTCGGTTACGACGAATTCGACGGCAGCTACCGCAACTACACCGTCCCGGGCGAGCACCTCGGTGGCCACGAATACCATACCTATGCGGGTGGCCTCGAGTGGGAGCCATCGGAGGATTTCGGCGTGCGCCTGAACGCGTACTACTCGGACGACGAAATCGGCGCGCCGGCCGTCGGCTATGGCGTGCAGAACTGCGAGCCGAACGCGATGGGCCAGATGCTCGCCTTCTGCGGCGAGTTGCCCGAAGCGGCGCCATCGGCGCTCGGCGCCGATGCGCGCGCGACCGGTGAATTCCGCGAAGTGTTCCGTGCGAGCCTGCAGGCCGACTGGCGCACCGGGCCCGGGCAGCTGACCTCGCTCACGGGCTACAACACGCTGCGCCACGATGCGCTCTCGGACGCGACGCGGCTCGTGGGCCCGGCGTCGTGGAGCTATCTCGGCACCCTGCCTTCGGGCGCGGTCGTGCCGCAGGTTTTCACGTCGAAGCTGTTCCGCGGCGACATCGACAACGTCGACGAGTTCAGCCAGGAGCTGCGTCTCGCCGGCGGCGAGGGCAGCCGCTTCCGCTGGACCGCGGGCCTCTTCTACTACACGCAGGACTACCAGGGCGGGCTCGATGCGGGCGCGCTGTCCACGCTGCCGGCGAACTTCGTCAGCTTCCTGCCTCCCTTCTACACCGCGATCGCCTCACCGTGGTTCGTCACCGGCACGGTGCCGCCGTTCTCGCGCTTCGAGCGCGAGACCGAGTCGCGCGCGGTGTTCGGCGCGCTCGAGTTCGACTTCACGGACCACCTGCGGGGCCGCATCGAGGGCCGCTACACGGACGAGGAGAAGTCGCAGCGCACGCCGATCCGCGACGGGCGGGTCATCGCGAATGCCCGCACGTTCGAGGACAACTGGACCTTTTTCACGCCGCGCTTCTCGCTCGACTACCGCACGCAGGGCGGCTGGCTCGTGTATGCGTCCGCGGCCAAGGGTGTCAAGGCCGGCGGCTTCAACGAGAACGCCTCGGTGGCCGCCGAGGAATCGTTCGAACCGGAAGAGAACTGGACCTTCGAGCTCGGCACGAAGGCCGACGTGCTCGATGGGCGCCTCGGTTTCGATGCCGCGATCTTCTACGTCGACTGGTCGGACATGCAGCTGCCGGCCCTGTCGCCGGGGGCCTCGATCCCGCAGACGGTCACGCTCAATGTCGGCACCGCGACGTCCCGCGGCGTGGAGCTCGCCGTGCGCGCAGCGCTCGCGCGCGGGCTCACGGCGAGCGTAGGGTTCGCGTACACCGATGCCGAGTTCGACGAGGCGGTGAATCGCAGCCTGATCGGCCTGCCGTCGTTCGCGCCCTCGGGCGGCGACATTTCCGGCTTCGACCTGCCGCGCACGTCGCCCACGCAGTGGAACCTCGCGCTCGACTACCGGCGGGCAGCCTTCCAGGATTTCGATTTCTTCGGCCGCGCGGACTTTTCTTACAAGGCGAAGCAGAATGCGATGTCCGACGGGCTCACTGAAATCGCAGCGGTCGAGCGTGTGAACGCACGCCTCGGACTCGAGTCGGCCCGCTGGCGCTTCGAGCTGTGGGGCGAGAATCTCACCGACGACGCGACGCCGACCGGCGCCTTCCGCGACGCCTGGCTCAACAACAATGTCGACGGTCAGCTGGCCTTGTTCCTGAACAGGACATCCGCGTCCTACCCGAAGCTGCGCAGCTACGGGCTCACGGCGACGTACCGCTTCTGACATGAGCGCCGCGCAGCGAGTCTGTTTCGCGCTGCTGGGCCTCGTCGCGGCGGCGCCGGTCGCCGCGGCGGCACCTGTGCCCACCCGTGCGGTCCACACCGCCGAGGGCGACGTCGCGGGCCTGCGGCAGGGCGGCATCGCGGTGTTTCGCGGTGTGCCCTATGCCGCCGCTGCGGCGGGCGAGCTGCGCTGGCGGCCCACGCAGCCGGCGCCGCGGCGCGCCGGCGTGCTGGCGGCCGGATCATTCGGCGCGGTGTGCCCGCAGTCCCGGCGCGCGTCGCCGCAGCTCGCGGGCATGGCGATGAGCGACGACTGCCTCAATCTCAACATCTATGCGCCCGTCGCGGCGTTCGATGGCGGGGAGCGCCTGCCGGTGATGGTGTGGATCCACGGCGGGAGCTTTCGCTGGGGCGCGGGATCCTGGCCCGGCGGCGAGCCGTTCGCGCTCGCGCACAAGGGGCTCGTCGTCGTCACGATCAATTACCGGCTCGACCGCCTCGGGCTCTTCGCGCACCCGGCGCTGTCGGCGTCGATGCCGGGCGAGCCGATCGCGAACTATGCGTTGATGGACCAGCTCGCGGCGCTGCGCTGGGTGCAGGCCAACATCGCGGCGTTTGGCGGCGACCCGGACCGCGTGACGATATTCGGCCAGTCGGCCGGTGGCGTCTCGGTGACGACACTGATGGCGGTGCCGTCGGCGCGCGGACTCTTCCATGGCGCGATCGCACAGAGTGGAGCGTCGCGGATCGAGGGTGATCGCGAACTGCGCGGTACGCGCGGACCCTACGAGTCGCTCGAGGCGGACGGCCTCACGATGGCGGCGAGTTTCGGCATCGCGAACGACGCCGCGGCGCCGGCGAAGCTGCGCGCGCTGCCGATCGCCGACATCCTCGCGTACTCGGCGCAGGAGATCCCGAACTCGATGAATCCGGTCGTCGACGGGCGACTGCTGCCCGACGACATCTCGCGGATCTTTCGCGCGGGCAGGCAGCAGCCGGTGCCGTTCATCACCGGCACGACGAGCTACGAGGCCTCGCTGCTCGGCCCCTATCCGTTCAAGCTCGAGGACCTGATGCTCGGCGCGGACCCCGCCCCCGTGCGCCGTGTCTATGCCGGGCTCGACGGGCGCGCACTCGTGACCACGTGGTTCGAGGACTTCCTCTTTCGCGGACCGGCGCGCTTCCTCGCGGGCGAGATGACGAGCGTCGGCCAGCCCGCCTGGCTCTACGATTTCGGCTATGTCGACGAGAGTCGTCGCGGGAAGGTGCCCGGCGCGGCGCACAGTGACGATGTCGCGTACGTGTTCGGCGATCTCGGGATGCGCGGCCGCTGGCGTGGCGAGGCGCCGCCCACCGCGGCAGATCGCCGCATGGCGGCGATCGTCACCGGCTACTGGGTGAATTTCGCGAAACACGGCGACCCGAACGGGCCGGGCCTGCCCGGGTGGCCACGCTACGACCGGCGGACCGACGGGCTGCTCGAGCTGTCGCCCGACATCACGGTGCACCAGCCGGCGCGGCAGGAGGCGCTGCGCTTCCTGAACGAGCGCTACGAAGCGGCGCTCAGGGCGCGCTGAGCGCGCCGCGCCCACAGCGAGACCGGCACACCCGCGGCGGCGAGCGCGAGCGCCCACAGGAAGGGCACGTGGCCGACGCCGATGAACGCGAGCACCACGTAGCCCGTGCCGAGGATGCCGAGCGTGCGCAGGTCGCCGCCCACCGTCCGCTCGCCGCGCCGCCACAGCACGATGAGCGCGAGTGACGAGCACAGATAGAGCGGCAGGTTCGCCGCGGTCACGATCGTGCTCAGAAACACGAAGCCCTCGACGAGCGATTTGCTGTAGTTCATCAGCACCATGGCGCTCGCGAGGAGGCCGGTCACGACGAGCGCGCGGCCGGGCGCGCCGTGCCGGTTGAGGCGTGCGAACGCCGCCGGGAAATCGCCCTGCGTGGCCATCGTCGCCGTGAGATTGCCGACGATCAGGGTCCAGCCGTTCAGCGCGCCGAGCCCGCTCACCACGACGAAGAGCGCGAGCCAGCGGCCGTTGCCCGCGCCGAGCTCGCGGTCGAGCAACGCGACGAACGGCGCGCCCGATTGCGCGAGTTCGGCCTGCGGGATGAGGAGCAGCGGCACGGTCGACACGAGGACGTAGATCACCGCCGTGAGCAGCGTGCCGATCAGCGTGGCGCGCGGGATATTGCGGCCGGGGTCGCGTACGCGGCCGGCCGGGACGCTCGCCGATTCGAGCCCGAGCATCGCAAACAGCGCGATCGTGGAGGCCGCCAGCGTCTGCGGAAAGGAGATCGGTGTCGCCGGCACCGATCGCGTGTAGGCGGAGGGCTCGGTCAGCAGCACGAAGGCGCCGAGCCCGATCACCATCACCATCGGCAGCAGCTTGAGTGCAGTGCAGACGACCTGCACGCGACCGCCGGCGCGGGTGCCGAGCACGTTGACCGCCACGAACACCCAGAGAAATGCGAGCGCGAACAAGGCCGGCGGCCAGGCGGCGAGCGCAGGCACGACCGCGTAGAGATAGCCGACGACGCTCACCGCGAGCGTCGCGTTCGTGATCCAGTTCGACACCCAGTAGCTCCACATCGACAGGTATGCCGGCCAGTGGCCGAGCGTCGAGCGGATATACGCATACGGGCCGTCGGCGGCGGGGTGGAGCCGGGCGAGGCGCGCAAACACACGCGCGAGGAACAGACAACCGACGACGGTGATGGTCCAGCCGGTGAGCGCGTTCAGGCCATAGGGCGCGAGCGCCGCGGGCATCATGAAGATGCCGATGCCGATCGTGTTGCCGATGACGAGCGCGGTGCACATCCAGAAGCCGAGCTCGCGTCTCGGTGTCGTGCTAGGGTTTGCCGACATGGAACGCCTCCGCCTGTTTGGCTTCTGTATCCTGATCTCTGCGAACGCCCTCGCCGCGGAACCCCGTGCCCGCGATCTCGGCGTGCCGTTCGAAGGTACGCCCGGCCCGCTCAATGCGATCACCGACGTTTCCGGCGTGACCGTGGGTCAGGTCACGCTGGTCGAGGACCTCGACAGTGGTCGCGCGGTACGCACCGGAGTCACGGCCATTCTGCCGCGCGGCGCGGCGACGGCGGGTACCCCGGTGTTCGGCGGGTGGTTCGCGCTGAACGGCAACGGCGAGATGACCGGCACCACCTGGCTCGAGGAATCTGGCCAGCTCGAGGGGCCGGTGATGATCACCAACACGCACAGCGTCGGTGTCGTGCGCGATGCGGTGGTCGCGTGGCGCGTGCGCGCGGGCGGGGCCGACGCGAGCGGCTACTGGTGGTCGCTGCCGGTCGTCGCGGAGACCTGGGACGGGTACCTGAACGACATCAACGGTTTCCACGTGCGCGCCGAACACGCGATCCGGGCGATCGAAACGGCGCGCGGCGGTGTCGTCGCCGAAGGCAATGCGGGCGGCGGCACCGGCATGATCTGCCACGAATTCAAGTGCGGGATCGGCACCGCGTCGCGCCGGGTCGCGATCCGCGGGCGCGACTACGTGCTCGGCGTGCTCGTGCAGTCGAACTACGGCCGGCGCGACAGCCTGCGGATCGCCGGTGTGCCGGTCGGCCGGCACCTGCGGCAGCATCGCGTCTACAGCGACGGCGGCCCGGGCGGCGAGACAGGTTCGATCATTATCGTGGTGGCGACCGACGCGCCACTCCTGCCACACCAGTTGAAGCGGCTCGCGCGCCGTGCGCCGCTCGGTGTGGCGCGCATGGGCGGCACGGCGGGCAATGGCTCGGGCGACATCTTCGTCGCATTTTCGACCGCGAATGCCGCCGCGCTCGCGGGCGCAACCCTCGCGCAGGCCGAATTCGTCGGCAACGACGCGCTCGATCCGCTGTTCGACGCGACCGTGCAGGCGTCGGAAGAGGCCATCACGAACGCGCTCGTCGCCGCGCACGACATGCGCGGGCAGGACGGTCGTCATGCCGAGGCGCTGCCGCATGCGGATCTCATTCGCCTCCTGAAGCGATACGGCCGCTACGAGCCGCCTCGCGAAAAGCCCTGAGCGCACGCGTCAGGTATTCGGCCGTGTCGCGCCGCTCGGCCGCGTCGTTGTAGTCGGTGCGCGCGCCGGTCGCGGCGATGACACGCTCGAGCCAGGCCGCAAAGTACGCCGCGTCCCCGGGCGACGGCGGTGCGCCACCGGGCAGCGCGAGCCACACCGGGCTCGTGGTCGCGTAGGGGTAGAGGTCGAGGACACGGGGATCGGCGCCGTCGTTCCATGCGCGCAGCAACAGCCAGCCGCCGACCGGGATGTCGATCCAGCCGCTCGAGTCGAAGCGCCGGCGATCGCCCGGCAGATCGAAGGACTCGACGACGCGCCCGTTCATCACGAGCTCGAGGTGATCGACCGGCACGGGCGAGCGCAGTGCGACCCGATAGGGCTCGCGTCCGGCACCGGCGCGCATGACGGTATCGCCCGGCGCGGCCGCGCCGATGCGCAGCGCGAGCAGGGGGCCGTTGCTCGCGACGGTTCGCCCGGCGCGCAGTGCCTCGCGGAGCGAAGCCGCGTCGCGTCGCCCGCCGGTATCGAGGAACACCCGGTTCAGGCCGACCGGGCCGCGCAGCGATGCGTAATTCGCCATCGCGTCGGTGCCGGCACCGGCGGGGAGCCGAAAGCCGAGGTTCAACAGTCGATACCAGACCTCCGCCGTCGCCTTGTGGTCGGAAAACCCGACCACCTCCATATAGTCCACCTTGCCGGCGTACACATCGGCAGGCAGCGCGTTCGTGAGCGCCGCTTCCTTCGCCGGCTCGATGCGCCAGTCGAACGGATGCACGTAGCCGACGAGGCCGCCCTGCGCGTGCGCGAGATCGGCGATGACGCCGTTGTGCGGCCATGCGCTCGCGAGCGCGGTCTCCCCATACGCCGCGAAATCCGGCGTGATCACGTGATCGTCGAGGTGCAGGAGGCCGAGGTGACCCCAGTAGCTCGTGTGGAACTCCTGGGCGTGCAGGATCGTCGTGCGCGGCGTGCTCGCAGGATCGGCGCCCCGGCGAAAGCGCGCGAGTTCCGGCACCCGTTCTTCCTTGTTGACGATCAGGTTGTAGACGACGTCGAGGTCTTCCGCCCCGGCCTCGCGCGCCAGTGTGGCGGGCGTATGGCGATACGTGCCGCCGTAGTTCATGTGCACGTGCAGGTCGGCACTGACGGGCGCGCCGAATGCCGCAGGCAGGGCATTCGCAACGAGAGTGGCCCGCACATCCGTCGTGCCGTCCGCCGCGACGTCGATGACCTCTTCCCACGGCAGATGCGCAAAACCATGCTGCACGCGAATCCGCGCGGGCCCCGGTGGCAGCTCGACGTGACAGGGCGGGGCGCAGTGGAAGTAGTGCGTCTCGGTCGCCTGCAGCGCGCGGTCGAACGCGTCGTCGGCGCGCAGCCACGCGCCCTCGGGGGCGTATGCGCGCCGGTCGCTCGCGAGGAGGGCGACGCGTGCCGGCACCCGCTCGCCGCGTTCATCGACGATGTCGAGCGTGACGCGCGCGCGGGGCACGAGGTAGTGGCGTGTTCGGGTCGCGACGGTCCGGCGCGCGCCGCCGACGGTCTCGATCAGCACGAGCGACGTGTTGCCCTCCGCGTTGCTGATGGCGGCGATGCGCCGCGCGTCGGGCGACCAGCGGGCGTTTCGCAGGTCGAAATCACCGAAAGTGAGCGGCAACGGTGGTGCGCCATCGATCGTGGTCAGCCACAGCTGGTGCGTCTCGCGGCCCCGATAACTGCTGTAGAGCAGGCGCGGTCCGCTCGGTGCGCGTTCGGGTCGCGCGCTCCAGCTGGTCTCTTCGGCGAGGAGGCGCCGTGGTGCGCCCGGCGTGTCGACTGCCACCGACCAGAGGTCCCCGGTGCCGAGCGCGACCTCGGGATTGGCGACGTAGTAGAGCGTGCGACCATCGGGCGACCACGACGGGTTCAGCTCGTGGTCCCATGCGGAGTAATAGTAGCGATCGATCCGGCTCCGTCGCTCGGCAAGGAGCGCCTGCGCGTTCGAGAGCGCCGCCGCCTGCCCTGCCCCGAGGTCGGCGACGAACAGCTTGAAGCGCCCGGTGGCGCTCGTCGAGATCCATGCGAGGCGACGGCCATCGGGCGAGAAGCGCGGCTCGACGTTGACCGCACCGCCCGCGGTGAGTGGCGTCTCCCGGCCACTCGCGAGATCGAGGAGCCAGAGTTCCATGGCGCGGCCGTCGTAGCGGCTGAAGACGACGCGCCGGCCGTCGGGCGAGACATCGGGTTGGTAGTCGAAGGCGCCGCTCGCGTGCGTCAGCTCACGGGCCTCGGCCGAACCGATGCGCTGCAGCCAGAGCGAGCCCGCCTGGCTGTAGACGAGACTGGCGCCGTCGGGTGTGAATGCGACGGCGGAGGGGCCTGTCGTCAATTGCGGAAGGTACAGCTCGCGCCAGTAATAGCTGTGCGGCAACGCCACTTGCGCGAGCACCGGCTCGCGCCCTGCGGCCGGGAGCGCACCGCTCGCTGCGCACGCCGTTGCGGCGAGGCACAGCGCAGCGAGTGCACGCCGGCGAGGCGTCACGCGTGCGAGCCTTGCAGCGCCTCGCCGAGGCTGCGTTCCAGCAACGCGAGCGCCTCGTCGATTTCGGCGACACTGACGTTGAGCGGCGGCATGAAGCGTACCGTGCTCGTGCCGCACGAGAGGAGCAGCAGGCCGTTGTGGAACGCACGGGTCACCAGCGCGTCGCACAGGGCCTTCGCCGGCGCACGCTCCGGCCCCGGCACGATCAGCTCCATGCCGATCATCAGGCCCTTGCCGCGCACTTCCCCGATGCAGGGAAAGCGACGGGCGAGCGTCTGCAGCCGTTCCTTGAAATAGGCGCCGTTCTTTGCGGCGAGCGCCGCGTACCCGCGCTCGACGAGATCGAGCGTGGCGATCGCCGCGGCGCACGCGAGCGGGTTGCCGCCGAAGGTGTTGCCGTGCGCGCCGCGCTTCCACTGCTCCATGATGCGGCGCTTCGCGACGACCGCGCCGATCGGTACGCCCGACCCGAGGCCCTTCGCGAGCGTCACGATGTCGGGGTTCACGCCCCAGTGCTCGCACGCGAAGATCCTGCCCGTACGCCCGGCGCCGCACTGCACCTCGTCGAAGACGAGCAGGATCCCGTGCTCGTCGGCGAGCGCGCGCAATCCGGCGAGAAAGCCTTCCGGCGGCACGAGGTAGCCGCCTTCGCCCTGGATCGGCTCGACGACGATCGCCGCGACTTCGGCGGGCGGCACGCTGCGCTCGAACAGGAGCCGGATGTAGTCGAGGACGGCCTTGCCCTGGTCGTCTCCCGCGAAGAGCGGGCGGTAGGGGTTCGGGTACGGCACGTGCGTGACGCCCGGCATCGTCGGCGCAAAGCCGAGCTGCTGCGTGTACTTGCTCGACGTGAACGCGAGCGAGCCCATCGTGCGGCCATGGAAGCCGCCGAGGAAGCCGATGAAGCGCGGTCGACGGGTGACGTAACGCGCGAGCTTGAGCGCGCCCTCGACGGATTCGGTACCCGACTGGCACAGGAAGGCGAGCGCCGGCTCACCGAGCGGCGCGAGGCGCACGAGGCGCTCGGCGAGCGCGGTCATGCGTTCGTGCCAGAAATCGCTCGAGATATGGAGGAAATCGTCGGCGGCCGCCTTGACCGCCGCCACCACCTCCGGGTGCGCGTGGCCGGTCGCGCACACCGCGATGCCCGCCTCGAAATCGAGGAAGCGGTTGCCGTCGACGTCCCAGACTTCCGTGCCGCGCCCGTGCGACATCACGAACGGATAGTCGCGCGGATAGGACGGTGTCGTGACGCCGGCATCGCGCGCGATCAGCGCGCGGGCCTTCGGCCCAGGCAGTTCGGTCCGGATGTGTCCCATGTCGTTACCTCGAACGCGCCTGCAATGCGCGCAAAGTCGTGAGTTCGTCGATTCGCGGCGGCTCGACCGCGCGTACCGTTCCCGCCACCGTGAGCGGCCAGCCTACGCGCGAGCGCGCTTCCTCGACCGTCGCGCCCGCGTACAGCGCATCGAGTGTCAGTTCGCCGCCCGGTCCATCGGGCGTGAGCACGCCGAAATCGGTGATCACCGCCTGCGGCGCGCCGCCGCCCGCGCCGCTGCCTGCCGCGCCACGCCCGCTCGTGTGGAAGTCGAGCTGCGCGACGAAACTACGCGGCGAGGCCTTCAGCATCGCGTAGGTGCGGCGCGCGTGGGTCACGATCTCGGTTGCACCGCCGGCGCCCGGCAGCCGCGTGGTCGGCGCGTCGTAGGGGCCGATCACCGTGCTGTTCAGGTTGCCATAAGGGTCGATCTGCGCGGCGCCGAGGAAGCCGACATCGACGCGACCCGCCTGCAGGTACCACGCGAACACCTCGGGGAGCGGAACGACGCAGGCGGCGGTCGCGGCGAGTTCGCCATCGCCGATCGACAGCGGCAGCACGTCGGGCTTCGTCCCGAGCGTGCCCGACTCGTAGATGAGCACGAGGTCCGGCGCGTGCGTCAGCCGGGCGAGATTGCACGCGGCACTCGGCAGGCCGATGCCGACGAAGCAGACGCAGCCGTTCCACAGCAGGCGCGATGCGGCGATGGTCATCATCTCGTCGCGCGTCCAGTCGGCGCTGCCGGCCGCGCGGCTCACGCCGCGCTCCGGGCAAGGACATGCTCGCGCATCCAGGCGAGGAAGCTGTCCCGGTCGCGCGCAATCGCATCCCAACGGGTGTAGAACGCGTTGTCGCGCGCGTAAAAGCCCTGGGCGTAGGAGGGCCATGCGCCGCGGGGTGCGTGCACGATCGCGCCCACGACCCAGTGCGGCAGCAGGATCGAGTTCATCATCGGCGGGAAGCGGTCGACGATCTCCTCGACCGTGACGACGAGGGCTTTCGCGGCGAGCGCCGCTTCGCGCTGCGCACCGACGATACCCTGCAGTGCGACGTTGCCCTCGCGGTCGGCGCGCTGCGCGTGCAGGATCGTGACGTCGGGGTTGATCGCCGGCACCGTCGCGAGTTGCTCGCCCGTGTAGGGGCAGCGCACGCTCCTGATCCGGGGGTTGACGCGCGGCAGGTCCGAGCCGAGATAGCCGCGCAGCACGCCGAACGGCAGGCGTGCGGCGCCGGCCGAATACGCCGCCGCCATCCCCGCGTGCGTGTGTTCGTCGAGCGCGAGCGGCGCCGGCCAGCCGCGCTCGACGGCATCGCGCAAGCGGTGCAGCGAGCCGACCCCGGGGTTGCCGCCCCATGAGAACGTGAGGCGGCCGGCGCAGCCCATGCCGATCATCTGGTCGTACACGAGGTCCGGCGTCATGCGCACGAGGTGCAGGTCGCGCCTGCCCTGGCGGATGATCTCGTGCCCCGCAGCGAACGGGATCAGGTGGGTGAAGCCTTCGAGCGCGACGCAGCAGCCGTCGGGCACGTACTGTTCGATCGCGGCGCGCAACGACAGGACCGGCATGCGCCTTCACTCCACCACGGTGCGCGACTGTTCGCGCTGGTACTGCGCGAGGTAGTAGAACGACGCGATCGCCTTGCCGGTCGAGCCCGAGCCCTTCCAGCCCCCAAACGGCTGGTAGCCGGGCCACGCCCCGGTTGTGGCGCCCTGCGGCCGGTTTGCATACGTGACACCGGCTTCGATGTGCTCGTGGAACCATGGCACTTCATCCGCGCCGCCGTAGAAGCCGGCGGTGAGACCCATGTCCGTGTCGTTCGCGAGGCGCATCGCCTCGTCGCGATCGCCGCAGCGCTGCACCATCAGGACCGGCAGGAACATTTCACGGCGCCAGAGCGGATGATCGAGCGGCGCTTCGGCGAGCACCGGCGAGACGTAGTAGCCGCGCGCGAGATCCCCGTCCGCGAGTACGGCGCCGCCTCTCAGCAGTCGTGCGCCACCGGCACGCAGCGCGTCGACATCGGCCGCGTAACGGGCATAGGCGGCGCCATTCACGACGGGACCCAGCCAGTTCTCGCGTCGGCACGGGTCACCGATGCGGATCGCATCGATCGCCCGCCCGAGTCGTTCGATCAGCGCGTCCGCGACGCGCGCATCGACATAGAGCCGCGACAGCGCCGAGCATTTCTGTCCGCCCATGCCGTACGCGGAACGCACGATGCCGGCGGCCGCGCGATCGAGGTCCGCGCGCTCCGTCACGATGCAGGGGTTCTTGCCGCCCATTTCGGCGATGCACGGACGCGGCCAGGGGCCCGTCGCCATCCGCTGCAGCAGTTGCCTGCCGACGGGGACGGAGCCGGTGAACGTGACGCCTGCGGTGTCCGGGTGCGCGGCGAGCGCTTCGCCCACCGCGGCGCCGGGCCCCGCCAGGTAGTTGAAGACACCGGGTGGCAACCCGGCGTCGCGCACGCAATCGGCGAGCCAGCGGCCGGCCCACGGGGTGTCGGTCGCGCCTTTGAGGACGACCGTGTTGCCGGTGACGAGCGCCGCGGCGACCGGCCCGCCCGCGAGCGCGAGCGGAAAGTTGAATGGGGCGATGACGACCCAGGGGCCATGGGGCCGCATCACGCTGCGGTTGCGCGATACGCCCTGTGCGAGCGGATCGTTCGGCAGTGCCTGCTCGTAGCCCGCATGGGCTGCATAGTCGTCGGCGTAGTGCGTGCAGAAATCGACGGTTTCCTGCGCCTCGCCGAGCGCCTCCATGCGGTTCTTGCCGACTTCGAGCGCGAGCGCCGCCGCGATCGGGTACACGCGCCCGGCGAGCACGGCGCCGATGCGTCGCACGAACTTCGCGCGCTCGCCCGGGGGCAGCGCGCGCCAGGCAGGCCACGCGCGCCGGGCGGCCTGCATTGCGGCGTCGACATCGTCGGCACCGGCCTGCGCGAAATCTCCGAGCACGACGTCGCGATCGATCGGTGAGGTGCGCCGTGCGTAAGCGCGGGCCGGCCGGTCCGCGCCGTCGATGAAGAGCTCGTGGCGGGCGCCGAGGCCGCCTCGCACGCTCCCGAGTGCCGCCTCGAAGCGCTCGTGCAGCGCCTCCGGCGGATCGAACATCGTCGCGTAGGTGAGCCGGAAGCTCATGCGGGGAATCCCGTGGGCGACGGAAAGAACCGCGCGAGCAGGCGGTCGAGCAGGGCGAGCGCATCCGCCATCTCGTGCCCGCGTATCACGAGCGGGGGCGCGAGCAACAAGAGGTTGCCGCGCGTCGCGAACGACACACCCTCATCCATCGCCGTCTTCGTGAGCGCCGCGAGGCCGGCGGGTGTCGCGGGCCACGGCGCGAGCGGCGCACGCGAGGTGCGGTCGGTCACGAATTCGATGACGACATACGGTCCGTGGCCTCCGCGCACGTCGCCGATGACGGCATGACGCGTCGCGAGCGCCCGGGCCGCGGCGAGCAGGTCGGCGCCGAGCCGCCGGGAACGCGTGATCAGCCCCTCGTCGGCATAGGCCGCGAGCGCCGCCACCCCCGCCGCGCACGCGAGCGGGTGGCCGCAGTACGTGAGGCCGGTCTGCAGTGGCACATGCTCGAGTTTTGCCGCGAGGCCGGCCGACAGGACGACGGCGCCGAGCGGTACCGTCGCGCCCGTCAGGCCTTTTGCGAGCGTCATCGCGTCCGGCCGGCCCGCCTCGCCGTGACGTTGCCACGCAAACCACTCGCCGCAGCGGCCGAACGCGCTCATCACCTCGTCCGCGATCAGCGGCACACCGCGCGCGGCGGTCTCGCGCCTGAGTGCCGGCCAGTAGTTGTCGGGTGCGACGATACCGTTCGAGCCGGCATCGGGCTCGATCATCACGCCCGCGACCTGCGCCGCCCCGAGCGCATCGATCCGCTCGCCGACCGCCGCCGCCGCGCGCTCGCCGCATTCCGCCGCGGTCGCGCTGCCCCACGGACAGCGATAGGCATAGGGTGTCGGCACATGCGTGACGCCCAGCGCGGCGGCGTCGACGAGTGCCTGCGTGCGCGCATCGCCCGACAGCGCCATCGCGAGATGCGTGGCGCCATGGTACGAGCGGTCGCGCGCCACGATCACGCCCCGCGGCCGCTGCAACGCCTGGCGTACGATCTTCACGGCGTGTTCGTTCGCCTCGGCGCCGCCCGTCGTGAAGAACACGCGCCCGCCCTCGAACCCGGCGAGCTCGAGCAGCCGGGCGGCGAGCTCGGCGCGCGGCGCGGCGCCCCATGCGTTCGTCACGAAGCACAGGCGCCCGGCCTGTGCGCGGATCGCCGCGACGAGCCCCGGATGCTGGTGGCCGAGGTTGCTGCACTCGGCGAGGCTGCTGAAGTCGAGGACGGCGCGACCATCCGCGAGGTGCAGGTGCGCGCCTGCTCCGCCGGTTACGGTCGGCGCATTCCATTCGGCCTGCACGGACCAGCTGTGCAGTACGGATCGGCGCTCGTCGTTCATTCGGGTAGTTATGGGCGCGGCGCTACGGCCCACCCATCCTACCCTACCGGGGTCGTGGCAGTCGCACCGTATCGCCGCTCGGGCGGCGGATCCTGGCTTCGTACGCGATGTCGGGCAATGTGCGCGGCATCGCGAGGATCGCGGCACGCAGTTCGGTCAGCTGGTGCTTGAGGTAAGGCAGCAAGGCGCGCAGCGACTCCGTGTCGTCGCTCGCGTGCAACGAAACGTCGCAGAACGTGCGGAAGTACTCCCGGAAGAGGTCTTCGTAGCGTGCCATCGGTTCCTGGAACGCACCGTCGAGCATCACCACCGTGCCGATGTGGTTCGAGCAGAAGTGGCTGCACGCCGAGCGGACGAAATTGCCGTGTTCGGCGATCATCGCGTCGGTGTACGCGCGGTTGCCGTAGAACATCGCGATCGCGCGCCGGCGGGACCCGCCCCGCAGGCGGCCTGCAGCGAGATACTCGAACAGCGCCTTGCGCTGGATCAGCGCGAATGCGGTCGACTTCAGCGCGGTGCCCTGGCCATCGCCGCGATGCGCCGCGGCGACCTTGCGCATCATCTGGTCGTGTTCGCGCTCCCAGAGACGCCACGCCCCCGGGTCTTCGATCAGCCGGCGCGCAACGATCTGCTGCCGCGCAGATCCATTGCGCGCAACCGCTTCGATCCGTTCCCCGGACGCCCGCATCAGGCGCGCGTGATCGATGGCGGGTACTCTCATGTTGAGCGCCCCCGTACTCAGCAGGATCGGGAACTATGCGCGCTTCGGGCGCGTCGTGCCAGCGGTGAAAATGCTGCTCTGCGGCGTCGTGATCTGCGACCGCAGCCAGTCGCGGAACGTCGCGCCGGCCGGGGACAATGGTGCGCCGACGTGCCACGTGAGGTAGTAGGCGAAGCTGTCTTCGATCGCGAGGTCGAAAAGCCGCACGAGCCGACCGCGCGCGAGATCGTCCGCCGCGAACAGGCCGCGTGCGAGCGCGACGCCCTCGCCGGCAGCGGCGGCTTCGAGCAGCATGGCGGTGTCGGACACCGTCAGATGACCGGAGGGTTCCTTGATGCGCAGCCGGGCCGCCCTCAGCCAGGGCTGCCAGGGCTGCCAGGCGTGTCGCAGGAGCCGGCAACGACGCAAGTCGCCCGGCGTGCGGATTCGATGCGCGTCCCGATATGCGGGCGTGCAGACGGGAAACAGCAGTTCGCCCGCGATGCGCTCGCCAGTGCTGTTGCCCCAGGTGCCCGCACCATAGCGGATCGCGACGTCGACGCCATGACTCAGGAAATCGCCGAGATCGGCTACCGAACGCACTTCGACCGACAGGTCGGGCATGCTTCGCAGCAACGAGCCGATCCGCGGCACGAGCCAGCGGGTGGCGAACGACGGATGCACGCTGATGACGAGGCGGCCCGGTGTCGTGTGTGTGACGTCAGGGAAGACGCGCTGCAACAAGCCGAGTGATTCGCGGACCTGCGCAAACAGCGTGACCGCCTCGCGCGTCGGAATCATGTTGCGGCCCGTGCGGCGAAAGAGCGTGATGCCGAGCTGGGTCTCGAGTTCACGGATGCGATGGCTGATTGCGCCGTGCGTGACGCCCAGTTCCAGCGCCGCCGCGGAATAGCTCTCGAGGCGCGCGGCGGCCTCGAAAGCCCGCAGGGTCTGTATCGAGGGCAGGTGTCGCATCAGATCATTGTGACAATTTCTCACAGATCAGGCGAATACATTTCGCTTGCCTCTGCGGTGCGCTCGGCCGACCCTGACTCCGTCGCAACGGGGAGTCCGCTGATGGTGCATGCAGGAACGAGCATGACACATTCCGGGGCTGCGGTTCGCTCGCGCGGGGGACCTCCCCCCATGCATGATGTCCGCAATGCGCCGATCCCCGGTACATCCTCGGGATGATCCTGCAGGGCCGCATCTTGCTGTCATGCAAGTCGCATTTTCACGCCGGCTGCCGTACCGGGTCGCCACATGTCCAGAGCGTCTTCCGGGGACGCTTCGCGCCCTGCCCGGGGCAGGAGTCGGCCACCGGGATCGGCTCGCGGAACGCACTGCTTCACGTAAAGGGGGTTTTATGACTTGTCACTCTCTCCGCCGCCTGACGGCCTTGCCTCTCGCAGTCGTGGCACTCGCCCTCGCGAGTCCACCGGCATGGTCACAGCTCGAGGAGATCGTCGTGACCGCACGCAAGCAGGAGGAACGCCTGCAGGACGTGCCGATCGCGGTCGCCGCGTTTTCGAACGAACAGCTCGAAGAGCGCGGCGCGCGGGACATGTTCGATGTCTCACGGTTTACACCGGGTTTCTCGTTCGAGAAGGTCAATCGCTATGGCGTGCAGGGCGGCGTCAGCCGGCCCGTGATCCGCGGCATGTCGAACATCCTCGGCGAGGGCAATGCGTCGGTGTTTGTCGACGGCATCCTGTATTCGGATTCCATCCTCTCGTTCCCGTTCGACATCGTCGACCGGGTCGAGGTGATCAAGGGGCCCCAGGCTGCGCTGTTCGGTCGCGCGACCTTCTCCGGTGCGATCAACCTGATCACGAAGAAGGGCACCAACGAACCGGAACACACCGTGAGCGCGCGGCTCGCCGAGTACGGCGATACCGAGGTGAACCTGCTTTCGCGCGGCGCGGTGGTCGCGGACAAGCTCTTCTACATGGTGCACGGCCGCTACTACTCGATGGACGGCATGTACCGCAACACGCTCGACGACGACCGGATCGGCGGCGAAGAGTCGACCAACTTCAACGCGTCGCTCGAGTGGCGGCCGACGGAGGGCATCGCGGCGATCCTGTCCGGCGGCTACACGCGCGACCGGGACGACCTCGCGGCGATCACGCTGCAGGAGCGCTTCGCGAACAACTGTTACCTGAACGTCGCGCGGCAGTACTACTGCGGCGAAGTGCACGAGGCACGTGAAGCGACGCTCGATCGCGCCGGCCTGCAGGGCACCGACGGCCTGCATCGCGACTCCACGCGCCTGTCGCTGCAGCTCACGTTCGACCTGCCCGCGGGGCTCACACTGGTGTCGAACTCGGGCCTCTTCAACACCGAGATGGAGTATGGCTACGACTCGACCTACCAGGGCGCGACCGCGTTCGGGATCATGACCGTGCCGAACGCGCCGGGGTATACGCGAACCCCGACCGACCCGGTGCGCAGCGGCGGCGTCATGCGCAACGAAGTGACCGACCGCGACGAGTGGTCGTCCGAGCTGCGCCTGCAGTCCGACCCTGCGGGCCGCTTCCGCTACATGCTGGGCGCGTACTACTACGAGAGCCGCCGTTCGCTGGAGGAGCGGCATTTCCTGCCGACCGCCCCGACGGTCCACTTGGGCGAGTCGCGCATCGACAACGTCGCATTGTTCGGGTCGCTCGGTTTCGACATCACCGAACGCTGGGAAGCGACGGCCGAACTGCGCTATGCCGAGGACACCATCGGCAACTACAACGCCATCGCGCGCCCGACGGCGCCCTTGATCGAGAACACGTTCGATTCCGTGTCGCCGCGCGTGACGACGACCTTCAAGTTCACGCCGGACAACATGCTGTACGCCAATGTCGCCAAGGGCAACAAACCCGGCGTGATCAATGCCGATCCGCGCTTCCCGCCGGACATCCGCTCCGCCGATGAAGAATCGAGCTGGAATTACGAAGTGGGGACGAAGAACCGCTTCCTCGGCGGCCGGTTGATGGCGAACCTCGCCCTTTACTATATCGACTGGAAGGACCAGCAGATCACGACACAATTCGTGTTCCCGACCGGAGGCACGCAATCGTATATCCGCAATGCCGGCAAGACCGAGATCAAGGGCGCGGAACTCGAGATCGAAATGGCGGTTACCGACCAGTTCACGGCCGGCTTCACCTGGTCGCTCACGGATGCGAAGTTCAAGGAGCTCCTCGACGCCGAAGCCGGCCAGTTGTTCGGCAACACATCGCTCGCGGGCAAGAGGCCGGCGGGTGTCCCGCAGCAGCAGGCGAGCACCTATGGCAAGCTGACGTTCCCGGTCGGCGCGAACAAGTCGGGGTTCGTGCGCGGCGACATTTCATACACGGACCGCAAGTACGACCAGATCTTCAACCTCGCGCACACGGGCGAGCAGGTGCTGATGAACATGAGCGCCGGCATGGAGAACGATCGCTGGGCGGTCACGTTCTACGTGAACAACCTGACGGACGACCGCACCCCGTCGTCGGTCACGCGCTACGTGGACCAGATGAACCTGAATGTGCCGCAGCACGTCAACGCGAATCCGGCGCAGAACAACGTGCCGGGTACGACGACGCTCGAGCGGGCCTTCTTCTATCCGCTCGCGAACAAGCGGCAGTTCGGCATCACCGCAAAGTGGAAGTTTTGAAGAGTAGCCGTGCGGCCTGCCGCATTCGGCAAATGCCGGCCGCATGCATGTCGACCACGCCGGGCACGTCCGCGCTTGCGGGCGAGCCCGGCATGCACATCGACGCCTTTGCCGGTGCCGGCGGAGCGTGAACTGGCATGAGTAAGGCGTTGCACGCAATATTCCTCATTCTCGCGCTATCGGCGGCTATGGTTGCCGCTGCCCGAGGTCACGACGTCGCCCTGGCCCATGCGCCGGGTACCGTTCTCATCACGGGATCGGACCGCGGTATCGGCTTCGAGTTGACGAGGCAGTACGCGGCAAAGAACTGGAAGGTACTTGCGACCTGCCGGACGCCGGCCAAAGCGGTCGCTTTGGCCGCTTTGGCGGAGCACTACCCGAACGTGACGATCGAGGAACTGGACGTCACCGACATCGGCGAGATTGAAGCTCTGGCAGCTAAGCATGCCGATACCAGCATCGATGTCCTGATAAACAATGCGGGCATTTTTGGTGATGTCGCGCGACAAAGCCTGCAGGAACTGGATTACGACACCTTCGTGGAAGTCATGGCCGTAAATGCCTTCGGCCCGCTGAAAGTGAGCCAGGCTTTCGTCGACAACGTGGCCGCCAGCGAGCAGAAGAAGATAGTTACGATTACCAGCGGCCTCGCCTCCATGGCACTGACCAGCAACGTCAGGCAAGGATATTATTTCTACAGGGCCAGCAAGGCGAGCGTGAACATCATCAGCCGCACCCTTGCCGCGGAACTGCGGGACCGGAAGATCCTGGTCGGCCTCTTCAATCCGGGCGTCGTGGATACCGGATTCGGTGGCACCGATTACGAGGGCCCCAAACTCGGTCCGGGGGCGGCCGCGGCTGCGCTCGTCGAGTTCATCGAGAAACTCGACGCAGACAACGCGGCGACGATGATCAATTACGACGGTACCGTCGTGCCGTGGTGAAACCTCGCCGGGATCACCGCGTCGAGCCGGAACCCGCGGCGCGGTCGACCATGCGAGCGTATGGCGTGCAGCCGACTGCCCGCCGGTGCCACCGTCGACTGGTTGATTGATGAAGGTCGTGGACCGCCACCGGGGTGCGTTGCCGAAGCAATGGGGCACGAGCGGTACCGCGACTGGCGTTACTATCGGAACGCGTGCCGCGGCATCCGGCGCACGCGACGCGACGGGTCCGCCATCCGTGCGGACAGCAGGGCAGGGCACGGTCGCAGGGGCAGTCCCTGAGCTGTATGGTGGCAAGCGCAGCGGACGGTGGTCGCGAAACGTGCCGCTCGCGCGGAGAATGTGCGTCCCACACAGCGATGTGCGAAAAGTGCAGCGGATTCCGGAAGTGTCGTTCCGAGCTACCCGGAACCCGGGCAAGTCGATTTCGAGCACTGCCGGCTTCGCGGTGAACGACGGGCTGCAGGTCTTTCGCCGAGACGATAGCCCGGCGCCGCATTTGTATGCGGCCGGCGAGATCTTGTCCCCGTGTATGGCCTTGTTGCAGCTTGATCTCCGGCAGATCTCGAGTATCGTCAAATGAAATCGAAGCATGCGAAAGTGACGCGCCGCGCCATGCTCGGCACGGCATTGACCGCCGGCGCTCTGGGCAGCGGCATTGCAGGGCGATCTGCCAGGGCCAACATGCCTGTGCGAACGCGGAAACGCGGTTACACGAGCGGCCCGTACGGGCTGGTGCACTACTACGATACGGGCGCGGCCGGGCAGCCGCTGTTGATGTTTCACCAGGCACCGCAATCGGCGCGGCAGTTCGATCCGGTGTATGCCCCGCTGGCCGCGCGCGGCATCCGTGCGATCGGCGTTGATTTGCCGGGGTTCGGCATGTCGGACGTGACACCCTTCGTGCCGACGATCGAGGACTGGGCGCGCATCGCGCCGCCCCTGCTCGATGCGCTCGGCATCGAGCGAGCCGACGTGCTCGGGCATCATACGGGCGCGTTGCTCGCGACGGAGATTGCCTTGCAGATTCCCGATCGCGTCCGCAATGTGGTGCTCCACGGCCCGTTTCCGATTACCGCAGCGGAGCGCGTGGCGTACCTGAAAAAGCTCGAGCTCACGGAAGTCGATTACGAATACAAGACGGATGGCAGTCATCTGTCGGACGCCTTCCGGCTTCGGTTCGACATGTACGGGCCAGGTGCGGATCCGAAGCTCACGACACGCGTGGTGGTCGAGCGATTCCAGGGATTTGGGCCATTCTGGTACGGACACAATGCGGCTTATCGCTACGATCATGCTGCCGCGCTGCAACGACTCAGACACCGTGCCATGATCATGGCCAACACGACCGATGTGATCTACGCGTTGGCGCAGCGCGCACGGCGGCTGCGACCGGACTTCGAGTACGCGGAGCTCGAGGGTGGAGGTGTCGATATTCTCGACCAGCAGCCGGACGCATGGTCGGACGCCGTTGTGAAATTCCTCAGCCTGGATGACGAGGGACAAGGGTGATCGAGCGCACCGCGCCGCTGTACCTCCGCAATGGCACAGAGCAAGGGAATCGATACCCTGGATGGATTGGAATCATGGATACAACCGGATCTCACTGCT
This sequence comes from Steroidobacteraceae bacterium, assembly GCA_050249415.1. Classification (GTDB taxonomy): domain Bacteria; phylum Pseudomonadota; class Gammaproteobacteria; order Steroidobacterales; family Steroidobacteraceae; genus CADEFQ01. The sequence goes on from JBFWQO010000007.1 coordinate 26,658, forward strand.
CGATCTCGAGCCGGGTCACGGCCGGCGGTGCTTCATCGAGCTCGACCGTGGGCATCGCGTCGTTGTCGCTCGATCCCGGCCGAACTCGCCGCGCGGGGCAGGTTCGCGTACCCATCGGCGACGATACCGCGGTCAAATCGGGCGAATGGTTTGCATTCCCGCACGACGGCAATGCCATCGGGCATCCACGGAGTGGCGGCCATCCGGCCAGGCTACCGCGCTTGCCGTGGCCGCAGGATTTCGGCACCCCAAGTGGAGTGAGCACTCACGCCTCTACGCCGGGCCGATTTCCGGGAGCGTGACAGGTACGAACGGCATGCATGTGCTTCCGGACGGAAGGCCGGCGAAGCACCGGGCGTCGGATGTGCGGGTCCTGTGCAGCTCAGGAACATGTCGGGGTGCGGAGCGTACGCATTCCCTGGAGCCAGGCAATCATGAAGAGTCACGCTGAATCCGTCGAACCACTGCCCGTTCCAGTCGCCGGAAGTCGTCGCGCATTTCTCAAACAGTTATTCGCGTCCGGCACTCTGCTGACACTGAACTATGCTTCGGTCGTCGCCATTGGCGCGCAGTCCGCGGGCAGCAAGGTCTACCGCGGGTTCGAAGACGTATATCGAAAGAAATGGACGTGGGACCGCATCGCACACGGCACTCACGGCACCAACTGCATGGGCAACTGTGCATTCGATATCTATGTAAAGAACGGCATCGTATGGCGGGAAGAGCAGCAGGGAATGTACGGCGGGTACAGCGATGTGCCCGACTACGGACCACGCGGCTGCCAGAAGGGGCTGCGGCACAGCAAGTACATGTATGGCCCACAACGCGTCCTGTATCCGATGAAATGCGTCGGCGGGCGCGGCAACGGCAAGTGGGAAAGAATCAGCTGGGAGCAGGCCACTACGGAAATCGCCGACAAGTTTCTCGACCTGGCCGTCGAGCACGGGCCGGAGTGCATCTCTTATGGCAGCGGCACCCAGATGGCGCTCAAACGTGCGTCATTCTGCAGCCTGGTCCGCTTCGCCAACATCACCGGAGTCACCGTTCCCGAATACCTGTCGGGCGTGGGTGACCTGCCGACCGGAGTGCAGATCACGCTTGGGCAAGTCCATACGAGCGATACGATGGCCGCGGTCTATTCATCCCGATGCGTCCTGGTCTGGATGAGCAATCCGGCGGTCACCCGGATTCCCGATGCGCACTATTTCTGGGAGGCGAAGTACAACGGCACGGAGATCATCGCGATCTCGCCCGAATTCACGCCCACCGCAATGCACGCGAGCCTTTGGGTGAACCCCAAGCCGGGTACCGACACGGCGCTCGCGATGGCGATGGTCAACGTGATCCTGGAGGAGCGGTTGTACAAGACCGGGTACATCCGGGAACAGACCGACCTGCCGCTCCTGGTCAGAAGGGACAACAAGCGGCTCTTGCGATCCGGAGACCTTGCGCCCCTGCATGGCGAAAGTGCTGATGACGGCGGATTCCATGTATGGGATCAGGCCGCGAATGCCCTGGCCAGGGCTCCGGGGTCCGGAGCGAGCGGCGGTCGAGCTGCCACGCTGGAGTTGCACGGCATGCAGCCGGCACTGGAGGGGAGTTGGCGGGTGCAGGGACCCGACGGCGAGATCGAAGTGACGACTGTCTTCGAACTGTTGAAAGCGCGAGCCGCCGAGCATTCCCCGGAGTCGATGTCGGCGCTGATCGGTGTCAATCCAAACGTCATCCGCAGAGTCGCGCGTACCTTTGCGGCTGCGGAGCCGGCGATGATTTTCTCCGGTTACGCCGCCTGCAAGTGGTTGCACGGAGACATTCTCCAGCGCTCGATGCTGTTGCTGCTGTCGCTGACCGGCAATATAGGCGTCGAAGGTGGCGGCTTGCAGATCGGCAATTCCGCGAAGACCAAGACAATGGCCTTTGCGTTTGACGGCATCGGCCCGGCATTGCGCAGCATTTCAGGTACCACGTGGGACTACGACCACGGCAACATGAAGGAACTGAACGAGGCCACCTACGGCCAGGATCTGGCCGAGGAGTTCGACCGGTACTATCAGGAGAGCATCCGCAACGGGTGGTATCCCGACTACAGCGGCAAAGGCTGGAAGATGGGATTCTTCGCGGGCAACAACGGCGCCAATTGGCGGGCGTCGGCCGATCGCTGGCGCGAGGAAGCGTTCGGCAAGCTCGAAGTCATCGTTGCCCTGGTACCGGATGCCGGCGTCACGTCCCACTACGCAGACTATGTCCTGCCCATTGCGCATCATTACGAGCGTGTCGACCTGATGCTCCAGTCGAAGACGCCCTATGTGCAGGTACTCGATGCCGCTGTTCCGCCGTTGGGAGAGGCGGTGGATGACTGGGAGGCGAACCGGCGCCTGGCAGCGGCCATCAGCCGCAGAGCCGTCGAACGCGGCATCGGGAAGGTCGACGACGTGATCGACGGGCGACGGGTGCAACGGGACTACGGCCGCTGTCTCGAGCTGTACACGATGAACGGCAAGATCAAAAGCGCGAAGGATGTCTGTCAATTCATCATCGATACGACACCGGGCATTCCGCAACTCCCGTTCGACGAGCTCGCGAAAATGGGCCTCGTCCGTGTCGACGGTTCCGAACGGCCGACCTGGGATGCCAAGGACACGACCTACCACTCCGATATCTTCCAGAGCGTGCGCGGGAAAGTGCCCTATCAGACGTTGTCGGGCCGGCAATCGTTCTATATCGACCACGACTGGTTCATCAGGTTCGACGAGACGCTGCCGGTTCACAAGGAGCCGCTGCGCAACGCCGGCTACCCGTTACGCATGATGATGGGTCACGCGCGTCACGGGATTCACAGCATGTGGCGGGACGACTCCTTTTTGCTGAGCATGCAGCGCGGCGAGCCGGATATTTACGTCAACCCGGATGATGCCGGGAAGCGGGGAGTAAAGGACGGCGACACGATCCGCGTCTTCAACGATTTCGCGGAGTTCTACGTGATGGCACACGTGAGCCCCGGCGTGCAGCCGTCGATGCTTTTCATGTACCACGGCTGGGATCCGATGATGTTCCGGAATCGCCAGAATTTCTCGGCCGTGATTTCCACGGCCGGCCTGATCAAGCCGACGAGCATGGCGGGCGGCTATGGGCAAGTCGGCTACCAACCGGCGAAATTCTCTCCGAATCAGGTGTACAAGGATTTCACCTGCGATTTCGAGAAGGCTTCGGACCCGGCACCCGGGAAGGCCCAGGCATGATGCCGGAAACCTCGATAGCCGGGCTGCCTCCGACCAGGGCGCGAAGCGTCCGGGATCGCGACTCGACCGTCACGGCGGCGGTCCGGGCCAGGGCGTACAGGCTGTATTCAATCCTGCTCGCGTCCCCGCACGAACTCGATGTCGACAGCCTGCTGCGCGAGGAGACCGGCCTCCATGAATTGCGCCCATACGGCATCGATCTGGGTGCGCTATGCGGAGAGTTTCTGAATGCGGAGATGTCGTCGAGGAAACGTGAATACAGCGGACTCTTCGAAGTGGGGGACGCGGGATCGCCGATCGCCATCCGGGAGCAGCAGCAGTATCGTGACGTGGCCGGAATTCTGGAAGATCTGGTCCGCTTCTACGACTACTTCGATTACCCGCTGCATCCGCAATATGCGTGGGCACCCGACCACCTGTCGGTGATCCTGGAGTTCTGCCATCTGCTCTGCCATCGCGAAGGCACCGCGAGCGAGGATCGATTGTCCTACCAGTTGGCGCAGCATGATTTCATCTCGCGCCATCTGATCGAATGGTTGCCGGTGTTCGCAGATCGAATCGACAGGGCGCGATCAGGGTCTCTGTACGCCGGGATCGCGCGATCGGCGAGTGCCTACCTCGCGAGGGATTTTGCCTGGCAGGCCGGTACCGTCGCGAATGAACAGGAATCGCCCTCATGACCAGACAAGTAGCCATGGTGATAGATCTGAACAAGTGTATCGGGTGCCAGACCTGCTCGGCGGCGTGCAAATCGCTGTGGACCGATGAGCCCGGTCAGGAATACATGCTGTGGAACAACGTCGAGACCAGGCCCGGGCCGGGATATCCGCTGGATTGGGAGAAGAGCGGCGGCGGCTGGGAGCAGGGCCAGTTGAAGGGCGGACAACTGGTGCCCCAGGAAAAGTATGGTACGGAGTGCTCGGTCAACAGCGCGGCCGTATATTTCGACGGCACCGCGGACCGGCTTCAGCAGGAAGAGGAAATGAAGACCGGGTGGAACTGGAATGAGGATTCCAGCTCCGGGGAGTATCCGAACAACTACCACTTCTACCTGCCGCGGCTCTGCAATCACTGCACCAAGCCGGCATGCCTGACGGCGTGTCCGGTGAGAGCCATCTACAAGCGCGAACAGGATGGGGTCGTGCTGATCGATCAGGACAAGTGTCAGGGGATAAGGGCATGTAACGTGGCTTGCCCCTACAAGAAGATCTATTTCAACTTCGTCACCAGAAAATCCCAGAAGTGCATTTTTTGCTTTCCCCGGCTCGAAAAGGGCGAGGCCCCCGCTTGTGCCAGGCAGTGTCCGGGAAGACTGAGGTTCGTCGGCTTTCTGGAGGACGAGGACGGCCCGATCCATCAACTCGTCTACCAATGGAAGGTTGCGCTCCCCCTCCATCCCGAGTACGGGACCGAACCCAATGTGTACTATGTTCCGCCCATTCTTCCGCACGCCTTTGATGCCGACGGCGATATTGCCGATGACCCGAGAATCCCCATCGACTATCTGCGCTCGCTCTTCGGCGAGGCGGTCGACGGCGCCCTGATCACCTTGCACAACGAGATGGAGAGAAAAAAGGAAGGAAAGGCGTCGGTCCTGATGGATCTGCTGATAGCCAAGGACTGGAAGGCGATGTTCAATATTCCCGACGTGAAGTACCTGTGATCCCGTCGGTCAGCCGGTCGAAAGCAGTATGGGGCGCTTGCGGCAGGCTGGTGCGCCGCCGCTGCCGCCCCGCTTGAATCATTCGTAGACCGACGTCACCTGCCCGCATCGATCACTTCAGGGTGGCGATGAACGCGACCACGTCATTGACGGCTTGATCGCCCGCCAGGGTTGCCGCCATCGCGCGCATCTGCATGCCGAAGACATCTTCGCGATCGTAGCCACGGCGGCCGATCCTGTAGTTGTCGAGCTGCCGGGCGAGATACCAGTCGTCCCGACCTGCCAGCCGCGGGGCGGCGAGCTGCTCATTGCCCTCTGCGTTCCGGCCATGACAGGTTGCACACGCTGCGTAAACCGCCTTTCCGGCCGAGGCATCACCCACGATCGCCGGCTTGGCCGTCTGCGACGGCAGGCTGACAATATAGGCAATCAGATCCGCTTCGGTGGGGAAGGCGTCGATGACCTGGGCGATGGGACGCATCTGCGCTCCGTAGCTGTCGCCGTCCGCGGCGCCGCGCAGGCCTCTTCTGAAGTTCTCGAGCTGACGCTTCAGGTACCAGGCCTCCTGACCTGCGAGCATCGGAGCTTGCATCGCCGCATTGCCTTCGCCATCGGCTCCATGGCAGACGACGCAAAGCGCATAGGTGGCTTTGCCGGCCGCTATATCGGCCGCGGGTGCCGCGGGCGCAAGCATCAGAATCAATGCGCCCGTCAGCAGGCGTGACTTCAATCCGGCAATCATCATCCACCTCCATCGGCCTCGGGATCCACGCGAGCCGGCATCGGGCCATTGTGACAATTTCTCACAGCTCAGGCGAATACATATCGTTTGCCTGTGCGGCGCATTCGGCCGACCCTGCCGCAGTCGCCACAGGGACCACCGACGATGCATGCGGAACAGGCCATGACACGTCCCGTAGTTACGGATGCGCGCAAGGTGCCGATGCTCGGGCGCATCGTCGAGGTGACCTATACGGTGCCCGATCCGGGCGTGATCGAGGCCGGGTACACACGATGGCTGGGCTATCGGGTCACCGCGCGCGGAGTGGTGACCGAAGGGCTCGCGCGCGACTGGGATGCGCCCGCCCTTGCCGGGCGCGCACAAATCGTCCTCGAACCCGCGGGGGACGAAAGCGTGTCGCTGCGCTTCGTCACGGAGCCCCTCGCGGCCGGGTGGCAGGCCCTCACGACTTTTGGCTGGAACGTCAGCGAGATCGTCGTGGAAGATGTGGATGCGCTCGCACTGCGACTCGCAGATTCACCGTTTCGCATCATCGGCGATCCGACGAGCCTGACGCGATTTCCGATGATACGCGCGATGCAGGTGCTGGGACCCGCCGGTGAATGCCTCTATTTCACACAAGTCGGCGCGGGCAGCGGCCTCGATCTCCCGCAGGCGCGGGCGCCTGTCGGCCGCGTTTTCATCGTCGTCGCCGGCGGACCCGATGTGACGCGCATGTTCGACACTTACGCGCCATTCGCCAACGAGACCGATCCCCCGGTGCGCACCTGCGTGCGGATCATTTCCCGCGCGAACGGGCTTCCTTGCGACACGCTGCACGCCCACGGCCTCGTGAAGCTCGGGCATGGTTCCCTGATCGAGCTCGACGAGTATCCCGCCGTCGCGACCCCGCGTCTGGTGCCGCCCGGAGGGCTGCCGCTGGGCATGGCGGTCGTCACTTTCGAGGTCGAGGGCAGGGTCGGTTCGGCATTGTTGCGCGGGACGGCGGGCGAGCGCATCCGGCTCATGGGAACAAACGGCGGAGGACACTGAATGTCTGCAAGAGGTGCAACGATGACGAGGATGTGGGCGGCCGCAGCATTGCTGGCGGTGGCGACTACAGCCGCCGCACGCGAATATCCCGCGACACTGTGCGATCGGCTCGCGGCCAATCCCGAGGACCAGGATGTGATTGCGCCGCCTGTGCCGCGTGAGAAGGTCGATCTGCCGGAGGCGATCGCGGCCTGCGAAGCCGAGGTTGCCCTGCACCCGGATAATGCGCGCGCGCGCTACCAGTTGTCGCGCGTGCTCGCCTATGCCGGGGAGAGCGAGCGCGCCAATGCGGAAATGAAACGGGCGGCCGACGAAGGCTACCGTCAGGCGCAGTTCGTCTATGGTCTCCTGATCGACCGGCATCGGCCCGGCACGCCCGCCAATCCGTGCGTCGTCGAGGACTACTGGCTGCGTTCCGCACGCGCGGGACGTCAGGCCGCGCGCATCGGCTATGTGCGGCACGTGCTCAACGGCAAGTTCGACGCCTGCCGTGTCCAGGCGACACCAGCGGAAATGGAGAGCTTCCTCGGCGCCGCGGCTGCCGACGCCAGCTACTACGACCGACTGCTCGTGCAGGATCTTTCGGCCCGGCTCGGGGCGCGCGCTCGCCCGCAGGCCGCGCCGCCACAGTACGCGAAAGCCGCGCCCAAGGTGGCTGCGACGGCGGTGGTCGTCACCGACTGCGATCGGCTGGCTTCGCATCCGGAGGACCCGGACATCGTCGCGCCGGGCGTGCCCGGCTCGAAGGTCGACGTGGCGAAGGCCATCGCCGCGTGCACTGCCGCCGTAGAGCGCGACCCGGCGAACCTGCGCCAGCGCTATCAGCTCGCACGGGTGCTCGCCTATGGTGGCGACAGCAGGCGCGCGACGGCAGAAATGCAGCGTGCTGCGGACGGTGGCTATCGCCAGGCACAGTTCGTCTACGGCCTCTTTGTCGAGCGCGGACGCCCGGATGCGCCCGCCGACATCTGCATCGCCGGGCACTACTGGCTCGAGGCTGCGCGCGCCGGGCGTCAGGCGGCGCGTGTGATCTATGCCCGGAGTGTATTCCGGGGGCGCTTCGCGACTTGCGCGGTGCAGGCGTCGGCTACCGAGATCGGGCAACTGCTCGATACTGCGGCTGCCGAGGCGCGGGATTTCTACGAGCGTCTGCTGATCGAAGAACTGCGCGATCGGTGGGCCGAACGTACTTCGTCATGAAAGGGGATTTGATGTATCTGCCCAATTTGCGTCGCATTGCACCGCTACCTCTGGCGCTGGTCGCCCTGGCTCTCGCGAGCCCGCCGGCATGGTCGCAACTCGAGGAAATAGTCGTCACGGCGCGCAAGCAGGAGGAGCGGCTGCAGGATGTACCGCTCGCCGTCGCCGCATTCACCAGCGAGCAACTCGAAGAGCGCGGTGCGCGTGACATGCTGGATGTCACGCGCTTCACGCCGGGGTTCACGCTCGACAAAGTCGGCCGCTACGGCGTGCAAGGGGGCGTAACCCGACCCGTGATCCGCGGCATGTCGAGTATCCTCGGCGAGGGCAATGCCCAGGTCTTCATCGACGGCATTCCGTACTCCGACTCGATCATGTCGTTTCCGTTCGACGTCGTCGATCGCGTCGAGGTGATCAAGGGCCCGCAGGCGGCGCTCTTCGGCCGCGCGACCTTCTCCGGGGCGATCAACCTGATCACGAAGAAGGGCACCAACGAACCGGAACACACCGTGAGCGCCCGGCTGGCCGAGTACGGCGACACCGAGGTCAACCTGCTGTCACGCGGCGCGGTGGTCCCGGGCAAGCTGTTTTACATGGCGCACGGCCGTTACTACACGATGGACGGCATGTACCGGAACGCACTCGACGGCGATCGCATCGGCGGTGAGGAGTCCGGCAACTTCAATGCGTCGCTCGAATGGCGCCCCACCGAGAGCATCGCGGCGATCCTGTCGGGCGGCTACACGCGTGATCGGGACGATCTCGCGGCGGTTACGCTGCAGGAGCGCTTCGCGAACAACTGCCACCTGGATGCCGCGCGGCAGTACTACTGCGGTGAGGTGGAGGAGGCGCGCGCAGCGACCCTCGACCGGGCGGGACTCGACGGCACCGAGGGCCTGCACCGCGATTCGACGCGTCTGTCGCTGCAAGTCACGTTCGATCTGCCGGCGGGGTTCACGCTGGTCTCGAACTCGGGTCTGTTCAGCACCGGGATGGAGAACGGCTACGACTCGAGTTACCAGGGTGCCACGGCACGTGGGGGCGCCGTTGTACCGGGCGCGCCCGGCTACGTGCGTCCGGCGAGCGATCCTGTACGCAGCGGCAGGGTAATGCGCAACGAAGTGAGCGACCGCGACGAGTGGTCGACCGAACTGCGGCTGCAATCGGATCCCGCGCAGCGCTTCAGGTACATGCTCGGTGCGTACTACTACGAGAGCCGCCGGTCGTTCGAAGAGCGGCACTTCCAGCCGACCGCCCCGACGATATTCTTCGGTGAGTCCCGCGTCGACAACGTGGCCCTGTTCGGGCTGATCGAATTCGATTTTACCGACCGCTGGAGCGCGACCGCCGAGCTGCGCTATGCCGAGGATACGATCGGCAATTTCAACGCGATCGCCCGGCCGACGGTTCCGCTCAGCGAGAGCACCTTCGATTCCGTGTCGCCTCGCGTGACGACGACGTTCAAGGTCACGCCGCAGAACATGGTTTATGCGAACATCGCGAAGGGCAACAAGCCGGGCGTGATCAATGCGGATCCGCGCTTCCCGCCGGAGATTCGCTCCGCCGATGAAGAGTCGAGCTGGAATTACGAGATAGGCACCAAGAACCGCTTCTTCGACGGGCGGCTGATGGCGAATCTCGCCCTCTACTACATCGACTGGAAGGACCAGCAGATCACGACACAATTCACGTTCCCGACCGGCGGCACCCAGTCATACATCCGTAACGCCGGCGGCTCCGAGATCAAGGGCGCGGAGCTCGAACTCGAGGCGACGGTGACCGATCAGTTCACGGTCGGCTTCACGTACTCGCTCACGGACGCGAAGTTCACGGAACTGACCGACGGCGAGGCCGGCGACCTGTTCGGCAACACGTCATTGGCGGGCAAGAAGCTGTTCGGTGTGCCGGAGCAGCAGGCGAGTACCTACGGCAAGCTGACCTTCCCGGTCGGCGCGAACAAGTCCGGCTTCGTGCGCGGCGATTTGTCGTTCACCGATCGAAAGTACGCCCAAGTCTACAATCTTGCGCATACAGGCGAGCAGATCCTGTCCAACCTGAGCGCGGGTATCGACAACGACCACTGGACGCTCACGCTGTTCGTCAACAACCTGACCGACGACCGCACGCCATCCACGGTGACGCGCTATGTCGATCAGCTGAACCTGAACGTGCCCCAGTATGTGAACGCCAATCCGGCGCAAAACAACATGCCGGGCACGACGACGCTCGAACGGGCCTTCTTCTACCCGCTCGCGAGCAAGCGGCAGTTCGGACTGACGGTGAAGTGGAAATTTTGAGCAAGCTCATGATGAACCGCAGGGGGGCGCCAGCCGGCAAATGCCGGCTGCACCTCCTGTTGCTGGCTGCCGGCGGCGCGCTGAGCCTCGTCCTGGGGGCACCCGCGGGAGCCGGTGCTCCCGAGGCGGCGGTCGCAGCGACGGCAAAGATCGAGGCCTTCGTCGCCGCCGCGCGCACGGCGCGGCCCGACGAGCCGATCGATGCTTACACCGTGCGTACGCTCGGCAGCTCCGAGGAGATGTTCGAGCGCCTCCTGCCCCTGATCCTGGACGGTTCGAAGACCGGTACGTTCTCGCTCGGCGAGCCGGTGCAGACAGGGGCGTTGGTGCTCGTGACCCACTTCGACGGCACACCCGCGCTGATCTGGCGCGTCACCGCGGTCGAGATCGTGCCCTTCGACGCCATCGACGAGCGGCACCTCGAGGCCGAGGGTCCCGCCCTGCGCAATATCGAGGCGTGGCGGCAGGTGCACATCCGGGCGTGGGCGGCGCAGCTCGCGGGCAAGTCCCGGGCCGAGATCGGTCGCACACCGGTCGTGGTGCAGCGCTTCCGGGTGATTCATCCGCAAGCGCCCTCAGGTCCGCACAGATGATGCGTGCGCAGCAGCAGAGGGTTGCGATTTCCTCATCGGGTGTATCGATGAGAATGCCTCGTAGCCGGGCGATCCGCGGATAGCCCAGGTGGAGATTCAACTTTACGACGTCCTGCTCCTGCTCCACGCCGTGTTGTTCGCCTATTGGCTCGGGGCCGACCTCGGCGTGTTCTACGCGGCGAGGTTCGCTGCCGACGGCAGGTACTCGGTGGAAACCCGGCAGACAATAGGCGCCATCATGGCGTTCGTCGATCTGGCGCCCCGGCTCAGCGTTCCGCTGGTGGGCGCGACGGGGATTTCGATGGGTGTCATTTCCGGTGCCATCGGCATGCGCGCAGCCTGGGTGTGGGCCGTCTGGCTCGCCGCGTTGCTGTGGGTCGCGGGCAATGTCTGCATCTACCGAAACCGTGCCGATCCCGAAGGGGTACAGCCGGTGATTCGTTTCGACACACGCTGGCGGGTGTTCCTGATGCTCGCCACGGCGGGTGCTGCGATCGCGTCCCTGCTCGGCGTCGGCATCACGTCGAATGTCGCACTCGCGGTGAAGTTGCTGATTCTCGCGGCGACCATCGCGCTGAGCCTCGTGTTGCGGGTGTCGTTCAGGCCTTATCGCCCGGCGCTGCGAAGAATCGCGGCAGGAGGAGACAACGTCGCCGAGTCCGCGATCATGTCCGCCGCACTCGCCCGCGCTGCGCCGGTCGTGATTGCGATCTGGATCCTGGTGGTGGTCGCCGCGGCAATCGGGCTGTGGGCATTGTGATCACGGTTGATCGGCATCCCGGTTTCGACGGCCTCGGCGCTACCCGGCGACGCGCCTGGTATGTCGTGCTGTTGCTGATGAGCGCACAGATCTTCTCGTATATCGACCGTTTCCTGCCCAGCCTGTTGCTGGCGCCAATCAAGGCCGATCTCGACCTGTCGGACTTCCAGCTGGGGCTGATGCTCGGCCCGGCGTTCGGTCTCTTCTATGTGTTCATCGGTGTGCCCCTCGGCTGGCTGGCGGATCGCTACAGCCGGCGTGCACTGCTCGCGACGGGCATCACGATCTGGTGCAGCATGACAGCCGCAGCAGGCTTCGCCCGCAGCTATATTCCCCTGCTCATCACACGGTTCGGCGTAGGGCTGGGCGAAGCGACGGTCGCCCCCTGCAGCGTCTCGCTGATCAGCGATTACTTCGATCGCGACCGGCGTCCCCGCGCGATCAGTCTGTTCATGGCCGGCACATTCCTCGGTGCCGGCTGCGCTTTCCTGCTGGGGGGGCCGGTCGTGCACTGGATCAGCCAGCTCGCGCCATGGGTGATTCCGGGTTTTGGCGAGATGCGCTACTGGCAGATGGCGTTCCTGATCGTAGGCTTGCCGGGCTTCGCGCTGGCCGGCCTGATGTTCACGATCAGGGAACCGCGCCGCACCGAACAGGTGAAGCGCGAGTTGCGGGCGGACGATACGGGCCACGCTTCGACCCGCGCCACGCTCGCCTATATGCGCAAGCGCTGGCGAGCCTTCGGCACGCTGTTCGTCGGTTCGGCCACCGTCGTCACGATGGGCTCGCTGGTGTTCTGGAATGTCGCGCTGTTCGACCGGACCTGGGGCTGGGAGGTCCGCGAGGTCGGCATCGCCACCGGCGTGCTGTTCCTGACAGGCGGCACGATCGGCACGTTGTTGGGCATCCGGCTGAGCAACAAGTGGATCGCCGCAGGGCGGCGCGACGCCACGATGCGGGCGTTGTGGGTCGGTTTGCTGCTGGCCGTTCCGGGCTTCGCGCTTTACCCGGTGATGCCTTCGGCGCCGCTCGCGATCGGTTCGCTGCTGATTGCGTTCATCGGCCAGGCCTGCGCCGCGGCAGCGGGCCCGGTGTCCCTCACGTACATCGCGCCCGGGCAGGTCCGCTCCCAGGCCATCGCCATCTATTACCTGGTCATCGGCGTATTCGGCCAGCTGATCGGCCCGCCGCCCGTGGGCCTGATGACCGATCTGTTCGGCGATCCCGGCAAGCTGCGCTATGCCATGACGATCGAGGCCGCGGTGGTCGGCACGACAGGCATCGTGCTGGTCTGGCTGGGCTTGAACCGGTACCGCTCCGCGGCCGAAGAGCTCGTGGAACTGATGGACGTCCACGGCACCGCACCGGTGTCGACACGCGCATGATGGGATTTCTTTCGTAAAACGGCATACCTGGAGCACGAGAGTCATGAACGATTCGACGGACAAGACCATTCTCAAGCGCATCGAGGCTGCAGGCCGCAAGGTGCTGCCGATGCACGAGTTCCTCGTGAAGAACGATCCGAAGACGTTCGATGCCTTCGACCAGTTCCTGATGAACTCGATCTACCGCAACGATGGCCTGTCGGCCGCACACAAGGAGATGGTGCTCGCGTGCGTCTGCGTCGTCGCGGGATCGGCCGCGCCGGTGATAGAGAACCATTGCCGCCGCGCGCTGGCCGCCGGCTTGCCGAAGGACCATCTGCTGCAGGCCATGGAAATCACCGCGGCCGTGCTGGCGACGCGCACGCTGGCGAGCGGCGTCAATGCGGTCATGGCCGCCGAGGCGAAGTAATGAGCCTCATCGGCGCGGATCAGCCCTTCGGGGTGTCGCGCAAGCTCAGCTATCAGATGATGGCCGAGCGGTATACGGGCCGTGTCCTTTACGTCACGTTCAGGACCGGCGCCGACCTGTCACGCTGGCTGCCTGCGCCGCTCGAGCTGGCCGAGCCACACGAGGCATTCCTCAAGGTCTACGAGCTGCGCCGGCGACCCGTGGGCGGCGAACCGCTCCCGCCGGGGTTCAGCCAGTACAACGAAGCGTGCATCACCGTGATGGCCGCGCCGCCCGGCGAGGTTCCGCGCCACTACAACCTGTTCATGTGGGTCACGCACGACTGGGCGATATTCAAGGCGCGCGCCGCGCTCGGCTGGCCGAAGAAAATCGCGAACATCGCGCTGACCTCGACACACCCGCCCGACGACCGGGGCGAAGCCGACACGGGTGGCTTCGATGTCGATGTCGATCGTTACGGCTACGCGCTGATCCGCGTCCGCGCACGGCTCGATCGCAACGCGCCGGCGGCGCAGGGCAGGCCGTTCAACGGGTTCTATACCGTGCGCCACATCCCGGCGCCTGTCGGCGGCGGCGAGGACATTCGCGAGCTGCTGGTCATCGAGCCCCGCGACGGCTGGTTCGGCAATGCCGTATGGGGCACGGCGACGGTCGAGTTCGGCGATGCGCCCGATGAGGAGCTCGGACTCCTCGGGCCGGTCGAGGTGACGAGCTGCGTGCTTCGGGACACCGGATGGACGTTGCCGGCCTGGCCGGCACGTCGCCTGATGACGCTGGGCCCCCTCGCTACCGATCTTGGTTCAGACAAACCGGGTTGATGCTGGAGAAGTGAAAGATGAAGACTTACAGAGGTGTATTCCCCGCGATCGTTGCGCCGCAGGACGACCATAATTCGATCCTCTTCGACGTGATGGGAGATCTCGCCAGGCGCCAGGTGCGGGACGGCGCCGGCGGCTTCCTGGTCAACGGCCACACCGGCGAACTGAGCGTGCTGAGCGGAGACGAGCGCCGCGAGGCGATCAGGACCGTCCGGGCCGCCGTCGGCAAGGACGTGCCGATCATTGCCGGCGTGCATACCCAGGGGATGGGCCGCAAGTTCGCGTCGCAGTGCGAATCGGCGGCCGAGTGCGGTGCCGATGCGGTGCTGGTGTTTTCGCCGTTTTCGTTCGCGCGCGGAGCGTTCCAGTTCGCCCCCGAGGCGGTGATCGACTACTACCGCAAGGCGGCGGAGCTCACGCCGATCCCGATGTGGTTCATGCAGTATCGTCCGCTGACCAACCTGATGATGCCGCGCCAGGTGCTGAAGGCGGTCGCATCGCTGCCGAACGTCATGGGCATCAAGCAGGAGGTCGAAGACGATATCGAATACGAGCGCGACCTCGTGGCGCTGCGCGAGGCCAACCCGAAGCTGACGGTGTTCTGCGCGACCGACTGCGGCCTGTTCGGCAACTACGCGCTGGGTGCCGATGGTTGCACGATCGGGCTCGCCAATTTCGTCAAGCCGGTGAAGGCGCTGCAGGACCGTCTCTGGGCCAATGATCTCGTCGGCGCGCGCGCGGCCTCGGCCCGCCTGATGCCGCTTTCGGACGCGATCTACGGCCGACCGAGCTATCGCTGGTCCGCGCGCCTCAAGTACGCACTGCACGCGGCCGGGTGGATCCCGACGCCGAACATCCGGATGCCGATGTTTCCGGCACGCGCCGAGGAACGCAAGGCGATCGATGCAATCCTCAAGAACTACCTTGACTGAGAGCGGAACATGAAAAAGATTGGCAATCGAGAGTACCTCACCGAGCTGAACGAGATCATCGATCCGGCGCATACGGCCGTGCTGGTGATCGACCAGCAGAACGACTTCTGCCACCCGAAGGGTTATTACGCGGAGGTGCTCAAGCTCGATGTATCGATGACGCGCGGGATGACCGGGTCCATCAACCAGCTGACCGCCGCGGCCCGCGCCAGCGGCGCGATGGTGATTTTCTCGCAGTTCGTGATCGGCAAGGGCTTCACCACCGATTCGCCGATGTGGCTGGCCATGCACGCCAACGCCGGGCTGAAGGCACTCGACCAGGAACGGTTCTACACGATCGAGGACACCTGGGGCGCCGAGCTGTACGAGGACATGGTCGTCGAGCCGACCGACCACGTCTTCCGCAAGTACCGCGCGTCGTGCTTCAAGGACACGATCCTCGAGTTCCTGCTGAAGCAGCACGGCATCAGGTCCCTGATCATTGCCGGTCAGGTGACCGAGGGTTGTGTCGAGAGCACCATCCGCGCATCGCGCGACGCGGACTACTACACCGTGCTGGCGAAGGACGCGATCGGGTCGACCAGCAGGGAGAGGCACGATCGCGTGATGTCCGGCTGGCTCGGCCGCACGCCGTGCCCGACGACGGCCGAGATCATCGCGACCTGGAACGGAGCCGGCTGAGATCCCGCGCGAGGCCCGCAGGTGAGCGGAACATGATCCGGCTGCTCGATGTCCCCGGCGGACGCCCCGCCGAGCCGCTGCTGGTCGGCAATCTGCTGCGCACGCCGCTGGCCGTGTCGCCGGCGCAGGAGATCGTGTATCGCGGCGAGTCACGCTACGACTATCGGACCCTGCAGCAACGCATCGGGCGACTGGCGTCGAGCCTCGCGCGCCTTGGAGTGACCGAGGGCACGACGGTCGCGATGATGGACTGGGACAGTCATCGTTACCTCGAAGCGTACTTCGCCGTGCCGATGATGGGCGCGGTACTGATGACGGTGAACCTGCGCCTGTCGGCCGGGCAGATCCGCCATACGCTGGATCATGCGCAGGCCGAGGTGCTGCTGGTCCACGCGGACTTCCTCGACCTGGTCGGGCGGCTGGCCGGCGCGCTGCCGCGTCTCAGGCGCGTTGTCGTGCTCGAGCCCCCCGCCGGCGCCGACCTGACGGGCGTGGCTGGCGAGTACGAGGCGCTGCTCGCCCGCGAAACGGCCGCCTTCCCGTTCCGCGAGTTCGACGAGAACGCGGTGGCCACCACGTTCTACACGACGGGCACGACCGGCGCTCCCAAGGCCGTGTGCTTCAGCCACCGGCAACTCGTCCTGCACACGCTCGGCGTACTCGGCGCGCTCGCGAGCCCGCAGTTCGGCCAGTCGGTGCGACACGGCGATGTCTACATGCCGCTTACGCCGATGTTCCACGTGCACGCATGGGGCCTGCCGTACGTCGCATCGCTGCTTGGGCTGAAGCAGGTCTATCCCGGGCGGTACGATGCGGACCGGATCCTCGCGCTGCGCCGTGACGAGCAGGTGACCTATTCGCATTGCGTGCCCACGATCCTGCAGATGCTGCTGTCGGCGCCGTCGGCGGCGACCACCGACTTCAGCGGCTGGAAGATCACGGTGGGCGGCTCGGCGATGAGCACGGCGCTGGCGCGCCAGGCGCTCGAGCGGGGCATCGATGTGTTCGCGGCTTACGGCATGTCCGAGACTTGCCCGTTCCTGCTGGCCAACCGGCTGCTTCAACGGAGCGGGACCGGGCAAAGTGGTGTCGAGGTGGGCGGTGACGAGGTGGCGACACGCTGTCTCACCGGGCTGCCGTTGCCGCTCGTCGACTTGCGCATCGTGGACGAGCAGATGAACGACGTGCCGCGTGACGGGCGTACGGTCGGTGAACTGGTGGTTCGCGCGCCGTGGTTGACGGCGGGCTACGTCGGTGACCCGGACGCCTCGGCGGAATTGTGGGCCGGCGGCTATCTGCATACCCGGGACATCGCGAGCATCGATCCGGCCGGGTACGTACAGATCCGCGACCGCGCGAAGGACATGATCAAGAGTGGCGGCGAGTGGATTTCGTCCCTGCAGCTCGAGGAGCTGATTGCGCGACATCCGTGTGTCGCGGAGGTCGCCGTGATCGCCGTGCAGGACGAGCGCTGGGGAGAGCGGCCGATGCCCGTGATCGTGCCGCGGGGCGGCGCCGGTGACCCGCCGACGATCGACGACATCACCCGCCATCTCGAGGGGTTTGTGGCTGCGGGTACTATCGCCAGGTACGCGCTCCCTGACAGGATCGAGCTGGTCGACGCTTTGCCCCGTACCAGCGTCGGCAAGCTCGACAAGAAGGCCCTGAGAAGCAGGTACAACTGAGATGCTCCCGCAATCCGCCCGGAAATGGAGAACTGCGATGCGATACCGCCGACCCATGCTTCTGGCGCTGGCCGCTGCGTCGTTCACCGTGTCGGGGTGGGCGGGCGAGACAGTGTCACCGTCGGGCAACATCCTGCGAAACCCTGCAGGCGGCTACACGCATCGAACGGTGGAAATTCCGCCCGGATCCAGAATCCTGTACATCAGCGGGCAGACCGCGACCGACCCGGAGGGCCGAACGCCGGCCGACGCACAAATTCAGGCGGAGATCGTCTATCAGAAAATCGCGCGGTCGCTGGCCGATGCGGGCATGACCATGGGCGATCTCGTCAAGACCACTGTCTACCTGATCGATCCGGCCGATGTCGGTGCGCTGATCGCCGCGGGCCGCAAGTACAACCCCTCCGGCAAGCACGCGGGCACGCTGGTATATGTGAAAGCGCTCGCCACACCGGACGTGCGTATCGAGATCGAGGCGGTTGCCGCGAAGTTGCCCTAGCGGCTCGGGTTCATCACAGGTCTCGCACGACGCGCAGGCCGAATGGACTGAAGACCAGCGGTTCGGGATCGCGGCCCCGCCACGCGGGGCGCTGGCGCGGAGCGCTCGTGATCCAGCTGCCACCGCGAACGGACCGCCGCTCGCACTGCCCGTCTACCTGGTAGCTCCTGCCATCCGCGGGGCCGTCCGCATAGGGGACCGCGTAGCAATCCTCGGTCCACTCCCATACATTTCCGGTGGTGTCGTGAAGACCGAAAGGGTTTGGCGGGAAGCTGCCCACGGGCGCCGCAAAGGGATAGCCATCGTCACATTCAGCGGGTATGTACGACAGCGCAGATGCCTTGCGGCCGGACTGGTCGAACAGATTGATACGCGAGCAAATACCTTCGTCGGTGTCGCCCCAGAAATATCGGGTGGTGGTGCCTGCGCGCGCGAAGTATTCCCACTCCGCTTCCGACGGCAGGCGGTAAGGCTTGCCGGTCTTGCGGGACAACCAGGCTGCGTACGCCTTGGCATCGATCCAGCTGATGCAGCCTGCCGGTTCGTCGTCGAGCGGCGGTCGCCCGAAGCCCGGGTTGTGCCAACCTGTGCCCGGCACGGGTTCCCACTTGTCGGTGAAGACGATGCAGGGTTCGCCAGGCGCGTATCCCGACTCCTGGACGAACCGGCGGAACTGGGCGACGGTGACTTCGAATTTGCCGACGGCGAGCGGGTGGCCGATCGTGACCTCGTGCACCGGGCCATTGGGCCGCCCTGCCTCACCTTCGGTCGATCCCATCATGAAGCGGCCGGGCGGGATTACGACCATCACCGGGCAGTGCTCGCAATCGGCGAATTCAGCGCGGGGAGCCGGTTGCGTGGTCCGGCATCCACTGGCGAGCGCGAGCGGCACTGCCATGAGCAGCAGTGCAAGTCCGCGTTCGATCGTATTGAGCGAGCGACAGGATCCAGTCATGTATGCACACCCGATGCAGCGAGCGGATACGAGAGACTACCAGCTCAGAACGGTCGAGCGTGGACTTGCGTCAATTCATGAGCCATCGATGATGCGCGGAACACGGCAGGCTTGCCGATGCCGCCGCTGATACGGCACCCTCCCCACGACATCTCACTGCTGGACCCGCCATGCGTCGGACACTCGATTTTCTGCTGCAACACTGGCTCGGAGTGAACGAGCTGCTCGAGCGTCCGCGTTTCTCGGGCCATTCCCTGGACACGGTTGCCTCGGTGCTCGATACCTGCGAGCGCATCGCGGTCGAGAAGTTCGCACCGTTCAATCGCCAGGTCGATACGGAGGAGCCCCGGGTCGAAGGCGACGAGGTCGTCCTGCCGGCCTGCACGATCGAAGCGTCGAGGGCCTATGTCGAGTCCGGAATGTTGGCGGCGGCCCAGGACTATGAGATGGGGGGCATGCAACTGCCGTGCACGGTCGAGATGGCGGCACAGGCCTTCTTCTCCAAGGCCAGCATCGGTCTCGGCGGTGCGGGCATGCTCACGATCGGCAACGCGAACCTGCTGATGGCCTACGGTACGCCACTGCAGAAGGCGGTGTTCGCGCAGCAGGAGTTCGCAGGTCGCTGGTTCGGCACGATGTGCCTGTCGGAGCCGCAGGCCGGCTCATCGTTGAGCGACATTGCGACGCGCGCCGAACCGGACGGCGACGGCTACGATGTCGACCCGCTCGGGCCACGGTACCGGCTGCGGGGCCGGAAGATGTGGATCAGCAATGGCGAGCACGAGCTGACCGGGAACATCGTGCATCTGGTGCTCGCGAAGATCCCGGGGCCGGGCGGGCAGCTGATTCCCGGCACGAAGGGCATATCGCTCTTCATCGTGCCGAAGAAGCTGGTCGACACGGAGGCACGCCTGACCGGCGAGCGCAACGACGTGGCGCTCGTGGGCCTGAACCACAAACTCGGTTATCGCGGCATTCCGAACACGCTGCTCAACTTCGGTGACGGCAGGTTCCCGGTGCGTGCGGACACGGGAGGCGGGTTCGACGGACGCGGCGCCGGCGCAATCGGGTATCTGGTCGGATCGCCCGGCGAGGGACTGCGCTGCATGTTCCACATGATGAACGAGTCGCGCATCGCGATCGGCCTCGGTGCCGCGATGCTGGGCTATGCGGGATACGAGGCGAGCCTGCGTTACGCGCGTGAGCGGGCGCAAGGCCGGCCGACCGGTCCGGGCGGCAAGGACGCATCCCGGCCGCCTGTGCGTATCGTCGAGCATGTCGATGTCAAGCGCATGCTGCTCGCACAGAAAGCCTATGTGGAAGGCGGACTCGCGCTGGCGCTGTATTGCGCGCGACTCGTCGATGAGCAACGTACCGGCGCGCCGGACGCGGCGCGCGAGGCGGCCCTGTTGCTCGAGGTGCTGACACCTGTCGCCAAGAGCTGGCCCAGTGAGTGGTGCCTGGAAGCCAATTCATTGGCCATCCAGGTTCACGGCGGCTACGGCTATACGCGCGACTTCCCGGTGGAACAGTACTGGCGCGACAACCGGCTGAACATGATCCACGAGGGTACACACGGCATCCAGGCAATGGACCTGCTGGGCCGCAAGGTCGTGATGCAGGGCGGCGCCGGCCTCGCGTTGCTGTCGAAGCGCATGCATTCGAGTATCTCGGCCGCCGCGTCTTTCCCCGGGTTGCGGGACGACGCGCAGGCGCTGGCCGCCGCGCTCGAGGCAGTGACCACCGCGACCCGCGCGGCCTGGGCCTCCGGCGAGCCCGCCGGGGCGCTCGACAATGCGATGCCGTACATGCAGGCCTTCGGCCACACGGTAGTCGGCTGGGTCTGGCTGGATCTGGCGCGTACCGCCCTGCAGCAGCCGTCGTCCAGCCGGGAGGATGGCGATTTCCTGCGCGGCAAGTTGCACGCGATGCGGTACTTCTACAGCTACGAGTTGCCGCACGTATCCGCATGGCTCGCGGCGGTTCGCGGCTGCGATCCGGTCTGTCGCGTGATGCGCGACGAATGGTTTTGACCCGCCACGAGACAACGCAGAGAAAGCATCATGTCGACTCCCGTACTGAACCTCTTCGACCTGCGCGGCAAGACGGCCCTCGTGACAGGCGGCTCACGCGGACTGGGGTTGCAAATCGCCGAGGCGCTCGGTGAGGCCGGCGCCACCATCATGCTCACCTCCCGCAAGGCCGGGGATCTCGACGAGTCTGCGTCGCGTCTCGAGGCCAGGGGTGTCGACACTCGTTGGGTCGCCGCCGATGCCAGCCGGCCGGCCGACGTCCAGAGGGTCGTTTCCGAGACCATGAAACTCTTGGGGCGGATCGACATCCTCGTCAACAACGCGGGTGCGACCTGGGGCGCGCCGGCGGAGGACTACCCGCTCGACGCCTGGGACAAGGTGATGAACCTCAATATCCGCAGCGTGTTCCTGTTTTCCCAGGCCGTAGGCAAGTCGAGCATGCTTCCGCAGCAAAGCGGGCGCATCATCAATATCGCCTCGATTGCCGGCCTGGGCGGCTCGGTCGAGATGAAGTTCATCGCGTACGGCACCAGCAAGGGAGCGGTCGTGAATTTCACGCGCACCCTCGCGGCCGAGTGGGGGAAGTTCGGTATCACGGTCAACGCGCTCGCGCCGGGCTACTTTCCGAGCACGATGACGCGGGGCGTGCTATCGACGATCGGTGCCGAACTCGCGGCGCATGCGCCGCTCGGCCGCCTCGGTGACGACGACGACCTGAAGGGCGCAGCGCTGCTGTTCGCCTCTGCGGCGGGCAAGCACATCACGGGCCAGATTCTCGCCGTCGACGGCGGAGTGTCGTGCACGGTCGGCGGCTGACTGCAGGCAGGACGCGAACCCAGGGGTCGTCAAGTAAACCGGATCAGCTGCCGGCCGAGCAGCCGGCCAAACGTGATGGCCGGGGTCACCATCATTCCGCCGCAGAAGGCCTGGCCTTGCGTGGCTCCGGAGCCGAGAACCTCGCCCGCGGCATAGAGATTGGGCACCGCGGTACCATCGCGCCGCACGACCTGCAGGCGTTCGTTCACGGCGATACCCGCAGTGCTCGTGATCGAGGTTCCCTGGTGTCGAATCGCATAGAACGGGGGCTTCGCGAGCTTGCACGGCAGATGCTTGCGCCCGAAAAAATCATTGCCGGTGTGCACGCCATAATTGTAGGCGTCGATCGTCGCCACGAGCGGCCGCTCGGGAAGCCCTGCGGCCCGGGCGAGCGCTTCGATCGAATCTGCGCGGTAGAAATACGCCAGGCCGCCCTCGAATGCATCGAGCATGTCCTGCGTGCCCCAGTCTTCTATCAAAGGCGGCGCCTGTTCGACGACCGACTGGTCGAAAATGACCCAGTGACGCATGAGTCGCTGGAAGCGCAGCGCCTGTTCGCGCGCATCGACGCTCGGCACATCCTCTCTGACGAAGCGCTGCGCGTCGGCATTGACATAGATCTCCCACGGCCGGCGACGCTGGGGATAGAAATTCGCTCGGGCAAGTTGTGACGTCGGCAGGTCGTGGGACGCGAGGATCACGCCGAAGTTGCTGAGGTACTTCTCCGCACCGCGGACGTAGCCACCGACAGATTCGGCCAGTGCGAGACCGTCGCCCCGCGCCCACGGATACGAGCGATCGAGGAACTTCGGCATGCCGCTCAGCTTTTCGAATAACGCGGGATTCGACGCATAGCCGCCGGACGCGATCAGCACGTTTCGTGCCTGCAGGTCGCGATGCCTGCCACTCGAATCCTCGACCACGACGCCGTTCACCGCCCCCGAACGTTCCGTCTGAAGCGCAATCACACGATGTTCGAGCAGGGTCTCTATACGTCCGGCAGCCATCCCGCTCGTGAAGCCCGGGCGCAGCGCATCGAGAATTGCGATGCCGCGCCCGGCACTCCAGTAGTAGCGTGGCTTGCTGTAAGGCTCGTGCGCGATGCCGTCGACAGGGTAGTCCGGCAGTACCCGGTATCCCTGGTCCATCAGCCAATCGAATGTCGGGGCGGCATGATCGACGGCCAGCCGTGCCATGACCGGATCAATGGTGCCCCGACTGATCCGCATCAGGTCGTCAAAGTGCTCCCGGGGCGTATCGGCAATGCCCCTCTCCCGCTGCAACCGCGTACCGGCGGCGCTCATTTGCCCGCTCGACAGCAGCAATGTGCCGCCAATCTGCGCTGCGACATCGACAACCAGCACGTTCGCCCCACGTCCTGCCGCGAAGATCGCTGCAGGCAAACCGGCGGTGCCTGCGCCGATGATCAGGAGATCCCGGCGCCGATGTGCTCCTCGCTTGTCGGCACCGGCGGCTGCGGCCGTCGCCGTTGCGGCCAACGCGCCGAGGGCTTGAACGAAGCGTCTTTTCGACATCCGCATCATGAGTTCCCGAGGCCTGGCGCGAGCTTCGCCGGAAGTCTCGATCAATCGCGTCAGGCCTGCAATGGAGACTTATTTGCCGGAAATGTGACTGCCGCTCACAGTAGCGCGTGCATCCGGCGAGCGGTGGTCTCACCACGCGATCCCGTAATCCTCGCCGTGGTTGCTCGATCCGCCCCACATCGTGCCGTGGGCGGTGTCGAACCAGATCGCGTTGATCGGCCCCGAGGTGCGCTCCTCGAACTGCATCGTGTAACCCATGCGCTTCAGCGTGTCGCGCACCCAGAGGGGAATCGAGGTGGCGAGCAGGACCCGGCCGGGTTGCGACTCGTGGCCGCCGAACGAGGCGCGCATCTGGTAGCTGTTGATGTTCGCGGCCTCGGTCGCCTCCTGCACGGTCATGTCGAACTCGACCATGTCGAGGAAGAACTGCAGCAGGTTCTGGTCCTGTGTATCGCCGCCCTGCACCGCGAAGGCCATCAGCGGCTTGCCGTCCTTCAGTGCAAGGGTCGGCGTGAGCGTCGCGCGCGGGCGCTTGCCGGGCTCGACGACGTTGAAGGGGTTTTCGTCGGCGTCGAGCACGAAACTCTGCATGCGCTGGGAGAGCCCGATGCCGGTGCGGCCCGCGATCACCGCGGGCAGCCACCCGCCGCTCGGCGTCATCGCCACGACCCAACCGGCCTGGTCGGCCGCGATCACGGAGGTCGTGCCGCGCGTGAACTCGCGCCGCAGTTCCTCGAGCCGCGCCGCGGTCGGCGGCGCCGAGACGGTCGCGGCAGGCACCGTGTGCCATTTCGCGAGACTCGCCTCGAACGGATTGGTCGCGCCCTGGAAGGGATACGGATCCCCGGGGCGGATATCCGGATCGTTGCGGACCGGGCGGATGAGCTGCGCGCGTGCGCGCGCATAGTCTTTCGACAACAGGCCCGTGACCGGCTCCGCGGGCGGAAAGTACGGGTCGCCATAGTAGAAATCGCGGTCGGCGAACGCGAGACTCATCGCCTGGTAGAGCGTGTGGATGTAGCGGGCGCTGTTGTAGCCCATGCCCTTCAGGTCGAAGTTCTCGAGGATGTTGAGCGCCTGGAGCATCGCCGGGCCCTGCACCCAGGTCGTGAGCTTGTAGACCTCGACGCCGCGATAGTCGACGTGCACGGGTTCCTCGAATCGCACGCGCCAGTTCGCGAGGTCGTCACGCGTGAAGAGCCCGCCGAGGGCGCGCGTGCCCGCGACGATGTCCGCGGCGATGTCGCCGCGATAGAAACGGTCGTACGCGGCGAGGATCGCCGCCTTCCTGTCCTTGCCGGCTGCGAGCGCGGCACGCTCCGTGGCGACGAGCTTGCGCAGCGTCGCGGCGAGGTCGGGCTGGCGGAAGATCTCTCCGGGCGCGGGGGCCTCGCGGGCCGAACCGGCATGCGGCAGCAGCACGCGTCGCGAATCCGGCCAGTGCGCGAGCTGCGCCTTCACGGACTCGATCCGGTCCGCCGTCTGCGCTTCGATCGGATAGCCGTCGGCGAGTTCGATCGCGGGGGCGAGCACCTCGGCCAGGCTCAGCGTGCCGTACTCGGCCAGCATCATCATGAGGCCGCCCGGCGTGCCGGGCGTGACCGCAGCGAGCGGGCCCGTGTCCGGCGGATAGTTCATGCCCTTGTCGCGGAAGAACGCGGCGGTGGCGCCGGTCGGGGCCACGCCCAGCGCGTTGACACCGATCACCTTGCCGGTGTGCGGGTTGTAGATGAGCGCCTGTGTTTCGCCGCCCCAGGACAGCGTGTCCCACATCGTCGAGGTGGCGGCGAGCATCGCGCAGGCCGCATCGATCGCGTTGCCGCCGCGCTCGAAGGTCCTTGCACCCGCGGTCGCCGCCAGCGGCTTGCCGGTGATGGCGACCCAGTGCGCACCGTGCAGGGGCGGCTTCTGCGTGCGTGCGACGGCGCCGGGCGCGAGGACGAGGGCGACGAACGCGAGCGCGGCGCTCGGCAGGGCGAGTCGAAGCATGGCGGGCCTCCGCTATCGGGGCCGCTACTTTAGCGCCTTTGCGAGCGCGGGTCTGAACCCGGCGAAGGCGGCGGCGAACGCCTGCAGGAAGGCATTCGTGTCGCCGGTCTCGCGGATCTCGAGCACGATGTTGGCCGGGCCGACGGCTTCGCCCAGGTCCGCCGGCACGAGCTTGCGGCCCGGGTATTCGGGCGCTGCGCTCCACAGCGATTCGTGCCGCGCCAGATCGGTCGCAGGATCGTAGCGGCCCTGGCCAGGCGTGACGTCGCGCAACAGCACGAAGAGGTTCACGCCCTTCGCCGCGTCCGGCAGCCGCAGCTGCAAGGTGAACGCGAGATCGCGCGTGGCTGCGCGACGCGGCTGCAATGCCTGCGGATAGTGCAGTGCAAGTACCTCCGGTGTGATGGCCGCGCCGTCGCGCGAGGGCCGAAGCCGGATCTCCGCGTAGAGGCGCGGCAGCGCATGGCCGGCCGCGCGCGCGGTGCCCGGTGTGGCCCTGGACGCCGATTCGAGCAGACGGCGACCCGCGGTCGAGCACGCCTGCTCGAACGCCGGCGCCCGTTCGCCCGCCGCGTCGTGCGCGGGGCACCAGGCCGATGGGTCCGCGCCATCGGAGCCGGTGAGCGCGACGATGACACAACCGGCGAGCGCTGCCGCGGGTGCGCCTGCCGGCGCGCCTCCGGCCGCCTGGCCGAACCACAGGTAGCGCGCATCCGCGCCGGACCAGGCTGCGCCATCGCGATCCGCGGTGGCGGCCGCGGCCAATGCGGCGGCGATGCGGTCGAGCACGAGATCCGCCGCGGCGCCGGCGAGGAGCGTCGGCACGAAGGCCGGGGCTGCGGGTGACGACGGGCATTGCGGCAGTGTCCACGCATGCGCGTACCAGTGGCCGGGCGCCGCTGCAGGCGCCGGGGGCGCAAGCGCGGCGCACCCGGCGATCTGGCAGCACAGCACGAGCGCGGCGACGCGGACGCGCGCGCAGGTTGTTCCTTCCATGGTATCCCCCTCGGCCCGCCGCGGGCCCGAAGGCACTATACGCCAGTCACTCGACGATGACGGATGTCGGCGGCGAACTGCCACGTCGCGAGAACATGAGCAGCAGCGGCGTCGCGAGCACGCACAGCCACAGCATGAGCCGGAAGTCCTGCACGTAGGCGAGCAGCAGCGACTGGCGCGTGATCTCGTGCTCGAGGGCCGCGATGGACCCGGTCGAGTGCAGGCTCCATTCAGCAGGGTAGCCG
This sequence comes from Steroidobacteraceae bacterium, assembly GCA_050249415.1. GTDB lineage: Bacteria > Pseudomonadota > Gammaproteobacteria > Steroidobacterales > Steroidobacteraceae > CADEFQ01. The sequence continues at coordinate 53,171 of JBFWQO010000007.1, forward strand.
GGGAGCCGGGTCACGACGTTGAGCGGTGACGCGTACTGCACGAGGGCCGCATGGTTCGCCTGCGTGTTGTGCGCGAGGACGCCCGTGACGACCGAGACGCCGACGCTGCTGCCGAGGTTGCGCGTCAGCGAGTAGAACGCCGTACCCTCGTTGCGCAGATGGGGCGCGAGCGTCGAGAACGTGAGCGCGCTGAGCGGCACGAAGATGAGCCCGATGCCGATGCCCTGCATGAAACCCGAGCCGACGATCATCGCCGGGGTCGTGTCCATGGTGAAGAGACTCATCCAGTAGAGCGCTCCGCTCGTGAGCAGCATGCCGGGGAAGATCAGGCGCAGCGGATGCACGCGGTCGCCGATCCGGCCGACCAGCAGCATGCCGAGCATCGTGCCGCAGCCGCGCGCCGCGAGCAGCACACCGACGTCGCGCACCGGGTAGCCGAGCAGCGTCTGCAGGTACGGCGGCAGCAGCGCGATCGTCGCGAGCAGCACGAGCCCGACGACGAGCGCGAACGTCGAACCCGCCACGAAACTGCGGTCGCGAAACAGCGCGGGCTCGAGGAACGGCTCCCGATGCGTGAACATGTGCACGACGAACATGTAGCAGCACAGGGCCGCGACGCATGCCTCGAGCATGATCTCGGTCGAGGAGAACCAGCCGAGCGTCTCGCCCCGATCGAGGCAGAGCTGCAGGGCGCCGATCGCGACGGCGAGCAGCCCGAAGCCGAATACGTCGAAGCGCCGCTCGCGATCGACCGGTGTCTCGGGCACGAACGCCGTGACGCCGATCCACGCGAGGATGCCGATCGGCACGTTGATGTAGAACACCCAGCGCCAGCTGTAGTAGTCGGTCAGGAAGCCGCCGAGCGTCGGGCCGAGGATCGGGCCGAGCATGACCCCGACGCCCCACCAGGCCATCGCGGACGCGTGTCGCTCGCGCGGCCAGGTGTCGAGGAGCACCGCCTGCGACAACGGCACGAGCGCGGCGCCGAACACGCCCTGCAACAGGCGCGCGGCCACGATCTCGGTCAGCGATTGCGCGGCTCCACAGAGCATCGAGGCGATCGTGAAGCCGATGACCGACGTGGTGAACACGCGCTTGCGCCCGAAGCGTGCGGCGAGGTAGCCGGTGAGCGGGATGCAGATCGCCGCCGCGACGATGTACGACGTGAGCACCCACGCGATCTGGCCGAGCGAGGCCGACAGTGCGCCCTGCATGTGCGGCAACGCGACGTTGGCGATCGTCGTGTCGATCGCCTGCATCACCGTCGCGGACATCACCGCGATCGTCACCCAGCCGCGGTGAACGCGCGCTGTCACCTGCGCTGGCCGGTGTCGATCTTAACCCGGGCCGACAGGCCCGCACGCAGGACCGGCGCTTCGCCCTGCGGCGAGAGCTCGATGCGGACGGGAATGCGCTGCGTCACCTTGATCCAGTTGCCGGTGGCGTTCTGCGGTGGCAGCACCGAGAACTCCGCGCCCGTGGCCGGGCTGATGCTGTCGACGACGCCGCGCCAGTGCCGACCCGGATAGATGTCGAAGCGCAGGTCGACCGGTTGCCCCGGTCGTACGTACGTCAGGTCCTTCTCGGTGAAGTTCGCCTCGACCCACGGGTCCTCGCCGCCGACCAGCGCGAGCGCCGGCGTGCCCGGCGCGAGCCAGGTGCCGACCTTCGAGAGCTTCGTGACCACGCCGGCGAGCGGCGCCCGGACGGTCGTGCGCGCAAGATCGAGCTGTGCCTGCGCGACGGCGGCCTCCGCGGCGAGATAGTCGGGATGCTTCTCGACCGGCAGGTCGGGGCCGCCGCCGAGGCTCGCGGCAATGCGCGCGAGATCGTGCTCGAGCGCGACGGTCTGCTGGCGATCGAGCTCGACCTGCTCCTGCGCGTGATCGAGGTTGATCGCGGAGACGTATCCTTTGGCCGCGAGGTCGGCCTGGCGCCGGTACTCGCGCTCGGCGAACTCTGCCCGTGTCTTCGACAATGCGATCTGCGCCTGCTGCTCACGATAGCTCGCCTCGAGCGCCGCTATCCCGGTGCGGGCACGCGCGCGCGCCGCCTTGGCCCTGGCGAGCGCGACTTCGTAGGGCGCCGCATCGAGCGAGAAGAGCGGCTCACCCGGCGCCACACGCTGGTTCTCGCGCACCAGCAGCTCACGCAGCGTGCCGGGCACCTCGACGCTGACCGGCACCTTGTCGGCCTTCACATAGGCGTCGTCCGTGGTGACGAAGCGCCCGCCCGTGAACCAGAGCCAGGCGGCGGCGGCCACGATCGCGAGTGGCACGCCGCCGAGCAGCAACGGGCGCAACCAGCGCTTCATGGCGCGCCACCGGCGAGGTTGCGCTTGATGCGGGCGAGGGCGCGCAGCAGTGCCGCGTGGTCGGAGCGGGAAAGATTCCCCAGGGCGAGATCGCGTACTTCGCGCACGGCGCGATCGATGCGCGCGAGCGCCGGTCGCGCCGCGGGGGTCACGTAGAGGCGGAACGCCCGCCGATCGGCGGGGTCCGGCCGCCGTTCGACATGGCCGGCTTCGACCAGCTGGTCGAGCACGCGCACCAGGGTCATCGGCGCGATCTCGAGCAGCCCCGCGAGCTCGACCTGCCGCAGGCCCGGCTCGCGCGCGAGACGCAGCAGCGCTTTCGCCTGCGCGAGCGTCACGCCGTGGTGCTCGGCGCGCCGGTTGAACTCCGCGCGCATCAGGCGCATGACGTCGCCGAGCAGGAAACCGATCGATTCGTCAGTGCCGGTCATGGCAAGCCTTGCATATAATAAGCAAGGCATATTATAAGCGCGGTCTACAGGGTGCAACGGCCGCGCCGGCCGCGGCGTGGCCGCCTCAGCGCAGCGGCAGTTCGATGTCGGCGAAGGCGCGGTGGGGTTCCCCGGCCGGGGCGGTCTCCCGCGCACGCTCGACGCTGCGCCGGTCGAGATGCGGGCCGAGCGCCTGCAGGAACTCGTACATGTACTTGCGCAGCAGCGTGCCCTGGCGCACGCCGACCCAGGTCGTGTGCGTCGGAAAGATGTGGGAGGCGTCGATGGCGACGAGATCGTCGTCCGCGCCAGGCTCGATCGCCATCGTGGCGACGATGCCGACACCGAGCCCGAGGCGCACGTAGGTCTTGATGACGTCGGCATCGCGCGCGGTCAGCGCGACATCGGGCTCGAGGCCGGCCGTGGCAAAGATCTGGTTGAGTGACGAGGGCCCCTTGAAGCTGAACGAATAGGTGATGATCGGGTAGCGGGCGAGCGCCTTCAGCGTGAGCCGCTTCTCGCGCCCGAGCGCGTGGCCGCGCGGCACGACCACGGTGCGATGCCAGCGATAGAGCGGCAGCAGGGTCGCGTCGGGGAAGAGCTCGTGCGATCCGGTCGCGATCGCAAAGTCGATCTGGTCGTGCGCCATCATCGCGGCGATCTGCTCGGAAGTGCCCTGGTGCAGGTGCAGCTGCACGTCGGGGTAGCGCTCGCGGAACGCGCGGATGACACCCGGCAGCACGTAGCGCGCCTGGGTGTGCGTGGTGCCGATGGAGAGCGAGCCGCCGGACTCGTTGCGCAGGTCCTCGGAGAGTCGCCGGATCGCCCTTATTTCGCCGAGGATGCGCTGCGCCCGCTCGACGATCTGCGCGCCGGCGGGCGTGAGGCGTGTCAGTGCGCGACCCTCGCGCATGAAGATCCCGAATCCGAGTTCATCCTCGAGCAGCTTCAACTGTTTGCTGACGCCCGGCTGCGAGGTGTGCAGGCGCTGGGCGGCGGCCGTGATGTTGAGGCCGTTCTCGACGACAGCGACGAGGTAGCGGAGCTGGTGCAGCTTCATGGCCGTCCGATTCTACGGGATACCGGGTGGCCGCACTCGACGCCGCCCCGCCGGTGGTAGTCTGTCCGGATGCCTGCGCTGTCGCGCATCCCGCGATCGTGCGACGAGGCTTCCGGACGGAGGACGCATGCCGACGACCCGACGCGTGGCCCTGCTGGCGCTGGTTCTCGCCACGATCCCGGCATGGGGTGGCGACGATACTGCGCGTGAACAGTTGAATGGCGTGCTGTGGATGCAGACCGCAGCCGAGTATGCGGCGCTCACGACGCAGGTGTATGCCCACGCGACCGCGCAGCTGCCCGCCTTGCGCGCGCCCGGGTCGGCCGCGCTCGAGCAATGGGGCGCCACGCCCGGGGCGCTCGTGTCCCTGCCCACGGCCGTCGTGCTCGACATCGACGAAACGATCCTCGACAACAGCGCCTTCCAGGCACGACAGGTGCGTGATCACCGCGAGTTCGCGGCGGCGGCCTGGGGCCGTTGGGTCGAAGAGGCGGCCGCCGGCCCCGTGGCGGGTGCGCGCGAGTTCCTGCGCGCGGCACATGCCGCCGGCCACCGGATCTTTTACCTGACCAATCGCGCCTGCCCGCTCGCGCCCGAACCCGCGGGCGCGGATCCCTGCCCGCAGCGCACCGCGACGATGCGCAACCTCGTGGCGCTCGGCTTCCCGGACGCGGACCGGGTGGACAGTTACCTGTTCAGGAACGCCGAACGCGACTGGCGCACCGCCGACAAGAGCTCGCGCCGTGCGGCGATCGCGCGGCAGTACCGCATCGTCGCGCTGTTCGGCGACGACCTGCGCGACTTCGTCGAGCGCGATGTCTTCGCGGCGCGACGCGCGGAGCTCATGCCGCTGTTCGGGGCGCGCTGGTTCGTGCTGCCGAATCCGGTCTACGGTTCGTGGGAGCGCTCGCTCGTCGCAGCCGCCTGCACCGGCAAGGAACGCGCCAGGGAATGCGCGCGCAAGCAGCTCGAGACGAAATATTCGCACCTGCATACCGGTGAGCGCTGACGGGAAGACGAACAGCGGACAGCGAACGGCGAACAGCCAGGGCGTTCTGCTGATCGAGTGACTCGCTGCGCCGCCCTGGCGCCGGGTCGCGATGCGCGCGCCGGGCGCGAGCCCGCCGCGCTGTCCCGCGTCATCGTGGCGATATACGGCCGCACGAGGAGGGGCGCCTCGATCTGGCCGAGGAACACGTTGGCGGTGGCCGCGAGCCCCGCCGGCCACGGGGTGTCGAGTGTGCGCTCGAACATCCAGGCGATGGCGCGCACGATCAGCGGCAGGATGCGCCAGAACCAGAAGAGCGCCGACAGCGCCGACATCACGATCACGAGCGTGCCGGGGTTTGCGACGGTGAACGGGGGCGCGCCGCCGCCGAGGGAGCCGTAGATGAACGACGTGCCCTCGCCGGTCGCCGCGCCGAGCGCACCGACCGCGCGATTGACGGTCGCCAGGCCGTCGCTGATCACCGGCATCTTGAGCAGGAGAATGCAGATTGCAAACCGCAGTGCCACCGCGATGACGGCGATCTGCCAGTTGATGCGGCGCACGTCCGAGCGGAACGGCAGCGCGAGCACGACGAACACGGCGAGGCCGAGCACGGCCTGCAGGTGGACGGCGAAGCTCATAGCAGCTTGATTTCCTTCAGGCGCTGCTGCAGGTACGCGTCGGCGGTGACGGGCTCCGGAAACCGGTCCGGCGTGTCCGCCGAAATGCACGACGGCAAGGTGCGGATCTCGAAATCGGGATTGAAGTGCAGGAAGTAGGGCATCGACCAGCGCGCGCGATCGGTCCGCCCGGGCGCGGTCACCACGCGATGCGTCGTCGAGCGCAGCACGCCGTTCGTGAGCCGCTGCAGCATGTCGCCGACATTGCAGACGATCGAGCCGGGGAGCGGGTTGACGGGCAGCCACGTGCCTTCGCGGGTCCGGATCTCGAGTCCGGGCTCTTCCGCGCCGAGCAGCAGGGTGATCACGTTGATGTCCTCGTGCTCGCCGGCACGCGCGCTCGCGGTCTCGCCCGCGACAGGAGGGTAATGCAGCACGCGCAGCACGCTGTTGCCGAGGTCGACCTTGTCCTCGAAATAGCCGTGCGGCAATGCGAGCGCCCGTGCGATCGCGCCGAGGAGGCGGCGGCCGAGCGTGTCGAACGCCTGCCACAGTGCGAGCGAGCGTTCGCGAAAGTGCGGCACTTCGGTGACCCACAGGTTCGGCGGCATGGCCGCGACGTACGGGTGGCCGGCCGGCAACTCCCGGCCCACGTGCCAGAACTCCTTGAGGTCGTGATGGTCCGCGCCCTTCGCGGTCTCGATGCCGAACGGGGTGTAGCCTCGGGCGCCCCCGCTCCCGGGCACGTGATAGCGGCGCTTGACGTCGTCGGGAAGCGCAAAAAAAGCCTGGTACACCGCGAGGCATTCGTCGATCAGCGGCTGCTCGATGCCGTGATCGGCAATCACGACGAATCCGTAGCGCTCGTAAGCCGTGGCGATGGCGCGCGCAAACGCCTCGGTCTCGATCGCCAGCGCGGAGAGGGTGGGTACGTGCTCGCTCATCGGCGTGGGCATTGTGCGCTGCCCGCCTGCAAAAAGGCCCGCGACTTTCGTCGCGGGCCTTTTCACGGCGCGACCACACGGCGCGCTCGACCCCCGTCGAACGATGCAGCAATGACTGTGCCACACGTGATAAGCCCCTGAAAATGCTATATCTTGGCGGGCGCCTGCCGCAGCCCTGACCCGAGACTGTAAACGCCGTCGACACTCCCGATGACCCAGCAGTGCACCGATTCGGTGTTCCTCGTGCGTCCCGCCGCCTTTGGATTCAATGCCGAGACGGCGGCGACCAACCGCCTGCAACGCGCCGGCACGTGGCCGCACGCGCAGGTGCAGCAGCAGGCGCTCGCGGAGTTCGATGCCATGGTGGCGGCCCTGCGCAGCGAAGGCGTGCAGGTGTGCGTCGTCGACGACACGCCCATGCCGCCGAAGCCCGATGCCGTCTTTCCGAACAACTGGGTCAGCTGGCACGCGGATGGCACGGTCGTCCTGTATCCGATGCAAGCCGCGAACCGGCGGGCGGAGCGCCGCGACGAGATCGTCACGACAGTCGCCCGGGCGACGGGGTTCACGGTGACGCGGGTGCTCGACCTGACGGCCCATGAGCGCGACGGCCGCTTTCTCGAGGGTACGGGCAGCCTCGTGCTCGATCGCGTCGCCCGCGTGGCCTATGCCTGCCGGTCGCCGCGCACGGACGAGCGGGTGCTCGCGGAGTGGTGCGGGGCGATGGGGTATGGGGCCGAGGTATTCGACGCGTTCGATCGTGACGGCGTGCCGTTCTATCACACGAACGTGCTGATGGGCATCGGGCGCCGGTTCGCCGCCATCGGCGCCGGATGCGTGGCGCGTGCGGACCGTGATCGCGTGCTCGCGCGCCTGTCTGCCGGCGGACGCACGGTGATCAACCTCGATCGCGGCGAGGTCGAGGCGTTCGCGGGCAACCTCCTCGAACTCGCGAGTTGGGACGAGGCCCTCGGCGACACGAGTGTGCTCGCGCTGTCGGCCGCCGCGCGCGCGGCGCTCGCGCCCGACCGCTATGCGGAACTCGCCGCTTGCGTCGATGTCGTGCTGCCGATTCCCGTTCCGACGATCGAGCGGCTGGGCGGCGGCAGCGTGCGCTGCATGCTCGCCGAGGTGTTCCGGTGAGCGCGGCCGGCGCGGTTCCCGCGGCGACCCTCCTCGCCGCCTACCTGCTCGGTTCCGTGAGCGGCGCGCTCGTGATCGGGCGGCTGCGCGGCGGCGTCGATATCCGCACGCTCGGCAGCGGCAACGCCGGCGGCACGAACGCGCTGCGCACGCAGGGGCCGTGGTTCGCGCTCGGCGTCGTTGCCATCGATCTCGGCAAGGGGTGGTTCGCCGCGGCCGTGCTGCCCGGCCTGGCGCAACGCCTGGGCTTCGCCTCGATGGCGCTGCCCGCCGCGTGCGCGTTCGCGGCGATGCTCGGCCATGTGTGGCCCGCGTGGCACGGCTTTCGCGGCGGCAAGGGCGCCGCGACCCTGGCCGGCGCGCTGCTGGCGCTGTCGCCCGCCGCGCTCGCCGTGGTGCTCGGCGTGTGGCTGTCGATGGCGGTGATCTTCGGCTTCGTCGGGCTCGCGTCGATCGTGGCGACGGTCGCGTTGCCGATCGCCGTGTGGATCGGCCGCATTACGCCGCCGGCGCCGATGCTCGCCTTCGGCATCGCCGCCGCCGCGCTCGTGCTGTACACGCACCGCGGGAACCTCGCGCGCATGCGCGCAGGCACCGAGCCGCGCGCGCGCCGGCTGTGGCTCCTCGGGCGGGGTCGATGACGACCCTCGCACAGCAGGTCTTCCGGCGCCTGGGAGCCGGTGAGTTCGTGTCCGGGCAGGCGCTCGCCGCGGAATTCGGCGTGACGAGGAGCGCCGTCTGGAAGGCCGTCCATGCGCTCGGGACGGCCGGCGTGCCTGTCGAGGCCGTGTCGAATCGGGGTTATCGCCTGCTCGACGGCGTCACGCCGCTCGACGGCGCACGCATCCTCGCGCAACTGCCGGCGGGTGCGCGCGCGCGGATCACGCGGTGCGAGGTCGCCTGGTCGCTGCCGTCGACGAACGCGGCACTGCTCGCCGACCCGGAGCCGCCGGTGGATGAAGCGCACGTATTGCTCGCGGAAGACCAGACGGCCGGACGCGGGCGGCGCGGGCGGCCGTGGGTCGCGCCGCTCGGTGGCGCCGTGTGCCTGTCGATCGCATGGACTTTCGCCGAACTGCCGCGCGACCTCGCCGCACTGTCGCTCGTCGTCGGCGTGTGCGCGCTGCGGGCCTTTGCGGCGCACGGCGTCGCGGGGCTCGCACTCAAGTGGCCGAATGACCTCGTCGCGGGAGGGCGCAAGCTCGGCGGCATCCTGATCGAAATGCGCGCCGAGTCCGCGGGCCCCGTGGTGGTCGTGATCGGTATCGGCATCAATGTGGCGCTCGGGGCCGAGGCACGTGCAAAGGTGGCCGCGGCCGGCAACGCGGCCATCGATGTCGCCGAACTCGGCGGCTGTGTCGACCGCAATGCACTGGCTGCGGGCCTCGTCGCCGGGATCGTCACGGCCCTGCCTGCGTTCGCGATACAGGGGTTCGCGCCGTTCGCCGCCGAATGGCGCGAGGCCGACGCGTTGCGGGGCCGGCCGGTGTCGGTCACGCTCGATGCCGCCGTGGAGATCGGCATCGCCCGCGGCATCGACGCCGCGGGCGCACTGCTCGTGGAGACGCCTGCGGGCCTCAGGCGTTTCGTCGCCGGCGAAGTCAGCGTGCGGGCGCAGGGATGAGCGCGCAGCCGGCACGCGGCGTGGCGAGGCGCCGGGTCCTGCTCCTCGATATCGGCAATAGCCGCGTCAAGTGGGCGCTGATGCGGGGCGATCGCATCGGACGCCAGCGGGCGTCGGTGCCCGGGGCGAGGCCCGGCGTACTGCCCGCTGCGCTGCGGCGGGCGCTGCCGATGCATCTCGATGCGATTCGCCTCGTCTCCGTGTCCCGCAAGGCCCCGACGCGCGCGCTCGCGCGTGCCTTGCGCCAGGCCACGGGCGTGGAGGCGGAGGTTCTCGCGACGACTGCACGGGCCGCAGGCGTTCGCTGCGGCTATCGGGAGCCCTGGCGGCTCGGCGCCGATCGGTGGGCTGCCGTGATCGGTGCGCACCACCTGCACATGCCGCGCCGTGCCGCGGTCGTCGTCGATGTCGGCACGGCACTCACGATCGATTTCGTATCGCGATCGGGGCAGCACGGCGGCGGTGTCATCGTGCCTGCGCCGGAGCTCATGGTCGCGAGCCTGCTGCGGGGCACACACGGCATCCGCGCACGCGCGGCACCGGGGCGCCAGGGCGCACCGAGCCTGTTCGCGCGCAGCACGCACGAAGCGCTCCGGCAGGGTTCACGGCACGCGGCCGCCGGCCTGATTGCACGCGCCTGCGCGGAGGCCGGGTGGCGTTACGGTCCCGGCGTCGTGCTCGTTTTGACGGGCGGTGGTGCGCAGGCGTTATTGCCCTGGCTACGCAGGCCGTATCGTGTCGTGCCCGACCTCGTGCTGCGCGGCCTCGCGGCGCTCGCGTGAGCCGGCGCGCCGTCGGTTAGACTCGCGCCGTGCGCACGCTGTTCTTTATCCTGCTCGCCGCCAATCTCGCGGTCCTCGGATGGACCCTCGTGACGCCTGCGCCGCTGCCGATGCCGGACTCGTCCCGACCCGATGTGCCGCGACTCGCGCTCGCGAGTGAAGTGACCCCCGGCGCAAAGGCGCAGGCACCACCGGTTGCGGAAGCCTCGTGCCGGTCGATCGGGCCGTTCGCGAGCGAAGAGGAATCGGCACGCGCAGCCGCGGCGTTTCGCGATGGCGGCTATGCCGTTCACGAGCGCACCGAGGAATCCCGCAGCGCCGAGGGGTACTGGGTGTCGTTGCCGGCGCAGCGCAATGTCGCGGCGGAGACGCGGCTCCTCGCGCGGCTCGCGCGAGCGGGCATCACCGATGCCGGTGTACTCACCGACACCGATGCCCGGCGCGTGTCGGTCGGGATATTCACCGAGCGCGATCGTGCCGACCGGCGCGCCGCCGAACTGCGCCGGCTCGGCCTCGTGCCCGACGTGACGGAGCGGCTGCGCATCGGGACGAGCTGGTGGATCGATCTCGAACTGCGCTCCCCGCAGGAGCTCGCCGAGGCCGAGGCCTTCAACCGCGACGGCACGAGCGAGCTGGAACTGAAGCCTTGCCCGCCGGCCGTGCCTGCGGCGTCCCTTGCGCCTGCCCCTTCTCCCGGGCCCGCGATGTCCCCCGGTGCGGGCGCGGAGCCGGGCGCCGCCGCGGTACAATCCGCGCGTTGACGATGCCGGCTTAGCTCAGTTGGTAGAGCACCTGATTTGTAATCAGGGGGTCGCGGGTTCGATCCCTGCAGCCGGCAGGACAACGCACGCTGCGCTTCTGGCCGTTCGCCGTTCGCTATTCGCTATGCGCCTTCCGGCCTGACATTGGCATTCAGGTGGAACAGGTTCTTCGGGTCGTACTGCGTCTTCACCTTGACGAGCCGCGCGTGGTTGCCGCCGTAATTGCTGTCGACGATGGCCTGTGACTGCTCGGCGAGGTTCGCGTCGTTGACATAGAAGCCCTTCACCCAGGGTTCCACGGTCGCGTAGGCGCGGCGCCCGGCGGCGATATTGCCCTCGTCGTCCGCGCGGTTGTCCCAGACCGTCGCCGAGACGACATTCCAGCGCGCCGGGCGATGCCAGAATGCGGTCGCGGTGCGCGAAACCCGGCTGATGGCGCCCCCGGCACACGCGAAAATCATGATCACGGCCGGCGGCAGGCTGGCGAATTCCGCGACGAGGGCATCGGTCATGTCGCGCGGAGCCTCCCGCACGAATCCGGCCTTCAGGTAGTAGCGCCGGCCGGGTGCGAGCGCCTGGTCGGAACTCGTCTGCAGTACGACATAGGGGGTCGGTGCGATCGCGTCCTGCATCGGCTTGCCGAAGCTGCGCAGCGGGGCCAGCGCTTTTTCGCCGGCCTCGATCGAGCCGCCGTAGCAGGTGTCGAGCACGAGGGCGCGCTGGCCGTCGGGCAGCGTCATGAGCAGCGCATCGGCATAGAAGTCGTCGCCGGCGGTCATGTAGTAATCGGCGTAGGCGCGGAGTACGCCCTGCGCCTGGTCGAACGGAAAGATGAGCGGGCCGCCGAGCAGGATCGGCGCAGAGGCGTGCAGGCGGTACTCGAACGAGGTGACGATACCGAAATTGCCGCCGCCGCCCCGCAGCGCCCAGAAGAGCTCGGGGTGTTCGGTAGCGCTCGCGCGCACGAGCCGCCCGTCGGCGGTCACGACATCGGCGGACAGCAGGTTGTCGCAGGCGAGTCCGAACTTGCGGGCGAGGCGCCCGAAGCCTCCGCCCAGCGTGAGGCCCGCGACCCCGGTGTGCGACACCGTGCCCGCCGGGGTCACTAGACCGAAGGCCTGCGCTTCGCGGTCGAATTCGCCGAGCAGCGCACCGGGTTCCACGCGCGCGATGCGCGCCTCGGGGTCGACGCGGATGCCACGCATGCCCGCGAGGCTGATCATCAGCCCGCCCTCGCAGACCGACTGGCCCGAAATGCTGTGGCCGCCGCCGCGCACGGAGACGAGGAGATCGTGGTTCGCGGCGAACTCGACGGCGCGCATCACATCCGCCGCACCGGCGCAGTGCGCGATCAGCGCAGGCCGGCGATCGAAGTAGCCGTTCCAGATGCTGCGCGCGGCGTCGAATCCCGCATCACTCGCGAGCAGCAGTCCGCCGCGCAATCGCGCGCGCAGGTCGGCGATGCTGGCGGCGGGCAGCGTGATCGCGGCGCCGGTTCGCGACACGGCCGGCAGGTCCTGCGCCGCGTAGAGGCGGCGCCACGGGACGGCGGATACGGCGAGTGTGGCCATGCCGCTACCGAGAAAAGTCCTTCTTCTCATGGCGTACCCCCGATGGCTAGGCCCGCCATGCTACTCCTACCACGCGACGAACAAAACGAGCAGGCCGAAGACGATGCGGTACCAGCCGAACACGGTGAAACTGTGGGTGCTGATGAAGCGGATGAAGCCGCGCACGGCGAGCAGCGCGGTCACGAAGGCGACGATCGCGCCGATCGTGAACGGCAGCGCGTCGGCGGCGACGAACAGGTGGCGCTCCTCGTACAGCTTGTAGACCGTGGCGCCGATCAGGGTCGGGATCGCGAGGAAAAATGAATACTCGGTCGCGAGCCGGCGCGACATGCCGAGTGCGACACCGCCGATGATCGTCGCGCCCGCGCGCGAGGTGCCCGGGATCAGCGCGAGGGACTGCCAGAGGCCGAGCAGCACCGCGGTGCGCACCGGCACGGCCTCGACCGTATCGAGCGTCGCGTGCGAGGCGCGCCGGTCGACGACCAGGATCGCGATGCCGCCGATCACGAGCGCGAGCGCCACCGGCACCGGGCGGAAGAGCCGCTCCTCGATCACGTCCTGGAATGCGAGGCCGAGGAGCGCGAGGGGCAGGAACCCGAGCAGGACGTTCAATGCGAAGCGCCGCGCGCCCGCGTCGCGGCCGAGCGAGAGGCCGGTGCGCCAGAGGAGGGCCCGGTACTCCCAGCAGACGGCAAGGATCGCGGCGCCCTGGATGATGATCTCGAACGCGAGCACCTTCGGTCCCGCGAGGCCGAGCGCGCTCGAGGCGAGGATCAGATGGCCGGTGCTCGAGACCGGCAGGAATTCCGTCAAGCCCTCGACGATGCCGAGCAGGAGCGCGGCGAGTGCGCTGATATCCATGGATCGGGCGGAGGCCGGCGGCGCTCAGCGCGCGGCGTAGGCGTCCATCATGAGGCCCGTGCCGCCCCGCGAGACATGCGCCACGGTGGCGGTGCGCCGGTGCAGCTTCGTGATCGCGCCGAGGTTGATCGCGAACGCGAGACCGACCTGCTGGCCCTTGCGCAGCCCGAGATTGGTGGTCTCGATGAACACGCCGGTCGCCGACAGGTTGATCGCCTTGCACAGCCGCTTGCGGCCCCCGGGAACGGTGATATACACGGTCGTGCGTGCCCGGTGTCTCGTGTGCAGGCGGCGTTCCAACTCGATGCGCTCTTCTTCGATTGTCTTCATGGCCCCTGTGCCGATTATGCCTGCCCCGGCCCGTTTGCCAAATCCGAGTGAACTTAATTGCCCCGCGATTTGCCCGCGGGCATCCGCAGGCGCACCGACACGGGGCAGTGGTCGGAGAGCTTGCGGCGTACGGCGTCCGCCGTCCGGTAGGTGACGCGGTCGAACGAGCCGGGAACGAGGTGCTCCGCGAGCGAGCGCGACAGCACGATGTAGTCGATATAGCCCGAAAACGTCTGGTTCATCGCGCAATTGACGAAGCGCGCGCCCGTGGCGGTGTTCGTGAGCTCCGCTTCCGGCGGCTCGCCGTCGTCGATCTCGGGCCACAGCCGCAGCCTCGCGCCCGACTCGGTGCGGGCGGGCCCCGTGTCGCGCACGAGGTTGCGATTGAAGTCGCCGAGCACGGCAAACGGCCGCCCCGCCGACGCCTCGCGGTCGATCCAGCCCTCGAGGATCCCGGCCTGGCGGCCGACCGCGGCGCATTCCTTGCGCCGATCGTTCAGCAATCGCGTGCCACAGCCGGACTTCAGGTGCACGGACAGGAGCCGGAACTCGCGCCGCTCACCCGGATACACGACGAGTTCGGCGCCGCGCCGCACGCTGTCGCCGAGCGACAAGGCGGTGAAGTCGCGACCGCAGCGGTACGGAATGCCGGGCCGGATCGCAAAGCCCGTGTTCTGCACGTGGCGGCGTGCGGTGAAGCAGAAGCGGTAGCCGGGGAACACGCGGCGCGCGGCGCTCGCGCCATCCACTTCCTGCAACGCGACGATGTCGGCATCGAGCTGGCGCCCGTAGCGGGCGAGCGCCTCGAAATCGGCGCGACTGCGATCGAGTTGCGCGGCGACATCGCAAGGGATCGCCCGCACGTTGCCGGGCGGCCGCACGCCTTCGGGGGTGCAGCTCGCGCGCAGCGCGGCGAAGGCCTCGGGCGCGATGAGCCACTCGAGGTTCCAGGTTGCGAGCTTCAGCTCGTCCGCGGCGAGGGCCGCGCCCGGCCATATGCACAGCAGGAGCAGGAAAAAACGCACCGCCGCATTGTAGCGGCGGTGCGGGCGCGCCGGTGTGCGGGCAACGCCTGTCAGCGCCAGCAGTAATCGCGGCCGCCGGGGCCGCTGGCATTCCGTTCACCCGTGTCCGTGACCGAAAAGCCGGTGCACTTTGTGTCGTCGGCCTGGCCCGCGCCGGCGACTGGAGTCGCCGTGGCGGTGTACGACTGATTGCCGACACCGAGTGCGACGCCGATGCCGTAGAAGCCCCGCTCGGTCGTCGCCATGAGCCCGAGCCCCGCCGGCGGCGCGGTGGCCACCTGGTCGGTGTACCGGAAGTTCTGCAGGTAGAACTTCTCCTGCGCCGCCTGCAACTGCAGCAGCGCGGTCTTGGCCTCCGTGCGCTGCGCGCGGATCAGGTAGTTGCGGTAGCTCGGCACGGCGATCGAGGCGAGGATCCCGATCACGACGACTACCGTCAGCAGCTCGACCAGCGTGACACCGCGTTCTGTGGCTTGCATGGCGCAGGGCTCCTCGTGATCAGTTGGCATCGTCGCGCTGCCAGAACGTGCGGACCGTACCGCCCGCGCCCACGCACTTGCTGAGCACCTCGACGCCCGCGAGGCACGCGGTCGGCGGCGAGGAGGGCGGCGAGCTCGGGTTCTGGTTCGCCTCGCGGATCAGCGCGACGGTGATGTCGCCGACGATGCCGGTCTGGCGCAGGTCCACCGAGACATCGCTGTTGTTGGTCACGCCGTCGTCGTTGAAATCGAGCGCCGGCTTGCCGGTGTCGGCCCGCAGCGCGTAGGCGCGGTTGATGTTGGCGGGGTAGCACGGATCCGTGCCCGACGGGGGCAGCGGCTGGAACGTCGTGAAGAGAAGCACGTTGCTCACCGTGGTGGCCTCCGCGAGCACCTTCTCGCCGGCTCGACCGGCCTGGGCCGGCAGCACGAATTTCCAGCCGGCATGGATCGGCATCACGGTCGATCCGGCCGGATCCGCCGTGATGTCGACGAGGTCGCTGTCGAGCAGCGGCGTCACCGCATTGTACTGGGCCTGCGTGAGGCGGGCATACGGCATTTTGTCGCGAATTGCATAGAAACGGTCCTGCGTCACCGTGTCGAGCGGGTGGCCGCGATAGCCCGAGCCGATCGCGATGTTGTAGTACGGGTCTTCCGCGCGGCGCTGGATCAGCGCGACGTCGGGGGCATTGTAGAAGCGGCGCGCCTCGGTGTTCGGCAGCGCACCGTTGCTGCCTGCGCCGAGCTGCGCGATGACCCCGCCCGCGACGAGCGATGCGGCCGGCTGGCCGTTCGTGATGTCGAAGCGCCACACGCGCCCGCCCATGTCGGCCGCGTACATGCGGTCCGCGAACAGGTCGCCGTCGGTGTCGATCACGCGGATCCGGGCGGGGATCGAGTTCGTCATGCCGGCGAACGTGACATCCGGCACGCCGATCCCGGCGCCGCCGCCGAACCAGAGCCGGTTGCCCGATTCGGCATCGACCATGAAGATGCGATTGCCGACGGTATCGTTCGTGTAGGGCTGCGTTTCCTGGCCCGTGTCGTAACCGCCGCCGAAGATCAGCACGAACCTCTCGGCGCTCGTGTTCGCGGAGCCGCCGGTGCCGACGCTCACGCGGGCGATCGTCGGCGGCGACCAGCTCTGGCCCACGCCGGGCAGTTCCGTCGCGCCGGCGCTCCACAGGAGCCGCGGGTCGTTGCGATCGGTCACGTCGAGCGCGAAATAGCGGTTGCCGCCCGCCCGCATGCCGAAGTAGAGCCACACCTTGTCGCCCGCGCTCGCATCGACGATGCCGTCCTGGTTCTTGTCGAACTTGAGCATCTGCACGTCGCCGTCGAGGCCGTACGTGCGCACGGGAGCCGGGGCGTTCTGGTAGAGGTCGTAGAGGCGTGGCAGAAGTTGCGGGGGCATGAACGCCCACAATTCGGCGCCCGTGGTGCCGCTGATCGCGTGCAGCAGGCCGTCGTTGGTCGGGAAGTAGACGACCGTATCGTCGGCATCCGGCGTCGCGATGCTGCCGCCATAGCCCACGACGGCGGGGCGGCCGTGCAGCGGGTCACCCATGAACCGGACCGCGTCCGTCGTGCTGCCGTCGCCGTTGTTGTCGCCGACGTCGAAGCCGCGCAGCCAGTTGATCGCGTTCTGGCATTCGGTGCCGCAGCTCGTGGTCGAGGCGCCGGCGCCGACGAGGGCGTCGGAGAGCGTGCTGTTGGCCGTGCTCAGCGCGTTGGCGCTGTCGGACAGCTGGTTGGTCGCGGCGACACGCGTGTAGAGCTTGCGCGCCGCCGGGGCCGGCAGCTGGCTCGCGGCGCCGCCCTTCGTGACATCGCTGCCGTCCACGGCCGGCGACCACAGGCTCGTCGTGCCGTCGGCGAAGAAGCCGTTCGTGGTGACGGCAGGCATATCGTTGGCATCGACGATGCTCGTGCCGTCGAGCGTGTATTTCTTCAGGTTGCCGGGCCAGTGCTCGCCCTGCGCGACCTTGAACAGCGAGAAGTAGAGGTCGGTGCTCGTCTGCGCGCGGTTGAAGGTATTGACCGAGATCGACGGCGTGATGAACGTCGCGCTCTTGTCCTGGATGCCGCTGAAGATGGTCTGCAGCGCCGCGGTGAGTGTCGGCACGTCGCCCGCGCTGTACGCG
Source organism: Steroidobacteraceae bacterium (assembly GCA_050249415.1). Taxonomy (GTDB): domain Bacteria; phylum Pseudomonadota; class Gammaproteobacteria; order Steroidobacterales; family Steroidobacteraceae; genus CADEFQ01. Next base: position 70,248 of record JBFWQO010000007.1, read on the forward strand.
TGTTCGGTCCCGCCCGCCTTGGCGATCTCGTTGAGGTACCCCGGCGTGTCGCCCGGCGTCTGGTTCGTCAGGCTGTCACCGAAGCCGACCATGTAGGTCGATGCGGTCTGCGTGCCGGCCAGCGAGCTCGACAGGTCGTTCGTGTTGAGCCACGCCGCGAGATCGTCCATGCACATGCCGCTGCCGGCGACCCAGCCGCCGTCGTGGAACGGTTCGATGGGGTCCGCCTTGCACGCGCCCCCGATCAGGGTGCCGATATCGTCGACGGCATCGTCGTCCACCGTCGGCGCGCCGTCGGTGAGATAGACGACATAGTTCTTCTGGCACTGGTAATTGAGGGGCGATCTGTACTCGCCGCCGCCCGGCGCCGTGCGCGCCGCGTCGTCGCTGACGCCCGGCCGGTTGCGGTCGCCGTAGACCACCCTGCCACCGGTGAGGTAGTTGGCCGCTTCGTAGAAGGTCTCGGACAGCGGCGTGCCGCCGTTGCCGTCCTTCGGGTCGAGCGCCTGCAGCGCCCCGATGATGCCCGCGCGGCTCGTATCGATGTCCTCGATCGCGTGGATCACGTAGCCGCCCTGCGCATCCTCGTTGTAGCGCATGAGACCGAGGTTGACGTTCTGCAGCGAGCCGGCGAGGTTGATCGCGACGTCGCGCACGATCTGCAGGCGCGTCATCGTGAGCGGCACGGTGAGCCCGTTGCGATAATTCATGTAGTTGGCGGTGTAGAAGCGATAGCTGCCGCCGATGCTGCCCCAGCTGAGGGAGGACCAGCCGCTCCATGGCGGTGTCGCGCCATTGCGGGGATAGGGATTGGTCGTCGTGCCGTTCTGGCCGTGCACGCCGTTGTCGGGGCGGCACTCGAGGTAGCCGGCATTGCCGCCGAGTATCCCGCGCCACTGGCCGCTGCGGTACTGCGCGGCGCGTTCGCGCGAATTGCCGAACGAGGGCCAGGTACCGCCGCCGCCGATGTTGGTGAGCGCCGCCGCCGAGGCGGCGCAGTGGTTCGAGGCCTGCGGTATCCAGTTCGCCGTGCCGCAATCGGGCGGTGTGTCGTTGGTGCTGAAGTAGATGCGGCTCGCGTCGCAGCTGCCCGGGTACACCGTATTCGGGTCGTACAGCGGCGCGGTGACGACCGTGCCGTCCATGCTGCCCGAGGTGTCGAGGATGAACAGCACGTTCGGCTTGGCGCCGGCGGAGGCGCTGCTCTGGTAGATCTCGATGTCGTCCGCGGCGGCCGGCAATGCAACGCCGACGGTCAGCAGCGCGAACGCGAGGGTCTTGCCGCAGGGATGGTTGAAGATCGACATGGCGTGATCCTTCGATGATTCCGCGTGTTACGGCGCAGCCGTGATTTCGGTCACGACGCCCGAGGTGACGATGTAGTGCACGGTCACGATGGCATTCGGGTTCTTCAGCATCGCCGCGTGCAGCTGCGCGAGGCTGACCGCCTCGCCCTCGACGACGAAGCGGGTGGCCGCCGTCGCCTGCAAGCTCCTCGGCGCGCAACCGGCGCAGGTGGACATCGCGAGCGTGCCCGGCGTCGACGCCGGCAGTGCGACATGGCCGGCCACGGCTTCGACGGCGACCGATACGACCGCAAACGGGCCGCGCTGGCCCGGAGTGGCGTCCTGCGCGGAGGCTACGGGCGCAGCGAGCAGCACGGCCAGGGCCGGAGCCGCGAGTCGTGCGAGGGTCGAGGGGGATTTCATGGGTCGTTCCTTGGGCTCAAGGGTTGATCGAACCGTACGAGCCGCCGCCACCGGCGCTCTGGATGACGAATGCGCCCTGCGCGTGCTGCGAGTTCGCATTGCGCGCCGAGGTGCCCGTGCTCGTGATCTCGTAGTGGAAGCCGACGAATTTGCCGGCGCTGAATCCCGGTACGTTGAGGTCGTCGCCGAGATAGCGGCTCGAGGTGGTGAACTCATCGCCGCTCGTCGAATCCGGGACGGGCTGGTCCGCGACCACCACCGGCGTGCCGGACTGCGGCACGGTCGGCAGCGTGCTGATCGCCTGCTCGATGCCGGCCTCCGCAGCCTGGAAGGCGTTCTGCCGGAACTGCTCGTTGCCGGCCATGATGAGTTCGGACGAGGCCGTGTTCATGCCGGTGACCGCGAGCAACGTCAGCACGAGCAGCAGGATGAGCCCGATGACGAGCGCCGCGCCGCGCTGCCTGTCCGTACTGCAGGGGAGTGTTCGCATGGTGTGCTCAGAGTTGGCGCGAGTTGCGCAGCTGGATGGTTCGGGAGACGAGCAGGCGCCGGTTGCCGTCGTTCGGCGTGACGCTCTTGCCCGCGTAATCGTAGGTGCGCCCGTCGACGAAGCCCTGCTGGAAACCCGCGCTGCGCATCATCAGCCAGACGCGCACCGCCACGACCTGGAAGCCGACCGGGACCGCGTCGGCGTTGACGTAGCGCGTCGCGATGCCGCGCGGGGCGTCGGGAATGCCGTTGCCGTCCTCGTCGAGCCCGGCGTCGATCGCGCCGTCGTTGTCGTAGTCGCCCGTGTCGATGCCGAACTGCACCTGCAGGTCCTCGACGCCCGGCATCACCTGCGTGTCGACGAAAGCGCCGTTGACGAGCGATTTCACCCGCAGCGCCGGGAGGCCCGCGCGCACAGGGGCGATGGAGTTGCGGGAAATATAGAAACTGCGCACCACGAGGTCCCGCACCTGCACGGTATCGGGCTCGAGGGCGGGCGATGCGGGCAGCGCGCCGTCGGTGAGCACGTACTGGTTCGTCGGGCTCAGGCGGCTGACGAGGAGCTGCAGCCGCCCGGGCGTCGCGGCCGCGAGCGGCGTGACTCCCGCGTGCCGGACCGTCAGGCGATCGGCGCCGGGGCGTGCGCCGCCGCCGGCCGCGGCGCAGGCGAGGCCGTAGCTGTCGTTGCTGCCCTCGACCGTGGCGATCAGGTTGACGGCGAAGTTGTTGCCGCAGCTCTGGAAGCCCGACGCGAGGCCCGCGACGGCCGCGTCGGCCGTCTGCATCCGGGAGGCGGTCGTGTAGGTCGAGGTCGAGCCGCCGCTGATGTACTTGAAATCGTCCGGCATGTTCGAGAAGCCGTAGTAGCCCGCGAGCTGCACGTCGGGCTCGATCACCGACAGCACGTAGCGCGCGTCTTCCTGCAGACGCGAGATCGTGTCGTTGACGCGATAAGTGCTGCGGCTCTGCGAGTACACGTACACCGCGCCGACGATCAGCACCGAGCCGATCGCGAGGGCGACGAGCAGTTCGATCAGGCTGAGGCCCCGCTGACGCCTGTTCATGGCGCCGCCGCGATCAGGAAGGTGCTGGACCCGTACGAGAAGTCCTCGCTGGCTTCCCGCCAATCGAGATCGATGCGGTACTGGTCCGGAAGCCCGGTCGCCGCGGCAGGCGTAAACACCACCTGCGCGTTCACGCCCGTCGGCAGGGTGTCGTCGACGCTGTCCAGCCAGCGCGCGAGGTCGTCTTCCGCGAGCTCGGCTGCGCTGCAGTTGGCGACCACCACGCAAGCGTGTTCCGCCGGTGCGCCGCCGTAGGCCGCGAGATCGTAGGCGATGCCCGCACTGCCGTTCGCGCGGATGCGATCGCCGAGATCGCTGACGAGGTTGACGGCCTGCGTGCGCAGCATCGCGGTGCGGCCGGTCTGCAGGCTCATCACGTACATGCCGGCGATGCCGAGGAGGCCGATCGAGAGCACGACCAGCGCGACGAGCGATTCCACCATCGTGATGCCGCGCTGTGCCGCAAGGGTTGGTTTGTCCATCGCGCGCACCTCAGGGACACGCCAGCCAGGCATTGATTTCGGCCGGCTCGCGCGTCACGCGCGAACGCCCGGTCGCACTGACGTCGACACCGCGCGCGGACGACAGGTTCGTGCCGGCCTGCAATGCCTTGCCCCGGTCGTCGCAGAAGATTGTGTTGCCTGCAACGTCCGCGGCGCTCGGCACGTCGTCCTGCAGGAAGCCGTTGCCGGCGAAGGAGGCGCAGATGCCGGTCGATCGCACGGTGAGCGCCGGATCGATCGTGTCTCCGACGCGCAGCACGACCTCCCGGGGATTGGCCGTGTCGCGCACGCAGTTGTTGTCGGGGTCGACGAACACGATCCAGCCCGTGAACGCGCCGGCCGAGCAGGTCGCGCCGGCGTCACCCGGATCGTTCGACGGGCATACCGCGACGGGCACCTGGCGCTTGATCGCCTCGCTGCGTGCGGTCTGCATGGCGCCGAGCAGCTCGTTGCCGGCGCCCGTGAGGCGGTTGTTGCGACGGAACTCGGCGAAACTCGGCGCGCCGATCGAGAGGATCACCGCGGCGAGCGCCAGCACGATCATCAGCTCCATCAGCGTGAAGCCCGCAATGCGCTTGTTCATGGGTGCGCAGTGTGGCGGGAAGGCAAGTGCGCCGCGGCGTGTGCCGACCAATGGCGCGCGAGGCGTGATGAACGGCGCCGGCGTGTGAACTACGTCACGCGCCCGCGTGACATAAGCTATGCGGCGAGGTCCTCCCGCAGAAAGCCGCCGATCGCGGCGGAGAAACGCGGGATGTCCACGAGGAACGCGTCGTGGCCCTCGATCGAGGGCAACGCGATGAACCGCGTCGCGGCGCCGGCACCCTGCAGCGCCACCTCGATCGCACGCTGGCCGTCGAGCGGAAAGAGGATGTCGGCCTCGACGCCGATCACGAGCGCGCGTTCGACACAGCGGGCGGGCAGCGGCGCGAGGTCGAACCGGTCCATCGCGCGCGACAGATAGAGATAGCAGTTCGCGTCGAAGGCGCCGACGAACTTCGTCGCCTGCGCTTCGAGGTAACCCTCGATCTGGAATTCGGGTGCGAAGCTGTTCGACGGTCGCGCCGCGTCCCCGATGCGATCCCGACCGAAGCGCTGCTGCCATTCGGCCGCCGAACGGTAGGTGATCGTGCCGAGCTTGCGCGCGAGCGCGAGGCCCGTGCGTGGCGGCGCGTCGGGTTCATAGTGTCCGTCGCGCCACGCGGGGTCGCGCAGGATCGCTTCGCGCTGCACGCTGCGCAGCGCCACCGCAAACGGCGCGGCGCCGAGGCTGCCGCTCACGCTCACGAGCCGGCGCGCGGCGCCCGGATGGCGCTGCGCGAACGCGAGCACGACCATGCCGCCGAGCGAGGGGCCGAGGATCGTGTCGGCACGTTCGATGCCGAGCGAGCGCAACACCGCGTAGCCGCCGTCGGCGATGTCCTCGATCGCGAGTTCCGGGAACGCGAGCCGGTAGCGCTCACCCGTGGCCGGGTCGATCGACGCCGGCCCCGTCGAACCGAAACAGCTGCCGAGCGAATTCACGACGACGACGAACCAGCGCTCGGTGTCGAGCGCGAGCCCGGGCCCGATCATGGCGTCCCACCAGCCGGGAGAGGGGTCGGCGGCCGAGCGGGCCGCGTGCGCAGACGGCGACAGCCCCGTGAAGACGAGGATCGCGTTGTCCCTCGCGGGCGCGAGGGTGCCCCAGGTTTCGAACGCGACACGCGCGCCCCGCAGCGTGCCGCCGAGGTGCATCGCGAAGGGATCGGGCAGCGCCGCGAACTGGCGCGCGCTCATGGCTCCGGATCGCTGCCCTCGGCTATGCCCTCGAAGAGCGGCGTCGACAGATACCGCTCGGCCGTGTCGGGCAGCATCGCGAGCAGCGTGCTGCCGCGCGGGGCGTCCTTCGCGACCTTCACGGCCGCCGCGAACGTGGCGCCGCTCGAGATGCCGCAGAAGATACCTTCGCTGCGTGCAAGCGCGCGCGATGTTTCGATCGCTTCCTGGTCGGTCACGGTCACGATACGGTCTGGCACCTTGCGGTTGAGCACGCCGGGCACGAAATCCGGGGTCCAGCCCTGGATCTTGTGCGACGCGAATTCCTTCCCGGACAGCAACGCGGCCACGGCAGGCTCCGCGGCGATCACCTTCGTGTCGGGCAGCACGAGCTTGATGACTTCGCCGGCGCCGGTGAGCGTGCCGCCCGTTCCCCAGCCGGTGATGAAGAAATCGAGCCGCCGTCCGGCGAAATCGCTCACGATCTCGGCGCCCGTCGTCTGGCGGTGATAGGCGGGATTCGCGGGATTCTCGAACTGGTTCGCGAGGAACCAGCCGTGCTTCTTCGCGAGCTCGGCCGCTTTCTTCACCATGCCGACGCCGCGCTCCGCGGCCGGCGTGAGGATCACTCTCGCGCCGAAGAGGCGCATGATCTTGCGCCGTTCGATGGAGAACGACTCCGCCATCGTCGCGACGAACGGATACCCCTTGGCGGCACACACCATCGCGAGCGCGATGCCGGTGTTGCCCGAGGTCGCCTCGACCACGGTCTGGCCCGGCTGCAGCGTGCCGCGCCGCTCGGCGTCCTCGATGATCGCGATCGCGAGGCGATCCTTGACCGACGAGCCGGGATTGAAGGACTCGCACTTCACGTACATCGTCACGTGTTCCGGCGCGAGCCGATTGACGCGCACGATCGGCGTGCGCCCTATGGTTCCGAGTATGCTGTCGTAAATCATGGTGACACTCTAGCTCCTGCGTGTGAGTGGAACCCATGCCGGGTGGGCCTCTGCCCATCGCCAGCGATTATGATGCGTCCGTGTCCCCGCCAGAACGTCTGCAAAAATTGCTGGCCGCCGCGGGACTCGGCTCACGGCGGACCATCGAGGGCTGGATCCGCGACGGCCGGGTCGCAGTGAACGGCGCCGTCGCCACGCTCGGTGTCCGCGCGACGTCCGGCGACAGGATCACCCTCGACGGGCGCCCGCTCGCGCTGGCCCCGGGGCCCGCCGCGCGCGAGGTGCTCATTTATCACAAACCGCTCGGCGAGGTCACGACCCGCAGCGATCCGCAGGGCCGGCCGACGGTGTTCGATCGCCTGCCCGGCCCCCGTGCCGGGCGCTGGATCGTGGTCGGGCGACTCGACGTGAACACGACCGGACTCCTGCTCTTCACGACCGACGGGGAACTGGCGCACCGCCTGATGCATCCGTCGAGCGGGATCGAGCGCGAGTACCTCGTGCGGTTGCGCGGTGCCCCCGACCCGGCGACGCTCGAGCGCCTCGTGCGCGGTGTCGCGCTGGACGACGGTATCGGGCGATTCGATCGTATCGAGCGCCACGCCGAAGGGGGTAGCCACGACTGGTTCCGCGTCGTGCTGCGCGAGGGGCGCAATCGCGAAGTGCGGCGCCTGTGGGAAGCCGTCGGCTGCGAGGTGAGCCGGCTGATGCGTCTGCGGTATGGTCCTGTAAGCTTGGCGCCGGACCAGCGGCCGGGCGCCGCGCGTATGCTCGCGCCGCAGGCCGTGGAGGCCCTGGTCGCCGCAACTGTCAGGAGGGAAACGCCATGACGAGAAGCCTGGTGGCCGCTGCGCTGCTGGCCGCGGTGGCCATGACGCGTGCCGACGGTGCCTGCGCAACCGTGGCCGAGTCCGGCGCCGGGGGCTTCACGATCGTCATCGAGGTCGACGTGGCGGCACCGCCCGAGGCCGCCTATCGCTCGTTCACGGTGGGCCCCGCCCTCTGGTGGGATCCGGAGCATACGTACAGCGGCAAAGCCGACCGGCTGTCGCTCGATGCGCGCGCGGGCGGTTGCTTTTGCGAGCTGATGGACGGCGGCGGGTCCGTGAGCCACGGCACCGTGCTGTACGCCGATCCGGGCCAGATGCTGCGCTTGTCGGCCGCGCTCGGCCCGCTGCAGGAGATGGCGGTCGCCGGCGTCCTCTCGTTCGCCTTTGCGCCGCGGCCGACCGGCTCGCACGTGACGCTCACCTATCGTGTGGCCGGCGCATTCACGTCGGACGCCGTGGCGCTCGCGAAGCTCGTCGACTCCGTGCTCACCCAGCAGATGAACCGCTATGCCGCGCACGTCGACGGCCGCAAGGACTGAAGGCATGGGTGTCAGCCGCAGGCTCGTGTCCCGGTGGCTCGTCGCGGCGGCGGCGGCCACCTGTGTGCCGGCCCGCCTGCCCGCGCAATCGGCGCCGGGCAGTGAACGCGTCACGGTGGACATCGAGCTCGAGTCCTGCGGGAAGGTGCTGAGGCGCGTCGCACGGCTCTTCTCCGCGGGTTTCACGCGCAAGGAGGCCGATCGGCTCGCCCGCACGATCGACGCGCAGGCGACCGATGTCACGGGGCAATGGACCTATCAGGTCACCTCGGACGACGGCGCCGCCACACTCACCGTGCGCGCGCTCGTCGACGAGCTGTCGATGGTCGACCTCGATTTCGTGACGACCCCCGCGCTCGCGGGGCGGATTCGCAAGGCGCTCGGCGACGTCGAGCGCTGAACGGAAGGACTGGAGAACGATGGCTCATCCCCGCGAGATTCGCGCCGCCCACGGCACACGGATCACGGCGCGCAGCTGGCTGACGGAGGCCGCGCTGCGGATGCTGATGAACAACCTCGACCCGGAGGTGGCGGAACGGCCGCAGGACCTGGTGGTGTATGGCGGTATCGGCCGCGCGGCGCGCAACTGGGACTGCTACGAGCGCATCGTCGCTGCGCTGACGCGCCTCGGCGAGGAGGAGTCGCTGCTGATCCAGTCGGGCAAGCCGGTGGGCATCTTTCGCACGCACGCGGATGCTCCGCGCGTGCTCATCGCCAACTCCAATCTCGTGGCGCGCTGGGCCGACTGGGAGCACTTCGCCGAGCTCGACCGCAAGGGCCTGATGATGTTCGGGCAGATGACCGCGGGCTCGTGGATCTACATCGGCAGCCAGGGCATCGTGCAGGGCACGTACGAGACCTTTGCCGAAATGGGGCGACAACACTTCGGCGGATCGCTCGCCGGGCGCTGGATCCTGACGGCGGGCCTCGGCGGCATGGGCGGGGCGCAGCCGTTGGCGGCCACGATGGCGGGTGCCTCGATGCTCGCGATCGAGTGCCGGCCGGAGCGCATCGCCAAGCGCCTCGCGACGCGTTATCTCGACGAAGAGGCTCCCAGCCTCGACGCGGCGCTGGCGCGGCTCGAGGCGGCCCGCCATACCGGCAAGGCCGTTTCGATCGGTCTCCTCGGCAATGCCGCGGAGATCCTGCCGCAGCTGCTCGCGCGCGGCGTGCGCCCGGATGCGGTCACCGACCAGACGTCGGCCCACGACCCGGTGAACGGCTACCTGCCGCGCGGCTGGACACTCGCGCAGTGGGACGAGCGGCGAAGCACCGATCCGCAAGGCGTGGCGGCGGCGGCGCGCGAGTCGATGGCACGGCACGTCGAGGCGATGCTCGGTTTCGCGAAGCTCGGCATCCCGGTATTCGACTACGGCAACAATATCCGCCAGGTCGCCTTCGACGAAGGCGTGAAGGACGCGTTTTCGTTCCCCGGCTTCGTGCCCGCGTATGTGCGCCCGCTGTTCTGTCGCGGCATCGGGCCGTTTCGGTGGGTGGCGCTGTCCGGCGATCCGCAAGACATCTACCGCACCGACGAGAAAGTGAGGGAGCTGTTGCCGGCTGACGCGGGGCTGCACCGCTGGCTCGACATGGCGCGCGAGCGCATCCAGTTCCAGGGGCTGCCGGCCCGCATCTGCTGGGTCGGGCTCGGCGACCGGCATCGGCTCGGCCTCGCGTTCAACGAGATGGTTCGCCGTGGCGAGGTGTCGGCGCCGGTCGTGATCGGGCGCGATCACCTCGACTCGGGTTCGGTGGCGAGCCCGAACCGCGAGACCGAAGCGATGCGCGACGGCTCGGACGCGGTGGCCGACTGGCCGCTGCTCAATGCGCTGCTGAATACCGCGAGCGGCGCGACCTGGGTATCGATCCACCACGGCGGCGGGGTCGGCATGGGTTACTCGCAGCACGCCGGCGTCGTGATCGTCTGCGACGGCACGGAGGCGGCGGCGCGGCGCATCGGGCGCGTACTGTGGAACGACCCGGCGAGCGGCGTCATGCGCCACGCCGACGCCGGCTACGACATCGCCATCGACTGCGCGCGCGAGCACCGGCTCGACCTGCCGTTCCTCGCCGGATCGTGACCGTGGCGGCGGCCGCGACGCTCTGGCGCAATGGCCGCATCGCGACCTGTACCTCGGTTGCCGCCGCGGCGGAGACGGGTGCCGATGCCTTCGTGACGAGCGACGGATGCATCGAGTGGATCGGGTACGAGCGCGCCCTCGACGCGCCGCTGCGCGCGCGGTGCGGACGCACGCACGACCTCGGCGGGCGGCTCGTGACACCGGGGCTCGTCGATTGCCACACGCATCTCGTGTTCGCGGGCGATCGCGCCCACGAATTCGCCGAACGCCAGCGCGGCGTCTCTTACGAGGAGATCGCGAGGCGCGGCGGCGGCATCCTCTCGACGGTACGCGCGACGCGCGCGGCCGGCACCGAAGAACTGCTGGCCGCGAGCGCGCCCCGGCTCGAAGCCTTGCTGCGTGACGGCGTCACGGCGATCGAGATCAAATCCGGCTACGGCCTCACGCTCGAGGACGAGGCGCGCATGCTCGAGGTGGCGCGCGCGCTCGGCCGCCGTCACGACATCGACGTGCGCACGACCTATCTCGCCGCCCATGCCGTGCCGCCGGAGTTTGCCGGACGCGCGGATGACTACGTGCGCACGCTGTCGCGCGAGTGGCTGCCCGCGCTCGCCGCCCGCGGCCTCGTCGATTCGGTGGATATCTATTGCGACCGCGGTGCGTTCACCGCCGCACAGGCGCGCGTGCTGTTCGAGGCAGCGCGCCAGCTCCGCATCGCCGTGCGCATGCACGCCGGCCAGTTCGCGGATGTCGGAGGCGTCGAGGCGGCCACGGAGTTCGCGGCGTTGTCCTGCGATCACCTCGAGGAGGTGTCCGCGGCGGGCATCGGGCGGCTCGCCGCAGCGGGCACCGTCGCAGTGCTGCTGCCCGTCGCGTACTTCACGCTCGGGCAGACGAAGGCGCCGCCGGTGGCCGCGTTGCGTGCGGCAGGCGTGCCGTTCGCCGTCGCGACCGATTGCAATCCCGGCACGTCGCCGTGCCTGTCGCTCCTGCTCGCGATGAACATGGGCTGTCGGCTTTTCGGGCTCACGCCGGAAGAGGCACTCGCCGGTGTCACCTGCCAGGCGGCGCGCGCGCTCGCGCTCGAGGCGGGCCAGGGGACACTCGCCGTGGGCGGGCCGGCGGATTTCGCCGTGTGGGATGTCGCGGCGCCGTGGGAACTCAGCTACTGGAGCGGGCTCGGGGGTGCGCGCGCCGTGGCGCGGCGCGGCGCCCTCGTACGCGGTGCGCTGTGAGGAGTGCAGGGTGAGCGACGTGTGGCAGGGTCGGGTCGATGCGGAAGACGGCAACCTCGGACGACGCTGGCACCAGCTCGTGCAACCGCTGGCTGCCGGCGCGCGGGCCGGCGTGGCGCTCGTCGGTTTCGCGAGCGACGAAGGGGTGCGCCGCAACCAGGGTCGCTTGGGCGCACGGGAGGGCCCGCATGCGCTCAGGCGTGCGCTCGCGCCGCTCGCGTACCACGGCACGCGCGACACACCGCTCTACGACGCGGGCGACATCGCTTGCGACGGCGAGGATCTCGAAGGCGCGCAGCGCGCACTCGGGGCGCGGGTCGAGGCGCTCGTCGCGCAGGGCCATTTTCCGGTGTTGCTCGGCGGCGGCCATGAGATGGCCTGGGGTTCATTCCAGGGCGCGAGCGCGGCACTGGCGAAGGGCGGCCGGCTCGCGCACTACGGCATCGTGAACTTCGACGCGCATTTCGATCTGCGGCGCGGGCGGGCGAGCTCCGGCACGCCCTTCCTGCAGATCCACGATGCGCTCGCCGCGCAGGGCCTGCCGTTCCGGTACCTGTGCATCGGCATTTCGCGCGCCGCGAATACACCGGCACTGTTCGACACGGCACGGCGGTGTGGGGCGACCTGGCTCACTGACGAAGACATCGTGTGGCCGCGGTGGGACGCGGCCTGCCGGGCGATCGACACGTTCGTCGACTCGATCGACGCCTTGCAGCTCTCCATCTGCCTCGATGCCTTTCCCGCCGCGGTGGCCCCCGGGGTCAGCGCGCCGGCGGCGCGCGGCATCGCGCCGGATCTCGCCCTGTCGTTGCTGGCGCGCGTGCTCGAGCGTGCCCGGCACGGTGAGCCGCAATCCCGGGTGGTGCTGGCCGAAGTCGCGGAGCTCGCGCCCGGCCTCGATCCGGACGGGCGTACGGCCCGGCTCGGCGCCCGCCTCGTCTACGACGTGGTTTCGCCGCTCCTTTAGGCCCTCTCCGGTCGATCCGGACATATAAGGAGTGGGATGCGGCGGCGCGACACAGCAAAAGGCGCGCCAACTGCATTGACACGCTGCGGCGCGGACACGAGAATACGCGGCTCGTTTTTCGCGGAGGGGTACCCAAGCGGCCAACGGGAGCAGACTGTAAATCTGCCGGCTTACGCCTTCGTAGGTTCGAATCCTACCCCCTCCACCAGCCGAGCGGGACTGGCGGCAAGCGGGCAGTCGGGATCATCAGCGCGGGTGTAGTTCAATGGTAGAACCTCAGCCTTCCAAGCTGATGACGTGGGTTCGATTCCCACCACCCGCTCCATGGCAGTCGTAAAGCTCACGTAGCTCAGTTGGTAGAGCACGTCCTTGGTAAGGACGAGGTCACCGGTTCAATCCCGGTCGTGAGCTCCAGGGAAGCGGACGGCGAGTAGCGGACAGCCAGAGAAGAGGATACGTCGTGTCGAAAGAGAAGTTTGAACGGACGAAGCCGCACGTGAACGTGGGGACGATCGGTCACGTGGACCATGGCAAGACGACGCTGACGGCGGCGCTGACGAAGGTGATGGCGGAGACGCACGGCGGGTCGTTCATGGCGTACGACCAGATCGACCGTGCGCCGGAGGAGAAGGCTCGCGGGATCACGATTTCGACGTCGCACGTGGAGTACCAGTCGAAGGAGCGCCATTACGCGCACGTGGACTGCCCGGGGCACGCCGACTACGTGAAGAACATGATCACGGGTGCGGCGCAGATGGACGGGGCGATTCTGGTGGTGTCGGCGGCGGACGGTCCGATGCCGCAGACGCGCGAGCACATTCTGCTGGCGCGCCAGGTGGGCGTGCCGTACATCGTGGTGTACATGAACAAGGCGGACATGGTCGACGACAAGGAGCTGCTGGAGCTGGTGGAGATGGAGGTCCGGGAGCTGCTGTCGACGTACAAGTTTCCCGGGGACGCCACGCCGATCGTGATCGGCTCGGCGCTGAAGGCGCTGGAGGGCGACACGAGCGAGATCGGCGTTCCCTCGGTGGTGAAGCTGGTGGCGGAGATGGACAAGTACATTCCGGTGCCGCCGCGGGAAGTGGACAAGCCGTTTCTGATGCCGGTGGAGGACGTGTTTTCGATTTCGGGCCGCGGCACGGTGGTGACGGGGCGCATCGAGCGCGGGATCGTGAAGGTGAACGACGAGATCGAGATCGTCGGCATCAAGGCGACGCAGAAGACGACGTGCACGGGCGTGGAGATGTTCAGGAAGCTGCTCGACGAGGGTCGGGCGGGCGACAACGTGGGAGTGCTGCTGCGCGGCACGAAGCGCGAGGAAGTGGAGCGCGGCCAGGTGCTGGCCAAGCCCGGTTCGATCACGCCGCACACGCAGTTCGAGTGCGAGGTGTACGTGCTGACGAAGGAGGAGGGCGGGCGCCACACGCCGTTCTTCAAGGGCTATCGGCCGCAGTTTTACTTTCGCACGACGGACGTGACCGGGACGATCGAGTTGCCGGCGAACACGGAGATGGTGATGCCGGGCGACAACATCAAGATGACGGTGGAGCTGATCGCGCCGATCGCGATGGAGGACGGGCTGCGCTTTGCGATCCGCGAGGGCGGGCGCACGGTCGGGGCCGGTGTGGTCTCCAAGGTATTGAAGTAAGCAGGTATAGAGGCAGCATACGGCGAACGGCGAACGGCTAACAGCCAGAGAAAGACGCGCGCAGCGCCTCCCTCCGGCTACTCGCCGATCGCCACTCGCCGGTCGCGGATTTTTTAGCACAGGCCAGTAGCTCAATTGGCAGAGCGGCGGTCTCCAAAACCGCAGGTTGGGGGTTCGATTCCCTCCTGGCCTGCCACTGAAGATCAATGAACGAAGCAGTCAAACATACGGGTACCAGCCCGCTGGATACCGCGAAACTCACGGCCGCGGTCGTGCTCGTGCTCGCCGGTATCGCAGCGTTCTACATACTGGCCGCGCAGCCCGTGTACGTACGCTGGCTCGCGATGGTCGGTGGCATCGTGCTCGCGGCGATCATCATCGCGACGTCGGGCTATGGACGCGACCTGAAGCAGTTCTCGATGGATTCGAAGATCGAGCTGCGCAAGGTGTTCTGGCCCACGCGCGAAGAGACGCTCAAGGTCACCGGCATCGTGTTCCTGTTCATCGCGATCGCGAGCCTGTTTTTCTGGGTGATCGACCTCGCGCTCGCGTGGGCCACCCGCCTTCTCACCGGGCAGGGAGGCTGACCGTGGCGCTGCGATGGTATGTCGTCCATGCCTACTCGAACTTCGAGCACACCGTGCAGAAGGCGCTCAAGGAGCGCATCGCGCGCGCCGGCCTCGAGGCGAAGTTCGGCGAAGTGCTGGTGCCGACCGAGGAAGTGGTCGAAATGCGCGACGGGCAGAAGCGCAAGAGCGAGCGCAAGTTCTACCCGGGCTACGTGCTCGTGCAGATGGAGATGGACGAGGAGACCTGGCACCTCGTGCGCGACGTGCCGAAGGTCCTCGGGTTCATCGGCGGCACGTCGGACAAGCCGGCGCCGATCTCGGATCGCGAGGCGAACCAGATCCTGCGGCGCGTCGAGGAAGGCGTCGACAAGCCGCGTCCGAAGGTGCTCTTCGAGCCCGGGGAAGTGGTGCGGGTCAACGACGGCCCGTTCAACGACTTCAACGGTGTCGTGGAACAGGTGAACTACGAGAAGAACCGCCTGCAGGTGGCGGTGCAGATCCTCGGGCGCTCGACGCCCGTGGAACTCGATTTCTCGCAGGTGGAGAAGGCGTAAGAGGACGCGATCGGCGAACAGCGATCAGCGAACGGCCGGAGCGCGCGAGGCGCGCCTCTCGTTCCGGCCACTCGCCGTTCGCCGTCTGCCGTTCGCCGGGTTTGTTGTTGGGGAGCCGCGAGGCGTTTGCACCCAAGGAGTCGTATCGATGGCAAAGAAAGTCCAGGGCTATATCAAGCTGCAGGTCCCGGCCGGCTCGGCGAATCCGTCGCCGCCGATCGGACCCGCGCTCGGCCAGCAGGGCGTGAACATCATGGAGTTCTGCAAGCAGTTCAACGCTGCGACGCAGAAGCTCGAGAAGGGCCTGCCGATCCCGACGGTGATCACCGTCTATTCGGATCGCAGCTTCACCTTCGTGATGAAGACACCGCCGGCCGCGGTGCTGATCAGGAAGGCGATCGGCATCGAGAAGGGCAGCGGCACGCCGAACACCGCCAAGGTCGGCAGGATTTCGCGCCAGCAGCTCGAGGAGATCGCGAAGACCAAGACTCCCGACCTGACGGCGGCCGATCTCGATGCCGCGGTTCGCACGATCGCGGGCAGCGCGCGCTCGATGGGCGTCGACGTGGAAGGAGCCTGACATGACATTCGCAGCCAAGCGTACGAAGAACCGGGCGGAGAAGTTGCCGCCGGGCAAGCAGTTTGCGATCGACGACGCGCTGAAGCTCGTCAAGGATTTCGCGACCGCGAAGTTCAACGAGTCGGTCGATGCCGCGGTGAACCTCGGCATCGATGCGTCGAAGTCGGACCAGCAGGTGCGCGGCTCGACCGTGATGCCGCACGGCATCGGCAAGAGCGTGCGCGTCGCGGTGTTCACCTCCGGCAAGAATCAGGACGTGGCGCGCGCGGCGGGCGCCGACATCGTCGGTCTCGAAGACCTCGCCGAGAAGGTGAAGGCCGGCGAGATGAATTTCGACGTGGTCGTGGCGAGCCCCGATGCGATGCGCGTGGTCGGGCAGCTCGGCCAGATCCTCGGTCCGCGCGGCCTGATGCCGAACCCGAAGGTCGGTACGGTCACGCCGGACGTCGCCACCGCGGTGAAGAATGCGAAGGCGGGCCAGGTGCGCTATCGCGTCGACAAGGCCGGCATCGTCCATTGCACGATCGGCAAGGCGAGCTTCGAGGTGGACAAGCTGCGGGAGAACCTGCTCGCGCTCATCCAGGACCTGCAGAAGGCGAAGCCCGCGACGTCGAAGGGCATCTACCTGAAGCGCGTCACGCTGTCCTCGACGATGGGGCCGGGTGTCGTGGTGGACTCCGGCACGCTCGGAGTCTGAGGGAGAGTTCGGATTTACGGAATTCGTGAGGCCGGCGCCGCATGGCGGGCGCCGGTTCCATCGAAGACCGCAGGCGGAGAGAGCGGACAGCAGACAGCGAACGGTGGTCAGCCGGACAAAGACGCGCGCAGCGCGTTCTGGCCGATCGCCGTTCGCCACTCGCCGTTCGCGTGCTCCTTAATACCGGCCTGCGCAGATGGTGAATCACTCGATCGGGGATTTCCCCGGCTGGGGATCGCCGTCTTTTGGTGTGATCTTCAAGCCAGGAGAGACAGGAATGGCACTCAACCTTGAAGGCAAGAAGGCGCTCGTCGCGGAAGTCGCGGAGGTGGCCGGTTCGGCCCTTTCCGTCGTGGCCGCCGAGTACCGTGGCCTCTCGGTGACGCAGATGACCGAACTGCGTGCCAGGGCACGGGCCGAGGGCGTGTACATGCGTGTCGTCAAGAACACGCTGGCGCGCAAGGCCGTGGCAGGCACGACATTCGAGTCGATCGGCTCTCACCTGAAGGGCCCGCTGGTTCTCGCCTTCTCGAAGGACGATCCGGGCGCCGCGGCGCGCGTGATCAGGGCTTTCGCGAAGGACAACGACAAGCTCGTCGCGACCCTCGTGTCGCTCGGCGGCCCCGTGCTGCCCGGCAAGGACATCGAGAAGGTGGCGAGCATGCCGACGCGCGATCAGGCGCTGTCGATGCTGCTGGGCGTGCTCAAGGCACCGATCCAGAAGCTCGCCGGCACGATCGCCGCACCGAACCAGAAGCTCGTGCGCACGCTCGCGGCCGTGAGGGACGCGAAGCAGGCGGCCGGCGCCTGAAGGCTTTGATTCAGAACTTTACGGAGTAAGGACAATGGCTGTTAGCAAAGACGAAATCCTCGAGGCAATTTCCAAGATGAGCGTGATGGACGTGGTCGAACTGATCTCCGACATGGAGAAGAAGTTCAACGTCACGGCGGCCGCGCCGGTCGCGGTCGTGGCGGGTGGCGGCGCAGGCGCTGCCGCGGCCGCGGCCCCGGCGGAAGAGCAGACCGAGTTCACGGTATCCCTGAAGGAATACCCGGCGGACAAGAAAGTCACGGTCATCAAGGTGATCCGCGAGATCACCGGCCTCGGCCTGAAGGAAGCGAAGGACCTCGTCGAGGGCGTGCCCGCGCTCGTCAAGGAAGGCGTTTCCAAGGCCGACGTCGACGTAATCAGGAAGAAGCTCGAGGAAGCCGGCGCCAAGGTGGAGGTCAAATAACCTCCATGCGCGGCGTTTCGCCGCGTAGCGCGCGCACGGCGCCCGGCCGGTCACGGTCGGGCGCCCGCTGCCGCGCGCGTCCGGTCCGCGTGCGCACATTCCAGTTTCAGAGGTAAATCCAGATGGCTTATTCCTTCACCGAGAAAAAGCGCATCCGCAAGAATTTCGGCAGGCAGGCGAGCATCCTCGACGTGCCGTACCTGCTCGCGATCCAGCTCGAGTCCTACCGCACCTTCCTGCAGGCCGAAGTGGCCGAGGGCGCGCGTGCGGACATCGGCCTGCACGCGGCGTTCCAGACCGTGTTCCCGATCTCGAGCTACTCGGGCAACGCGACGCTCGAGTACGTGAGCTACCGCCTCGGCGAGCCCGTGTTCGACGTGAAGGAGTGCCAGCTCCGCGGTCTCACCTATGCCGCGCCGCTGCGCGTCAAGGTGCGCCTGATCGTGCTCGACAAGGAAGCCCCGGGCGCGAAGAAGCCGGTGAAGGACGTGCGCGAGCAGGAGGTGTACCTCGGTGAACTGCCGCTCATGACCGACAACGGCACCTTCGTCGTCAACGGTACCGAGCGCGTGATCGTCTCGCAGCTGCATCGCAGCCCGGGCGTGTTCTTCGACCACGACCGCGGCAAGACCCACTCGTCGGGCAAGCTGCTGTTCTCGGCGCGCATCATTCCCTACCGCGGCTCGTGGCTCGACTTCGAGTTCGACCCGAAGGATTGCGTGTTCGCGCGCATCGACCGGCGCAGGAAGCTCCCGGTGAGCATCATCCTGCGGGCCCTCGGCATGAACGAGACCGAGATCCTCGACACCTTCTTCGAGAAGAACACGTTCTTCGTCTCGAAGGACAGCGTCTCCCTCGAACTCGTGCCGGCGCGGCTGCGCGGCGAGACGTCGAGTTTCGAGATCCGCATCGGCGATCGCGTGATCGTCGAGGAAGGCCGCCGCATCACCGCGCGCCACGTGCGCCAGCTCGAGGAAGCGGGCGTCGAGCGCCTCGCGGTGCCGCGCGACTATATCTACGGCAAGATCCTCGCGCACGACGTCGTCAATACCGACACGGGCGAGATCCTCGCCAAGGCGAACGAGGTACTGACGGCGGCGTCGGTCGAAAAGGTGATCGACGCCGGCATCAGCGAACTGCGCACGCTGTACGTCAACGACCTCGATCGCGGGGCCTACATTTCGGACACGCTGCGCATCGACCCGACCAGGACGCGCCTCGAGGCGCTGGTCGAGATCTATCGCATGATGCGTCCGGGCGAGCCGCCGACCAAGGACGCCGCCGAGAACCTGTTCACGAACCTCTTCTTCAACGACGAACGCTACGACCTGTCGGGCGTCGGTCGCATGAAGTTCAACCGCCGTGTCGGGCGCGAGGCGATCACCGGCTCGGGCGTGCTGTCGAAGGAAGACATCCTCGACGTGCTCAAGGTGCTGATCGACATCAGAAACGGCAACGGCCAGGTCGACGACATCGACCACCTCGGCAACCGGCGCGTGAGAAGCGTCGGCGAGATGGCCGAGAACGCCTTCCGCGTCGGGCTCGTGCGCGTCGAGCGCGCGGTCAAGGAGCGGCTCACGGTCGCCGAGAGCGAGCCGCTGATGCCGCAGGAGATGATCAACGCGAAGCCGGTCGCGGCCGCGGTCAAGGAGTTCTTCGGCTCCTCGCAGCTGTCGCAGTTCATGGACCAGAACAACCCGCTGTCGGAAGTGACGCACAAGCGCCGCGTCTCGGCACTTGGCCCCGGCGGCCTCACGCGCGAGCGCGCGGGCTTCGAGGTGCGCGACGTGCACCCGACCCACTACGGCCGCGTCTGCCCGATCGAGACGCCGGAAGGCCCGAACATCGGCCTGATCAACTCGCTGTCGGTCTACGCGCGCACCAACCGCTACGGCTTCCTCGAGACGCCGTACCGGCGCGTCGAGAGCGGCCGCGTCACCGACGACATCGATTACCTGTCGGCGATCGAGGAAGGCCAGTATGCGATCGCGCAGGCCAACGTGCGCATCGAGAAGGGCATGCTGCAGGACGACCTGGTGTCGTGCCGCTACCAGAACGAGTTCACGCTGATGCCGCGTGACAGCATCAATTACATGGACGTGTCGCCGAAGCAGATCGTGTCGGTGGCCGCGTCGCTGATCCCGTTCCTCGAACACGACGACGCCAACCGCGCGCTGATGGGCTCGAACATGCAGCGCCAGGCGGTGCCCACGCTGCGCGCCGAGACGCCGCTGGTCGGCACCGGCATGGAGCGCCCGGTCGCGATCGACTCGGGCGTGACCGTGGTCGCGCGTCGCGGCGGGCAGGTCGATTCGGTCGACGCCTCGCGTATCGTCGTGCGCGTCAACGACGACGAGACGACGGCCGGGGAGCCCGGCGTCGACATCTACAACCTGACGAAGTACACGCGTTCGAACCAGAACACGTGCATCAACCAGCGGCCGCTCGTCAATGCGGGCGACCGGATCGCCCGCGGCGACGTGCTCGCCGACGGCCCCTCGACGCACCTCGGCGAGCTCGCGCTCGGCCAGAACCTGCTCGTCGCGTTCATGCCCTGGAACGGCTACAACTTCGAGGACTCGATCCTGATCTCGGAGCGCGTCGTGCAGGAGGACCGTTTCACGACGATCCACATCGAGGAACTCACCTGCGTCGCGCGCGACACCAAGCTCGGCCCCGAGGAAATCACCGCGGACATCCCGAACGTGGGCGACGCGGCGCTCGCCAAGCTCGACGAGGCGGGCATCGCGTTCATCGGCGCCGAAGTGCGCGCCGGCGACATCCTCGTCGGCAAGGTCACGCCGAAGGGCGAGACGCAGCTGACGCCGGAAGAGAAGCTGCTGCGGGCGATCTTCGGCGAGAAGGCGTCGGACGTGAAGGACACGTCGCTCCGCGTGCCGCCCGGCATGGACGGCATCGTCATCGACGTGCGCGTGTTCACGCGCGACGGCGTCGACAAGGACAGCCGCGCGCTCGCGATCGAGAAGGCGGAGATCGAGCGGGTCCGCAAGGATTTCGCCGACCAGCAGCGCATTCTCGAGGAAGACATGTTCGCGCGCGTGCGCAATGCGCTCGTCGGCAGGAATGCCGTCGGCGGGCCGCGGCGCCTGAAGGGCGCCGTGACAGCCGAGTACCTCGACTCGCTGCCGCGCGAGGAATGGTTCGAGATCCGCCTCGACGACGAGGACGCGAACTCGCAGCTCGAGACGACCTCGGAGCGCCTCGCCGCGCAGCGCAAGGCCTTCGAGAAGAAGCTCGACGACAAGAAGGCCAAGATCACCGCCGGCGACGATCTCGCCCCCGGCGTGCTGAAGATGGTCAAGGTCTACCTCGCGGTGAAGCGTCGCGTGCAGCCGGGCGACAAGATGGCCGGCCGCCACGGCAACAAGGGCGTGATCTCGACGATCGTCCCCGTCGAGGACATGCCGCACCTCGACAACGGCCAGCCGGTCGACATCGTGCTGAATCCGCTCGGCGTGCCCTCGCGCATGAACGTCGGCCAGGTGCTCGAGACGCACCTCGGCTGGGCGGCGAAGGGCCTCGGCGTGAAGATCGGCCGCCTGCTCGAACAGCAGGCCGCGGTCGCCGAGCTGCGCACGCTCCTCGGCCGCATCTACAACGAGACGGGCGGGCAGCACGAGGACATCGGCAGCCTGAACGACGACGACGTGGTGGCGCTCGCGAAGAACCTCTCGAACGGCGTGCCGATCGCGACGCCGGTGTTCGATGGCGCGAGCGAGCAGGAGATCAAGCGCCTGCTCGTGCTCGCGGACCTGCCGACGAGCGGCCAGACGTACCTGTACGACGGACGCACCGGCGAGCGCTTCGAGCGCCAGGTGACGGTCGGCTACATGTACATGCTGAAGCTGAACCACCTCGTCGACGACAAGATGCACGCGCGTTCGACCGGCCCGTACAGCCTCGTCACGCAGCAGCCGCTCGGCGGCAAGGCGCAGTTCGGTGGCCAGCGCTTCGGCGAAATGGAAGTGTGGGCGCTCGAGGCGTACGGCGCCGCGTACACGCTGCAGGAGATGCTGACCGTCAAATCGGACGACGTGAACGGCCGCACGAAGATGTACAAGAACATCGTCGACGGCAATCACCAGATGGATGCGGGCATGCCGGAATCCTTCAACGTACTCGTGAAGGAGATCCGCTCGCTCGCCATCAACATGGAGCTCGAGCAGGAATGACGGGGCACCCCACGGCGAACAGCGGACAGCGGACAGCGTATGGCCGGAAGCGCGCGCCGTGCGCCTCTTCTCTGGCTGCCCGCCGTTCGCCGTTCGCCGTTCGCCGTTCATTGTCCGCCGCCGCCTGCCCGACTGTATTCCGGAGAAGCTCATGAAAGATCTGTTGAAGCTGTTCAAACAACATGCGCCGGTCGAGCAGTTCGATTCGATCAAGATCGGGCTCGCCTCGCCGGAGATGATCCGCGCGTGGTCGTACGGCGAGGTCAAGAAGCCGGAAACGATCAACTACCGCACGTTCAAGCCCGAGCGCGACGGCCTGTTCTGCGCCAAGATCTTCGGGCCGATCAAGGACTACGAGTGCCTGTGCGGCAAGTACAAACGCCTGAAGCACCGCGGCGTCGTCTGCGAGAAGTGCGGCGTCGAGGTGACGCAGTCGAAGGTGCGCCGCGAACGCATGGGCCACATCGAGCTCGCGAGCCCGACCGCGCACATCTGGTTCCTGAAGTCGCTGCCGTCGCGCATCGGCCTGATGCTCGACATGACCCTGCGCGAGATCGAGCGCGTGCTGTACTTCGAGGCCTTCGTGGTCGTCGATCCGGGCATGACCCCGATGCAGCGCGGGCAGCTGCTGACCGACGAGATGTATCTCGAGGCGATCGAGGAGCACGGCGACGAATTCGACGCGCGCATGGGCGCCGAAGCCGTCTATGAGCTGCTGCGCACGATCGACCTCGCCGCGGAAATGGTCAAGATCCGCGAGGACATGGGGGCCACGAGCTCCGACACGAAGCTGAAGCGCCTGTCGAAGCGCCTGAAACTGGTCGAGTCGTTCATCGAATCCGGCAACAAGCCGGAGTGGATGGTGATGACGGTGCTGCCGGTGCTGCCGCCCGACCTGCGGCCGCTCGTGCCGCTCGACGGCGGACGCTTCGCGACGTCGGACCTGAACGACCTGTACCGGCGCGTGATCAACCGCAACAACCGCCTGCGCCGCCTGCTCGAGCTCAATGCGCCCGACATCATCGTGCGCAACGAGAAGCGCATGCTGCAGGAAGCGGTCGATGCGCTGCTCGACAACGGCCGGCGCGGGCGCGCGATCACGGGCACGAACAAGCGCCCGCTCAAGTCGCTCGCCGACATGATCAAGGGCAAGCAGGGGCGCTTCCGCCAGAATCTCCTCGGCAAGCGGGTCGACTACTCGGGCCGCTCGGTCATCGTCGTCGGGCCCACGCTGCGCCTGCACCAGTGCGGGTTGCCGAAGAAGATGGCGCTCGAGCTGTTCAAGCCGTTCATCTTCCAGAAGCTGCAGCTGCGCGGCGACGCTTCGACCATCAAGGCCGCGAAGCGGCTCGTCGAGCGCGAGGGCCCGGAGGTGTGGGACATCCTCGAAGAGGTGATCCGCGAACACCCGGTGCTGCTGAATCGCGCGCCGACGCTGCACCGCCTCGGCATCCAGGCGTTCGAGCCGGTGCTGATCGAGGGCAAGGCGATCCAGCTGCATCCGCTCGTCTGCACGGCGTTCAACGCCGACTTCGACGGTGACCAGATGGCCGTGCACGTGCCGCTGTCGCTCGAGGCGCAGCTCGAAGCGCGCGCCTTGATGATGGCGTCGAACAACATCCTGTCGCCCGCCAACGGCGACCCGATCATCGTGCCGTCGCAGGACGTGGTGCTCGGCCTTTACTACATGACGCGCGAGCGCATCGGCGCGCAGGGCGAGGGCATGGCGTTCGCCGACGTCGCCGAAGTGCATCGCGCCTACGAGAGCCGCCAGATCGACCTGCAGGCGCGCATCCGCGTGCGCATCGCCGAATGGCAGATCGTGGGCGGGGAGCAGCAGCAGCGCCGGCGCACGGTCGCGACCACGGTCGGCCGGTGCCTGCTGTCCGAGATCCTGCCGCGGGGCCTGTCGTTCGACCTCGTGAACCAGGACATGACCAAGAAGGTCATTTCGGCGACGATCAATGCGTGCTACCGCGCGCTCGGCCTGAAGGAGACCGTGGTGTTCGCCGACCAGCTGATGTACACGGGCTTCCAGTACGCGACGCGTGCCGGGATCTCGTTCGGCGTCGACGACATCGTGATCCCCGACCAGAAGTCGCGCCTCGTGGCCGCCGCGGACCGTGAAGTGAAGGAGATCCAGGACCAGTACGCGTCGGGTCTCGTCACGAACGGCGAGCGCTACAACAAGGTGGTCGACATCTGGTCGCGCGCCAACGACCAGGTCGCCAAGGCGATGATGGAGAAGCTCGGCGCCGAGGACGCGACCGACGCGAAGGGCCAGGCCCAGCGCCAGAAGTCGTTCAATTCGATCTTCATGATGGCCGACTCCGGCGCCCGCGGCAGCGCGGCGCAGATCCGCCAGCTCGCCGGCATGCGCGGCCTCATGGCGAAGCCGGACGGCTCGATCATCGAGACGCCGATCACGGCGAATTTCCGCGAGGGCCTCAATGCGCAGCAGTACTTCATCTCGACGCACGGCGCGCGCAAGGGTCTCGCCGACACCGCGCTCAAGACCGCGAATTCGGGCTACCTGACCCGCCGCCTCGTCGACGTGGCGCAGGATCTGGTCGTCACCGAGGAGGACTGCGGCACGACCCACGGCCTCATGATGGCGCCGCTCGTCGAGGGCGGCGACGTGGTCGAAGGCCTCGGCGAACGCGTGCTCGGTCGCGTGCTCGCGGAAGACGTGCTGAAGCCGGGCAAGGACGCCGTGCTGGTCGAAGTCGGCACCCTGCTCGACGAGAAGCTCGTGCGTACGCTCGAGCAGGAAGGGGTCGACCAGGTCAAGGTGCGTTCGGCGATCACCTGCGAAACGCGCTACGGCGTGTGCAGCAAGTGCTACGGGCGCGATCTCGCGCGCGGGCGCCTGATCAACATCGGCGAAGCGGTCGGCGTGATCGCGGCGCAGTCGATCGGCGAGCCGGGCACGCAGCTGACGATGCGCACGTTCCACATCGGTGGCGCCGCGTCGCGGGCCGCCGCGGCGAGCAGCGTCGAGGTGCGCAACAAGGGCACGGTGCGCTTCCACAACGTCAAGACGGTGGCGCACGACAAGGGCCACCTCGTCGCCGTGTCGCGTTCCGGCGAAATCGGCGTGGTCGACGAGTTCGGCCGCGAGCGTGAGCGTTACAAGATCCCGTACGGCGCGAGCATTTCGGTGCGCGAGGGCGCGGAGGTCGCCGGCGGGCAGGTCGTGGCGACCTGGGATCCGCACACCCACCCGGTCGTGACCGAAGTGCAGGGCAACCTGCGCTTCCAGGACTTCGTGGACGGCCTCACCGTCACGACGCAGGTCGACGAGGTCACCGGCATTTCCTCGATCGTCGTGCTCGACTCGAAGCAGCGCGGCGGCAAGGAACTGCGCCCCACGATCAAACTGCTGAACGCCAAGGGCAAGGAAGTGACGTTCGCCAACACCGAGATCCCGGCGGTCTACACGCTGCCGGCCGGCGCCCTCATCTCGCTCGAGGACGGTGCCCGCGTCTCGGTCGGCGACGTCATCGCGCGTATCCCGCAGGAATCGTCGAAGACCCGCGACATCACCGGCGGCCTGCCGCGTGTCGCGGACCTGTTCGAGGCGAGGAAGCCGAAGGACCAGGCGATCCTGGCCGAGCGCACGGGCACCGTGAGCTTCGGCAAGGAGACCAAGGGCAAGCGGCGTCTCGTGCTCACCGGCGAGGACGGCGAGAAGTACGAGGAGCTGATCCCGAAGTGGCGGCAGCTGAACGTCTTCGAGGGCGAACAGGTCGAACGCGGCGAGGTGATCGCCGACGGCGAGCCGAATCCGCACGACATCCTGCGCCTGCAGGGCGTCGAGGCGCTCGCGAACTACCTGACCCGCGAGATCCAGGACGTGTACCGGCTGCAGGGCGTCAAGATCAACGACAAGCATATCGAGGTGATCGTGCGCCAGATGCTGCGCAAGGCCGAGGTGGCGGCGCCCGGCGATGCGCCGTTGCTGAAGGGTGAGCAGCTCGATCGCGCCCGCGCGCTCGAGATCAACGACCGCGTGACGCAGGAGGGCAAGACGCCCGCTGCGCTCGCGCCCGTGCTGCTCGGCATCACCAAGGCGTCGCTCGCGACCGAGTCGTTCATCTCGGCTGCGTCGTTCCAGGAAACGACCCGCGTGCTGACCGAAGCCGCGGTGCGCGGCCTGAAGGACGACCTGCGCGGCCTCAAGGAGAACGTGATCGTCGGCCGGCTCATCCCGGCGGGTACGGGCTTCGCGGCCCACGCGCATCGCCGGCGCAAGACGACGGCCGAACGCCGCAGCTTCATGGATGTGGGTGGCGGCGTCGCGGATATCGACGACTCGGGCGTCGCGGAGGAAGAGAGCGCGGCGGGCTGATCCGCCGCCCTGCGGCGGATCAGGCCTTTGGCTTATAGCTCAAGGCTGATGGCCGGAGGGAGAGCGCCGCGGGCTGCACAGCCCGTGGCGCGTCGCCTGCCGAATCCGGAACGTGACCATGCGATCGGTCGTCTCCACCGTGTGTGTCGTGCTCGTGGCCGCGTGCGCGCCGGTGCCGCGCGTCGAGAGCCTGCAGGGCGCCGAGCGCGTCACATCCGGGCGGGGCGGCGTGCTCCAGGTGTACAGCGCGCGCGGTATAGGCTCGTTCGTGCTGCGGGACCGGCTGCCCACGCGGATCTGTTTTCACTACGACGGGAGGCGTGCCTTCACGAAGCTCGAAGGTTTCGAGCTGACCCGCGGCGAAGGTGACAGCCGCGAGGACGCCGCGGTGGTGGACATTGCGGGCGGCTGCGCGCGCATCGGTGCCGGTCAGGGCGCCGGGCCATGGGAAGTGCTGTTCGTCGACTACTTCAGGTAGAAGTTCAACCGCGAATGGCGAACAGCGAGTGGCGAGCAGCCAGACCGCTGGTAACGTCCTCTGGCCGTTCGCCGTTCGCCACTCGCTGTTCGCCGCCTGCGCCGCCCCTTTGGGCGCGGCGTCAGTCCTCCAGGAAGAACTGTATGGTCGTCACCACCCGGATCTGCTTGTATTCGGGCGAGAAGGCGTCGCGATCCTCGATCGAGAAGTAACCCTGCTGCGCGTTCCTGATCGAGCCGACCTTGCTGCCGGAGTCCTTCGCGAACTGCTCCGCCGCCTTGCGCGCGTCGCGGGTGGCGACGGCGATCATCCCTGGCTTGATCCGGTCGAGGCCGGTGTAGGAAAACTGCGTGCGGCTCTCGTAGTTCTGCACGAGCGCGACGCCCTCCTTGACGAGATCGCCGAGCAGCTCGTTCGCCTTGCGCACTTCGTCGATCCGCTGCGAGCGCAATGTGACGACGACCTCCGCGACATAGCGCTGCAGGTTGCCGCCGCGGTCGGCCATGCCCTGCGCGTTGCGGTCCTGGATCTGGGGAGCCGAGACGCTCACCTCGTCACCGGCGAAATGCTGGCCGAGGAATGCGCGGACCTTCCGTTCGCTGTCGTCGGACAGGCGCTGCAGCGTCGCCAGGTCATCGGCCGTGACCGCGTAGCGCAGCGGCCAGATCACGAGATCGGCCTTGGCCTCGCGTTCGGCGAGCCCCTTGACCGTGACATAACGATCCGCGGCACGCGCTTCGAGCAAGCCGTGGCCGATGAACCACCCCCCGGCCGCGATGCCCGATGCGACGAGCAGTGCCGGGAGGGCCGCGTGGAGCACTTTCGTATCGTTCATGGTACCTGTAGTCTACAAGTTACCGGAGTACGTGGAGCGCGCATGAAAATGACGAGAGTAATGCTGGCGATCGGCGTCGCACTGTGGCTCGGCGCCTGCGCGGGCACGCCACCGGCGACGACCACCGAGGCGACTCCGCCGGCTGCCCCCCCGGCCGCTCCCGCAGCCACACCGGCGGCGCCGCCGGCCGCAAAGCAGCCCCAAACCGCGCGTCTCGATCCGAATGAGACCGTCTGCCGCCGCCAGATCACGACCGGCAGCCGGTTCGCTGAAACCCGCTGCCAGACCCGCCAGCAGTGGGACATGGAGCAGCGCGAGGCCCGCAAGCAGACCGAGGACTCGCAGGGCAGTGTCGGTCCGACACAGCGCTGAGGCGTCCTGCATGAATGCGTGCGGCACTGCACCATGCATTGACAGGTCCCTGACGGCTACCTAGAATCCCCCGCCTTTTCGCCCGGCCGCGAGCTGCCGGTCGGGGAAACGCGACAGACACGCAACGTCGGGCCGGCACCCGCAGGGCCGGCCCGGCGTTGCTTCACTTTTCTGGAGATTGCATGGCCACTACGGGTCAGTTGATCCGGCAACCGCGCCGGACCCGCACGGAGAAAACGAAAGTGCCGGCGCTCGGCGCGGCGCCGCAGAAGCGCGGTGTCTGCACCCGTGTCTATACGACGACCCCGAAGAAGCCGAACTCGGCGCTTCGCAAGGTGTGCCGCGTGCGCCTCGTCAACGGCTACGAAGTGTCTTCGTACATCGGCGGGGAAGGCCACAACCTCCAGGAACACTCGGTGGTGCTGATCCGCGGCGGGCGCGTCAAGGACCTGCCGGGCGTGCGCTACCACACGGTGCGCGGCACGCTCGATTGCGCCGGTGTCGGCGAACGCAAGCAGGGTCGTTCCAAGTACGGCGCCAAGCGCCCCAAGAAGTAATTCCAGGTAGTCATCATGTCACGTCGAGCCCAGGCGCCCCATCGCGAAATCCTGCCCGATCCGAAGTTCCACAGCGAAATGCTGGCGAAGTTCATGAACGTCGTGATGGAGAGCGGCAAGAAATCCGCCGCCGAACGCATCATCTACGGCGCGATCGACCGCATCGGCGAGAAGACCGGCCGGCAGGGCCCGGATGCGCTCGATCTGCTGTCGCAGGCGCTCGACAACGTCAAGCCGATGATCGAGGTCAAGTCGCGCCGCGTCGGCGGCGCGACCTACCAGGTGCCGGTCGAGGTGCGCGCCACGCGCCGCCAGACCCTCGCGATGCGCTGGGTGATCGAGGCCGCACGTGACCGGAGCGAGAAGTCGATGTCGGCCCGCCTCGCGCACGAACTGATGGAAGCCGCCGAGAACCGCGGCGCCGCCGTGCGCAAGCGCGAAGACACGCATCGCATGGCGGAGGCCAACAAGGCCTTCGCGCACTACCGGTGGTGAGCGCCATGCCCCGCACGACGCCCATCGAGCGCTACCGCAACATCGGTATCTCGGCGCACATCGACGCCGGCAAGACGACGACGACCGAGCGCATCCTGTTCTACACCGGCGTGTCGCACAAGCTCGGCGAAGTGCACGACGGCGCCGCGATCATGGACTACATGGAGCAGGAGCAGGAGCGCGGCATCACGATCACGTCGTCGGCGACGACGTGTTTCTGGAAGGGCATGGACAAGACCTTCCCCGAGCACCGCATCAACATCATCGACACGCCGGGTCACGTCGACTTCACGATCGAAGTCGAGCGCAGCCTGCGCGTGCTCGACAGCGCGGTGGCGCTGTTCGATTCGGTGGCGGGCGTGCAGCCGCAGTCGGAAACGGTGTGGCGCCAGATGAACCGCTACCACGTTCCGCGCATCGCGTTCGTCAACAAGATGGACCGCGCGGGCGCCAATTTCCTGCGCTGCGTCGACATGATCCGCACGCGCCTGCGCGGCAATCCCGTGCCGATCCAGCTGCCGATCGGCGCCGAAGACAATTTCGAGGGCGTCGTCGACCTCGTGCGCATGAAGGCGATCTACTGGGATATGGAAACCCAGGGGATGAAGTTCGAGTACCGCGACATTCCCGAGTCGATGCGCGCCCAGAGCCTCGAGTACCACAACAGGATGATCGAGGCGGCGGCCGAAGCCAACGAGACGCTGGTGCACAAGTACCTCGAGGAGGGCACGCTGTCGGACGAGGAGATCCGCCAGGGCCTGCGCGAGCGATCGCTGCGCAACGAAATCGTGCTGTGCATGTGCGGCACGGCCTTCAAGAACAAGGGTGTGCAGGCGCTGCTCGATGCGGTCATCGAATACATGCCCTCGCCGACCGAGGTCGCGGACGTCAAGGGCCTCAACGAGGCCGGCGAACCGGACACGCGCCCGTCGAGCGACGAGGCGCCGTTCTCGGCGCTCGCGTTCAAGATCCTGAACGATCCTTTCGTCGGCAACCTCACCTTCTTCCGCGTCTATTCGGGCGTGCTCAATTCGGGCGACACCGTCTACGTGCCGGGCAAGGGCAGGAAGGAACGCATCGGCCGCCTGCTGCAGATGCACGCGAGCGAGCGCACCGAGATCAAGGAAGTGCGCGCGGGTGACATCGCGGCGGCCGTGGGCCTGAAGGACGTGATCACCGGCGACACGCTGTGCGACCTCGAGAAGGTGATCACGCTCGAGAAGATGGTGTTCCCCGAGCCGGTGATCTCGGTCGCGATCGAGCCGAAGACCAAGGCCGACCAGGAAAAAATGGGGCTGGCGCTGCAGCGCCTCGCGAAGGAAGACCCGTCGTTTCGTGTCAGCACCGACCAGGAGTCGGGGCAGACGATCATCGCGGGCATGGGTGAGCTGCACCTCGAGATCATCGTCGACCGCATGAAGCGCGAGTTCAAGGTCGAGGCGAACGTCGGCAAGCCGCAGGTCGCCTACCGCGAGACGATCCGCGCCGCGGTCGAGTCGGAAGGCAAGTTCGTGCGCCAGTCGGGCGGGCGCGGCCAGTATGGCCACGTGTGGCTCAAGATCGAGCCGCAGCCGGAAGGCAAGGGCTACGAGTTCGTCAACGGCATCGTCGGCGGCTCGGTGCCGCGCGAATACATCCCCGCGGTCGACAAGGGCATCCGTGAGGCCGTCGAGACCGGCGTCATCGCGGGCTATCCGGTCGTCGACGTCAAGATCACGCTGTTCGACGGTTCGTACCACGACGTCGACTCGAACGAGATGGCGTTCAAGATCGCGGGCTCTATGGGCTTCAAGGAAGGCTTCAGGAAGGCGAAGCCGGTGATGCTCGAGCCGATCATGAAGGTCGAGGTCGTGACGCCGGAGGATTACTCGGGTGACGTGATCGGCGACCTGAACCGCCGCCGCGGCCAGATCCAGGGCATGGACGACGGTCCGGCGGGCAAGGTGATCACGGCCGACGTGCCGTTGTCCGAGATGTTCGGTTATGCAACCACTGTGCGCTCGATGAGCCAGGGCCGTGCGACGTTCACGATGGAATTCTCGAAGTACCTCGAGGTCCCGCCGAACATCGCCGAGTCGTTGATCAAGAAATAAGAGAGGAAACGCGTCGTGTCGAAAGAGAAGTTTGAACGGACGAAGCCGCACGTGAACGTGGGGACGATCGGTCACGTGGACCATGGCAAGACGACGCTGACGGCGGCGCTGACGAAGGTGATGGCGGAGACGCACGGCGGGTCGTTCATGGCGTACGACCAGATCGACCGTGCGCCGGAGGAGAAGGCTCGCGGGATCACGATTTCGACGTCGCACGTGGAGTACCAGTCGAAGGAGCGCCATTACGCGCACGTGGACTGCCCGGGGCACGCCGACTACGTGAAGAACATGATCACGGGTGCGGCGCAGATGGACGGGGCGATTCTGGTGGTGTCGGCGGCGGACGGTCCGATGCCGCAGACGCGCGAGCACATTCTGCTGGCGCGCCAGGTGGGCGTGCCGTACATCGTGGTGTACATGAACAAGGCGGACATGGTCGACGACAAGGAGCTGCTGGAGCTGGTGGAGATGGAGGTCCGGGAGCTGCTGTCGACGTACAAGTTTCCCGGGGACGCCACGCCGATCGTGATCGGCTCGGCGCTGAAGGCGCTGGAGGGCGACACGAGCGAGATCGGCGTTCCCTCGGTGGTGAAGCTGGTGGCGGAGATGGACAAGTACATTCCGGTGCCGCCGCGGGAAGTGGACAAGCCGTTTCTGATGCCGGTGGAGGACGTGTTTTCGATTTCGGGCCGCGGCACGGTGGTGACGGGGCGCATCGAGCGCGGGATCGTGAAGGTGAACGACGAGATCGAGATCGTCGGCATCAAGGCGACGCAGAAGACGACGTGCACGGGCGTGGAGATGTTCAGGAAGCTGCTCGACGAGGGTCGGGCGGGCGACAACGTGGGAGTGCTGCTGCGCGGCACGAAGCGCGAGGAAGTGGAGCGCGGCCAGGTGCTGGCCAAGCCCGGTTCGATCACGCCGCACACGCAGTTCGAGTGCGAGGTGTACGTGCTGACGAAGGAGGAGGGCGGGCGCCACACGCCGTTCTTCAAGGGCTATCGGCCGCAGTTTTACTTTCGCACGACGGACGTGACCGGGACGATCGAGTTGCCGGCGAACACGGAGATGGTGATGCCGGGCGACAACATCAAGATGACGGTGGAGCTGATCGCGCCGATCGCGATGGAGGACGGGCTGCGCTTTGCGATCCGCGAGGGCGGGCGCACGGTCGGGGCCGGTGTGGTCTCCAAGGTATTGAAGTAAGCAGGTATAGAGGCAGCATACGGCGAACGGCGAACGGCTAACAGCCAGAGAAAGACGCGCGCAGCGCCTCCCTCCGGCTACTCGCCGATCGCTGCCCGCTGTTCGCCGGTTGGAGTTGAGCAATGGCTAACCAGAACATCCGCATTCGCCTCAAGGCTTTCGATCATCGCCTGATCGACAGCTCGGCGCGCGAGATCGTCGAAACGGCGAAGCGCACGGGCGCGACGGTGCGCGGCCCGGTGCCGCTGCCGACGAAGATGGAGCGCTTCACGCTGCTCGTCTCGCCGCATGCCGACAAGGATGCCCGTGACCAGTTCGAGTTGCGCACGCACAAGCGCCTGATGGACATCCTGAACCCGACCGACAAGACGGTGGACGCGCTGATGAAGCTCGAGCTGCCGGCGGGCGTGGATGTGCAGATCAAGCTGAATTAAGAGGCGAACAGCAGGCGGCGAACCGCGGGCAGCCAGAGGGTTGCGCGGGCCGCCCGGACTGCTATAATGCGCGGCCTTTTTTGACCCCCTTCGCAATCCCGGGATCCGGGGTGCGGTGAGGGTGCCGCCGGCGGGGCATTGGCTCCGCCGCAGTCGACGAGCGGCTTCGGGCGAGGTTGGCGCCATGGCGCCAAGACCACTCGAGTATCCAAGCGACCGCAATCGCGGCCGGATGCCCGGGTTTTCCCCTCCCGCAGCGCAGGTGCCGACCACCAATCGCAGTGGCCGGCGGTGATTTTTAACGAGGAATAGGCCCATGGCTATCGGTCTGGTCGGCCGCAAGTGCGGCATGACGCGCGTGTTCACGGCGGCGGGTGAAACAGTCCCGGTCACCGTGATCGAGGTCCTCCCGAACCGCGTCACCCAGGTGAAGACGAGCGAGAAGGACGGCTACCGCGCCGTGCAGGTCGCTTACGGCTCGAAGCGCCCGCAGTTGCTGTCGAAGGCGCTCGCCGGCCATTACGCGAAGGCGAACGCGGCGCCCGGCAAGGCGCTGGTCGAGTTCCGCCTCGACGGCAAGGACGGCGCGGATGTCGCCGTCGGCGCCGAGTTCAAGGCCGATCACTTCAAGGCGGGCCAGGTCGTCGACGTCACGGGCACGACGATCGGCAAGGGCTATGCCGGCACCATGAAGCGGCACAATTTCGGCGGCCACAACCAGTCGCACGGCGTCTCGGTCTCGCACCGCACGCCGGGCTCGATCGGCCAGCGCCAGACGCCGGGACGCGTGTTCGCGGGCAAGCGCATGTCGGGCCGCATGGGCGGGGAGCGTCGCACGACCGAGAACCTGCGCGTCGTCGAAGTCGACACCGAGCGCAACCTGATCCTGATCCGCGGTGCCGTACCCGGTGCCGAGGGCGGGCAGGTGATCGTGCGTCCTTCGGTGAAGGCCGCGCGTGCCGCGAACCGCAAGACGCTGACGCCGAACAAGGCGGGCGACAAGAAGGCCGCGGGCAGGAAGTAAGGACCGACACTCATGAAGCTCAAGGTGGCAGGCAGCGGCACGAACGCCGCGGAGCTCGAACTCTCCGCGGGCACGTTCGGTCATGAATTCAACCCGGCGCTGGTGCACCAGGTCGTCACGGCATATCGCAACGCCGGCCGGTCGGGCACCAAGGCGCAGAAGTCGCGCGCCGAAGTGCGCGGCGGCGGCAGAAAGCCGCACTCACAGAAGGGCACGGGCCAGGCGCGTGCCGGCTCGAGCAGGAGCCCGATCTGGGTCGGCGGCGGCGTGACCTTTGCGGCCAGGCCGCGCAGTTACGAGCAGAAGGTCAACCGCAAGATGTATCGCGGCGCCATGCGCGCGATGCTGTCCGAGCTCGTGCGCCAGGACCGCCTCGTCGTCACGCAGACGCTCGCGCTCGAGGCCCCCAAGACGAAGCTGCTCGTCACCGAGCTGAAGAGCCTCGCGCTCGCCGACGTGCTGATCGTCGTCGAGGCGATCGACGAGAAGCTGTTCCTCGCCGCGCGCAACCTGCCGAACGTCGAAGTGCTGCCGGCCGCGGCGCTCAACCCGCTCGCGCTCGCGAGCCACGACAAGGTGCTGATGACCGTCGGCGCCGTGAAGCTGATCGAGGAGCGCCTGCAGTGAGCGGCAAGGAACAACTGATGAACATCCTGCTGGCGCCGCACGTCACGGAAAAGACGTCGCTCGTCATGCAGAACCACAACCAGTATGCGTTTCGCGTGCGCCGTTCGGCGACCAAGCCGCAGATCCGCGCCGCCGTCGAGCTGATGTTCGGCGTCGCGGTCGCGGGCGTGCAGGTCGTCAACGAGACCGGCAAGGCCCGCCGGTTCGGCAAGACCCCGGGCCGCACGCAGGACTGGAAGAAGGCCTACGTGAGCCTCGCCGCCGGCCAGACGATCGACCTCGAAGCGAAGCCGAAGGCGTAAGGACAGCAATCATGGCGCTCATCAAGATGAAGCCGACGTCGCCTGGCACGCGTTTCGTCGTCAAGATCGACAAGTCGCAGCTGTGGAAGGGCGGGCCGCACGAGCCGCTCACGACGAAGCAGAAGAAGCGTGCCGGCCGCAACAACCAGGGCCGTATCACGACCCGCCACCAGGGCGGCGGCTCGCGGCAGAAATACCGCCTGATCGACTGGAAGCGCGACAAGGACGGCATCCTGGGCGTCGTCGAGCGCATCGAGTACGACCCGAACCGCACCGGCCACATCGCCCTCGTGAAGTATGCCGACGGCGAGCGCCGTTACATCCTCGCGCCGAAGGGGCTCGTCGCGGGTGACGAGGTGCGCTCGGGCCTCGATTCGCCGATCAAGCCGGGCAACGCGCTGCCGCTGCGCCACATTCCGGTGGGCACCACCGTGCACAACGTGGAATTGAAACCCGGCAAGGGCGGCCAGCTCGCGCGCAGCGCCGGCGGCTCGGTGCAGTTCACCGCCCGCGAGGGCCTGCACGCCTACATCCGCATGAAGTCGACCGAAACCCGCAAGGTGCACATCGACTGCCGCGCCACCATCGGCGAGGTCAGCAACGACGAGCACAACCTGCGGAAATACGGCAAGGCCGGTGCGAAGCGCTGGCGCGGCGTGCGCCCGACGGTGCGCGGCGTCGTGATGAATCCGGTCGACCACCCGCACGGCGGCGGCGAGGGCAAGCCCGGCCAGGGCAACCCGCACCCGGTGTCGCCGTGGGGCTGGCAGACCAAGGGCAAGAAGACCCGCACCAACAAGCGCACGAGCCACATGATCGTGCAGCGCCGTACGAACAAGGTTCGCTGAGAGGCCAGAAGAGAATGCCACGCTCACTGAAGAAGGGTCCGTTCGTCGACCTGCACCTCGCGAAGAAGGTGCAGACGGCCGTCGCGAAGCACGATCGCAAGCCGATCAAGACCTGGTCGCGCCGCTCGATGGTGACCCCCGACATGGTCGGGCTCACGATCGCGGTCCACAACGGCCGCCAGCACATTCCCGTGCTCGTCACCGAAAACATGGTCGGGCACAAGCTCGGCGAGTTCGCCCCGACACGCGTGTTCAAGGCGCACGGCGGTTCGCGCAAGGCCGAGGCAGGAGCATAAGCATGCAGGTCACCGCCAAACTGCGCTACGCGCGCATCTCGCCGCAGAAGTGCCGCCTCGTCGCCGATGTGGTGCGCGGCCAGCCGGTCGGCAGCGCCATCGCGCAGCTGAAGTTCATGCCGAAGAAGGGCGCGGGACTCGTCAGGAAGGTGCTCGAGTCGGCGATCGCGAACGCCGAGCACAACCACGGCGCCGACGTCGACGAGCTGAAGGTGGCGCGCATCGAGATCGACACCGCGCCGGTGCTCAAGCGTTTCGCGGCGCGCGCCAAGGGGCGCGGCACGCGCATCGTGAAGAGAAACAGCCACATCACGATCGCGGTCAGCGACGGCAAGAAGGACTGAGCGCATGGGTCAGAAAGTCAATCCGGTCGGCATCCGCCTCGGCATCACGCGCGACTGGTCGTCGAAGTGGTACGCGGGCAAGAAGCAGTTCCCGCAGCACATCCACACCGATTTCCGCGTGCGCGAGTTCCTGCGCGGCAAGCTCGCGGAGGCCTCGGTCAGCCGTATCCAGATCGAGCGCGCGGCCCGGCGCGTCAATATCACGATCCAGACCGCGCGCCCGGGCATCGTGATCGGCAAGAAGGGCGAGGACATCGAGAAGCTGCGCCAGGAAACCGCGAAGCTGCTCGGCCTGCCGACCGTCGACGTGCGCCTGAACATCGCGGAGATCAGGAAGCCCGAACTCGACGCGCAGCTGGTGGCCGACGGCATCGCGCAGCAGATCGAGAAGCGCGTGATGTTCCGCCGCGCGATGAAGCGCGCCGTGATGAGCACGATGCGCAGCGGTGCGCTCGGCGTGAAAGTGCGCGTCTCGGGCCGCCTGAACGGCGGCGAGATCGCGCGCACCGAGTGGAGCCGCGAGGGCCGGATTCCGCTGCACACGTTCCGGGCCGACATCGACTACGGATTCGGCGAGGCCCACACCACCTACGGCGTGATCGGCGTGAAGGTGTGGATCTTCAAGGGCGAGATCTTCGACAAGGGCGAGCTCGAGGCTGCGCCGCAGGAAGAAGCGCCGGCCGCCGCGCAGGCGCCCGCCGCCGCTGCGCCCGCCGCGGCTGCGCCTGCCGAGACGCAGACCACGGGCTGAGAAATTTATGCTGCAACCAAAGAGAACCAAGTACCGCAAGATGTTCAAGGGCCGCAACACCGGCCTCGCGCATCGCGGTGCGGGCGTCGCCTTCGGCGAGTACGGGCTCAAGGCGACCGGGCGCGCGCGCATGACCGCGCGCGAGATCGAGGCGGCACGCCGGGCGATGGCGCGGCACGTCAAGCGCGGCGGGCAGATCTGGGTGCGCGTGTTCCCCGACGTGCCGATCAGCAAGAAGCCGCTCGAGGTCCGCATGGGCAGCGGCAAGGGCAACGTCGAGTACTGGGTCGCGAAGGTGCTGCCCGGCAAGGTGCTCTTCGAGATGGAAGGCGTCGACGAGCAGACCGCGCGCGAGGCCTTTCGCCTCGCCGGCGCGAAGCTCTCGGTGCCGACCTCGTTCGTGAAACGGCAGGTGCGGTGATGGACGCGAAGCAGTTGCGGGCGAAATCCGCTTCCGAGTTGCAGGACGAGCTGCTGAAGCTGCGGCGCGAGCAGTTCGCGCTGCGCATGCAGCGCGCCACGGGCCAGGGCGTCAAGCCCGACCAGTTCGGCAAGGTGCGCAAGTCGATCGCGCGCCTGAAGACGGTGATGCGCGAGACCGCGGTCGCTGGAGGCAGGAAATGAGCGAAGCAGCAGGCAACGAGAAGGGCACCCGGATCCTGACGGGCCGGGTCGTCAGCAACAGGATGCAGAAGACGATCGCCGTCGAGATCGAGCGGCTCGTGAAGCATCCGACGTACGGCAAGTACATCCGCCGCACGACCAAGCTGCTGGCGCACGACGAGAATGGCGATTCGCGCGAGGGCGACCGGGTGTCGATCGCGCCGTGCCGGCCGATGTCGCGCCGCAAGTCGTGGCGCCTGGTCGAGGTGCTCGAGCGCTCGGGAGGCCGCAACCCATGATCCAGCTTCGCACGATGCTGAACGCGGCCGACAACAGCGGCGCGCGCACCCTGATGTGCATCAAGGTGCTCGGCGGCACCCGCCGGCGCTATGCGACCGTCGGTGACGTCATCAAGGTGAGCGTCAAGGACGCCATCCCGCGCGGCAAGGTCAAGAAGGGCGAGGTCTACGACGCGGTGGTCGTGCGCACCAGGAAGGGCGTGCGGCGTGGCGACGGTTCGCTGATCCGTTTCGACGGCAATGCGGCGGTGCTGCTGACGAACAAGCTCGAGCCGATCGGCACCCGTATCTTCGGGCCCGTCACGCGCGAGCTGCGCACGCAGCAGTTCATGAAGATCATTTCGCTCGCCCCGGAAGTGATCTGAGGAGCAGGTGCGGTGAGCAAGATTCGAATCAAGGATCACGTCGTGGTGCTGTCCGGCAAGGACAAGGGCCGGCGCGGCGCGATCGTCAAGGTGCTCGACGACGGCAAGGTCGTCGTCGAGGGCGTCAACATGGTGAAGAAGCACCAGAAGCCGCGCAATTCCGCGGCCGGCCCGCAGCCGGGCGGCATCGTCGAACGCGAGGCGCCGCTGCCCGCGTCGAAGGTCGCGATCTGGAATCCGGCCGCCAGGAAGGGCGACCGGATCGGCTACAAGCGGCTCGCGGACGGCCGCAAGGTGCGCGTCTTCAAGTCGAACGGCGAACAGATCGACGCCTGAGGCGTCGGCAACGGTAGGGCACATGGCCAGGTTACAGGAAATTTACCGCAAGACGATCGTGCCGCAGCTGCAGCGCGAACTCGGTGTCGCGAACGCGATGCAGGTGCCGAAGATCGTCAAGATCACGGTCAACATGGGCGTCGGCGAAGCTGTCGCCGACCGCAAGGTCATGGACGCGGCGATCGCCGACCTGACGAAGATCACCGGCCAGAAGCCGGTGCTCTGCAACGCGAAGAAGTCGGTCGCGTCGTTCAAGGTGCGCGAAAACCTCGCGATCGGCTGCAAGGTGACGCTGCGCGGTGCGCGCATGTACGAGTTCCTCGACCGCCTGATCAGCATCGCGATGCCGCGCATCCGCGACTTCCGCGGCGTGCCGGCGCGCGCCTTCGACGGCCGCGGCAACTACTCGCTCGGCGTCAGGGAGCAGATCATTTTCCCCGAGATCCAGTACGACCAGATCGACCAGCTGCGGGGCATGGACATCACCATCACGACGACGGCGAAGGACAACAAGGCGGGCAAGGCATTGCTCGACGCCTTCAACTTCCCGTTCCGCAAGTAAACGAGAGAGACCGGCATGGCCAAGACCAACATGGTGGAACGCGAGAAGCGACGCGCCAAGACCGTGCAGAAGTACGCGGCGAAGCGCGCGGCGCTGAAGGAAATCATCCGCAGCCCGAAGTCCTCGCCCGAAGCGCGGGCCGAGGCGCAGGCGAAGCTGCAGGCGCAGCCGCGGGACGCGAGCGCGTCGCGCGGGCGCAATCGCTGTGCGATCACGGGCCGCTCGCGCGGCGTGTATCGCAAGTTCGGGCTCGCACGCGTGAAGATCCGCGAGGTCGCGAACCGCGGCGAGATCCCGGGCCTCGGCAAGGCGAGCTGGTAAGGAGCGCACGGCATGAGCATGACCGACCCCATCGCCGATCTGCTGACGCGTATCAGGAATGCGCAGTCCGCGCGCAAGACGGAAGTCTCGCTCGCGAACTCGCGCGTCAAGACAGCGATCGTCAAGGTGCTGAAGGACGAAGGCTTCGTCAGCGACTTCCGTGTCGCGGCAGACGCCGGCAAGGCGACGCTGACGATCGAATTGAAGTACTACGAAGGCCGGCCGGTGATCGACCGGCTCGAGCGGGTGAGCCGCCCGGGCCTGCGTGTCTATCGCGGCAAGAACGAACTGCCGAAGGTGCTCGGCGGTCTCGGTACAGTGATCGTGTCGACGCCGAAGGGCGTCATGACCGATCGCGAGGCGCGTGCCGCCGGGCAGGGCGGCGAAGTGCTCTGCATCGTCGCCTGACGGAGAGGGAATCATGTCGAGAGTTGCCAAACGTACCGTGCCGCTGCCGCAGGGCGTGACCGCCCAGATCGGCGCGCAGGCCGTCACGGTGAAGGGCGCCAAGGGAGCGCTGACGCTGCCGCTCGCGCGCGGTGTCGAGGTGGAGCAGCAGGACAAGGCGCTCGCCGTCAAGTACCTCGACGCGGTCGCACGCGTGCATGCGGGCTCGACGCGTGCGCACCTAGCGAACATGGTGCAGGGCGTGTCGAAGGGCTACGAGAAGAAGCTCGAGCTCGTCGGGGTCGGCTTTCGCGCGGCCGTGCAGGGCAAGACCCTGAACCTGACGCTCGGGTTCTCGCACGCGGTGAACTTCCCGATCCCGGAAGGCATCACGATCGAGGCGCCGAGCCAGACCGAGATCCTCGTGAAGGGCACGGACCGGCAGCAGGTGGGCCAGGTGGCCGCCAACATCCGCCGCGTCCGTCCTCCCGAGCCCTACAAGGGCAAGGGCGTGCGCTACACGGACGAGCGCATCGTGCTGAAGGAAGGCAAGAAGAAGTAGCAGGTGCGGCGATGAAGATTACGAAAAAGGAGCGGCGCCAGCGCCGCGCAGTGAAGACCCGCGCGAAGATCCGCGAGCTCGGCGTGGCCCGGCTCACGGTGCATCGCACGCCGCGCCACATGTACGCGCAACTGTTCGACGCGTCGGGTGGCAAGGTGATCGCCGCCGCCTCGACCGTGCAGGAAGCGGTCGCGAAGGGTCTCGAGGGCACGGGCAACGTCGAGGCCGCGAAGGCCGTCGGCCGCGCGATCGCCGAGCGCGCGCAGGCCGCCGGCATCACGCGGGTCGCATTCGACCGTTCCGGTTTTCAGTATCACGGCCGCGTGAAGGCGCTGGCCGACGCCGCGCGCGAAGCGGGCCTGGAGTTCTGACGTGGAAAGATCACGCATGGGCGGACGAGACAAGCAGCAGCCGGCCGACGAGTTTCTCGAGAAGCTGGTCGCGGTCAATCGCACGGCCAAGGTCGTCAAGGGCGGCCGGCAGTTCGGGTTCACTGCGCTGACGGTGGTCGGCGACGGCGCCGGTCGCGTCGGGTTCGGGTTCGGCAAGGCGCGCGAAGTGCCGGTCGCCATCTCGAAGGCGATGGCGCAGGCACGCAAGAACATGGTCAACGTGAGCCTGCGCGGCGACACGCTGCACTACCCGGTGAAGGGCACGCACGGCGCGACCCGGGTCCTGATGCAGCCGGCGGCCGACGGTACCGGCGTCATCGCGGGCGGCGGCATGCGCGCCGTGCTCGAGTGCGCGGGCGTGCGCAACGTGCTGGCGAAGAGCTACGGCTCGCGCAACCCGATCAATGTCGTGCGGGCGACCGTCAACGCGCTCGGCGCAGTGCGTTCGCCGGACGAGTTCGCGGCCAAGCGCGGCAAGAGCGTCGAAGAGCTGATCGGAGCCTGAGCATGAGCGGAACCAGCAAAGCCCGGGTGCGCGTGACGCTCGAGAAAAGCGTCGCCGGACAGCTGCAATCGATCGCCGCGTCGGTGCGGGGCCTCGGCCTGCGCCGCCGCCACCAGACCGTGACCGTCGCCGACACCGCGGAGAACCGCGGCATGATCCGGGCGGCGCGCCACCTCGTGAAAGTGGAGAACGCCTGATGCGACTCAATACCCTCAAGCCCGCCCCGGGTGCCAGGCGTGCGCGCCTGCGCGTCGGCCGCGGTGCGTCGGCCGGCCAGGGCAAGACCTGCGGCCGCGGCGTCAAGGGCCAGCGCGCACGCAAGGGCGGCTACCACAAGGTCGGCTTCGAAGGCGGCCAGATGCCGCTGCAGCGCCGCATGCCGAAGGTCGGCTTTCGCTCGAAGATCAAGGCGAGCCGCGCCGAAGTGCGCCTGTCCGAGCTCGCGAAGGTCGACGCCGCGGTGATCGACCTCGAGGCGCTGAAGAAGGCGAATGTCGTACCGGTCTTCGCCGGGCAGGCGAAAGTCGTGCTGTCGGGCGAGATCGGCAAGGCCGTGACGCTGAAGGGCGTCGCGGCGACCAGGGGTGCCCGCGCCGCGATCGAAGCCGCGGGCGGGAAGGTCGAGGCGTAAAGCGTGGCGACCACGACCAGCAATCCGGCGGCCATGCTCGGCGATGCGGCTCGCGTAGGCGAGATCCGCAGCCGTGTGCTGTTCCTGATCGGTGCGCTGATCGTGTATCGCATCGGCACGTTCATTCCGGTTCCCGGCATCGACCCGGGCGCGGTCGCGCGTTTCTTCGACGACCAGTCGAGCACGATCCTCGGCATCGTCAACATGTTCTCGGGCGGTGCGCTCGAGCGCCTGTCGATCTTCGCGATGGGTGTGATGCCGTACATTTCGGCGTCGATCATCGTGCAGATGATGTCGATGGTGCTGCCCTCGTTCGTCGAGATCAGGAAGGAAGGCGAGTCGGGTCGCCGCCGGCTGTCGCAGATCACGCGTTACGGCACGCTCGGCCTCGGCGTCGTGCAGTCGTTCGCCGCCGCGATGGCGCTGCAGAACGGCGGCATGGCGCTCGGCGGCGGCGGCTGGCAGTTCCTGTTCACCGCGACCGTCACGATGACGACCGGCACGATGTTCCTGATGTGGCTCGGCGAGCAGATGACCGAGCGCGGGGTCGGCAACGGCATCTCGATGCTGATTCTCGCCGGTATCGTCGCGGGGCTGCCGGGTGCGGTCGGCCGCACGGTCGAGGCGGTCAACACCGGCGAGATGTCGGGCCCGTTCGCGCTGCTGCTCGTGATCCTGATCGTCGGCGTGACCGCGTTCTGCGTCTACGTGGAGCGTGCCCAGCGGCGCATCGCCGTGAACTATGCGAAGCGCCAGGTCGGGCGGCGCATGTACGCGGGCCAGAGCACGCACCTGCCGTTCAAGCTGAACATGTCGGGCGTGATCCCGCCGATCTTCGCGTCGAGCCTGCTGCTGTTCCCGGCGACGGTCGCGAGTTTCGCGGGCACCGGCACCTCGACGGCCGCCTCCGTGCTGCAGCAGGTCGCGGCGGCGCTCGGCTACGGCCAGCCGCTGCACCTCGTGCTGTACGCGGGCCTGATCTTCTTCTTCTGCTTCTTCTACACGGCGCTCGTGTTCAACGCACGCGATACCGCCGACAACCTGAAGAAGCAGGGCGCGTTCATTCCGGGCATCCGCCCTGGGCAGCAGACCGGCGAGTACATCGACAAGGTGCTCACGCGGCTCACGCTGTGGGGCGCGCTGTACGTCACCGGCGTGTGCCTGCTGCCCGAGATCCTGATCTCCTCGCAGGGCGTGCCATTCCAGTTCGGCGGCACCTCGCTGCTGATCGTCGTGGTCGTGGTCATGGACTTCATCGCGCAGCTGCAGGCTCACATGATGTCCCACCACTATCCGGGCCTTCTGAAGAAGGCGAACCTGCTGGGCTACGGGCGCGGCGGCGCGCCACAGGGTTGAGTCATGAAAGTCAGACCTTCGGTCAGAAAGATTTGCAAGAACTGCAAAGTCGTACGGCGTCGCGGCGTGGTGTACATCATCTGCTCCG
Source organism: Steroidobacteraceae bacterium (assembly GCA_050249415.1). Classification (GTDB taxonomy): domain Bacteria; phylum Pseudomonadota; class Gammaproteobacteria; order Steroidobacterales; family Steroidobacteraceae; genus CADEFQ01. The sequence goes on from JBFWQO010000007.1 coordinate 113,281, forward strand.
ACGTCCGCCACAAGCAGCGGCAAGGGTAAGCACATGGCACGTATAGCGGGCATCAACATCCCGATGAACAAGCACGTGTGGATCGGGCTCACGCACATCTACGGCATGGGCCGCTCGCGTTCGCGCGCGGTCTGCGAGGCCGCGGGCGTCGATCCGGGCACACGCGTCAAGGACCTGACCGAGGCGGAGATCAATGCGATCCGCTCGGCGATCGCGAAGGCGCCGGTCGAGGGCGACCTGCGTCGCGAGGTCTCGATGAACATCAAGCGCCTGATGGACCTCGGTGCCTACCGCGGCTTCCGTCATCGCAAGGGCCTGCCGGTCCGCGGCCAGCGCACGCGCACGAACGCGCGCACGCGCAAGGGCCCGCGCAAGCAGGCGGTCAAGCTGAACGCACCTCCGGGCAAGGCATAAGACATGGCTGAAACGAAGCAGCAGACGGCGGCGGCGGGCGCGAAAAAGCCGAAGAAGGCACGCAAGAACGTGCTGGACGGCATCGCGCACATCCACGCGTCGTTCAACAACACGATCATCACGATCACCGATCGCCAGGGCAACACGCTCTCGTGGGCGACATCGGGCGGCTGCGGCTTTCGCGGTTCGCGCAAGAGCACGCCGTTCGCCGCACAGGTGGCCGCCGAGAAGGCGGGCACCGCGGCGCAGGAGCACGGCCTGAAGAACGTCGAAGTACGCGTCGGCGGCCCCGGCCCCGGCCGCGAGTCCGCCGTGCGCGCGCTGAACGCCTGCGGCCTCAAGATCACCAGCATCGCGGACGTCACGCCGATCCCGCACAACGGCTGCCGCCCGCCGAAGAAGCGGCGCGTCTGACCGACGGAGGACAACGATACATGGCACGTTACACCGGCCCGAAGTGCAAGCTCGCCCGCCGCGAGGGCACCGACCTATTCCTGAAAAGCGGCGTGAAGCCGCTCGAGAACAAGTGCAAGTTCACGGTGCCCCCGGGCGGCGTGAAGAGCGAGCGTCGCCAGCGCCTCTCGGACTACGGCACGCAGCTGCGCGAGAAGCAGAAGCTGCGCCGCATGTACGGGGTGCTCGAGCGCCAGTTCTCGAACTACTACACGCTGGCCGCGAGCCGCAAGGGCGCCACCGGCGAGAACCTGCTGAAGCTGCTCGAATGCCGGCTCGACAACGTCGTGTACCGGATGGGCTTCGCGGCGACGCGGGCCGAGGCGCGCCAGCTCGTCGCGCACAAGGGCATCGACGTCAACGACGAGGCGGTCACGATCGCCTCGTACCAGGTCAAGGCGGGAGACGTGGTGCAGGTGCGCGAGAAGGCGCGCAAGCAGCTGCGCATCCAGAACGCGATGCAGATCGCCTCACAGGTCGGTCTGCCGGAATGGGTCGAGGTCAACGACAAGGAGATGAAGGGCGTGTTCAAGGCCGTGCCCGGCCGCGAAGACGTGCTCCCTGACATCAACGAAAACCTCGTTGTCGAGCTCTACTCGAAATAAAGGTGGTAGTCATGCAAGGATCGGTCAGCGAATTTCTGAAGCCTCGCGTCGTCAAGGTTCAGCCGCTCGCGCCGCGCCAGGCGCGTGTCGTGATCGAGCCGTTCGAACGCGGCTTCGGCCACACGCTCGGCAATGCGCTGCGGCGCGTGCTGCTGTCGTCGATGCCTGGCGCCGCGATCACGGAAGCCGAGATCGACGGCGTGCTGCACGAGTACACGAGCATCGAGGGCGTGCAGGAAGACGTCGTCGACGTGCTGCTCAACCTGAAGCAGGTGGCGCTGCGCATGCACACGCGCGACAGCGCCGAACTGCGCCTGTCGAAGAAGGGCCCGGGCCCGGTCACGGCCGGCGATATCCAGACGGACCACGACATCGAGGTCGTGAACCCCGAACTCGTGATCGCCAACCTGACGAAGGCCGGCGAGCTGACGATGACGCTGCGCGTCGAGCGTGGCCGCGGCTATCGCCCGGCCGTGCAGCGCGCCGCGTTCGAGGAGCAGTCGCGCCCGATCGGCCGCCTGCAGCTCGATGCGTCGTTCAGCCCGATCCGTCGCGTGACCTATGCGGTCGACGCGGCGCGCGTCGAGCAGCGCACCGACCTCGACAAGCTGGTGATCGACATCGAGACGAACGGCACGATCGACGCCGAAGAGGCGATCCGTCGCGCGGGCAGCATCCTGAAGGACCAGTTGTCGGTGTTCGTCGACCTGCAGGGCGAGGAGGAGTCGGCCGCGAAGGTCTCCGAGATGCAGTTCGACCCGATCCTGATGCGCCCCGTGGACGAGCTCGAGCTCACGGTGCGCAGCGCCAACTGCCTCAAGGCCGAGAACATCCACTACATCGGCGATCTCGTGCAGCGCACGGAAGTGGAACTGCTGCGCACGCCGAACCTCGGCAAGAAATCGCTCACCGAGATCAAGGAAGTGCTGCAGAGCCACGGCCTCATGCTCGGCATGCGGATCGACGGCTGGCCGCCGACTGCCCTGAAGCACGACGAAGAGCGCGGCATCACGCTGTAAGAGTCGAAGGAAGAGAAGTCCATGCGTCACAACCTTTCCGGACGGCAGCTGTCGCGCAACAGCCCGCATCGCCAGGCGATGCTGCGCAACATGAGCGTATCGCTGCTCCGGCACGAAACCATCCGCACCACGCTGCCGAAGGCGAAGGAGCTGCGCCGCGTCGTCGAGCCGCTGATCACGCTCGCGAAGAGCGATTCGCACGCCAATCGTCGCCTCGCCTTCTCGCGCCTGCGCGATGCGGTGGTCGTCGACAAGCTGTTCGCGGACCTCGGCCCGCGCTTCAAGACGCGCCCGGGCGGCTATACCCGCATCCTGCACATGATGCCGCGGCCGGGCGATTCGGCGCCGATGGCGCTGATGCAGCTGGTCGACGGCCCGGGTGAGGCCGCGCCGGCGGCCGGCACGGACGAGCCGGCGGCGAAGAAGGCGAAGGCCGCGAAGAAGAAGGCACCCGCGAAGAAGGCGGCCAGGCCCGCCAAGGCGGAGACGGAGGCTGCTCCGAAGAAGGCGGCGAAAAAGAAGGCCAGGAGCAAATAGCAGACAGCGTATAGCTGATAGTCAGAGAAGAAGAAGCCCGGGGCGTGCCGGGCTTTTTCGTTGGCGCGCCGGCGAGCCCCCACCCGGGAGCCTGGCGCGTCAATGCCCCGCGACGGGGCGATTCACGGGTATCCTCCAGGGCGGCACAACAACAAAGGAGTGCGCCATGGGCCTTGCTTCGGAATTCAAGGAATTCGCCATGAAGGGCAGCGTCATCGACCTCGCGGTCGGTGTCGTGGTCGGTGCGGCTTTCGGCAAAATCGTCTCGTCGCTGGTCGCGGATGTCATCATGCCGCCGATCGGCATGGCGGTGGGGGGCGTCAATTTCAGTGACCTCGCCGTCAATCTCGGCGCGGCCCCGGACGGCTCGGCCGTGGTGCTGAAGTACGGCGTTTTCCTGCAGACCATCTTCGATTTCATGATCATTGCCCTGGCGCTCTTCATGGCGATCAAGCTGATCAACAAGCTGAAACGGCCCGATCCCGCGGCGCCGCCGCCGCCGCCGCCACGGGACGAGGTGCTGCTCGGGGAAATCCGCGACCTGCTCAAGAAAGGGTCCTGAACGCCTCACGTGTCAGGTTTTCGCAGCCGGAGGCCGTGACCGCGAGGTTGTCCTCGATCCGGATGCCGCCGAACGGGGCGAACTGCGCCACGCGCGCCCAGTCGATGTGGCGCGCGTGGCTGTTCGCCCGGGCGGCCGCGAGCAGCGAATCGATGAAGTAGAGCCCGGGCTCCATGGTCACGACGCAGCCTTCTTCGAGGACACGCGTCAGGCGCAGGTTCGGATGGCCCGGCGGACGTGGGATCTCGCCGCCTTCGGGCGAGGCGAGCGTGCCGCCCACATCGTGCACCTGCAGGCCGAGGAGGTGGCCGAGGCCGTGCGGCAGGAATACGCCGGAGAGGCCGGTGTCGACCGCTGCCTCGGCATCGAGCGTGATGAGGCCGCTGTCGTGCAGCAGTTCGGCGACGAGACGATGGGCCGTGAGGTGCAGGTCGCGCCAGTCCACCCCGGCACGCACACCGGCACAGAGCGCGAGTTGCACGTCGTCCATCCGGCCGACGAGTGCCGCGAAGTCCGGGTCGCTGTGTGAATAGGTGCGGGTGATGTCGGACCCGTAGCACGCGAATGTCGCCCCCGCGTCGATCAGCATCGAATGGTGCTCCGCGGGCGGGCGGCGCTCGAGCACCTGGTAGTGCAGCACCGCCCCGCCGGCGTTGAGCGCGATGATCGGGTTGTACGGCAGTTCCTGCTCGCGCACGGCGATCGAGGCCATGTATGCGAGCGCGATGCCGTACTCGCTCTCCCCGGACTCGAACGCCCGTGCCGCGGCCGTGTGCGCGCGGGCGCCGAGGCGGTTCGCCGCGCGCAGGCAGGCGATCTCGTAGGGTGTCTTGCGCGCCCGTCCGTAATCGAGGCGGGTGAGGAGCGGGGCGGGATTCACGGCCGCGAAACCCCAGTCGTCGAATCCGGCTGCGTCACCGATGAAGGCCGCGCGAGCCGGGTCCGGGATCGCCGCGCGCGCGGCCGCCCGGTCCCTGACCGGCTCGATGTCGAAGGCGCCCGTCCACCAGCTGTCGGGCAATGGCGACGGTTTGTGCCAGTAGTCGTCCGGGCGGTTGAAGAGGAGGCGTGGGCGGCGACCCGGCTGCACGAGGACGAAACAGTCGGGGTTGTCCGCGAGCGGCGCCCAGAGCTTGAATGCGGCGTGCGCCTTGAACGGATAGTGGTAGTCGTCGAAATCGACTCCCTTGAGGCCCCCGGAATGCAGGACGAGGGCGTCATAGCCGCAGGCCGCGAGGGCCCCGGAAGTGGCCGCCCCGACAGCCTCGAGGTGGGAGGGGAACAACTCGTCGAGCGCGTCAGGCTGCATGGGCGTGTCTCGTAGGCGGATTCTGACGGCCGCGATGGGCCGACAGGCGGTTCCGTGCTGTTTCAAAAGATTTCCGGACTCTATAGAATTTGCCGCGGCGATGAAAATCGCGTGATCTGTCTCATATTCAACCACTCTCGCTTCTCTTCTGGGGTATCGATCAATGAAGACGAAACTTGCTTTTGGCGCCCTCCTGGCGGCGCTCGTTCTGACCGCGTGCAGCAAGCCGGCCGACACGGCCGCTCCGGCTGCCGACGCCGCCGCCGACGCGGCTGCTGCAGCGACCGATGCGGCGACGGATGCGGCCAGCGTCGCGACGGACGCTGCGACCGACGCCGCCGGCGCGGCCGCCGATGCGGCGGCCGGTGCTGCGACGGATGCGGCCAATGCGGCGGCCGGCGCTGCGACGGACGCTGCCAACGCGGCGGCTGGCGCTGCGACGGATGCTGCCAACGCGGCGGCCGAAGAGGTGAAGAAGTAATTCGAGAGAATTGCTCTTCTCCCGAGCCCTAGGCTCACCCGAGGCCCGGCTGGCGAGTCACATCGCCTGTCCGGGCCTCGTCATCTGGAGAGTGCGGTTTGTCGGTGACGGTAAGGGACGCACGCGCCTCGGCGCTCGACAGACGCTGGATCGAAAGCGTCTTTCGCGAATACCTCGACGATCTCGCGCCGCTCAACACGGGCGTCTTCCCCGCGCTCGGTGAAGTGGGTCATCGCGAGCCCGACCAGCTCGCCCGCTGGTTCGCGGATTCGAGCGCGCGCATCCTGACGATCTGCAAGTCCTCGGCGCCGGTCGGTTTCGCGATGGTCCTTCCGGGTCGCGCGACCCCGGGGCGCCCGGCGGCCGATTTCCACATGGCGGAGTTCTTCATCGCGCGCGCGTACCGGCGCCTCGGCATCGGCCACAGCGCGGCGGCCCTGATCCTCGACCGCTTCGCCGGGCGTTGGGACGTGCTCGAGTACCTGCGCAATCCGGGCGCGGTGAAATTCTGGCGTCGCGTCGTGTCCGATTACACGCGCGGCGACTACGAGGAACGTGTCGCGAACGGCGAAGTGCGACAATCGTTCCGCTCAGGCCCGTCGCGCGCGCGCAGCGGCTGATTCAGGCGGCGGACAGGGCGCGCCGCATCGAACCGAAGCGGCGGCGGTACTGCGCGGGTGTCAATGCCACGCGGCGGCGGAACAGCCGCGAGAAGAACCCGGCGTCCTCGTAACCGACCGCGCTCGCGATCGACTCGATCGTCTCGCTGCCTGCCTCGAGCATCTGCTTGGCTTCCTCGAGTCGCAGCGTGTGCACGTATTCGAGCGGCGACATGCCGGTCGCCTGCCGAAAGCGGCGCTTGAACGAGCGGTCGGCGAGCCCCGACAGGCGCGCCATGGCCGCAACCGGCGCCGGCTCGCTGTAATGCCCGGCGATCCAGATCTGGCAGCGCGCGATGATCGCGTCCTGCACCTGGCTCTTGCGCGCGAGGCACGCGTACGGTTGCTGGCCTATCTCGTGCCACTCGACGAGATTGATGCGCGCGGTCTGCATGGCGACCTGCGGGCCGGCGAGGCGCGCAATCAGGTACAGCGTCAGATCGAGCCATGAGGTGCCGCCGCCCGCCATGACGAGACGCTGACCCTCCCCCGCGACGACCATCGCGCGCTGCGTGTGCACGTGGATGCCGTCGTACCGCGTGCGCAACGTGTCGGCATACGCCCAGTGCGTGGTCGCCTCCTCGCCGCGCAACAAGCCCGCCTCGGCGAGCAACAGCGCGCCGGAGCATGCGGTCGCGAGTATCGCGCCACGCGTGTGGCAGCGCCCGAGCCACGCAACTTCCGCGTCATAGCGGCCCGCGAGCGGCTGCGCAGGCGGAACGTTGAGTTCAGGGATGCAGACGACGTCGAAATCACACCCCTCGTCGAGGGTCGCCGCCGGCACGATCTGCACCCCGTTCGAGACACGCATCCCGCCGCGGCATCTGGCGACGATTGTCGGCTCGAGCAACTGCGGGCCGGGTGTGCCATCGACGATCAGCGGCCAGTCGCGCCCGGCCGACAGGAACAGGTCGAACATCCCGTACACGAGCGATGCCGTGGTCTCGGGAATCGCGAGTATCGCAATCCGTCCCCTCATGGCCGAAATGTCCGCTTCCTTGCCTGATCGGCTTTAGTCGACGACGGGCCGCTCCACTACGCTTCCTCGCCACTGAACCGGCGACAAGGACGATGCCATGCCCACCCCGCTCGATCTGCTCCGGGACCCCGTCACGCTGACCACGCTCGCCATCTACGCCGCACTGATCGCCTGGGAGCACGTGCTGCCGGCCCGCAATCTACCACTTGTGCGTGGCTGGCGCCTCAAGGGGCTCGCGGCCTTCGTCGTCTACTTTTCCATCGCCTCCTGGCTGCCGTGGCTCTGGGCGGAGCCCCTCGCAGCGTGGAAATTCGCCGACCTGTCGGGGCTCGGCCGCTGGGGCGGCGCGCTCGCGGGGCTGCTGTTCTACGAGCTCGGCGTCTATGCCTGGCATCGCAGCATGCACCGCTCGACGTGGCTATGGCGCGGCTTTCACCAGATGCATCACAGCGCCGAGCGGCTCGACACCTTCGGGGCGTTCTGGTTCAGCCCGCTCGACATGATCGGCTGGACGGTATTGTCGAGCGCGAGCCTGACGTTGCTCGGCCTCGCGCCCGGGGCGATCGCGCTGTTCGCGTACGTGACGATGTTCCTCGGGGTGTTCCAGCACGCGAACATTCGCACGCCGCACTGGCTCGGCTACATCGTGCAGCGGCCCGAGAGCCACTCACGCCATCATGCGCGCGGCGTGCACGACGGCAATTTCGCCGATCTGCCGCTGTTCGACCTGATATTCGGCACCTTCGCCAACCCGCGGGATTTCGCGCCGCGGGCCGGCTTCCATGACGGCGCGTCGACGCGTCTCCTCGAGATGCTGCGGTTCAAGGATATTTCCACGGAGGGATCACGATGAGCAGGTACAGGCACGAACTCCCGCAACTGTCGGGCAAGGCGTTCGCCACCGACGGCGGGCTCGAGACGACCCTGATCCATCACGAGGGCATCGATCTGCCGCATTTCGCGGCGTTCGACCTGCTGAAGAGTGCGGCGGGTACCGAGGTACTGCGCGCGTACTACGCGCGGTACGCCAGGATTGCGCGTGCGCTGCAGCGTGGTTTCGTCCTCGAGGCCCCGACCTGGCGTGCGAACGCGGACTGGGCGGCGAAGCTGGGGTACGACGCACGTTCGCTCGCGGACGTCAACCGTACCGCCATCGGCCTGATGCTCGAACTGCGCGCGGCACACGCGAGCGCGGAGTGCCGCATGGTCGTGAGCGGCAATATCGGCCCGCGCGGTGACGGCTACCGCGCGGACGCGCGCATGAGCATCGACGGCGCCCGCGCCTACCACTCGGCGCAGATCGATACCTTCGCCGGCACCGATGCCGACATGGTGGCCGCATTCACGATGAACTATGTCGAGGAGGCCGTCGGCGTGGCGCGGGCGGCGCAGGCCGCGGCGATGCCCGTCGTCATCTCGTTCACGCTCGAAACGGACGGCAGGTTGCCGTCGGGTGACACACTCGCCGACGCCATCCGCAGGACGGATGACGCGACGGACAGGGCGCCGATCTACTACATGATCAATTGCGCGCACCCGACCCACTTCGAGCGCGTGCTCGCCTCGGCCGGCGAGCATGACAACTGGCGCGCCCGCATCCGCGGCCTGCGGGCCAATGCATCGAGGCGCAGCCATGCGGAGCTCGATGCATCGAGCGATCTCGATGCCGGTGATCCGGAATCACTCGGTGCGGAGCATCGGGCCCTCGGGGCCCTGCTGCCGGGCCTGGCCGTAGTCGGTGGTTGCTGCGGGACCGATCATCGACACGTCGATGCGATCTGTCGCGCGCTCAACCATTGCGCCTGAGCGGCCGCTTGCGGTGACGCCCGAGAGCGCGCCGCACGGTGCGCTCGGTGCCCGCGAGCGCTCCGTCGATCGCGGCATCGAGCGAAGCATCCCGGCATTCATATACGACCGTGGGCATGCCGCGCAGCGTGACCTTGATCCGGCACAGCCGATCGACGCCGCCGCGCGGTCCGTTCAGGTCGTCCGTACGCACGCTGATGCGCACGATGTCATCCTGGAACTTGCCGAGCCGCGTGCCGAGCTTGCGCCGGATGTAGGCGCGATCGTCGCGCGCGAGGTCGCCCTGCTCCGCGCGGATGAACGCAGGCAGCGGCGAGCGCCGTGTGCTGTCGGGCTTGCGGGTGCGTGCGCGCGCCCTCGCCACACGGCTGCGATCGCCGCGCGGAGGTCGTGAAGCTGTCTTTTTCCTGGCCGGTCGAACCATGATGCGTGCGCTCCTGTCCACTGCCGACTACCCGGCATTGTCGGTGCGTAAGCCGGCCGTCACAATACGAGCAAGCCCGTAGGACCGCACCGGCCGGCTCATCGCCGCGGCGCGTCGTGCTGTCGCAGGTACTGCCCGGTGTACGAACCCGCGACGCGCCCGATGTCCTCGGGCGTACCGGCAGCCACCACGGTGCCGCCGCCGGCGCCGCCTTCGGGGCCGAGGTCGACCACCCAGTCGGCGCATTGCACGACATCGAGATTGTGCTCGATCACGACGATCGTGTTGCCCTCGTCGCGCAATCGCTGCAGCACCGCGAGCAGCTGCGCCACGTCGTGGAAATGCAGGCCGGTCGTCGGCTCGTCGAGGATGTAGAGCGTGCGGCCCGTGGCTCGCTTGGCCAGTTCGCGCGCGAGCTTCACGCGCTGGGCTTCGCCGCCCGAGAGCGTCGTCGCGCTCTGGCCGAGCTTCAGGTAGGCGAGGCCCACTTCCCCGAGCGTGGCGAGGCGCGTCGCGACCGGCGGGATGGCCGCGAAAAAGCGCAGGGCCTCCTCGACCGTCATGTCCAGCGCCTCGTGGATGTTGCGTCCACGGTAGCGGATCTCGAGAGTCTCGCGGTTGTAGCGCTGGCCCTTGCACACGTCGCACGGCACGTAGATGTCGGGCAGGAAGTGCATCTCGACCTTCAGTACCCCGTCGCCCTGGCACGCCTCGCAGCGGCCGCCCTTCACGTTGAAGCTGAAGCGCCCGGCCTCATAGCCGCGCGCGCGGGCTTCCGGCACCTGCGCGTAGAGTTCGCGCAGCGGCGTGAAGAGCCCGGTGTAAGTCGCCGGGTTCGATCGCGGCGTGCGGCCGATCGGGCTCTGGTCGATGTCGATCACGCGATCGAGGTGCTCGAGGCCCTCGATGCGCTCACAGGGCGCGCCGGTGGCCATCGTGCCGCCCAACTGCGCGGCAGCGTGCGCCTGAAGCGTGTCGTTGACCAGGGTCGACTTGCCCGAGCCCGAGACACCCGTGACGACGGTCATCAGGCCGACCGGGATGTCGACGGTGACGCTCCGCAGATTGTGGCCCGTGGCGCCGACGATGCGCAGCCGCCGCCCGTCCGTGCGCTTGCGCAGCGCGGGCATCGGCACCGATTCACGGCCGGCGAGGTAGCGGCCGGTCAGGGACGCCGCCGTGGCCATGATTTCCGCCGGCGTGCCCGCCGCCACGACTTCGCCACCGTGCGTGCCGGCGCCCGGCCCGAGGTCGACGACATGCTCCGCCGCGAGTATCGCCTCCTCGTCGTGCTCGACGACGATCACCGTGTTGCCGAGGTCGCGCAGATGCCGCAGCGTATCGAGCAGGCGCCGGTTGTCGCGCTGGTGCAGCCCGATCGACGGCTCGTCGAGGATGTACATGACGCCCGTGAGACCGGAGCCGATCTGGCTCGCGAGGCGGATGCGCTGCGCTTCGCCGCCCGAAAGCGTATCGGCGCTGCGGTCGAGTGTCAGGTAATCGAGGCCGACGTCGACGAGGAAGCGCAGCCGCTCGCCGACTTCCCGCACGATGCGCGCCGCCACCTCGCCGCGCCAGCCGGCGACCGAGAGGCCGCGGAAGAATTCGTGCGCGGCCCCCACCGACAACTGCGCCACCTGCGGCAGGCTGCGCCCGTCGACGAACACGTGGCGCGCCGCGCGGTTCAGTCGCGAGCCGCCGCAATCCGTGCACGGGCGCGTTCCGCGGTACTTCGCCAGTTCCTCGCGTACGCGCGGCGAGCCGGTTTCGCGATAGCGCCGCTCGAGGTTCGGCACGATGCCCTCGAACGGGTGACGCGAGCGCTTCGCCTTGCCGCCTGCCTCGGCGTAGCGGAACTCGATCACTTCATCGTCGCTGCCGTCGAGCAGCGCGCGGCGTACTTTCGGCGGCAACCCGCTCCACGGCGCCTCGATGTCGAAGCGATAGTGTCGCGCGAGCGACTGGATCGTCTGGAAGTAATAGTGGTTGTGGCGGTCCCAGCCGCGCACCGCGCCGCCGGCGAGCGACAGGTGGGGGTGCGCGACGACGCGCTGCGGGTCGAAGAAGCCCTGCGTGCCGAGGCCGTCACAGGTCGGGCATGCGCCGGCCGGATTGTTGAACGAGAACATCTTCGGTTCGAGGGGCGGCACGCTGTAACCGCAGACGGGGCAGGCCTGGCGGTTCGAGAACAGGATCTCCTCCGCGCTGCCGTCCGCGAGTGCGAGCCGCGCGGTCCCGCCCGAGAGACGCAGCGCCGTCTCGAGCGATTCCGCGAGCCGCTGGCCCGCATCCGCGCGGATGCGGAAGCGGTCCACGACCGCCTCGATCGTGTGCTTCTTCTTCGGATCGAGCGCGGGCAGCGCGTCGAACTCGTGCACGCGCCCGTCGATGCGTGCGCGCACGAAGCCCTGGCCCTGGAGATCCCCGAGCACGTCACGGTGCTCGCCCTTGCGCGCATCGACCACGGGCGCCAGCAGCAGGGCCGCGGCGCCGTCCGGCAGGGCGAGCACCTGGTCGACCATCTGGCTCACGGTCTGCGCCGCGAGGTCGATCCCGTGGTCCGGGCAGCGCGGCGTGCCGGTACGTGCGTACAGGAGGCGCAGGTAGTCGTGGATCTCGGTCACCGTCCCGACGGTCGAGCGCGGGTTGTGCGACGCCGCTTTCTGTTCGATCGCGATCGCGGGCGACAGTCCCTCGATCGAGTCGACATCCGGCTTGTCCATCATCGACAGGAACTGGCGCGCGTAGGCAGACAGAGATTCGACATAGCGCCGCTGCCCTTCGGCATAGAGCGTGTCGAACGCGAGCGAGGACTTGCCGGAACCCGACAGGCCCGTGATCACGATCAGCCGGTCGCGCGGCAGGTCGACGTCGATGTTCTTCAGGTTGTGGGTCCGCGCGCCGCGGATGCGGATGAATGCCATGAACCCCGCATTTTAGCGCGACGCGCGCGCCCGGCCGCGCTCGTTACCGGCGCGGTCGAAATCGGGGCGGAACTGCCGTTCGCCTTCCGTGCACGCTTTCGCGACGGCGCGAGCAAACCGTGCGGCCAGTGACGGTCAAGGGCGCCGGCGCCACGGCAGGTCCTTGAACGTGTCCTGGTCGGCTTTCAGGCGCAGTTTCACGTAGGGGCCGCTCGCCGTGTAGCGGCTTGCGCCGTAATCGTCATCCGCGAATCCCTGGACGTTGTAGCCGACCGAGATCCACAGGCTCTTCGCGACGGTGATGCCGAGGTCGAGGCCGAGCGCATAGTCGTGCGTACCGGACTGCCAGGAATTGAGCGCCGTGCCGTGCACGCCGAGGTCGAATCGCGCCGTGAGGTCCCGCCGCACGTCGACGCCGTAGAGGTCGGACAAGCCGTCGTACCGCTCGCCGTCGAAGCTGCTGCGCACATACCGCAGCCCCCATTGCACGCCGAGTTGCGTGCGCGGGCCGAGCTGCCAGTTCGCGTTCACGTTGTTGATCACGCGCGCGGCGTCGCGCTCCGCCGCGATACCTGCCTCGCGCTCGTAGCGCAGGTCGAGGCGGTCGAGCACGATCCAGCGGCTTTCGACCGGACGGAAAGCCCAGGCGAACTGCGCGTCGGCCGCCGTGGTGTCGGCACCCGTCGTGAAGTCGCTCTGCATCGCGCGCAGCGTGAGCGCAACGGCGTGGCCGCGCACCGGCTCGCGATACAGCCCGCCGGAGAGCACCGCGCGGTCCTCGTTGTCGGACGCGCGCCATTCGATGCGTGAGGTGGCGGTCCACAACCCGGTGCGGTAGAGCGCACCGACGAAGCTTGCGAAATAGTCGTCCGAGAGCGTGCCGGAGGCGAGCGGCCGGCCGGGCACGAGCGGCGCGAGGCCGGGGCCGCGCACCGTGTTGCTGCTGTCGACGCCGGCGTCGAGCCCGAGGTGCTCGTTGACCTGCCAGCCCTGGGTGAGGCCGAAGTTCGCGAACGTGCGCGGGCCGTACTCGCTCGCCTGCTGCGTGATGCCCGAGGTGAGCTGCGCGCGGTTCCAGGGCGTGGCGCGCGCGCCGACGCGGGCCATGTCGGCGTCGAAAGTCGCGCCGTCGGCGTGCTCATACTCGGCGAAGAGCTTCACGTCGTCGCGCAACGCGTAGTCCGTGCCGAGCAGATAGCGGTCCGGATAGTCGACGCTCCCGGCGGCGCCACCGCCGAGGTTCGCATCGAGCGAGCCGCGCAAGGTCACCCGGCGGGCGAAGAGATCGCGGCTGGCCGACACGAACGCCTGCTCCGACCGGGCGGAGCCGTTCGCGGTGCCACTGTCCTCGACGCTGCGCAGGCCGACACCGATGCGCCCGAGTTCGGCCTCGCGCCGCAGCTCGAGGCTGGCCTGTCGCCGGTCGGCGCCGGTCGCGAGCGCTTCCTCGGTATGGAATTCCCCGAGTCCCTGCCAGTGTGCGTCGAACCTGAAGCGCGCGTCGAGCCCGGCCTTGCGCGTGCCGACTTCGCTCGAGAGTTGCTGGCCCGTGCCGAATCCCGGTTCGGTTTCGCCCGCGTAGAGGCGCGCGTCGAGCCGCTCGCCCACGTGTTTCAGTTCCGTGAGCCAGGCGTCGGCACCCGCGGCGCGCGCCGGATCGTCCGATTCGCTGTGCGCGACCTCCGCACGCCATTCGGTCGAGCCATTGAAGCGCCAGCGCAGGTCGCTACCGTAGACCGACGAATCGCCCTGCGGCGCGCCCTCGTCGATCCAGGTCGCGCCGAGTTCGGCGCGACCGCCCGCGAAGCGCACGCTGCCGCGTCCGCCCGCGGTGACGTGCTCCTCGCCGTTCCCGTGCACCTCGTACTCGGCGATGATGTAGACGGGGTTGAACTGCCCGTCGCGCGTCGGGACGGGCTCCTTGAAGTAGAGCGTGCCCGAGTAGTAGTCGATGCTGTAGTCGACGAAGCGGTTGAGCGGGCGCGTCTCGAGCACCTGCTCGCTCCTGAAGCGGTCGCGGATCTCGATGCGCAGCTTGTCGCTGCCGACGACGATGTTGCCGCGGGTCAGCCGATAGAGGCCGGAGGTGCCGTCGCCGCGCAGCTCGTCCCTGGCGAAGCCGAGCGACGAATCGGCGGCGAAGGCGGTGTAGCCGAAGCGCCCGCCCGCGTAGTCGCTGCGCAGCCCGGTGAACGAGCGGCTGTAGCGCGTGAGTTCCGTGACGGTGAGGCCGGTCTCGAAGTCGCCGTAGAGCGCCATGAACTGCCGGCGCTCGAGCTTCACGAAGACTTGCTGCGCGCTCGCGGCTTCCTCGCGCGGATCCGACGCGTCACCGTAGAGCGTGTAATAGCGATCCGGTCCGATCACGCCGAGCAGGCGACGCTTCGCGAGCGAGGGGTCGCGCGCGGAATCGTAGGCGAGGGTGAGCAGGAACTCGCCCTTGATGCGTCCCTTGGCGAAGAACGCGACGCGCCCGTCTTCGCTGAAATCCTCGTCGAGGTCGGCGGCGGCCGCGGCCTCCGCGTTGCCGGAAACCGTGCGCCACGCGGCCGAGCCTTCGGCGAGCCCGACCAGGATCCAGTCGCGCGACTCGGGGGCGAGCCATACGCGCAGTTCCTCGCTCTGCCGGTCGTTCAGGCGCAGCCGCAGAACGGCGCTGCCCGTCTGCGCGGTCGGCTCGAGCTCGAGGAGCGCGATTCCGTCGTCGCCCACCTCGAAGGTCGGTTCGCGCTCGCCTGCGGCGACCAGCGGGTTCTCGCGTTGCGAGGCGACCTCCCACCACGTGCGATACGGTGCATCGACGCGCCACCGCCCGCGGGTACCGCGGCGTGCCGGCTTGCCGTACGCGTCGTAGAGGCGCAGCGCCACGATCGGGTGCATGCGGCCGTCGGCGACGAGCGTGGAACGGTCGGGCACGACCTCCGCCCGCACGGCACCTCCCGCGTAGTGCACGACGCGGGTCATCGTCTCGACGATCCCGCCATCCGGGCCGCGGATGCTCGCGGCGAGCGTGTTGTCGCCGTCCTTCAGGTCGATGCCGCGCCAGCGGCTCACGGCGACCGTATTCGCATTGTTCTGTGCCGTGCCGTCGAAATTGAGCGGGCTCACCGCGATGCCGTTCAGCGTCAGTTCGACGCGATCCTTCGGACCGTGGGCAATCGCCACCTTCGCGCTCGCGATCGGTGCGTTGAATCCGGGCCCCGGCCACAGCCAGGCGATGCCGGGCGCGAGCCCCTCCAGCGTGAAGTCGGGCATGCCCTCGAGTGTCGCGCGGTCGGTCGGTCGCGCCGCCGGCGCGGGCGCGCGCCGCGCGGCACCGGGGCCCTGCCCGGCGCGGGCGTTCTGCGTGGTGCGTGCCGTGGCGGGCAGCGCGACGGCCACGGTCCCGGGTGCGGCGCGTGCCGGCAGCGGCTTCGCGCCTTCGCCGGCCGCCAGCACGAAATCGGCGCGCCACAACGCGCCGCCACGGACGTCGACGAACCGGGACGCACCGCGGCCGGCATGGCGCACGCGCCCCTTGCAGGCCGCGGCGGCATAGCCGGCGGGCAGAGTCACGGTATCGAGCTGCACGACGTGTGTGCCGGGCAGCACGTCCTCGAAGTGGTACTTGCCATCCTCGTCGGTGATGGCGTAGCGCCCGTCCTCGAGATAGACGCGTACCCCCGCCGCGCCCGGCAGCTCGCGCGATTCGCGATCGCAGCCGCCCGCGACGACGCGACCCATCACGATGGCGCGCTCGCGGAAGAGTTCCTCGCGCAACTGCACGACCGCCTGCGCCATGTTGGATGTGACGCCGGTGTCCGATGTCGCGCGCGCGCTGTTCGTCAGTTCCGGGCCGCGGGCGCCCACCGTGACCTCGACGACATAGCGCAGGCTCGCAGTGGTCCCGGGGTCGAGCGTGCCCGGCGCGAACGTGAGCGTGCCGCCGTCCGCACTGACGGCCGGATCGGGTATGCGCACTGTGCCGCTGCGCGCCGAGCCCGGGCGGTAGCGCACGCCGGCGGGCAGCGTATCGGTGATCGTGACGCCGGAGAAGCGGCCGCTCGTGCCGACGTTCTGCAAGGTGAGCGTGTACTGCACGAAATCACCCGTGGCGGCGACGGTCGTGACGGTGCTCTTCCGCAGGAACAGCGCACTGCCGGACGGATCGAGCGGCACGTCGACGTTCGTCGGCGCCGGGCCCGCCACGGTGAAGGTGTTGCCGAAGGAGCCGGGGCCGAGCGCATACTGCGCGCCCGGCAGCGCCTGCAGGTCGGCTTCGCTCGTCCGCGAGGGGAAGGCGTGCCCGGCCGGCGGCACGATCTCGAGGCGGTAGTCGCCGGCCGCGACCAGCGGGAAGCGGAACACGCCCGGCGCGAAGCTGTATACGGCGCCGCCGGCATCGGTGACCGGCTGGCCGGTGACCATCTCGGCGGGATACGCGCTCACGCCGTCGTCGCCGACCACTTGCGCGGCAGCGCCGCTCGACGAAACCAGGCGCACGCGCGCGCCGTTCACCGGCGCACCGGTGCGTGCATCGAACACGAGGCCATAGGGATCGACCAGCGCCTGCGCGCTCGCCGTGTCGGCCGCATCGCCGCGGTCGGCGTAGGCCGAGGCGAGCGTGGCGTCGCGCTCGACCTGCAGCACGCAATCGCCGGCGTTCGCCGCGGCGGCGCGCGTCTGGACATAGCCGACGAACTCACCGGTGTTCGGGCCGGATTCGCTGAGCCGCACCCGCTCGTGATCGCCGCCCGCGGCCGTCACCTCGGTTTCGACCATGTCGATCACGGTGGCGTCGAGGTTCTGGTCGGCGTCGGCGAGGCGCAGGAAGAGCGCCTCGCCGCCGTGCACGACGGGCGCCGGTGAGAGCGGCAACGGTCGCGCGGGATCGACCGTCGTGCCGTCGGCGAGTACGGGCGGCGGCAGCGTCACGGTGCCGCCCGCGCCGATGCACTGCGTCGTCGCGGTCGCTCCCTGTGCGCCCTGCGGAGTCGCACGCAACAGCGTCAGTGTGGCGCGCGAGGGCGCCGGCACCACGGTGAGGTCGGCCGCGTTCGTGAGCACACGCCCGGGGATGCCGTCGCCGTCGACGAATTGCACCGCGGCGACATTGCGGATCACGGTGCCGGGCAGTGTCTGCGCGAGCGCGCCGCCCGCGCCGAACACCCACAATGTGAACGCGAGCACGGCCGCGGCGGCCGTTGAGCGATACCGCCAAAACGCCGCCGGGGCGGGCCGGCTGTGTGCCGACCCGCCCCGGTGCGTTGCAGGAGTATCGCCGCTCGCGCTGTGCAAGATCACCTCATGGTCGGACTTCGTGTCCTCAGTTGATCGTGACCTGGAAGCGCACGGTGACCGCGTTGCCCGCACCGATCGCGACCGTGGTCAGGGCCGGTGCGCCGACCACGAGGTCGGTCGCGGTGCGCGAACAGCCGTCGGCGTTCGTGTCGGCACCGGCTTCCGCGACACAGAAGGTCGCCGGGCCCGCACCCACCGTGATCGACACGTCGCTCGCAGCGCCGTTGTAGGAGCCCGTGCGGAACGTCGTGTTGGCCGGCAGCGGATCGTTGATCTGCAGGCCCGTTGCCGCCGCGCTGCCGGTGTTGGCGATCGCGATGGCGTACTCGACGAAGGCGCCCGGAATCGCTTTCGGGTCGGTCGTGTTGTTGAACGGATCCTGCACGACCGCCGAGGTCTTCGTGACGGTGAGCGCCGCCGAGGACACGGCGTACTGGTCGGCCGAGACTTCGGTCGCATCGCGCGCGGCGTCGCCGAACACCGTATCGACCGCGCCCGGCGTGTCGGCGCCGGCGGTCTCGGTCGCGAGCGTCGCGCCGCCCGTACCCGGCACGGCTGCGCGTGCCGAGAGCTGCACGTTCGCGAACTGGCCGTTCGTTGCGCCCGCCGGTACATCGGCGACGATGAACACGACGACGCCCGCGTCGGCGGCCAGCGTGTCGATGGCGGTGGCCGTGTCGACACCGGCGTCATAGGTGCCGTTGGCATTGCTGTCGACGAAGACGCGCAGGTTCGCGACGTCGGAGTTGTCGGTGTTGCCGAACACCGCGCCGCCGGCGAGGTTGGTCGGCGTGAGCTGGTAACCCTGCGGGCCGTTACCCGTGTTGGTCACGGTGAAGGCCGTCACCTGGTTCAGCTGCCCCGGGGTCACCGGCGTATTGCCGCCCGACAGCTCGGTCACCGTGAGGTCGATGCGATTGTCGACGACGAAAGTCGTCGGCGCACCGGCGCCCGGCGTCGAGTTGCCGGTCGGCGAGCTCTCGATCGGTGTCTGCGCGACACCACCGACCGAATAGCTCACCGTCGACTGGTTGCTGACCGTCGTGTTGGCCGCGGTGCCGACGGCGCCTGCCGTCTGCCACGTGCCGAAACCCGCGGCGACCAGCGCGGCGAGCACGATCCGCCGCGGTTTGCCTGCATGAAACATTGCGATACTCCTTTGCTTGCAACAGAAGCGAAAACGGGGTTACTCGACGCGCGTGCGGTACGTGGCGCTGACGGTCTCGCCCGGGGCGAGCGCCGCGCGCATCGCATAGCGCACGTGGCGGAATTCATCGGGGCGCGCGCTGCGCGTGGTGCCGTCGGCATTGCGCACGGCGAGCGCGCCGGCGCTGTCGTAGCGCTTGCCGTCCACCGAATAGCTGACCGTGAAGGCCGCGGCCACCGCGGAGTCGGCGATGAACACCATGTGATCGGGCATGGGGCTGTCGATCGCGACGTCGCCGGCGGGCTTGCCGCAGACGTTGGTGGCCGAGACGGTCCAGATGACTTCGGAGCCGGGTACGACCGTGGCGGCGGGCACGAGCTTCGTCTCGGGCTTGCCGTCCGTGCCCGTGACGGTCTGCTCGGTCTGTGCGGTGGTCCTGAGCTCGATGCAGCCCTTGTCCTGTGCGAGCACGAGGCCCGCGGGGAGCAGCACCAGGACGGCGACGGATAACGACTGGCTATAGAAGTTCATCGGACTTCCTCGAAGGTGTGGAGTTGGGGGCCGCACCCTAAAGAGGGCGGTCGCGGCGGTCGATACAGTGTGTTCGTGCCTTCCATGGCGGACAGGTGGATTCTTGCGGGCGCCGGGGCGGGCATTTGTGACGCAGGTCTAGAGTTACCCGCGGGATGCCGTGTGGGCATAATAATTTGTCGACGCCGTCAACTTTCGTCCGCGCGTCGGAGCCTGCCCGCCTCGTATGCTTCCGACTCACGCCACGGAGGGCAGGACTCCCTGATGCGACTCGCCCGCGTTTTCCCGGCACTGTCTTTACTGGCGCTCGCCCTCTGGGGCGGCGTCGCGCAGGCACAGCAGACGCCGATCACGCGTTACACGCGCCTCACCGGCAACATCAATTTCGTCGCGACCGGCGGGTCGTTGCGTTCGCAGGACAACAACGGCAACGCCTGTGCGGTGGGCGCCTCGGACACCGCCGCTCTGACCGGCATCCCGGGCGGCGCGACGATCGTCGCGGCGTATCTCTACTGGGGCGGATCGGGCGCGTCGATCGATGCGAATGTGACCCTGGACGGCAGTGGAGTCCCGGCGAGCCGCACGTTCACCGCCACGTTCAACAATGCCGGCACCGACTATCCCTATTTCGGCGCCTTCGCGGATGTCACGAGCCGCGTGAGCGGCAACGGCAGCTTCACGTTCGGCGGGCTCACGGTGGCGACCGGCGCGCCGCACTGTGGCACCTCGGCCGTGGCGGCCGGCTGGTCGCTCGTCGTCGTCTACGGATCGCCGTCCGAGCGGCTGCGTGCGATCAACGTCTTCGACGGCCTGCAGCCGTTTCGTGGCAGCGCGCTGAACCTGTCCCCCGACGGCTTTCGCATACCGGCCGGCGCCATCGATGGGCGCATCGCGGTCGTCGCGATGGAGGGCGATCCCGGCAATTCCGGTCCGCTCAACGGCTTTGCCGAAGCGCTGCGCTTCAACGGCACGGCGCTCGACGACGGCATCGACGTGCCCGGCAGCGACCCGCCGGTCCAGCCGTACGACGGCACGGTGAACCCGATCGGTGACGCGACGAGCTACGGCTTCGACGTCGACACGTTCGACGTATCGGGGCTGCTGTCGCCGGGCCAGACCTCGGCGACCACGCAGTTCTCCGCGGGCGGCGATCTCGTGCTGCTGCTCGCGCAGATCGTCAGCGCGACGAGCGAGCCGACGGTCGACCTGTCGATCACGAAGACGCACGCGGGAAATTTCGCGGTGGGCGCCAATGGCAGCTACACACTGCGCATCTCGAATGCCGCCGGGCAGCAGCGCGAGGACAACGTCGTCACGGTCACCGATACGTTGCCCGCGGGACTCACGTACGTCTCTGGCTCCGGCACCGGATGGGCCTGCTCCGCCGCGGGCCAGGACGTCACCTGCACGCATCCGCCGTTCCTCGACCCCGGGCAATCGCTGCCGGACCTGACGCTGGCCGTCGCGGTGGGGAGCGCGGCCGTTCCGGCCGTCACCAATACGGCGCAGGTGTCGAGCATCAGTGTCGAAGTCGATGCGGCGAACAACACCGCGAGCGACCCGACTCTCGTCGCCGGTTCGAGTCTCGCGACCTCGACGAAGACCGTGACCGACCCGAACGGCGGCGAAGTCGATGCGGGCGACACGCTGCGCTACACGATCACGTTGCGCGAAACGGCGGGCCTTCCCGCGCCCGGCGTCAGCGTGATCGACCCGTTGCCCGCCAACACGACGGCGCTCAGCGTCGTCGGCGTACCGATCGGCGCCGTCGATACGTCGACGCCGACGCAGCTCGACGTGTCGGGCATCACGGTGCCGGCCAACGGCACGGCGACCCTCGTTATCGAGGTGACCGTGCCCGCCGGCACGTCGCCCGGCACCACGATCGACAACACGGCCACGATCACGAACCCGACCGGGGCCGGCGCGGCGCCCGATGCACCGCAGTTGATCGTCTCGCCGTCGCAGATTCCGTCAGGCGGCACGAAGCCGCTGTACCTGCACACGACGCCCGCTTTCACACTGACGCGTGTGCCCGCGACAGGGGCGGAGCCACGTGCGAGTCTCGGCGCTGGCGAGAGCCAACTATGGGTGTCATCGCCGGCGTTGCAGCTGCCCGTGACGCTCGCCGGTGGCAACATCGCGGTGCCGCTCTGGCTGACGCGCGCGGGCGGGGCCAATCGGCAACTGACCGTCACACTGGCCAACAGCGCCACGGGCGTCATCGGGTCCGCCACGCAGAGCGTCACTCCCCCGACCGGGGGCACACCCGCGCTCTCCACGTTCGTGCTCCCGGGCGTATCGGCGACCTATCCGGCCGGGTCGACCTTCTCGCTGACGATCACCCGCGGCCCGGGCGGCGGCCAGACTCGCGTGTACCCGTTCGGTGTGGGTTCCGCCTCGCGCGTTGAACTCGACAGCAACACCGTCATCAATGTCGATTCCGTCACGAGCATCAATGGCGCCTATCCGGGCGGTACACCGTCCGCGAATTTCCGGCGCGGTGACAGCGTCCATGTACGCGCGGTCGTCAGCGATCCGTTCGGCAGTGCCGACATTACCGGGGCGCGTGTGGATCTCGTCGACGCGAATGGCGTCGTGCAGGTGGCGAACGCGGCGCTGACGCAGGTGGCCGATTCCGGCGCCGCGACGCGCACTTACGAGTACGCCTACACGCTGCCCGGCAACGCGGCGATCGGCGGCTGGGCGATGCGCGTGACCGCGACCGAAGGCACGGAAGGCACGGTCACCGATCTCGGCGTGGGCGGCTTCGCGGCGGTGCTGCCGCTGCCGACGCTCCTCGTATCGAAGCTGTCGCAGGTGATCGCGGATCCCGTCAACGGGGCCACGAATCCCAAGCGCATCCCGGGCGCCGAAGTGCGCTATACGATCGGCGTGACCAACACCGGCCCCGGGATCGTGGACGCGAGCTCGCTCGTGATCACGGATCCGCTGCCGGTGGATGCCGCACTGTTCGTCGCTGCCGGCGGCGGCGGGCCGGTCGAGTTCATCGACGGCACGCCCGCGAGCGGCCTCGCGTTCAATCCCGCGGCGGATGTCACGTATTCCAGCCAGCCGGGCGGCGGCGCGCCGTACGACTACACGCCGGTGCCGGACGGGCAGGGCTACGACGGCGCGGTCACGGGTGTGCGCATCGCACCGACAGGCGCGATGGACGCGGCGGGTGGCGCCGGCCAGCCGTCCTTCTCGATCCGATTGCGGGTGCGCATAAGATAGGGCATGGCCATCCTGCGCCACGCGCTGCGCCCGGCGCGTCCGACCGCGCTGCTGCTGATCGCGATACTGGCGGCGCTGCTGGCGCTCGCGCGCGCCGCGGGCGCGTTCGGCTGGCCGCTCGCGATCATCGTGCTGTCGTGGCTCTTCAAGTACGCCTACGTGTTGCTCGACCTCGCGTCCGAAGGCATCGACGAGCCGCCGGTGCTGTCGGTCGAAATGGTCAATCCCGTCGAGCAGCGGCCGCTCATGCAGCTCGCCATTTGCGCCGCAGGGTTCGGGTTCGCATGGTGGGTCGGAGGCGCGGCGGGCTACGTCGTGGCGGGCCTCGTGCTGCTGGTCCTGCCCGCGACCGCCGCGGTGCTCGGCGTGACCGGCAGTGCGCTCGAAGCGCTGAACCCGGTGACGCTCGTGCGCGTGATCCGGGGGCTCGGTCCGTACTATGCGCTGCTCGTCGTCGCGACCCTTGCGTTCGGTGGCGCGATCCACGGGCTCGCCTCGCTGCCGCTGTGGGATGTCGTGCGCACGGCGGCGGCCCTGTGGCTCCTGCTGTCGCTGTTCAGCGTGATCGGCGGCGCGATCTACGAGCGCCGCGCCGCGCTCGGCCACGAGCCGCAGGTGAGCCCCGAGCGCACGGCCGATCGCGAGGAGCACGCACGGACGATGCGCCGGGATCGCATGCTCGACGAGGCCTTCGTGCCGGCGCGTGTCCACGAGAGTGCGCGTGTCGCCCAGCCGATACGCGAGTGGCTCGCGACCGAACACGGTGCGGCGCTCGCGACGGACGCGCAGGCCATCCTCGCGCGCTCCGTGGCGTGGAACGACCCGCGCGCCTGCGCGGCGGTGGCGCAGGTGGTGATCGCGCGGCTCGTCGCCGAGCGACAACTGACACTCGCACTCACGCTGTTCGACACGGCCCGGGCCGCGGCGCCGGGCCTCACCGTCGCGGGCGATGCGGACCTGCGCACACTCATTGCGCATGCACGCGCGAGCGGCCGGCGGCGCTACGCCGAGCAGCTCGAGGCGCAAACGGGGGGCCGATGAGTCGCGCCTTCGTCAGGGAAGGCGACGGCGCGGTCGCACTGCCGGAGCGCGCCTTGAGTCCGCACCCGAATCTCGTCACCGCGGACGGGCTCGCGCAGATCGAAGCGCAGGTGCATGCGCTCGAGGCGGCGCGCAGCGCGGCACGGGCGGCGCAGATTGCCGGCACAGGGTTTGCCGATGCGGCGACACTGGCCACGATCGAACGGGACCTTCGCTACTGGGCGGCCCGCAAGGCGAGCGCGCGGCTGATCACGCCCGCCGCGACGCCCGATGCCGTGCGCTTCGGCGTCGAGGTGACATTGCGCGCCCTCGGGGGACGGGCGGATGCGACGCGCGTGCTGCGCATCGTCGGCGAGGACGAGGCCGACCCCGCGCGCGGGCTCGTGAGCTGGGTGTCCCCGGCTGCGCAGAAGCTGATCGGCGCGCGGATCGGTGACGAGGTCGAGTTTGCCGGGGTGCGCTACGAGATCGACGCGCTGCGCTAGTTCACGGCACCGGCGGTGAGCAGGTAGACGGCGAACGTGCCGAGCCAGTGACCGCCTTCATAGTGCTCGCCGGTGACGGCCGGCAGCGCCGCAGCGGCATGAGCCGCAGCGGTACGCTCGAGCGCCGCGCGGCGCGCATCGCGCGCCGGCAGCCCGCCCGCGATGCCGCGCAACATCCACGCGCGGCTGAGATTGAGCCCGTCGATGTGCGCGAGCTTCGGGTCGGTGCGATCGGTCACGATGCCGGGCGCCAGCCAGTCGCGCGCGCCGGAGGGCGCACGGCGCGGAACCTGCGGCAGGAAGGCGGTGAGCCACGACGCAAATTCGGGCGGCGCGAGCACGCGCCGCATGAAATCCGCCTCGGCGAGGCAGGGCGAGAGGAAGTCCTCGCCCGAGGGCTCGAAGGCGAGCGGACACCGCCGGTCCTGCCGGTAGAACCGGGCGGCCTTCCCTGTCAGCAGCGCGAGCATCGCGCGATCGCCCGGCGCCTGTGCCCAGTCCCAGGTGAGGCCGAACGAGAACGCGGTCTGGTTGTGCTCGCCGGTGCGGATCGGATAGGCGAGCTGCGGCAGCCAGGCGGACAGCCGCTCCGCGGCAGCCGTCTCGAGTGGCGCCAGCGCGGCGGACCAGGCGCGGGCGTCCGGGTCGTCCCAGCCGCGCAGTTCCGCGGCGAGCGCGAGCAGCCAGGCGAGCCCGTAGGGCCGCTCGAACGAGGCGCGCCCCGGACCGTCGAGGTAGGCGACCTCGGCCGCGATGCCCGAGGGGGTGAGACTGCGCGCGAGCGCCGCGCGCGCCGGGGCCGCGAAGGGGGCAGCGGGATACAGGCGCGCGAGGCGCGCGAGCAGCCAATGGGCGTGCACGTCGGAGTGCCAGTCGAAGCAGCCGTAAAACACAGGCGTGAGCGCGCGCGGCGGGCGCGCGTCCGCATCGCCCGCGAGCACGTGCGCGATCTTGTTCGGATACTCGCGCTGCACGCAGTCGAGCGCGAGCTGCGCGAAGCGCGCCGCGGCGTCGGCGGGCAACGGCGAGGGAGCAGCGAGGATCGGGCTGGCGGCAACCAGGGCGAGGAGCGCGGCGATGCGTTGCATAATGGACGAGAGTGTAGGCCAGGCGCCGAAGGAGCAGGAGTCGTGCAGGTGGCAGATGCTGACGCGGTCCATGGGTACTGGTTCGGGGACGCCGCGGCGGATCCCGCCGCCGCCGCCGCGCAACGCGCACTCTGGTTTGGCGGGGGAGCGGAGATCGATGCAGCGATCACGGCCCGCTTCGGCGCGACGATCGCAGCCGCGGCGCAGGGCGGGCTCGAATCATGGAAGTCCTCGCCGCGCGGCACCCTCGCGTACATCCTCGTGTGCGACCAGTTTCCGCGCAACGTGTGGCGCGGCACGGCCCGCGCCTTCTCGCTCGATGCGCGCGCACTCACGGCCGCACGACACGCGATGGCATCGGGGCAGTACGCCTCGCTGGCGCCGCTGGAGCGGGTTTTCGTACTGCTGCCGTTCGAGCACAGTGAATCGCTCGACGACCAGCGCGTCTGCGTCGCGCACTTCGAGATGCTCGCGCGCGACGCCACGGGTCCCTGGCGGCCGCAATTCGACGGTTTCCTCGACTATGCGCGGCAGCATCTCGCGTTGATCGAGCGCTTCGGCCGCTTCCCGCACAGGAATCGCCTGCTCGGCCGCGTGTCGACCGCCGCGGAAGGGGCGTTTCTCGAGGGCGGCGGCGCCGTGTTCGGCCAGGGCTGAGTCTCTTTCGCAGCCGCGCCCCGACCTGCGTACCAGAGCAGGGCGACTCCCGCGATGGCGGATCCGATGGACGCGGAAAACACGGCGATCTTGGCCGCCGCGAAATCGGTGGCGCCCGGAAAGGCCTGGCCCGCGATGAACAGCGACATCGTGAAGCCGATGCCGGCGAGCCCGCCCGCGCCCGCGAGCTGTGTCCAGCTGTACTCCCGCGGCTTGACGGCGAGTCCGCTCGCGACCGCGAGCCGGCATGCGAGCACGAGCCCGAGCGGCTTGCCGACGAGAAGGCCGACGGCGATCGCGGCGATCAGCGGGCCGTGCCCGGAAACGACCTCCGCACCGAGCACCACGCCGGCGTTCGCGAGCGCAAAGACCGGCAGCACGAGATAGCTCGACCAGGGTTCCACGTGGCGCAGCAGCCGGTCGGCCGGCGATTCCAGCCGGTCGTGGATCGCATCGAGCGAACGCAGCGCGATCGGCGAGGGGCCGTTGCGCAGCGCTTCGCCGCTGTGACGCGCCTCGGTGGCCATGATGCTGTCGGCTTGCAGGGAGAGCGCGCGCAGGTTCGCCGGCGGACGCGTCGGCATGAACAGCGCGAGGATGACGCCCGCGAGAGTCGCGTGCAGCCCGCCATGGAGCACGCAGGCCCACAGCGCGATGCCGACGAGTGCGTACGGCAGGACCCGGTAGATGCCCCAGCGGTTCAGCAGCGCGAGAAGCGCCGTGAGGGCGGCCGCGGCCAGCAGCGAGCCGATGTGCAGTTCCGTCGAGTAGAACGCCGCGACCACGCCGATCGCGCCGAGGTCATCGACGATGGCGGCGGCGGTGAGGAAGATGCGCAGCTCGATCGGCACGCGCGCACCGAGCATCACGATCAGCGCCACGGCGAACGCCGTGTCGGTCGCCATCGGCACGCCCCAGCCGTGCGCCCAGGGCCCGGACGGCACGACGAGTGCGTAGAGCGACGCGGGCACCACCATGCCGCCGATCGCCGCCGCGACCGGCAGCGCGGCGGCGCGCCGGCCGGCGAGGTGACCCACCGTGAACTCGCGCTTGATCTCGAGCCCGACGACGAGGAAGAACACGACGAGCAGCGCGTCGTTGACCCACGTACGCAGCGGCATGCCGAAGTCGGCCGCGCCGAAACGCAACGCGAAGGGTGTGTCCCAGAAGGCGGCAAACGCCGGGCCGGCGTCGGTGTTGGTCCACACGATCGCGATCACGGTCGCGAGCAGCAGCAGCGCGCCGGTCGATGGGGCCCAGCTCACGAAGTCGAGCGCGGCGGCGCGCACCCGGTGCCCGAGCGTCCCGAGCATGGCATCGAGGAACGAACTCTCGTCCCACGGCCCGTCGTAGCGACGCCCGTTGATATAGAAAGTGGGTGTATAGAGCACGCCGCTGGCACGCGCGCTCTCGACATCGCTGTCGACCCGCCGTCGCGCCCGTTCGGCATCGTGCGCCGTTGCGTCGGGCGGCAGGCGGTCGGCGCCGATTTCCTCCGCGACGGCCGCCAGGTCGCCCTCGGTCAACACATCCGAGCGCGACATCAGGAGCGTGTGCGCCCGCCAGAACTCCTCGGGCGAGTGGGCACGCTCCGCGAGTTCGGCGGCGCGGCGCGCGAGATCGTTGTCGGTCAACGGCCGCTGGCGGAACACGTACCGCAACCGTTCGCCGAGTACGCGGCGCACCTCGGCGATCCGCTCGTTGGCCGCGCGACAATGCGGGCAGGCGTAGCTGCCGAACTCCAGCAGCGTGATGTCGGCTCCGTCAGGTCCGAGCGTGTGATCGGCACGGTCCACCGGACGATCGAGCCGATTGCCTGGAACGGCCATGGCGGTAGACTACGCCGATGCACAGGAGCGCACTCGCGGGGTTCATCATCGATTGCCGGGTCGACAGCCTGCACGCCGCGGCGGATTTCTGGGGCGCGGCGCTCGGCCGCTCGCAGCGCCCGTCGCAGGCGGAAGAGGACGCCGGCTACATCCCGCTCGAGACGAAGGGCGACGGCCTGCACATCGAGGTGCAGCGCGTCGCGCACGAAAGCCGCCTGCACCTCGACATCGTGGCCGACGACGTCGAGGCCGAGGTGCAGCGCCTCGAGAACCTCGGCGCGCGGCGTGTGCAGCGGGTGCGCGACTGGTGGGTCCTCGAGGCCCCGACCGGACAGCGTTTCTGCGTCGTGCCGCTGCGAAACGGGCAGTTCCGGCACCCCCCCAATGTCTGGCCCTGACGGCCGGGCCGTGCAAGAATCCGGGCGTTCCCGCTAGTTTCTCCACTTCCACGCGGCGGCTGCTTGCGCATACTTGGCCGTACGCACGAAAGGTATCCACATGGCACGCGGCATCAACAAAGTCATCCTGATCGGCAACCTCGGGCAGGATCCCGAAACGCGCGCCATGCCCTCCGGCAGTTCCGTCACGAACCTGCGGATCGCGACGAGCGAGTCCTGGAAGGACAAGCAGAGCGGCGAAATGAAGGAGCGCACCGAGTGGCACAGCGTCGCGATGTTCGGCCGCCTCGCCGAGATCGCGGGCGAGTACCTGCGCAAGGGCTCGCAGGTCTACATCGAAGGCAGCCTGCGCACCCGCAAGTGGCAGGACAAGCAGGGCAACGACCGCTACACCACCGAGATCATCGCCAACGAGATGCAGATGCTCGGTTCCCGCGGTGGCGGTGGTGCCGCGGGTGGCGGGCAGGGCGGTGGCCAGGGCGCCGGGCGTAACCGGGGCGGTGACGACGAATATGCCCAGTCGCCCGTCACGAGTTCGACCGAGAAAGACGATTTCGACGACGATATTCCGTTCTAAGCGATTGATTTTATTTAATAAGATCGCGGGGTGCGGCGCGATTCGGTAAACTACGCCGTTTGCATCGCCCGCTTCCCATGTCAGGCCGCTATCTCCTCAAGACCTTCGGTTGCCAGATGAACGAGTACGACTCCGCTCGCATGGCGGACGTACTGGACGCGACCGGGGGCTATGAGCCGACAAATGATCCGGCGCTCGCGGACCTGCTGCTGATGAACACCTGTTCGGTGCGCGAGAAGGCCGAGGACAAGGTTTACTCGCTCCTCGGCGAGTGGCGGCAACTGAAGGCGGCGCGGCCCGAGGTGCTGATCGGTGTCGCAGGTTGCGTGGCGAGCCAGGAAGGCGAGGCGATCATTGCGCGCGCGCCCTGCGTCGATCTCGTATTCGGCCCGCAGACCCTGCACCGGTTGCCGGAGATGATCGGCGCGGTCAGGCGCACCGGCCGGCCCGTCGTCGACGTGAGCTTTCCCGAGATCGAGAAATTCGACCATCTGCCCGCGCCGCGGGCCGGGGGTGCGACCGCGTTCGTCTCGATCATGGAAGGCTGCAGCAAATACTGCAGTTTCTGCGTCGTGCCCTACACGCGCGGTGACGAGGTGAGCCGGCCGTTCGCGGGCGTGATCGACGAGGTCGGGCGGCTCGCGGCCCAGGGCGTCGTCGAAATCACGCTGCTCGGCCAGAACGTCAACGCCTACGCCGGCCCGATGGCCGACGGCGCACTGGTCGACCTCGCGACGCTGATCCACCATGTCGCGGCGGTGCGCGGTATCGAGCGCATCCGCTTCACGACCTCGCATCCGCTCGAATTCACCGACAGCCTGGTCGAGGCGTACGCGCACGTGCCGCAACTCGCGAATCACCTGCACCTGCCCGTGCAGAGCGGCTCGGACCGCATCCTCTCGCTGATGAAACGCGGCTATACCACGCTCGAGTACAAGGCGAAGCTTCGCAGGCTGCGCGCAGTGCGGCCCGACATCGCCGTGAGTACCGACATCATCGTGGGTTTCCCCGGCGAGACCGCACGCGATTTCGACGCGACGCTCGCACTGGTGCGCGATGCCGGCTTCGACCAATCCTACAGCTTTCTCTACAGCCGCCGGCCGGGTACCCCTGCCGCCTCGTTGCCCGACGACGTACCACACGAGGAGAAGCAGCAGCGCCTCGCGCGCCTGCAGGCGCAGCTCGACGCGCAGGCGCGCGCGATCAGCGAATCGATGGTCGGCAGCGTGCAGCGCGTGCTCGTCGAGCGCCCTGCGAAAAAGGATGCACGCGAGCTCGCCGGCCGGACGGAGAACAACCGCTGGGTGAACTTCCCCGGGCCGGCCGGGCTCGTCGGGCATTTTGTCGATGTCACCGTCACTGCCGCGCTCCGGAATTCGCTTCGCGGCCGTCTGGCGGAAGGCGGACAGCAGGCGGCGAACGGCGGACAGCCCGAGGCGAGAGCGTGACGCGGGCGGCCGTGCAGGCGGTACACGAATTCGAGCTGGAGCCCGCCGACAACCAGCGCCTCGCGGGACTGTGCGGTCCACTCGACGAGAACCTGAAGCTCGTCGAGTCGCGCCTCGGCGTGCAGATCCGCCGGCGCGGCAATGTGTTTCGCGTGTCGGGCGAGCAGGCCGATGCGGCGGAGAGCGTCCTGCGCGACTTGTATGAACACGGCGCGGATCCCGCGGGCGGCGCGACGCCGGAGGAAGTGCATCTCGCGCTGCGCGAACGCGAGCGCGACACGGAGCCGCGTGACCGGCCGCTGCACCCGGAAGTCGGCGGTGACGACGGCACGGAAGGCGGCGGCGCGAGCCTGCGCGTACCGCGCGGGCTGATCCGCGCGCGCGGGCCCCACCAGCGCGAGTACGTGCGCAGCATCCTCGGGCGCGACCTCACTTTCGGCATCGGGCCCGCGGGCACCGGCAAGACGTACCTCGCGGTCGCTTGCGCGGTGGAGGCGCTGCACGCGGATCGTGTCCGCCGCATCGTGCTCGTGCGGCCCGCCGTGGAAGCCGGCGAGCGGCTCGGTTTCCTGCCGGGCGATCTCACGCAGAAGGTCGACCCCTACCTGCGCCCGATGTACGACGCGCTGTACGAAATGATGGGCTTCGACAAGGTGGCGCGCTACATCGAGCGCAACGTGATCGAGGTGGCGCCGCTCGCATTCATGCGCGGCCGCTCGCTCAACGATTCGTTCGTGATCCTCGACGAGGCGCAGAACACGACGATCGAACAGATGAAGATGTTCCTCACGCGCATCGGCTTCGGCTCGAAGGCCGTCGTCACCGGCGATGTCACGCAGACCGACCTGCCGAGCGGCAAGCCCTCGGGCCTGCGCCACGTGATCGACGTATTGCGCGGCGTCGACGGCGTCGCCTTCGCCTTCTTCGACTCGCAGGATGTCGTGCGCCATCCGCTGGTGCAGCGCATCGTGCAGGCCTACGAAGCGCGCGGTGGCCCGGAACGATGACTCGAAAGGGACCGTCGCCACTGCGGCTCGATGTGACATTCGGCGCACGCGCCTGGGCGCCGCCGAAGGCGGCAATGACCCGCTGGGCATCCGCGGCGCTCGGCCGGGCCGGCGCCGGGCGCGAACTCGCGGTGCGTGTCGTCGCGCCGCGGGAGAGCCGGCGATTGAATGCCGCCTGGCGCGGCAAGGACGAGCCGACCAACGTGCTCGCGTTTCCGGCGGCGCATGGAGCGGCGCAGGCGCTCGGCGATCTCGTGATCTGCGCGGCCATCGTGCGCGCCGAGGCGCGCCGGCAGGGCAAGCCGCTCGCCGCGCACTGGGCGCACCTCGTCGTGCACGGCGCGCTGCACCTCGCGGGTTACGACCACGTGCGCGACGCGGACGCCGAACGCATGGAGCGACGCGAGGTCGCGGTGCTGCGCCGGCTCGGCATCCCGAACCCCTACCTCGCCGGAACCTGACATGGCCCATGACAAGAACGATTCCAACGACGGCAACGTCACCGGCCGCTGGCTGAAGCGCCTGAAGCGTTCCGTGGCCGGTGCGCCGGAGGATCGCGAGTCGCTGCTCGACAGCCTGCGCGAAGCGAACGTGCGCGGGCTGCTCGACGCCGACGCGCTCGGCATGATCGAGGGGGTGCTCGACGTGGCCGACCTGCGCGTGCGCGACATCATGGTGCCGCGCGCGCAGATGGCGTTCGTGCGGCGCAATGATCCGCCCTCGGTCACGTTGCCCACGGTCGTCGAATCGGGCCATTCGCGCTTTCCGGTGATGGACGACGATCGCGACGACATCGTCGGCATCCTGCTCGCCAAGGACCTGCTGCGTGTCTACGCCGAGGGGGGCGCGGCGCAGTTCGATATCCGCGAATGCATGCGGCCCGCGGTGTTCGTGCCCGAGGCGAAGCGCGTCAACGTGCTGCTGAAGGAGTTTCGCGGCAATCGCAACCACATGGCGATCGTCGTCGACGAATACGGCGGCGTCGCGGGCCTCGTGACGATCGAGGACGTGATCGAGCAGATCGTCGGCGAGATCGACGACGAATTCGACGTCGAGGAGGACGTGAATATCCGCCGCGACGCCGAGCGCCAGTACACGGTGCGCGGCGTCACGCTGATCGAGGAGTTCAACGAGTATTTCGGCACGCAGTTCCCCGACGACGAGTTCGATACCGTGGCGGGGCTCGTGATGAAGGAGTTCGGTCGCCTGCCGCGCCGCGGCGATACCGTCGCGATCGCGGGCATCGAGTTTCGCGTGATGCGTGCCGACCGGAGGCGCGTCGAGAGCCTGCGCGTCGCGACACCCACCGACGTGCTGCCGCCCGGGGAACGGGCCGCGCGTGGCGAGGGCTGAGGCGACGCGCCGTCGCCTGCGCCTCGCGGCCGCCGCCGCCGCGGGCGCGTCGGTGGCGCTGGCGTTTGCGCCGTTCGGCCTGTGGCCGTTCGCGATACTCGGCCCCGCGGTCCTGGTCGCGCTGTGGGACGACGCCGCTCCCCGCGCGGCCGCTGCGCTCGGCTTCTGGTTCAACGCGGGCACCTTCGCGGCGGGCACCTACTGGCTCTACATCAGCATCCATACGTTCGGCGCGGCGCCCGTGTGGATCGCGTTCCTGCTGATGCTCGGGCTCGTCGCGATCATGGGTGCCTACCATGCGGCGCTCGGCTATGCCGTGGCGCGCTGGCTGCCCGCACGGGGCGCCTGGCGCTGGCTCGCCGGGATTCCCGCCGCGTGGCTGCTCGTCGAATGGCTGCGCGGCTGGTTCCTGTCGGGCTTCTCCTGGCTGTCGCTCGGCTACTCGCAGACCGATACCGTGCTCGCGCGGCTCGCGCCGGTCGGCGGCGTGTACCTCTTGTCCGCGATGCTCCTCGTGATGGCCGGTGCGCTCGTCATGCTGTTGCGCGCCCGCGAAGCGCGCGCGCGCGGCATCGCGCTCGCCGCACTCGCACTGCCGTGGCTCGCCGCGCTCGCGCTCGATCGCGACTGGACGCGACCGGCAGGGCCGCCCGTCGGGGTCGCCGTGCTGCAGGGCGCGATTCCGCAGGACCTCAAGTGGCTCGAGGCCAATCGCGGGACGACGCTCGCGCTGTATGCGAAGCTGACACGCGAGGCGCTGGGCGTGCCCCTGATCGTGATGCCGGAATCGGCGTTGCCGGATCTCGCCAACAATCTCGTGCCGTTTCTCGGCGGGCTCTACAGCGAGGCGAGCGCGCGCGGGTCTGCGCTCGTGCTGGGCCTCGTGCGCGCCTCCGACGATGGCACGCGCTACTTCAACTCGGTCGCTGCGCTCGGCGAGAAGGGCGTGCAGTGGTACGACAAGCATCATCTCGTGCCGTTTGCGGAGTTCTTTCCCGTCCCCGCGTTCGTGCGCCGCTGGCTGCGCCTCCTGAGCCTGCCTTATTCGGATTTCACGCGCGGGCCCGCCGTGCAGGCGCCGCTCGAGGCGGCGGGCCTCGCGCTCGCGGCGGGCGTCTGTTACGAGGATGCCTACGGCAGCACGCTTGCGCGCGAAATCGCCGGCGCCGATGCGCTCGTCAATGTCACGAACGACGCGTGGTTCGGCCACTCGACCGCACGGTTCCAGCATTTCCAGATTGCACGGCTGCGGGCCATCGAGTCGGGGCGCTACATGGTGCGCGCCGCGAACGACGGCATTTCCGCGGTCATCGGGCCCCGCGGCGAGGTGGTCGCGGAGGCCCCCGAGTACACGGCGACCGTGCTGCGGGCGTCCATCACGCCGCGTCGCGGCCTGCCGCCCTATGCCCGTGTCGGCAATTACGGCATCGTCACGCTGGCGGGGCTCGCATTCGCCGCGGCGCTCTACACGCAAACGAGGCGCAGGACATGAAAAATGGAACCGAACGGCAGGCTGTGCGGTCTATTTGCAGCACCGACATCCTGACAGGTCTACGACATATGGCATCACAGCCCATGGCGCGGCGCGTATTCGCGGTTGCGATCCTGTGCGGCGCGCTCGCCGCGTGCTCACCCAAGTCATCCACCGCGGCGGCGACACCGCCGGCCACGAGCAGTGCCGTCGCGTCCACTGCTGCGCCTGCACCCGCATCCGCGGCAGCCCCGATGGTCCAGGGCTTGCCCGACTTCACGGCCATCGTGCAGAAGTACGGGCCGGCGGTCGTCAACATCGATGTCGTGAGCCGCCAGGATGCGCGCGGTGGCATCCAGGGTCCCCCGGGGATGTCGCCCGACGATCCGTTCTACGACTTCTTCCGCCGCTTCGGCATTCCGACGCCGCGCGGCGGCAACATGCCACCGACCCGTGGCGAGGGCTCCGGTTTCATCGTGACACCGGACGGGTACATCCTGACGAACGCCCACGTGATCGACGATGCGACCGATGTGACCGTGCGCCTGACCGATCGGCGCGAGTTCACCGCCAAGGTCATCGGCAGCGACAAGCGTACCGATGTCGCGGTGATCAAGATCGACGCGAAGGATCTGCCCACGGTGCGGATCGGCGACCCGAGCCAGCTGCGCACGGGCCAGTGGGTGATTGCGATCGGCTCGCCGTTCGGCTTCGACAACAGCGTGACGGCCGGCATCGTGAGCGGCATCTCGCGCTCGCTGCCCGACGACAACTACGTGCCGTTCATCCAGACCGACGTCGCCGTGAATCCCGGCAACTCGGGCGGCCCGCTGTTCAACCTCAACGGCGAGGTGATCGGCATCAACTCGCAGATCTACAGCCGCAGCGGCGGTTACATGGGCCTGTCGTTCGCGATCCCGATCGATGTCGCGGCCAGGGTGCGCGATCAGCTGATCAAGACCGGCCACGTGAGCCGCGGCCGCATCGGCGTGACCGTGCAGGAAGTGAATGCGCAGTTTGCGGATTCATTCGGGCTCGACCGGCCCCGCGGTGCGCTCGTCAGCTCGGTCGAAGAGGACGGTCCCGGCGACAAGGGCGGGCTCGAGCCCGGCGACGTGATCCTGTCGGTGGACGGCAATGCGGTGGAACGGTCGGCGCAGTTGCCGGGCATCATCGCGGGCATCAAGCCGGGCACCAGGGCGACCCTCGAGGTCTGGCGCAACAAGGCGACGAAGCGCATTACCGTGAAAGTCGGGGAGCTCGACGAACCGATGCAGAAGGTCGCGATGCGCGACGGCGAGGACGCCGACAAGTATGCCGAGCTCGGGATTGCGGTGCGCCCGCTCGATCCGCGCGAGAAGTCGCAGGTCGAAACGAGCGGCGATCTCGTGATCGTGGGGGTCGAGGGATCGGCTGCCCTGGCGGGCCTGCAGCGCGGCGACATCATCCTCGGCGCGAACGGCGCGGACGTCTCGACGGTGAAGGAGCTGCGGGACGCGGTGCGCAAGTCCGGCAAGGCCGTGGCCTTGCGGATACAGCGCAACGGTACCGAGATCTTCGTGCCGGTGCGGATCGGGGAATAGCATGGAGCATGGTGCCGGGGCTTCGGTTGTTCGGTTATTTGCGCGCAGCCGGCAAAAAAACCAAAAACCGAATCCCCCGCACCCATAAGGGAGCGACCCGTAACACGATGAATCAAGCGTACACGCCGTGTCGATGGACGCGTTGCGTGGCCTTGCGGTAATCGCCCGGCTTCGCGAAGAAGATGTTGTCGACGTAGGTCTGCGGGTTGCGGTCGTACAGCGGAAACCAGCTCGACTGGATCTGCACCATGATCCGGTGACCGGGCTCGAACACGTGGCTCGCGTTCGGCAGCGCGAAGCGATAGCGCTGCACCTCGTTCGCCGGGATCGGTGACGGATCGGACAGGCTGTCGCGGTAGCGACCGCGGAAGATGTCCATCGCGATGCCGAGCTGGTAGCCCCCGAGTTCAGGGCGTTCGGGCACCACGTCCGGATAGACATCGATCAGCTTGACGACCCAGTCGCTGTCGGTGCCGGACGTCGATGCGAAGAGGTTCACGACCGGTGCGCCGCCGATCCGGACCGGATTCGTGAGCGGTTCGGTCACATACGTGAGCACGTCCGTGCGGTCGGCCGCATGGCGCTGGTCGGAGAGCAGCCAGGGCCGCCATTGGTCGGCGTCGTCGAAGCGCACGGGCCGGGCAACGTTCGGCACGGGCTTCGCGGGATCCGAGACGAATTCGTCGTATGCCGCGGCGGCGGTAGCGGGCGGTGGCGTAAATGCGAGCCCGAACTCCCCGGTGAGGTAGAGCGGTCTCGAGGCCGACGGACAGCCCTGCGCACAGGAGCGCGGCCACGCATCGTACTCGCGCCAGGCCTGCGTGCCGGTCTCGTACACGACGACCGGCGGAGTCTTCGCAGGCGGCGCATCGTCGCGCAGGTAGCGGTCGAGGAACGGGCGCATCACTTCGTGGCGAAATTCGCGTGCCGGATCGCCGTCGAAGCGCAGCGGGCCGAGCGTGCGATCCGCGGCGTTCTGCCCACTGTGCCGCCAGGGCCCCATCACCAGGAAGACCTTGTCGTTCGCGGTGTCCTGCGGCTCGAGCGCGGCGTAGAGCGCATGGGCGCCATAGATGTCCTCCTGGTCCCACTGCGCCGCGACGATCATCACCGGCACCGTGAGCGGGCGCTTCGCGAGCAGGCGGTCGACGGCCTGCTCCTGCCAGTAGGGATCGTACGCCGGATGCTCGCCGATCTTCGTGATCATCGGCAGCTGCGTCAGGCCATAGATGCGCGCCGCGTCCATCACCGAGCCCGCCCGGCGGAAGAACTCGTAATCGTCACGCGCGATGCGCGCGATGGCCTTGCCCTCGCCGCGTGCCGACAGCTGGCCGTGCAACCAGTCGATGAAGCCCTGGCGAAAGGCGCCGTTGTGGAACCAGTCGTCGCCGCGCCAGCCGTCGACCATCGGGCACATCGGGACCGCGACCTTGAGGGCCGGGTGCGGATCGACGAGCCCCATCAAAGTCGTAAAGCCGGGATAGGAGGAGCCCGTCATCCCGACCCGGCCGTTCGATTCCGGCACGTGCTTCACGAGCCAGTCGATGGTGTCCCAGGCGTCGGTCGAATGATCGACCCGCGTGCCGTTCAGGGGCCCGCGCAGCGGCCGGTTCACGACGTAATCGCCCTTCGAGCCGTACTTGCCGCGCACGTCCTGGTAGACGCGGATATAGCCCGCCTCTACGAACACGTCGTCGCCGACGGGCAGGATCGCCGCCCTGTACGGGCTCTCGCTGCGCGAGGCCGCCTTCTCCGCATTGTAGGGCGTGCGGGTCAGCATGATCGGCGCGCGTCGTGCGCCCTTCGGCACGACGATGACCGTGTGCAGCGTGACCCCGTCGCGCATCGGAATGTCGACGGTGCGCTTCTCGTAGTCGTAGTGCGTCGTCGGCGTGACGAACTTCGCCGGGATGTCGGGCGTCATCGGCGGCGTGTCGGCGCCTGCCCGGCCTGCGGCCAGGCAGGCGAGCACGAGGATGGCGGCCCGCGCGGGGCGCAGGCGGATCGGTGCGGCGTGTGTCATGGGACCCCCCTCCAATCGCCCATGATATCCTGCCCCTTCCGATGGACGAACGTTACGATCCGGCACGCGTCGAGCGAGCCGCGCAGGACTATTGGAATTCGCGGCAGGTGTTCGCGGCGCGCGAGGGTGCCCGCGACGGCAAGTACTACTGCCTGTCGATGTTCCCGTACCCGTCCGGGCGGCTGCACATGGGCCACGTGCGCAATTACACGATCGGCGACGTGCTGACGCGCTTCATGTACATGCGCGGCTCGAGCGTGCTGCAGCCGATGGGCTGGGACGCCTTCGGCCTGCCGGCGGAGAATGCCGCGATCGCGAATGGCGTGCCGCCGGCGAAATGGACGCGGGACAACATCGCGTACATGAAGCGCCAGCTGCAGTCGCTCGGGCTCGCGATCGACTGGAGCCGCGAGTTCGCGACCTGCGATCCGGACTACTACCGCTGGAACCAGTGGCTCTTCCTGCGCATGCTCGAGAAGGGCATCGCGTATCAGAAGACAGGGATCGTCAACTGGGATCCGGTCGACCAGACCGTGCTCGCGAACGAGCAGGTGATCGACGGCCGGGGCTGGCGCACGGGCGCGCTCATCGAGAAGCGCGAGATCCCGATGTACTACCTCGACATCACGTCGTACGCCGACGAGCTGCTCGGCGCGCTCGACGACCTGCCGGGCTGGCCGGAGCGCGTCAAGACGATGCAGGCCAACTGGATCGGCCGCAGCGTGGGCTGCGAGATCGCGTTTCCGTACGCCGACGACACGAGCGCGGCGATGGGCGGCGCCGGCTTGCTGAAAGTCTTCACGACCCGCGCCGACACGCTCTTCGGCGCGACCTTCATGGCGATCGCCGCCGAGCACCCGGTCGCTGCTGCGGCCGCGGCGCGCGATCCGCGGCTCGCGGCGTTCGTCGACGAGTGCCGGCGCGGCAGCACGATGGAGGCGGACGTCGCGACGCAGGAGAAGAAGGGCCTGCCGACGGGGCTGCACGTGCGCCATCCGTTCACCGGCGCACCGATCGGGATCTGGGTCGCGAACTATGTGCTGATGGCCTATGGCGAGGGCGCGGTGATGGGCGTGCCCGCGCACGACGAGCGCGATTTCGAGTTCGCGGGCCGCCACGGTATCCCGATCGTCATGGTCGTGAAGCCGCCGACCGGTGCGTACGAGCGCGTGGTCGCGCCGTGGAATCCCGCTTACGGCGAGCCGGGCGTCACGGTCGATTCGGGCGAGTTCTCGGGGCTCGCTTCGGCGGATGCGGTCGAAGCGATCGCGGCGGCGCTCGCCGCGCGCGGCCTCGGCGCGCAGCGCGTGCAGTACCGGCTGCGCGACTGGGGCATCTCGCGCCAGCGCTACTGGGGCTGCCCGATACCGCTGATCCACTGCGCATCGTGCGGCACCGTGCCGGTGCCCGATGCCGATCTGCCGGTCGTGCTGCCCGAGCATCTCGTGCCGGACGGCAGCGGCAATCCGCTCGCGAGGACGGCCGCATTCGTCGACTGCGCGTGCCCGCA
Organism: Steroidobacteraceae bacterium; assembly: GCA_050249415.1. GTDB lineage: Bacteria > Pseudomonadota > Gammaproteobacteria > Steroidobacterales > Steroidobacteraceae > CADEFQ01. Next base: position 152,118 of record JBFWQO010000007.1, read on the forward strand.
GTGCGGTGGGGCCGCGCGCCGCGAGACCGACACGATGGACACTTTCGTCGATTCGTCGTGGTACTTCCTGCGCTTCGCCTGCGCCGACAGCCGCGAGGCGATGGTCGATGCGCGCGTCGCGTACTGGTTGCCGGTCGACCAGTACATCGGCGGCATCGAGCACGCGATCCTGCACCTGCTCTACTCGCGGTTCTGGACCCGCGTGATGCGCGACCTCGGGCTCGTCGCGCTCGATGAGCCGTTCGAGCGGTTGCTGACGCAGGGCATGGTGCTGAACCACATCTACTACCGGCATCCAGAAGGCGCGCGCCGCCAGTACTTCAATCCGGCCGATGTCGAAGTGCGGGGCGGCGTGCCCGTGCTCGTCGCCGACGGCGCACCGGTCGTGCACGACGGCCTCGGCACGATGTCGAAGTCGAAGGGCAACGGCGTCGATCCGTCGCGGCTCGTCGAGGAGTTCGGCGCCGACACCGCGCGCCTGTTCATGATGTTCACGTCGCCGCCGGAGCAGTCGCTCGAATGGAGCGACGAGGGCGTGCAGGGCGCGTACCGCTTCATACGCCGGCTGTGGAAGGCGGTGCATGATCTCGTGTCGCAGGGCCCGCTGCCGGCGGGGGATTTCGCGGCGCTCGGGCCGGCGCACAAGGCACTGCGACGCCTCACGCACGAGACGCTCGGCAAGGTCACCGACGACATCGGGCGGCGCTACACGTTCAATACGGCCATCGCCGCGAACATGGAATTGCTGAATGCCGCGACGCGCACGTCCACTGCGGACGCGCCGGGTCGCGCGGTCGTGCGCGAGGCGTACGAGGTGATCGTGCTCACGCTCTCGCCGATCATTCCCCACGTGACACACGCCCTGTGGCACGCACTCGGCCACGCCACCGCGCTGATCGAGGAGCCCTGGCCGTCGCCCGACCCCGCGGCGCTCGTGCGCGACGAGATCGAACTCGTCGTACAGGTGAACGGCAAGCTGCGCGGCAAGGTGACCGTGGCGGCCGGCGCCCCGGACGAGACCGTGCGTGCAGCGGCGCTGGCCGACGAGAACGCGCGTCGCTTCATGGGCGACAAGGCGGTACGCAAGATCATCATCGTGCCGGGCAAGCTCGTCAACATCGTGGTGGCCCCGTGACACGCGCGCGCGTCGCGCTGCGCCTGGTCGCGCTGCTCGCGGGCGCTGCGGCGCTGTCGGCCTGCGGGCTGCGCCTGCAGGGGCGGGAGGCGGTGCCGCAGGCGTTCGCGAGCGCCTGCGTCGCGGCGGGCGATGCGCAGAGCGATTTCGTCCAGGCGCTGTCGCGCTCGCTGGCGGCGAGCGGTGTGCGGCTCGAGCGGGATTGTGCGCGGGCGGAGGCGACCGTGCGCGTGTCGCGCGACGAAGTGAAGGAGCGGGTCCTGTCGGTGTCCGCACGCAACATCCCGCGCGAATTCGAGCTGACCTACCGGGTCGAATTCGGCGTGCAGAAGGGCGGGGCCGAGTTGCTCGCCCCACGCGAACTGTCGCTGTCGCGCGATTTCACGTTCGACGAGACGATCCTGCTCGCCAAGGAGCGCGAACAGCGGCTGCTGGAGGATTCGCTCGCGCGCGACCTCGCCGCGCTCGTGATGCGCCAGCTCGCGGCGCTCTGAGGCGCGCCATGGACAAGGCCGCCGCCGTCCTGCGCGTCAACGGCATCGATCGCGCCGGGCTCGGCGTGCTGCTCGGCCGCTTCGGCCTGCGGCTGCGCTTCATCGCGCCCGACGAGACGATTCCCGGCTCGTTCTGGGGCGAGAGCGAAGCGGGGCTCGTCGCCGACTGTCTGTACGCGCGCCTCGATACGCCCGTGCACTCGGTGCTGCACGAGACCGCGCACTACGTCTGCATGACTCCCGAGCGCCGCGCCGGGCTCGATCGCGACGCCGGCGGCGACGATGCCGAAGAGTGCGGCGTGTGTTACCTGCAGCTGCTCCTCGCCGGCGAATTGCGCGACGTCGGCCGTGAGCGGCTGTGCGACGACATGGACGCGTGGGGATACAGCTTCCGTGAGGGCGCGACCCGCGCCTGGCTCGCCGGCGATGCGGCCGATGCGCGCGACTGGCTGCACGCGCACGGCATCGTCGATGCGGTCGGCGCGCTCACCGGGCAGTTGCGGACATGATCGTGTCCGCGGCGGTGACCCGGGCGCCCGACGCCGCCCCCGCGATCGAAACGCTCGAACTCGCGGCACCGCGCGAGGGCGAGCTCATCGTGCGGCTCGTCGCCACCGGCATCTGCCATACCGACCTCTTCGCGCCCTCGATCTGCCCGTTGCCGGCGGTCTTCGGGCATGAGGGGGCCGGCATCGTCGCGCAGGTCGGCGCGGGCGTCACGAAGGTTCGCCCGGGCGATCGCGTCGTGATGACCTTCGGCTCGTGCGGCCGGTGCCGGCACTGCGCGGGCGATGCTCCCGCCTACTGCGAGCAGGGCCACGCGCTGCAGTTTGCAGGTACGCGCGCCGACGGCAGCACGACCCTGGCGCGCGACGGCGAGCCGGTGCACGGCTCGTTCTTCCAGCAGTCGTCGTTCGCGACGCACGCGCTCGGCACCGAGCGCAGCGTCGTGCCGCTGCCTGCCGGGATGCCGCTCGAGCTCGCCGCGCCGTTCGGCTGCGGCGTGCAGACCGGAGTCGGCACGGTGCTCTGGAGCCTGCGCGCGCCGGCCGGTGCATCGATCGCGGTATTCGGCGCGGGCACCGTCGGCCTGTCGGCGATCATGGCCGCGCGCTACGCCCGCCTGTCGACGATCGTCGCCGTCGACATCGATCCGGCCCGCCTCGACCTCGCCCTTGAATCCGGCGCGACACACGTGCTCGACGCGCGCGACGGCGATGTCGCGGCGCGCATCCATGCGCTCGTGCGCGGTGGCGCGATGTATTCGATCGAAACGTCGGCGGCGCTGCCGGCGCTCAACGACGCGATCGCGTGTCTCGCGAGGCGCGGCGAGTGCGCCCTCGTGACCGTGCCTGCGCTCGGTGCGCCCGTGCCGTTCAGCCTGTTGCCGCTGCTGACCGGTGGTCGCCGGCTGATCGCGGTGCTCGAGGGTGACAGCGTGCCGGACCGCGCGATCCCGCAGCTCGCAGCGATGCATCGCGCCGGGCAGCTGCCGGTCGGGCGGCTGGTCGCCGCCTACGAATTCACCGACATCGGTCGCGCGCTCGCCGATGCCGCCGCCGGCCGCGCGATCAAGCCGATCCTGCGTTTCTAGTCGGCTGCGAAACGGTCCGTGGCGCCCACGAGCTCGTGGATGTTGCCCGGCTCGAAGGCCGAATGGCCCGCATCCGGCGCGATGCGCAGGTCCGCCTCGGGCCACGCGAGGTGCAGGTCCCAGGCGCTCTTCATCGGACACACGACGTCGTAGCGCCCCTGCACGATCACGGCGGGAATGTGGCGGATCTTCGGCACGTCATCGAGCAACTGCGTGGTGGAGCGCAGGAAGCCGCGGTTCACGAAGTAGTGGCACTCGATCCGCGCGAAGGTTTCGGCGTAGGCGTCGTCCCCGAACTTCTTCAGGTCGGCGGGATCGACACGCAGGTAGCTCGTAGCGCCTTCCCAGATCGACCACGCGCGCGCCGCGGCGGCACGCACCGCCGGGTCGCCGCTCGTGAGGCGCCGGTAGTACGCATCCATCATCTCGCTGTGCTCGGCCGGCGGAATCGCGGCCGCAAATCCCGCGTACAGATCCGGGAACAGGGCGCCGGCGCCATCCGACTGGCTGTAGAACCACGCGAACTCCCACGGACGCACGAGGAAGATGCCGCGCAGCACGAGCTCGGTGACCCGCTGCGGGTGGGCCTGCGAGTAGGCGAGCGCGAGCGTGGAACCCCAGGAGCCGCCGAAGACCTGCCAGCGCTCGATGCCGAGGTGTTCGCGCAGCCGCTCGATGTCTGCGACGAGGTGCCAGGTCGTGTTGTCCTCGAGGCTCGCCCGCGGGCGACTCTTGCCGCAACCGCGCTGGTCGAACAGCACGATGCGATAGCGCTTCGGATCGAAGAACCGGCGCATCTTCGGATCGGTGCCACCGCCCGGCCCGCCGTGCAGGAACACGACCGGTTTGCCGCGCGGATTGCCGCTTTCCTCGAAATACAGGTTGTGCACCGGGGAGACCGCGAGGCGGCCGGTACGGTAGGCGTCGATCGGCGGGTACAGCTCGCGGCGCACGCCACCCGCGGGCTTGCGAGTCGTGCGCTTCGGTGCGGTGCGTTTCGCGGATGCGCGCCTGCCCGATGGGCGGCGGGAGGCCGCCACGGTCCGACTCTTTGCCACGGGCTTTTTCCGCTTGCGCATGCGCGTTCCTTTCAAGAGGTTTTCGCGACCATCGCACCGAGCGGCGCACCGCCCAGCAAGTGGACATGCAGGTGATAGACCTCCTGTCCGCCGTGCGAATTGCAGTTGACGATGAGCCGATAGCCGTCGTCCGCGATGCCCTCGCGCTTCGCGAGGTCGCGCGCCACCGTGAACAGGCGGCCGATCAGCGCTTCGTCGCTGTCCGCAATGTCGTTGGCCGTCGGAATCGGCTTGTTCGGGACGATCAGGATGTGCACCGGCGCACGCGGGTGGATGTCGCGAAAGGCGGTCACGCGCTCGTCCCGATAGACGATCGTGGCGGGCAATTCGCCCGCAATGATGCGTTCGAACAGCGTAGGCATCCGGAAATCGTACGCCCTGGGGCCCCCAATCTCCATGCAAATATGGATAATTCGCCGGTGGCCGGGCGCAAAACATGAAAGTCGCTCCAGAAGGGCTCGCTGCGCAACTCGCGCGCGCGCTGTCCCCGGTGTATCTCGTGTCCGGCGACGAGCCGCTGCTGGTCGGTGAAGCGGCCGATGCCGTGCGCGAACGGGCGCGGGCCGCGGGGTTCACCGAACGCACGGTCCATTTCATCGAACGCGGCAGCAGCTGGGACGACGTGCGCGCGGATACCGGCAATCTCTCGCTGTTTGCGGCGCGCCGTCTCGTGGAGCTGCGCATGCCGACGGGTCGCCCGGGTGCGGCGGGGAGTGCGGCGATCGTCGAGCTGATCGGGCGGCGCGATCCCGATGCGCTGCTCCTCATCGTGACCGGGCGCCTCGACCGCGACGCGCAGGGCGCGGCATGGGTTCGCGCCGTCGATGCACACGGCGTGTGGGTGAACGCGTGGCCGATCGCGCGCGAAAAGCTGCCGGCCTGGCTCGGCGCACGCGGGCGTCGCGCGGGCCTCGGGTTCGAACCGGCGGCGCTGGCGCTGCTCGCCGATCGCACCGAGGGAAACCTCCTCGCCGCGCAGCAGGAGATCGACCGTCTCGCGCTCGTCGCCCGCGGCACGACGATCGGTGTCGCCGAGCTCACCGCAAGCGTCGCGACGAGCGCGCGCTACGATGTGTTCACGCTCGGCGACGCCGCGCGCGCGGGTGAGGCCGCACGCGCGCTGCGCATCGTCGAGGGACTGCGCGCCGAGGGTGTCGAGGCGACGCTCGTGCTGTGGGCGCTGCTCCGCGAGATGCGCCGCGCGATGCAGGCAGGCTCCCGCCATGCGCGGCGCGATTACCCGCGCCTCGTCGAACGTGCCGCGCGTGCCGACCGGGCCATCAAGGGCCGGCTGCACGCGAACGGCTGGGACGAGATCGCGCTGCTCGCCGTGGACCTCTGCGGCATCCCGTTTCCCCTCCCCAGGCAGATCTGATGCAACCCATCGGCTTGTTCGGCGGTACTTTCGATCCGATTCACTACGGTCACCTGCGCACGGCCTTCGAGTTGTGGCAGGCCGTCGGACTCGAGGAGGTCCGGTTCCTGCCGACCGGCGATCCACCGCATCGCGACGCGCCGCTCGCGGACGCGGCCCTGCGCATCGCGATGGTGCGCGCCGCGATCGCCGACCAGCCGGCGTTCGTGATCGATGATCGCGAGACACGACGCGAGGGGCGGTCATATTCCGTCGACACGCTCGCGGGACTGCGGGCCGAATTCCCGGAGCGCTCGCTGTGCCTGCTGCTCGGCATGGACGCGTTCCTCGGACTGCCGACCTGGCATCGCTGGCGCGAGCTGCCGGATCTCGCGCATATCGTCGTGGCGCACCGGCCGGGCTGGAAGGCGCCGACCACGGGCCCGCTCGGTGAGCTGATGGTCGATCGCGGCACCGGTGGCGTGCGCGACCTGCACACCGCCAGGGCGGGGCGCATCTTCGTCCACGCCGTGACGCAGCTCGAGATCTCCTCGACCGAGCTGCGGGACCTGATCGTCGACGGGCACGATCCGCGCTACCTCGTTCCCGATGTGGTTCGTGACATGCTGCGCGCGTCGGGGTGCTATGCTCGGAACCGACGCTGAATTCGGGAGAGGTCTAACGCCCCACATGACCACCGCCAAACGTACGCGCCGCGGCGCTTCGCGCCCGTCGCCCCTCGAGAATCTCGTCACCGCCGCGCTCGACGACATGAAGGCGGTCAACGTCAGGGTTCTCGACGTCCGTGGGCTCACGGACATCGCCGACACCTTCGTCATCGCGTCGGGAAATTCCGACCGCCACGTCCGCTCCATCGCCGACCGGGTCATCCAGAACGCCAGGGCCGCGGGCTTTCGCACGCACGGCCTGGAGGGCGAACGCGACAGCGAATGGGTGCTCGTCGACCTGAACGACGTGATCGTGCACGTGATGTTGCCGCGCACGCGCGAATTCTACGGGCTCGAGCGCCTGTGGGAGGGCGACGGCGCGGCCGCGCCCGGCGGCGCCACGAAGGCGCGTCCCGCGAAGGCGCGATCCGCGAAGGTGACCGCGGCGAAGGGGACACGCAAGCGCCCTGCCGCGCGCGCGCGCGCGACAGGCGCCGCTCGCGGCCGCACGCACTGACCCGCGTACCCGGTCCGCCATGCGGGTGCGCATCATCGCCGTCGGCACCCGCATGCCGGCGTGGGTCGGCGCGGGCTGCGACGAGTACCTGCAGCGCCTGCGTGGCGCGCTGCGCGTCGAGCTGGTCGAAATCGCCCCGGGCACGCGTGCGGCGCACGCGGGCGCGGGGCGGGCGATGCGGGACGAGGCGACGCGCCTGCTCGGGCGCATCGGTCGTGACGACTATGTCGTTGCGCTCGACGAGCGCGGCAGGGCGTTCGCGAGCCTCGAGCTGGCGCAGTGGCTCGGCGAGCGCCTCGGGGACGGGCGCGACCTCGCGTTCCTGATCGGCGGCCCGGATGGCTTCGCGGACGAAGTGCGCGCCCGCGCACAACTCGTCTGGTCGCTGTCGCGGCTGACATTGCCGCACGCGCTCGCGCGGGTCGTGGTCGCCGAGCAGCTCTATCGGGCCCACACGGTGCTCGCAGGGCACCCATACCATCGCGCATGACCTCCCCGGTACTGTGCCTCGCGTCGGCCTCGCCCCGCAGGCGCGAGCTGCTCTCGCAGATCGGCGTGCCGCATCTCGTGCTCGCGGCCGATGTCGACGAGGCGCGACGCGACGGCGAGGCGCCCGTGCGATACGCGGCCCGCGTCGCGCTCGCCAAGGCCGGGGTGGCATGGCGCGCGCGCGCCGCGCGCCGGCTGCTGCCGGTGCTCGCCGCCGACACGACCGTGGCGCTCGGCGAGGAGGTCCTCGGCAAGCCGGCGACCCTCGAGGAAGGGGTCGGGATGCTGCTCGCCCTGGCGGGGCGTACGCACGAGGTCGTCACCGCCTTGGCACTCGTGTCCGGGGAGGCAGCCGCCCCCGTGGTGCGCGAGCGCGTGGTGCGATCGGAGGTGCGATTCCGGGCCATTTCGCGCGCCGAGGCGGAGCGCTACTGGCACACCGGCGAGCCCCGCGACAAGGCGGGGGGCTACGCGATCCAGGGGCTCGCGGCCGTATTCGTCGCGGCGCTCTCGGGCAGCTATTCTGGCGTCATGGGTTTGCCGCTATTCGAGACGGCCGCGCTGCTTGCGGAGGCCGGTGTGCCGGTCTGGGACGGCGCTGCGACATGAGTACCGAGATCCTGGTCAACGGGGGCCTGCGGGAGACCCGCGCGGCGATCGTCGAGAACGGCGCGCTGCAGGAAGTGCACATCGAGCGCGCGGGCCGGCGCGGTCTCGTCGGCAATGTCTACAAGGGCCGCGTCACGCGCGTGCTGCCCGGCATGCAGGCCGCGTTCATCGATGCCGGCCTCGAGCGCGCGGCGTTCCTGCACGTCGACGACATCGCGGTCACCCGTCCCGATTCGACGATGGTCGGGCTGCCGAAGATCGAGGACATCCGCCGGCTCGTGAACCAGGGCGACGAGATCCTCGTGCAGATCGTCAAGGACCCACTCGGCACCAAGGGCGCGCGGCTCACGACTTTCCTGTCGCTGCCGTCGCGCTTTCTCGTGTACATGCCGCGCGGCGAGGGCGTCGGCGTGTCGGCGCGCATCGAGGACGAGACGGAGCGCCAGCGCCTGCGCGACCTGCTCGCGACGCTGCCGCCGCCGTCACAGGGCGGCGGGTTCATCCTGCGTACCGCGGCCGCGGGCGCCACGCGCGATGCGCTGCGCGCCGACATGATCTATCTCGATCGCCTGTGGAGCCACGTGCGGGGGCGTGCGCTCGCGGTGGCCGCGGGCGAGCTCGTGCACGAGGACCTGCCGCTGCCCACGCGGATGCTGCGCGACGAACTCGGGCGCGACATCGAGCGTGTGCTGGTCGATGCGCCGGCGACCCACGCGCAGATGCTCGCGTTCGCGCGCGCATTCATGCCGGAGATGGTCGAGCGCATCGAGCTCTATGCCGGCCCGCGGCCGATCTTCGACCTGCACGGCATCGAGGACGAGATCGCACGGGCGCTCGGGCGCAAGGTCGAGCTGAAGTCCGGCGGCTACGTGATCGTCGACCAGACGGAGTCGATGACCACGATCGACGTCAACACGGGTGCCTATGTCGGGCATCGCAACCTCGAAGAGACGATCTTCCGCACGAACCTCGAGGCGGCGGTCGCGATCGCCCGCCAGCTGCGCCTGCGCAACCTCGGCGGCATCATCATCATCGATTTCATCGACATGCAGGACGAATCGCACCGCCGCCAGGTGCTCGAGGCGTTGTCGCGCAGCCTCGCCGCCGATCGCGTGCAGACGCACATCGCGAGCCTCTCCCCGCTCGGCCTCGTCGAAATGACCCGCAAGCGCACGCGCGAGAGCCTCGAACACCTGCTGTGCGAGGCGTGTCCGACCTGCGAGGGGCGCGGCTTCGTGCGCACCGCGGAAACCGTCTGCCTCGAGATCCTGCGCGAAATCTCCCGCCAGGTGCGCCAGTTCGGCAGTCGTGAGCTCGTGATCCTCGCGCACCAGGACGTGATCGACCGGCTGCTCGACGAGGAGGCGCCCGCGTTGTCCGAACTCGAGACGGCGAACGGCAAGGCGATCCGCCTGCAGGTCGAGCCGTTCTACGGCGTCGAGCACTACGATGTGGTGCTGACATGAGCGGTGTGCGCGTGGCCGCGATCCAGATGACGACCGGCGCCGACGTCGCGGAGAATCTCGCGCACGCCGGTGTGCTGATCGCGGAGGCGGCCGATCGCGGCGCGCTCGTCGCGGCGCTGCCCGAGAACTTCGCGTTCATGGGCCTCGCGGACGCGGACAAGCGCGCCGTCGCCGAGCCGCAAGGTTCGGGGCCCATCCAGGACTTCCTCGCCGGGGCAGCGCAGCGACACCGGCTCATGGTGGTCGGCGGGACGATGCCGCTCGCGATCCCGGGCGGCGACGGCCGCGTCGCGGCGGCAAGCCTCGTGTTCGATGCGGACGGGCGGCGCGTCGCGCGCTACGACAAGATCCACCTGTTCGACGTCGACCTGCCGGCCGCGGCGGAAACCTATCGCGAGTCGGCGCACGTGGCGCCCGGTGCCCGCACGCAGCTGATCGATACGCCGGCCGGCCGGCTCGGCATGGCAGTCTGCTACGATATCCGCTTCCCCGAGCTCTTTCGCCGGCTCTCCGCGCAAGGCGCGGAATGGTTCGTGCTGCCGTCCGCGTTCACGGTGCCGACCGGCGAGGCGCACTGGGAGACGCTCCTGCGGGCGCGTGCGATCGAGAACCTCGCGTTCGTGGTCGCGCCGGCGCAGTCGGGCCGCCACGCGAATGGCCGCCTCACCTTCGGCGACACGATGATCGTCGACTACTGGGGCCGCGTCCTCGCGCGGCGGGCGAGCGGCCCGGGCTGCGTGGTGGCGGAGTTCGACCGCGCGGCCCAGGCCGACGCACGCCTGAATTTTCCGGCGCTGCGGCACCGAACGCTCTGAGGAAGGTCCAACGAACATGAGTGCAGCCCCCGATTCCCTGTCGATCGCGCGCGACCTGATCCTGCAGCCGGGTGGCCTCGATGTCGCGCGCGTCGATCGCGTGCTCGGCGACGTGATGGGCCATGCCGTCGACGCCGCCGACATCTACTTCCAGCTCGCGCGTGAGGAGTCGTGGGCGCTCGAGGACGGCATCGTCAAGGAAGGCGGGGCGAGTATCGAGCAGGGTGTCGGCGTGCGCGCGCTCGCCGGCGAGAAGACCGGGTTCGCCTATTCGGACGAGGTCGTGCTGCCCGCGCTCGAGGAGGCCGGGCGCGCGGCACGCGCCATCGCGGCGGGCGGCGCGCAGCACTCGCTGCGCGCGATGCATCCCGCGGCCGGCCACAGCCTCTACCTGCCGGTGGATCCGGGCGCCGCGCTCACCGATCACGACAAGGTCGGCTGGCTCGAGCGGGTCGACCGGGCAACCCGCGCGATCGATCCGCGCATCGTGCAGGTGATGGCGAGCGTCGCGTCCGTGTACGAGGTCGTCATGGTGGCGACGAGCGACGGCACGCTCGCGGCCGACGTGCGCCCGCTCGTGCGTTTCAACGTATCCGTCATTGCCGAGCAGGGCGGCCGGCGCGAACAGGGCTATGCCGGCTCGGGCGGCCGGTTCACGCTCGCCGAGCTCGTCGCGGGCGACAAACCGCTCGCGCTCGCCCGCGAAGCGGCGCGCCAGGCGCTCGTGAACCTCGAGGCCGTGCCGGCACCCGCCGGCAGCATGACCGTGGTGCTCGGCCCGGGCTGGCCGGGCATCCTGCTGCACGAGGCGATCGGCCATGGCCTCGAAGGGGACTTCAACCGCAAGGGGACGTCGGCGTTCACCAATCGCGTCGGCGAACGCGTCGCATCGCCTGGTGTCACGGTCGTCGACGACGGTACGCTCGCGCGCCGCCGCGGTTCGCTCAACATCGACGACGAGGGCACGCCGACGCAGTGCACGACGCTCATCGAGGACGGCGTGCTGAAGGGTTACCTGCAGGACAAGCTGAACGCACGCTTGATGGGCACCCGGTCGACCGGCAACGGGCGGCGCGAATCCTTCGCGCACATGACGCTGCCGCGGATGACGAACACGTACATGCGCGCGGGGCCGTACGCGCCCGGGGAGATCATCGGCTCGGTGCAGAAGGGCATTTATGCCGTCAATTTCGGCGGCGGACAGGTCGACATCACGTCGGGCAAGTTCGTGTTCTCCGCGAGCGAGGCGTATCGCATCGAGAACGGCCGCATCACCGCGCCGATCAAGGGCGCCACGCTGATCGGCAACGGCCCCGATGTGCTGACACGCGTCGCGATGGTCGGCAACGACCTGAAGCTCGACGACGGGGTGGGCACCTGCGGCAAGGACGGGCAGAGTGTGCCCGTCGGTGTCGGGCAGCCGACACTGCGCATCGACGGCCTGACCGTCGGAGGAACAGCGTAGGTGCCGGGGCTTCGGTTGTTCGGTTATTTGGGCGCGTAGCGCGCAAATAACCGAACAACCGAAGCCCCGGCACCAGGATCTGACATAAGCAGCCAAGTCGGCCGTGCTGTGAGTTGGCGCACGCCGCGCGGTGGGCGCGGCCCGGTACGGTGTCGCCATGGACAACGCCATGAATCCGGAACCCGGCGCGACCGGAAGCTTCCAGCGCCTGCTGCCCGCCGACCTCGTGCAGGAAGCCGTGCGCACCCACGAAGGGGCGCACAAGAACATGGAAGTCACCTGGCAGCCGTCGCTGATCGGCCGCTTCCTCGAGTTGTTCGCGGGTCGAAATTCGCGCGGCTGACCGCGCACGCACGGCGCGGTAGGATCGGCGATGTGCGCGTCCATCGCCCCCACATCGCCCAGCCCCTGTATGACCTCCTACCGTGGCTATATGGCCTCGGTGGCCTTGCCGTGCTCGCCCTCAGCTACTTCCGGCTCAGGGGCTGGTTGAGCGGCCTGCTGGGCCTCTCGGGCCTCGCGGCAGTGATCTGGGGGCTGGCGATCGGCTTGCGCCGGCGCGATTTTCGCGCCATGCGCCACGAATACGGCGGCGAGGGCCTGCCGCCGCGCGATCAGGACTGAGGGGCTTCGACCCGCCCCGTATCGCCGGACCGGGCCGCCTGCACGACGCGATCGTCACGATACGTGAGCGAATGCTGACCGAGCGCCACCACGTCGCCGTCGGCGAGCACATGCCGACGCACGCGCTTGCCACGCACCACCATCCCGTTCGTGCTGTTGAGATCCTCGATCACGCAATTCTGCGGCGTGGTGACGATCTGGCAGTGGTGGCGGCTGACGAAGCGGCTGTCGATCTGGATGTCGTTGTCGGAAGTGCGCCCGATGATCACGCGGCCGAGCCGCAGCGGCATCTCGGACAGGATGTCGCCCTCGGTGGCGAGCGTGACGTGCGCGAGGATCACGTCGCTGCGCCGCGACCCCGTCGTCTCGAGCGCGCGATCGCCGGCGCGGGCGCCGGCGATCATCGTGCGCAGTTCGCGATGGGTGCGCGACGCGTATTCCGTCCACTGCAGTTCCTCGACGGCGCGCAGGATGTCTTCACGCGAGACGACGTCCTGGTCGGCGGCGTACGAGCCCATCATCGCCGTATCGCACAGTGTGTTCACGAGGCGCGGCGTCCCGCCGGTGTAGCGGTAGATCTCCGGGTAGGTGTCCGGCGCGAAGATCTCGCGCCCCGCGGCGCCCGCGACTTCGAGACGGTGCAGGATGTACGCGCGCGTGTCGTCCTGCGACAGCGCGGTCAGGTGGAAACGCAGGCGGATGCGCTGCGCGAGCTGCACGAGGTCCTGCGAGTCGAGCTTGTCGTTGAGCTCGGGCTGGCCGGCGAGGATGATGCGCAGCACCTTCTCGCGCGAGGTTTCGACGCCGGACAGCAGGCGGATTTCCTCGAGGACCCGCAGACTGAGGTTCTGCGCCTCGTCGACGATCAGCAGCACCTTGCGGCCCGCCGCGTACTGCTCGATCAGGAACTGGTTGAGCGTCGCGAGGAGCTCGGCCTTGCGCATCTTGAACGGCTGGAAGCCGAACTGCACCAGCACCGATTGCAGGAACTCGAGCGCGGAAACCTGGGTCTGGTTGACCTGCGCGACGACCACGTCCTGCTCGAGCTCGCGCAGGAAGGTTTCGATCAGCGTGGTCTTGCCCGAGCCGATCTCGCCGGTGATCACGACGAAGCCGTCGGTGAACCAGATCGTCGACTCCATGTAGGCCTTGGCCCTGGAGTGGTTACGGCTGAGATACAGGTACCCCGGATCCGGGCTCAGCCGAAACGGCAGGTCGTGGAGCTTGAAGAGTTCCAGGTACATGACCGCGCGATCTTACGGGAATCACCGCAGGCGCGGTAACGACAGCCGCACGCCCGGTGCGAGGCGCGGCAGCAGCCGGCGAACGTGGCGATCCCGGGCGGCCGGGGTGGCGGCGATCAGCGTGCAATGGCCGATCTTGCGTCCCGGCCGGGCCGATTTGCCGTAATCGTGCCAGTGCAGGCCAGGGGTCGCGAGCGCGGCCGCCCGGTCGGGCAGGGCGCCGATCAGGTTGACCATGGCCGCGTGGCCACGGGCACGCGTACTGCCGAGCGGCAGGTCGAGGATGGCTCGCAGGTGGTTCTCGAACTGGCTCGTTTCGGCGCCCTCGATCGTCCAGTGCCCGGAGTTGTGCACCCGGGGCGCCATCTCGTTGGCGACGAGCCGCCCGCCGTGCACGAAGAACTCGACCGTCAGGACGCCCCGATAGCGGAGGTGCTCGAGCAGGCGAGTGAGGTGGCGCGCAGCCGCACGCGCGAGCGCCGGCGGCCCCCAGGGCGAGCGCGTGACACGCAGGATCCCGTCGACGTGCACGTTGCCGTTCAGCGGGTAGATCGCGATTTCACCGCGCGCGCTGCGTGCGCCGATGATCGACACCTCGCAGTCGAACGGGACGAATGCCTCATAGAGGAGCGGCGTTCCACCGAGCGTCGCGTAGGCGCGCCCGAGATCGCGCGCCCCGCGCACGCGGACCTGGCCCTTGCCGTCGTAGCCGAGGCGACGGGTCTTCAGCACGCCCGGGCCGATGCGCGCGAAGGCGCGTGCCAGGTCGCGCCCGCTGTCGACGGCGGCGTAGCGGTTGGTCGGAATGCCGAGCTTGCCGAACAGGCGCTTCTCGGCGAGACGGTCCTGCGCCGCGGCCAGTGCCGGCAGGGGCGGCGCGAAATCGACGCGGTCCGCGAGTGCCCGCAGCGGCTCGACCGGCACATTCTCCCAGTCGAACGTCACGACCCGGGCGCCACGCGCGAGGCGGCGAAGCAGGCCGCGGTCGGTGAACTCGCCGGTCAGGATCGGCGCGACCTGGCCGCCAGGCGTGTCCGCGGCGCGATCGAGGAAGCGGAACGAGAGGCCGAGCGGGTAACCCGCGAGCGCCATCATCCGCCCGAGCTGGCCGGCTCCGACGATGCCGACGACCGGGGCGCTCATCGGCCGCGCGGGTCGCCCTGTTCGAGTACGGCCGCGGTCTGGCGGTCGCGAAAGGCTTGCAGCGCCAGGTCGATTTCCGGGTGGGTGAGCGCGAGGATCGAGGCGGCCATGAGCGCCGCGTTGCGCGCGCCGGCCGCGCCGATCGCGAGCGTGGCAACCGGTACGCCCGCGGGCATCTGCACGATCGACAGCAGCGAATCGATACCCTTCAGTGCCTTCGATTCGACCGGCACGCCGAGCACCGGCAGGGTCGTTTTCGCGGCGGTCATGCCGGGCAGATGCGCGGCGCCGCCCGCGCCTGCAATAATGACCTTGAGGCCGCGGTGCCGGGCCGTGGCGGCGTACTCGAACAGCAGGTCCGGCGTGCGATGCGCCGAAACGATGCGCACCTCGTGCGCGACACCGAGCTTCTCGAGGGTTTCGGCCGCGCCCTGCATCGTCTCCCAGTCGGACGACGAGCCCATGATGATGCCGACGAGTGCAGTCATCGAGGAATTCTAGCAGTTAGCGGCCCGCGGGGCCTGCTACCAGCGCGCGCAGCGCACGAAACAGGGCCCTGGAAGCGGTGGTACGCGAGGCGGGGCTCCCGTGCTCGTTGCGCGCAGCGCTCGCCAGGGCGGCAAGTTGCATGCGGTCGATCGGCGGGTGGGCCGCCTCGAGCGCATCGAGCGCGGATTCGCCTTCGGCGAGGAGCCGCTCGCGCCAGCGTTCGATGCGCTTCTGCAGCTCGCTGTCGGCCGCACTCGCGCCGGTTCGGGCCGCGAGCGCCGCCTCGATCGGGGCCGCGTCGATCCGGCGCATCAGCCTGCCGATGAACTGGCGCTGGCGTGCGAGCGCCGCGCGACTCGTCAGGCGCTGCGCCTCGCGCACCGCGTCGAGCAGCGGTTCGGGCAGGTCGAGCGCCGCGAGGTCGGATTCCCGCAGGCCGATGAGGCGTGTCCCGAGGTCCTGCGCCGCGTGCGCCGCACGCTTGCGCGCGCTCTTGCTCGGGCGGTCGTCGAAATCGTCGTCGGACATGACTGCTACAATGCACCGGATGCAACAGCGTGTGGATGGTACGCGAATCGCCGAGCTGCAAGGCGTCGTGTCGGGCGCCCTCGATGCGGCGCGCCGGCTCGGGGCGACCCAGGCCGAAGTGGATGCAAACCTGCAGCAGGGCCTCACCGTGAACGTGCGCCTCGGCGAGGTCGACACGGTCGAGTACCAGCGGGATCGCGGCCTCGGGGTCACTGTCTACATCGGCCATCGCAAGGGCTCGGCGAGCACGGCCGATCTCGCGCCCGCCGCGGTCGAGGCGACCGTGGCGAAGGCCTGCACGATCGCGCGCTACACCGCCGAAGACCCCTACTCGGGGCTCGCCGATGCCGACATGCTCGCGCGCGACATTCCCGACCTCGATCTCGATCACGAATGGGCGATCGAACCGGCGGACGCCGTCGAACTCGCGCGGCGTTGCGAGGCGGCCGGCCGCGATGTCGACGGCCGCATCACGAACTCGGAAGGCGCCAGCGTCTCGACGCACCGCGGTGCGCACGTCTACGGCAACTCCAGCGGCTTCCTCGCCGGCTACCCGAGCTCGAGCCACATGGTGAGCTGCTCGCTCGTCGCGCAGGCGGGCGGCGACATGCAGCGCGACTACTGGTACGCCGCCGCACGCGATCCGGCGGAACTCGGCGACGTCGAGGAGATCGGTCGGCGTGCCGGCGAGCGTGCAATCGCGCGCCTCGGTGCACGACGCCTCGGGACGCGGCGCTCACCGGTGCTGTTCGTACCCGAACTCGCGCGAGGCATCTTTGGACACATGGTCGCGGCCGTACGCGGCGGCAGCCAGTATCGTCGCGCATCGTTCCTGCTCGATTCCGCCGGCACGCAGATCCTGCCGCCCTTCATCCAGATTCGCGAACGGCCTCATATCCCGAAGGCGCTCGCGAGCAGCCCTTTCGACGCGGAGGGCGTCGCGACGCGCGACCGCGATCTCGTGCTGGGCGGCGTGCTCCAGGGTTACGTGCTCGGCAGTTACGCCGCGCGCAAACTCGGCCTGCGCACGACCGGCAATGCCGGCGGTGTGCACAATCTTCTCGTAGAGGGCAGCGGCGACACCTGCACGTTCGAGGAACTGATCGCGCGCATGGGTCGCGGATTCGTCGTCACCGAACTGATGGGACAGGGCGTCAACGGCGTCACCGGCGACTATTCCCGCGGCGCGGGCGGGTTCTGGGTCGAGGGCGGCGAATTTGCGTTTCCCGTGCAGGAAGTCACGATTGCCGGGAACCTGCGCGACATGTACCGGGCGATCGACGCGATCGGCAGCGACGTCGACACCCGCGGGTCGATACGCGCGGGCTCGCTGCTCATCGGCGAAATGACTATCGCGGGCGGGGAATAGGTACAAGGCGAACAGCGAACGGCGAACGGCCGGAGGCGGTGGACCCGCAACGCGGCACGATGTCTTGCACGAAAAAGGGCAACGGATATGCGCGACTATCTGTGTGTACTGGTCACGGCGCTCGCCCTCGGGTCGCCTTTGGCGTGCGCCGACGGGGCGGCTGACGGGGCGACGGCGCTTCTCGAGCGCGGGATAGCCGCCTACCTGAAGGCGGATGCCACGGCGGCACTGCGTGAGTGGGTGAAGGGCGGTGCGATGGAGGCGAATACCCAGGCGCTGAGCCAGGCCAATGTCTTGCGCCAGATCGAAGACTTCTACGGCAAGCCGCAGGGTTATGATCTCGTCCACGAGTCGATCCTGTCGTCGCGCGCCAGGACGCTCTATTTCACGATCAATTACGAGACGGGCCTGTCGTTTGGTCGTCTGACGGTGTACCGGAAAGATGATGGCACCTGGGTAACGACGAGTTTTCTCTTTCACACCGAGGCGGCCCAGATATTCCCGGCCTCGCTGCTCGGAGACTGAGCAGCAGCGGGGCCGCGGTTTCGCCCGGTCGCGTCCCGGGTCTGGCAGGTTGAATCCCTGCGCGCTGTAAGGTGCACGTTTCAGGGCAGGGTCGGCGCCACCGGGCTGTCGTTCTGGCCACTCGCCGCTCGCCGTTCGCCGCGCGCCATGTACGGCGAGTCGCTCGCCGCCTCGTCGCCTTCCGCCACCAGGTCGCCGAGGGTGCGCTCCTGGCAGCAGGCGCGCCACGCGTCCTCGAGCGCGCGCGTGAGCCTGTCGACAGGCGGCAGCGACAGTTCGCGCGCCGGTGCGTGGCCGTTTTTCTGGTTGCGCGCGGTGTCGAGGATGTCCTGCAGACGGATGTGGTTGATGTCGCGGCCCGGCAGCAAGCGCTCGTCGTCGGTGGCGAGGAGCAAGCCCGCCTGCTCGAGCGTCGCGACGAGTTGTGCCACCGCGATGCCAGGCAGGCCGAGTTCCGCCGACAGTGACGTGACGCTCCAGTTCGCCACGCCCTGCGCGTGCGAGCGCCCGACGAGGTACATCACCTTGAGCGCGACGCGTTCGACCTCGACGCTCGACAGGCGCAGTTCGCGCAGGCCGATGCGCAGGTATTCCGGGCACTGCACGTAGAAGGAGACCTGTGCGCCGATCAGCAGGATCAGCCAGCCGAAGTAGGTCCAGAGGAGGGTCGCGATGATGATCGCGAGCCCCGCGTAGACGATGGTGAGGCGCGACGAGTAGACGACGAAGGCAGTGAAGATCGTGCCGACCGCCGCCCACAGCACGCCGCCCGCGATGCCGCCGATCAGCGCCGGCTTCCAGCGCACGCGCGTATTCGGCACGAACATGTAGATGAGCATGAAGATGGCGGTGACCATCACGTAGGGCTCGAGGCCGGTCGCGAGGCCGGTGAGGCGGCTGAGCCACGGCAGTTGCGCGATCGCCTGCCATGGCTCGCTGCGCATCGTGCGGTGCGCGAGCCCGAGGAATGCGACGAGCAGCAGCGGGCCCACGATCAGCAGGCTCACGTACTCGGTGATGCGTCGCGCGAAGCTGCGCGGCTGCTCGACGTGCCAGACGTAGTTGAAGCTGTCCTCGACCTTCTTGATGGTGCCGAGGAGGGTCCACAGCAGCAGCGCGAAGCCGACGGAGCCGACGAGGCCCGTGCTCACGTTGTCGGCGAACTGCATGATCCGTGCGGTGATCTCGCCCGCCGCCGCGCCGACCGGGCGGAAGAATTCGTAGATGATCGGCTCGAGGTCGCGGTGCGCGCCGAAGCCCTTCAGGATCGCGAAGCTGAATGCGATCAGCGGCACGATCGAGAGGAAGGTCGCGTAGACGAGGCCCATCGCGCGCAGGTTGAGCTGCCCCTGGGACAGGTCGCGCAGCACCGCATACGGGTAGCGCAACACGCGCAGCAGCCAGCCGACGGGGCGCGGAGTCAGTGACAGCGGGCCGAACAGCCAGCGGTCGAGGAAGTTCCAGGCGCGCACCCACATGCGAGGAAAGCCTACAGCGAACGGTGAACGGCGAACAGCATGGAATCGTATGCTACGCGAGTCATGCGCCATCCCGAACGAATCGCGTGCCTCACGGAGGAGACCACGGAATCGCTGCACCTGCCCGGCGAGGAGCGACGCGTCGTCGGCGTTTCAGGCTGCACCGTGCGCGCCGCCGCGCTCAGCGCGTCGCGGGGCCGGTGATGCGGACGAGCGCCTCGCGGTACTTCTCGCTGGTGCGCGCGATGATGTCGGCCGGCAGACGCGGCGCGGGCGGCTTCTTGTCCCAGTGGATCGATTCGAGGTAATCGCGCACGAACTGCTTGTCGAAGCTCGGCGGGCTCGTGCCGACGCGCCAGGTGTCGGCCGGCCAGAAGCGCGACGAGTCGGGGGTCAGCGCTTCGTCGATCAGGTGGATGCGGCCCGCGTCGTCGAGCCCGAACTCGAACTTCGTGTCGGCGATGATGAGGCCGCGCGCCGCCACGTGTTCCGAGGCAAAGCGGTACAGCGCGATGGCGAGGTCGCGCACCCGCGCGGCGATGTCGGCGCCGACGAGGGCGGCGGCTTCATCGAAGGAAATGTTGACGTCGTGCGCACCGGCTTCGGCCTTGGTGGCCGGCGTGAAGATCGGCGCGGGCAGCGGCGAGGCGAGCTCGAGGCCGCCCGGCAACTCGATGCCGCATACCTTGCCGCTCGCGCAGTAGTCTTTCCAGCCCGAGCCGATCAGGTAGCCGCGCACCACCGCCTCGATCGGCAGCGCGCGCAGGCGGCGGACGATCGCCGCGCGACCGTCGACGAGCGCGAAATCCTCCGGGTCGGATACCACGTCGCGGACCGCGCGCCCGGTGAGATGGTTCGGCACAATGTGCGTGGTGCGCGCGAACCAGAAAGCGGCGATCTCGGTGAGTACCCGGCCCTTCCACGGGATCGGGTCGGGCAGGATCACGTCGAACGCCGACAGCCGATCGGTCGTCACGATCAGCATCGTGCTGCCGTCGATCGCGTAGATGTCGCGGACCTTGCCGCTGTGGATCTTCGTGAGGCCGCGCAGGGCGGTCGTGTGGACGGTGGGCGGTGTCATGTTCGTGTGCGGGCGCGGGGCCGGGCATCTTGACGTCCCATGCGCGATCCGGTCAAGGATCGTGTAACGTTGCCGTTTCCATGACGACGCGCTGGACCGGCAAGATCATCGGGGGCCTGATCGGTCTCCTGGCGGGCGGTCCATTCGGTGCCGCGATCGGCGCAGTGCTCGGCCACCAGTACGACCAGAACCCGCGCGCGTCCGGCGCGGTGGGCCACAGCTTCGGCGCGCATTTCTTCAGCGCGACGTTCGAGGTGATGGGGCACATCGCGAAGGCCGACGGGCGCGTTTCGGAGCGCGAGATCGCGGCTGCGCGCGCGGTGATGGCGGCGCTGCGGCTCGACGAGGCGAGCGTCCACGCGGCCATCGCGTGCTTCCGGCGCGGCAAGCAACCGGACTTCGACTACGCGGGCACGATCCGTTCGCTGCGTGCGGTGTGCGCGGGGCGGCCCGACCTGCTGCGCATCTTCTTCGAGATCCAGATGCGCGCCGCGCTCGACGGCACCGATCTCGCCCCGCCGACCCGCGATCATGTCCGCGGCCTCGCGCAGTCGCTCGGCCTGTCGGCCCACGAGTTCGCGCACATCGAGGCCGCCCTGCGCTCGGGCCGCGGGCCCGGGGCGCGGCCGGCGGCGCCGGGGCTGTCGCTCGAGGAGGCCTACTCGGTGCTGGAAGTCGGCACCGGCGCGAGCGATGCGGAGGTCACGAAGGCCTATCGGCGCCAGTTGTCGCGCCACCACCCGGACAAGCTGAAGGCCAACGGGCTGCCCGATTCGATGATCGAGCACGCCAAGGAGCGCACCCAGCAGATCATCCTCGCGTGGGAACGCGTGCGTGCGGCGCGCGGTATCCGTAGCTAGTAGACTGCGATGCCATGCGCCAGACACCGTGGATCGCCCCCTCGATTCTGTCCGCCGACTTCGCGCGACTCGGCGACGAAGTGAATGCCGTGCTCGCCGCCGGCGCGGACATCGTCCACTTCGACGTCATGGACAACCACTACGTGCCGAACCTGACGATCGGCCCGCTGGTCTGCGAGGCGCTGCGCCGGTTCGGCGTCGCGGCTCCGATCGACGTGCACCTGATGGTGGAGCCCGTCGATCGCATCGTGCCGGATTTCGCGAAGGCGGGCGCCACCTACATCAGTTTCCATCCCGAGGCGACCGCGCATGTCGACCGCACGATCGGCCTGATCCGCGAGTGCGGCGCCCGGCCGGGGCTCGTGCTGAACCCGGCGACGCCGCTCGACTGGCTCGATTACACGCTCGACAAGCTCGACCTCGTGCTCGTGATGTCGGTGAATCCGGGGTTTGCGGGCCAGAGCTTCATTCCGTCGGCGCTCGACAAGCTCGCCGAGGTGCGCCGGCGCATCGATGCGTCGGGGCGCGACGTGCGCCTCGAAATCGATGGTGGCGTGAAGGTCGACAACATCGGCGCCGTCGCGAAGGCCGGAGCCGATACCTTCGTCGCGGGCTCGGCGATCTTCGGTGCCGGGGACTATCGGGCGACCATCGCGGCGATGCGCCGCGCGATCGCCGGACACGACTGAGGCCGCTGCGCCGGGGAGGGCGTATGGCATCGCGCTACCGCGCGCTCGCGGTGTATTCGCTGCTGCTCGCGATCGTCGCCGGCGCATGGCTCGGCTTCGGCTTCGCCGCCGAACACGGGTTCCCCTCGCCCTGGGTCGCCGTCGCCGCGATCGGGGCCCTGCTCCTCATCTGGAAATTCGGCGTGCCGGTGCCACGCATCGGCCTGTCGTCGATGGAGCGCGTGCCGCAGGTCGCACTGATCCTCGTCACGAGCGCGCCGGTTGCAGCCGCGCTGTGTGGTGCCGCGGCATTCCTGTGGCCCCTGCTGAGCCGCAGCTACAGCCACGGCTCGCCGAGGGCAGCGATCGTGCGCGCCGTGCACAACGGTGCCATGGACACCCTGATGATCCTCGCCGCGAGTACCGCGTACCAGGCGCTCGGCGGCCGCCATCCGCTCGGCTCGCCGACGCTCGCCGACCTGTTGCCGCTCGCCGCGATGGCGCTCGTCGCCCAGGCGGTCAACGTGGTGCTGCTCGCGACCTGGTTTCGCCTGGACAATCGCGATGTCGGTCGCATCATCCGGCCGGTCTATTCGCTCATCGACTTCCTGTTCGTCCCGGCCGGCGTGCTGGCGGCCGTGCTGTACACGACGGCGGAACCCGTGACCTTCGCGCTCTTTGCGGTCGTGATGGCGGTGTTCGTGCTGAGCTTCGGCGGGATCGCCGGATCCCTCGCGGCGGCCGATGCCGATCCGAGCCCGCTCGATGATCTCGGCGAGCGCATCCTCGCCGAGGCGCGCGGGCTCTTTCGATTCGACGAGTTCGCGCTCGTGCTCGTCGACCACGAACAGCGTGCGCTCGACCAGCGCATACACGACCGTCGCGGCGAGCGCCTGGCGTCCCGGGTCGCGCCGATCGATGCCGGCCTCTGCGGCTGGGTCGTCACGGAGGGGCGCGCGCTCCTCGTCGAGCAATGGGCGCGCGCTCCCGCAGCGCTGCGGGAGCGTGCCGAAGCTGCCGACACGTCGGCCGGTTCGCTGATCATCACGCCGCTGCTCGATGGCAGCCGGGTCGCCGGGCTGCTCTGCGTGCGCGATGATCGCCCCGGCGCCTACTCGGACGCCGACCTGCACCTGATGCAGGGTCTCGCGAGCCGGTACGCACCGGCCATCGCGGGCGTGCGCGCGACGCTGCACCGCGAACAGCTGATCACCGCGCTCGGCGTACGCAGCCGCGAGTTCGAGCGCGAGGCGCAGGAAGACCCGCTCACCGGCATCGCGAACCGCCGTGCGTTCAGCCGACGCCTCGGCGCGGAGATCGAACTGTCGCGAGTCAGCGGGCGGCCGCTGACTCTCGCAGTCGCCGACCTCGACCACTTCAAGCACATCAACGATGCGCTCGGGCACCTGGTCGGCGACGAGGTGCTGCGACGGTGCGCCGCGCTGATGCGCGAACAGCTGCGGCCCGCCGATCTTCCTGCGCGCACCGGCGGGGAGGAATTCGCGATCGTCCTGCCGGGTATGGAGCACGCCGAGGCGCTCGTACTGTGTGAACGCCTGCGCTACTCGATCGGCAACCACGACTGGCGAAAACTGCACCCCGACCTCGCGGTCACGCTGAGCATCGGAGTCGCGCAGTGGAACGGCACCGCGGGTGCCGATGAGCTGATGCACGCGGCGGATACGCGCCTCTACAGTGCCAAGCACGCCGGCCGGAACAGGGTGGCCTGACGCGGCGCGCAGGGTCGCGCGCCGCGACCCGGGTCATTCGTCGTCGTCGTCCTCATCGTCGTCATCGTCATCGATCGGGCGCGCCCTGACGGGCGAAGCCCCGCCCTTGACGGGTACCACGACGGGTCGCGTCTTCATCTTCGGACGCGCATTGAACACGACGATCGTCTTGCCCGTGGCACGCAGCAGGCCCTGGTCCTCGAGCACCTTCAGGACGCGGCCCGCCATCTCGCGCGAGCAACCGACGAGCCGGGAGAGTTCCTGGCGGCTCACCTTGATCTGCATGCCCTCGGGATGGGTCATCGCGTCCGGCTCGCCGCACAGGTCCATGATCGCGTGCGCGACCCGGCCGGTGACATCGACGAACGCCAGGTCGCCGAGCTTGCGGTTCGTGCGGTCGAGGCGCGTGGCGAGCTGCGTCGCGAGCTCGAACACGAGGCCGGGGCTCTCCGCCGCGATCTGGCGGAAGCGCGGGTAGGTCATTTCCGCGAGCTCGCAGGAGTTGCGTGTGCGCACCCAGGCGCTGCGGGTCGGCGTTTCGTGGAACAGGCCCATCTCGCCGAAGAACTGTCCCTTGTTGAGGTAGGCGAGCACCATCTCGTTGCCCTCCTCGTCCTCGATCATCACTTCGACCGAGCCGCTGATGATGTAGTACAGGACATCCGGCAGATCGCCCGCGTGGATGATCACGGTCTTCGACGGCACCGTGCGGATGCGGCAATAGCTCAGGAAGCGATTGATCGCAGGAATGTCACTCAACGGCTTGGCGTTTTCTTCCATAGTCTCCCCCGGACGCGTTGCCCGCCGCAGGCTTTGTATTACATATCTCGGCCCGGCCGCAAGTTTCGCGGCCGTGGCGAGCGTCAGATCCAGTACGCGGTGCGTGTCATCACACGCGATGCGCGTCGCATGACGGCGCGCACGGGCGCCGGCAATTCGACGCCGCCCTCGCGCAGCGCGCGCGCGCCGTGCCGCACTTCGTCGGCACGCATCGCCTCGAGGATCGCGCGACTGCGCGCGTCGTCCGCGGGCAGGCGTTCGAGGTGATCGGTGAGATGCGACTCGACCTGTCGCTCGGTTTCCGCCACGAAGCCGAGGCTCACCCGATCGCTCACCGCGGCGGCGACGGCGCCGATCGCAAACGAGCCGGCGTACCAGAACGGATTCAGCAGACTCGGGCGCGAGTCGAGTTCATCGAGACGCTGCTCGCACCACGCGAGGTGATCGGCTTCCTCGCGTGCGGCTTCGAGCAGCCAGTCGCGCGTCGCCGCATCGCGTGCGACGAGTGCCTGGCCATGGTAGAGCGCCTGGGCCGCGACCTCGCCGGCATGGTTGACCCGCATCAGCCGCCCGGCGAGCGCCCGGTCCCCGGGCTGCGGCCCGGCCTGTGGGTCGTGGGTGGCCGTGGGCAGGGGACGGGAGGGCCGCGGATGCGCAAAAAGTGCCCGCAGGGCGCGGTCGGCGGCGGACAGCAGGGTGTCGAGGGGGGTCGCAGGCGTCATTCCGGGCGCCATTATAAAGAGGGCGCACCGGCCGTCCGCGCTCGTTTTGCAAAGCGGAGACCGCTTGAGTACACTTTCGGGCCTTTTTCGGGCCTGCCGGCTTCCTGCCGCGCCCGGGCGGTTGGAGATCCTTGAAATGACTACGGTTTTTGCCAAGCCTGCGGAGGTCCGCGGCGACTGGTTCCTGATCGACGCCGAGGGCAAGACCCTGGGAAGGCTCGCGACCCAGCTCGCGCATCGTCTGAAGGGCAAGCACAAGGCCAATTACAGCCCGCACGTCGACATGGGCGACCACCTGGTCGTCGTCAACGCGGAGAAGGTGCGCGTCACCGGGAACAAGCTGGCAGACAAGATTTACTACCACCACACGGGCTACATCGGCGGCATCAAGTCGATCGGCCTCGAGAAGCTCCTGAAGGAGCATCCCGAGCGCGTGATCGAGATCGCCGTCAAGGGCATGCTGCCGAAGAACACCCTCGGCCGGAACATGTTCAGGAAGCTGCACGTGTTCGCGGGCGGCAAGCACCCGCACACCGCGCAACAGCCGAAGCCGCTCGAGATCTGAGGAAGCAACGACAATGCCCGCCACGCAGAATTACGGCACCGGCCGCCGCAAGACCGCCACCGCCCGCGTCTACCTGAAGCCCGGCACGGGCCTCATCACCGTCAACGCGCGACCGATCGACGAATTCTTCGGCCGCGAGACCGGCCGCATGATCGTCCGCCAGCCGCTCGAAGTCGTGCAGCTCACGGGGAAGTTCGACGTGCAGGCGCACGTGTCGGGCGGCGGCATCACCGGCCAGGCCGGTGCGATCCGCCACGGCATCACCCGTGCGCTGATCGAATACGACGAAACACTGCGCAAGCCGCTGCGCGCCGCCGGGTTCGTCACGCGCGACGCGCGCGAGGTCGAACGCAAGAAGGTCGGCCGCCGCAAGGCCCGCCGCGGTCCGCAGTACTCGAAGCGCTAAGCGCCGCTGCGCTGTCGATCTTGGGGGATCGTCTAGCGGTAGGACAACGGACTCTGACTCCGTTTACCTAGGTTCGAATCCTAGTCCCCCAGCCAATGCAAAGGGCCCGTCGCGAGACGGGCCCTTTGTCGTTGCGGGGACTGATTCGAACCGTGGGTTCGAAGCGCCGCGCCGTGCGCGGCGCGCCGGCGATGATCGGCAGCGCACACTCATCGCCGGGCCCGCAGGGCCGAGGCGCGCAAGCGCCGAGCCATCCTAGTCCCCCAGCCAATGCAAAGGGCCCGTCGCGAGACGGGCCCTTTGTCGTTGCGGGGACTGATTCGAACCGTGGGTTCGACCTCGCGGCCTTTGTGGCCGCGGCAGGTTTGCCGCTATATTCGTGCCGGGCGCTGCCTGCCCTGCACAGGATTCGGGAGTGACCATGAGTCAGTTTGCGTTCGCACGCCGGGTCACAGCGTTCACATTGTTCTTGTTCGTCGCAGGCTGCGCGTCGGGGCCCGAGGTGCGGGTCACCGCCGATCCGGCCGCCAACCTCGCCGCGTACCGCACGTTCAACTACGTGAGCCCGCTCGGAACGGATCGCGAGGGCTACGAGTCGATCGTGTCCACGGCGCTGAAAGAGGCGACCACTGCGGAACTCACGCGCCGCGGTTACCGGCTCGCAGGCGAGCCCGACTTCCTCGTGAATTTCGGCGCCCGCCTCGACGACAGGCTGCGGGTCACGAAGACGCCGGTGGCGGGGCCTCGCCTCGGCTATTACGGCTACCGCTGGGGCTTCTACGATCCGTGGTACGGCTACAACGATGTCGATGTCGACCAGTACACCGAGGGCACCGTGAACATCGATATCGTGGATGCGGGCGCGAAGCGCCTCGTGTGGGAAACCGTCGCGGTGGGCCGCGTGACCGAGAAGACGATGAAGGACGTGCCTGGCGCGATCCGCAAGCTCGTGCCGCAGATGCTCGCGACCTTGCCGTCCGCGGGGGGTGGCGCTGCGCCGGAGCCGCCGGCGCACTGAGTCGCGACGGGCTGCGCGATCCCGGGGCAGTCGTCAGATGGTGTTCACCCCCGCGTCGTTGCCGACGATGAGCAGGTCGGCCGGTCGCTGCGCGAACAACCCCACGGTGACGACGCCGGCGATCTGGTTCAGGTCGCGCTCGAGGCTCGGGGGATCGAGGATCTCGAGCCCGTGCACGTCGAGGATCTGGTTGCCGTTGTCGGTCACGCAATTCTCCCGCCACACGGGTTGTCCGCCACGAGCGACGATCTCGCGCGCCACGTAGGAGCGGGCCATCGGGATCACCTCGATCGGCAGCGGGAAGTGGCCGAGTACCGGGACGAGCTTGCTGTCGTCCACGATGCAGACGAACCGCTTCGATGCCGCCGCGACGATCTTCTCGCGGGTGAGGGCGGCCCCGCCCCCCTTCACGAGGTAACGGCCGCGCGTCGCTTCGTCCGCTCCGTCGACGTAGAGGTCGAGGGTGCCGGTGTGGTTCAGGTCCATCACTTCGATGCCGAGCGCCTCGAGGCGGGCGGTCGATGCGCTCGAGCTCGAGACCGCCCCGCGAATCTCATCACGCATGCGGGCGAGGCCGTCGATGAAGAAATTCACGGTCGATCCGGTGCCGACGCCGACGATCGACCCGCGCGTGACGTGCGTGAGAGCCGCCTCCGCGGCCCTTTGTTTTCCGGTATTTCCTGCATTCATCACGGTACCCGCTCCACGACGCCAGCCCCGGAAACGACTGTGCCCGCTTGCGCGGGCACCAGTCGTGGATCTTTCGAAGCCGGCGAGCGAGGAAGGTCTTTCCACGCCCGCCGAAGGTGTAAAGGCCTTACTTCTTCTTCGCAGCTTTCTTCTTGGCCTTCTTCTTGGCTTTCGCCATGAGAGTCTCCTGTTGGGTTAGTCCGGGGTCGAGTATATACACGCCGATTCAAATTACAAGCAAGAGTGCTTGCATCGGCGCGCGTGATCTGCATCACGTTCGAGGTCCGCATGTCACTCGAGCGTGAGGATGAAGTCGAAGTGCGCCTCGCTGACCGGCATCACCGACAGGCGACTGCCCCTCTCGAGGAGCGGGAGCTGCGACAGTTCGCGCGTCGCGTGGGCACGCAGTTCGGTGAGCGTGATCACGCGTCGCAGCCGCCGCTCGAGTTGCACGTCGACCGCATACCAGCGCGGATTCGCGGCATCGCTGCCCTCGTCGTAGTGCCGGTGGCGACGATCGAACGCCGTCGGATCCGCGTACCCCGCGCGCACGACCCGCATCGTCGCGACGACACCAGGCACGTCGCAGCTCGAGTGATAGAGCAGCGCCCGGTCGCCCCTCGCGAACTCGTCGCGCAGCATGTTGCGCGCCTGGTAGTTGCGTACGCCGTCCCACATCGTCGTGCGCTTCGGCGCGCGGGCCAGGTCGTCGACGCCGAAGGTCGTGGGTTCGGTCTTCATCAGCCAGTGCTTCATGCCGTACTCCATGGAAAGCGGGCGAGCCCCCGCTCGGTGATTACCGCGTCGAGCCGGACATCGTGACCGGCGGCGGGCAGGGTCCCGGCCTGCTGGCAGGCGAAGGCGACACCGATGAGGCGCGGTCGCGACAGCGCGCGGCGCCGCCGAAAGGCGAAGGCGCGATCGTAATAGCCGCCGCCCATGCCGAGTCGCACGCCCTGCGCATCGAAACCGACGAGCGGGACGAGCACGATGTCGAGGCGGGCGGGGTGCACCGTGCCGGCGGACCGGGGGGGCTCGATGATGCCGTAGCGGTTCGGTGCGCCGGCGCCGCTCACCTGCGCAAACACGAGTCGGCGGTGGCGATAGCTCGCAATGCGCGGCAGGTAGAGCCGCGCGCCACGCCGGGCGAGTGCCGCGAGGGCGGCGGACAGGTCGGGTTCTTCGGGCAGCGCCGCATAGGCCGCGATCCGGCGGCCGCGCGCCTGTGGCCCGATCGTGCGCACGACCTCGCGGGCAATCGCGCGCGAGAGGCGTTCGCGTTCGCGAGCGCCGAGTGCGCGCCGCCGCGCCCGCAGCGTGCTGCGAAGCACGCTACGGTTCACGGGAAGAAGGGCGGGAGAAGGCGCCACCCGCCTGTGCCGGTGCCGGCCGTTGCTCTCGACCGGAGCAACAGGTGGGGCGCGGTGCGGCAGGTAAGGCTTTCCGAGCGAACGGACATGCACAATGCTGCCGGCAAACCAGATGCCCCATGGGTGTACCAATTAGGGTCGAGGGTAACCCGGCCGACTGTCGAACACCGCAGGTGGCGCCGGAGACACTCTACACGAGCCGCACCGGCCGCACGACCTCAAAGTTCGAGTTGCTGGCCCTCGGCGAGGGCCGATTCGACCCGCTCGCGCAGCGCGCGCACGCGCCCGCCGAAATCCTGGTCCAGCTTCTGCCCCTGGTTGCGCACCCGCAGCAACTCGTTGGCGAGATTGAGCGCCGCCATCACCGCGATGCGATCGAGCCCGACCACCTTGCCGCTGTCGCGGATCTCGCGCATCTTCGTGTTGAGGTACTCGGCGGAGTCGAGCAGGTCGGAGCGCTCGTCGTAAGGGCAGGCCACGAAGTATTCCTTCTCGAGGATCCGCACGCTGATGCGTGCGACTTCGCGTTCGCTCATGCGCCGTGCTCCAGGGTCTTCAGCCGTCCGATCATCGCCTCGACGCGGGTGCGCACCTGCTCGTTTTTCTGCACGAGTGCGGCGCGCTCGGTCGCGAGCAGGTCCTGTCGCTGGCGCAGCGCGCGGTTCTCCTCGCGCAGCCGGCCCACGATCGCGACGAGTTCGTCCACCCGTTTCTCGAGCCGCCGCAGTTCCGTATCGACCGGGGGCTTCGTGTTTTCGCTCATGGATCGACTATGAACTGCACCGCCCGGCGGGTCAATCGCACCGGCGGCTTGAGGCATAATGCGCGCATGATCGCGGCCAGCTATGCGGAGTTGCAGCGCATCCTCGGGGATGCGCAGGGGCTCACCGATGCGGCCGAGGCCCACGGTACCCTCGCGGGGGCCCTGTGCGCCGCCGGCAGTTATCGACTCGACGACTGGCTCGGCGAGATCCTTCCCGACGCTCGTGTCGACACGATGACCCGCGAATCCTGCCGTGCCTATTTCGATGCGACGTCGCAGTCGCTCGGCGGCGCCGAAATGTCATTCGAAGTCCTGCTGCCGGGCGATGAACAGCCGATCGACGAGCGCGCCACCGCACTCGGGCAATGGTGCCAGGGCTTCCTGTACGGGCTCGGCACGAGCGCGATCGACGACGTGACCCGCCTCCCCGGCGAGGTGGGCGAACTCGTCCGCGACCTGTCGGAGATCACCCGCATCGGTGTCGACGGCAGCGAGTCGCTCGAAACGAACGAGAGCGCCTACGCCGAGCTCGTCGAGTTCGTGCGGGTCGGCGTGCAGCTGCTGTTCGAGGAGCTGGCGCCGTACCGGGTGGTGCCGCCGGCGGTCACCGAATCCCTGCATTGACGTCCAGGACCGCATGCCCCGGTTGAAAGCCATCCCCCGCGCGGAATTCACGCGCCGCCGCCGCCAGCTGATGCGCCAGATGGGACGCGAATCGATCGCGATCGTGCCTGCCGCGCCCGTGCGCCTGCGCAACAACGATGTCGAGTACGCCTACCGCCAGGACAGCGATTTTCATTACCTGACCGGGTTCGGCGAGCCGGAGGCGGTTGCGGTCCTCGTCCCGGGCCGGGCGCAGGCGGAGTACGTCCTGTTCGTTCGGGACCGGGACCCCACGCGCGAAACCTGGGACGGTCACCGTGCGGGGCCCGCCGGCGCGACGCGCGATTTCGACGCCGACGACGCGTTTCCGATCGGCGACATCGACGAGATCCTGCCGGGACTCCTCGAGAATCGCGAGAAGGTGTACTACGCGATGGGCGTGCGCCCCGACTTCGACCAGCGCGTGGTCGGCTGGGTGAACGGCTTGCGGGCGCAGGCGAAGCACGGCCGCCATCCGCCGCAGGAAATCGTCGCGCTCGACCATGTGCTGCACGACATGCGACTCTTCAAGAGCCGTGCCGAACTCGACATGATGCGCGAGGCGGCGCGCATCGGGGCGGGAGCGCACGTGCGCGCGATGCGCGCCTGCGCGCCGGGGCGCCACGAGTACGAACTGGCGGCCGAGATTGCGCACGAATTCCGCCGCCACAATGCCGAGCATTCCTACCTGCCGATCGTCGGCGGGGGCGACAATGCCTGCATCCTGCACTACCGCGAGAACGAGGCGGCGCTGCGCGCCGGCGAGCTGGTGTTGATCGACGCGGGCTGCGAGTACCAGAGCTACGCTTCCGACATTACGCGCACCTTCCCGGTGAGCGGTCGATACACGCGGGAGCAGCGGGCCGTCTACGACGTCGTGCTCGAGGCCAATCTCGCCGCGATCGCGAAAGTGCGTCCGGGCAATCACTGGAACGAGCCGCACGATGCGGCGGTGCGCGTGATCACGCAGGGGCTCGTGCGTCTCGGGCTGCTGAAAGGCCGGGTGCCGACGCTCGAGAAGACGCAGGCCTACAAGCGCTATTTCATGCACCGCACGGGCCACTGGCTCGGCATGGACGTGCACGACGTCGGCGATTACAAGATCGGCGACGAGTGGCGCGTGCTCGAGCCCGGCATGGTGTTGACGATCGAACCGGGCATCTACCTGCCCCCGAACGCGCGCGGCGTGCCGAAGCGGCTGCGGGGCATCGGGGTGCGCATCGAGGACGACGTGGTCGTGACGAGAAGCGGCTGCGAGGTGCTTACCGACGGCGTGCCGAAGCGTGCCGCGGAGATCGAAGCGCTGATGGAGGCGGCGTGACCGCTCCGGTGAGGGTCGATGTCGCGATCGTCGGCGGCGGCATGGTGGGCGCGAGCCTCGCCGTCGCACTGCGCGCTACCGGCATCGAGGTGGCGCTGGTCGAGGGCTTCGCGCCGGACGCCGCGGCGCAGCCGAGCTTCGATGAGCGCACGACCGCCATCGGCAACGGCAGCCGCGCCGTGTTCGAGGGCCTCGGCGTGTGGCCCGCGATGGCGGCGGACAGCGGCGTGATCCGCGCGATCCATGTGTCCGACGCCGGCCGGTTCGGCTTCGCGCGCCTCGTCGCAGCCGAACTCGGGCTCGAGGCTTTCGGGTACGTGCTGCCGAACCGCGTCATCGGGCGCGCGCTGTGGGCCGCGCTCGAATCGGCACCGCACCTCACCCCCTTCGTGCCGGCCAGACCGATCGACGTCGCGGTGTCGCGTGAGGGCGCGGTACTCGACGTCGAGCGCGACGGCGGCGCTCGCACGCGCGTCCATGCCGCGCTGCTCATCGCGGCCGACGGGGCCCAGTCGATGTTGCGCACCGCGCTCGGCCTGCCCTCGCACGTCGAGGATTACCGGCAGGTCGCGGTGGTCGCCAATGTCGCGGCCGACCGGCGCCATGACGGCACCGCGTACGAACGCTTCACCACGGTCGGCCCGCTCGCGCTGCTGCCGCTCGCCGACGGCAGCTATACGGTCGTATGGGCCCTCGCGCCCGCAGCCGCCGGGCGCGCCCGGGCGCTGCCGGCTGCGGAATTCCTCACCGAACTGCAGCAGCGCTTCGGCTGGCGGGCGGGGCGCTTCGTCCGCCTCGGCGCACGCGCGGCCTATCCGCTCGCGCTGACGCGCAGCGATGCGACGCACGGCGAGCGGCTCGTCCTGATCGGCAATGCCGCACAGGCGTTGCACCCGGTGGCGGGACAGGGCTTCAACCTCGGGTTACGCGATGCGGCGACGCTGGCGGAGGAGCTCGCGGCAGCGCACGTGCGTGGTGAGGACCTCGGCAGCGATGCGGTCCTCGCGCGCTTCGCCGCGGCCCGCAGCGCGGACCGGCGGGGCGTCACACGTTTCACCGACGGTCTCGTGAAGCTCTTCACCGACGATCGCGCGGGCGTCGGGATCGCGCGCGATCTCGGCCTGCTGCTGTTCGATCTCGCGCCGCCGGCCAAGCAGGTGATGTCGCGCGTCAGCTGGGGGTTTGCCGGGCGGCTGCCGCGCCTCGCGCGCGGCCTCGGACTCGCGGGCCGCGAGGAGTCGCGCGGACCGTGACGCCGGATTACGACCTTGCTGTCGTCGGAGGCGGGGCCGTGGGCGCCGCGTTCGCCGCGCTCGCCGTGCGCGAGGCGGGCTATCCGGCGGCGCGCGTGGTCGTGATCGAACGCGAGCGCCCGGCGCCGTGGGTGCCGGGTGATGCGTACGATCTGCGGGTCGTGGCGCTGTCGCGCGCGAGCACGCGGATCCTCGCGGCGGCGGGGGCGTGGGAGGGAATCGTCGCCGCGCGCGTCAGCCCTTATGAGCGCATGCGCGTGTGGCACGAGTCGGTGGCCTTCGACAGCGGCGGCGCGCTCGTCTTCGATGCCGCGGAACTCGGCGAGCCGAACCTCGGTTTCATCGTGGAGAGCCGGCTCATCCAGTCGGCGCTGCTCGCCTCGCTCGAGGCGAGCGGGGTCGCGATCCTGCCCGGCGCGCTCGCAGCGCTGTCGCTCGCCCCGGAGCTCGCGGCGGTCGATATCGGCGGCCGGCGCATCACGGCGCGCCTCGTCGTCGGTGCCGACGGCGGGCGTTCGCGCGTGCGCGAGCTCGCCGGGCTCGCCGTGAGTTCGCGCGATTTCGAACAACAGGCGATCGTCGCGAACGTGGCGACGGCGCGGGCGCACGAGGCCACCGCATGGCAGCGTTTCCTCGGCTACGGCACGCTCGCTTTTCTGCCGCTCGCGAACGGCCAGTGCTCGATCGTCTGGTCGGTCGGCAACGAGCGCGCGGCGGCGCTGCGCACGCTCGATGTGCCGGCGTTCGAGCGCGAGTTGACGCAGGCGCTGGACGGAGCGCTCGGCGAGGTGCGGCTCGCGAGTTCGAGGGTGGCGATCCCGCTCGTGGCGACGCGCGCGCAGCACTACGTGCGAGAGCGCTGTGCGCTGATCGGCGATGCGGCCCACACCGTGCACCCGCTGGCGGGCCAGGGTGTCAATCTCGGCTTCCTGGATGCGGCAACCCTCGCCGAAGAACTCGCTGCCGCGCGAGCCGAGGGCGAGGACCCGGGTGCGCTGCGTGCCCTGCGCCGCTACGAGCGCCGCCGTCGCCCGGAGAATGAGTGGATGTCACGCGCGATGGGTGGCTTCAACGACTGGCTCGCGCTCGGGCATGGACCCATGGCCGGGGTCGCGCGTCGCGGGCTCGGGATCGTGAATCGCATGGGGCCGGTCAAGCGTCTCTTCGCGATGCGCGCCCTCGGCATCGCCGGCGAGCGGCCTGCGGCGGCGCGTGGCCTCAGGTGAGGGCGATGCGGTCGATCTTCGCCGCGCAGATGAAGTCGTTCTCCGACAGCCCCGCGATCGCGTGGGTCGTGAAAGCGACGCGGCAATAGTTGTAGCCGACCTCGAGATCGGGGTGGTGATCCTCGATGTTGGCGATGTGCGCGAGCGCGTTGACGAAGCTCATCGTGCGATGGAAATCGCGGAACGCGAAGGCGCGGCGGATCGATTTCGCGTCGGGCGCGAGCTGCCAGTCCGCGTGCAGGCCCGATTGCAGTCGCTCGGCTTCCGCGCGCGCGAGCGGCGCGACGCCGCCCTCGCAGGGCACGCACTTGCGACCTGCGAGATCCGCGGTAGCGCTCATGCCGCGCTCCGGCGCGCAAAGCGGCGCTCCACGTAGCGCTCGACGAGTTCCTGGAATTCCTCCGCGATCCGCTCGCCTTTCAAAGTGACGGTCTTCTCGCCGTCCTCATACACGGGCGCGACCGGCCGCTCGCCGGTGCCCGGCAGGCTGATGCCGATGCTCGCGTGCTTGCTCTCGCCGGGACCGTTCACGACACAGCCCATCACGGCGACCGTCATGTCCTCGACGCCCTCGTAGTGCTGCTGCCATTCGGGCATGCGGCGGCGGATGTGCGCCTCGATCGATTGCGCGAGCTGCTGGAAGTAGGTGCTGGTCGTGCGCCCGCAGCCCGGACAGGCGACGACCATCGGCATGAATGCGCGCAGGCCGAGCGACTGCAGGATTTCCTGCGCGACGATCACTTCGCGCGTGCGATCGCCCCCGGGCTCGGGCGTGAGCGAGATGCGTATCGTGTCGCCGATGCCCTCCTGCAGCAGCACCGCCAGCGCGGCGGTCGAGGCGACGATGCCCTTCGATCCCATACCCGCTTCGGTGAGCCCGAGGTGCAGCGGATAGCGGCAGCGCGCGGCCATGTCGCGGTACACCGCGATCAGGTCCTGCACACCACTCACCTTGGCCGACAGCACGATCCGCTCGGCAGGCAGCCCGAGTTCGCGCGCGCGCTCGGCACTCGCCACCGCCGAAGTGACGATCGCGTCGCGCATCACGTCCTGCGCGGAGCGCGGCGCCTGCGCGCGCGAATTCTCGTCCATCAGCCGTGTCAGCAGGTCCTGGTCGAGGCTGCCCCAGTTCACGCCGATCCGGACGGGCCTGCCGTATCGACAGGCGACTTCGATCATCTCCGCGAACTGCGGGTCGCGCTTGCTGCCGCGGCCGACGTTGCCCGGATTGATGCGGTACTTGGCGAGCGCCTCGGCGCACGCCGGGTGCTCGCGCAGCAGCTTGTGGCCGTTGAAGTGGAAGTCGCCGATCAGCGGCACCGCGACGCCCATCTGGTCGAGCCGCGCACGCACGCGCGGCACGGCCGCCGCGGCCGCGTCGGAATTGACCGTGATGCGCACGAGTTCGGACCCCGCCCGGGCGAGCGCCCTGACCTGCTGCGCCGTGGCCTCGGCATCGGCCGTATCGGTATTGGTCATCGACTGCACGACGATCGGGCGCTCGCCGCCGATCACGACGGGGCCGACACGGACGGGCAGGGTGGGGCGACGGGGGTGGGCAGACATATCGGTGATTCTAGTCCCTGCGCCGGCTGGTATCATGTCGTCGCCCGCCGCTACGCAAGACTGACCGGAGAGATCCTTCGCCCGCGGGGCAAGGACGCCGAAGGCGCAAGTTCCGCCCGGAAACGCTCAGGCAAAAGTACGGCAGATCCGAGGCGGGCTCTGGAGAGCGGTGGGCCCGGCCCACCCACCGAAGGGGTGCGGCAGGTCCCGGTGGACCCGCCCGATCTCTCAGGTCACAGGACAGAGGGGCGGTGGAAGCGAACCCGCATGGGACGACGAACACCGCTCTATGACTTGCACGTGCGCCTCAATGCCCGGATGGTCGACTTCGGGGGCTGGGACATGCCGGTGCACTACGGCTCGCAGATCGACGAGCACCATGCCGTGCGCCGCGCCGCGGGCATCTTCGACGTGTCGCACATGGGCGTCGTCGACCTCGAGGGCGATCGCGTGCGCGCCTTCCTCGCGCACCTCGTCGCGAACGATGTCGGCAAGCTGAAAGTTCCAGGCAAGGCCCTGTACACCTGCCTGCTGAACGACGCGGGCGGCGTACTCGACGACCTGATCATCTATTACCTGTCCGAGCGCTTCTTCCGGGTCGTCGTCAACGCCGGGCGGCGTGACGCGGACCTCGAGTGGATCCGCGCGCAGGCGGCGCCGTTCGGCGTCGCCGTCACCGAGCGCACCGACCTCGCCATGGTCGCGGTGCAGGGCCCCGCTGCCCGCAGCCTCGTCGAGGGGCTCCTGCCCCCGGCCCCGGATGACCCGGGCGCGCGCGCGGCCGTCATGGCGCTCGCGCCCTTCAGTGGTCGCGCGATCGGTCCGTGGTTCGTGGCCCGCACCGGCTATACCGGCGAGGACGGTTTCGAGATCGTGCTGCCCACCGCCCTGGCGGAGCCGTTGTGGGTCGCGCTGAATGCGCGGGGCGTGAGCTCCTGCGGCCTCGGCGCGCGCGATACGCTGCGGCTCGAGGCGGGCATGAACCTGTACGGCAACGACATGGGCGAGGCCACGAATCCGCTCGAATCGGGCCTCGCCTGGACCGTGGCGTTCGAGCCCGCGAGCCGCGATTTCGTGGGCCGCGCGGCGCTCGAGGCGATCCGTGCCCGCGGGGGCCTGCAGGCACTCGTCGGGCTCGTGCTCGAGGAGCGTGGCGTGCTGCGCAGCCACCAGAAAGTGATCGTGCCCGGTGTCGGCGAGGGTGAGGTGACGAGCGGCACTTTTTCGCCGACCCTCGAGAAATCGATCGCACTCGCGCGGGTGCCGGCGGGCACCGGCGAGCGCGTGCAGGTCGACATCCGCGGCAAGCGGCTCGCGGCGCGCGTCGTCAAGCCGCCGTTCGTCCGCCACGGCCAAATCCTCGTTTCCTGACCGGAGAGATTCCATGAGCCAGATTCCCGCAGACCTCAGGTTCGCCCGGAGCCACGAGTGGGTGAAACCCCTCGCCGACGGCACGGTCGAAATCGGCATCAGCGATCATGCGCAAGCGGCACTGGGTGATCTCGTGTTCGTCGAGGTGCCGAGCGTCGGCCGCACGCTCGCGGCGGGTGAGGCCTGCGCGGTGGTCGAATCGGTCAAGGCGGCGTCCGACGTGTACAGCCCGATCGCCGGCACGGTGGTCGCCGCCAACGGCGAACTCGCGACCACGCCCGAACTGATCAACCAGGACCCGTACGGCGGCGGCTGGATGATCCGGCTGCAGCCCGTCGATGCGGCGGCCGTCGACGCGCTTCAGACCGCGACCGACTACGAAGCGCAGTTGCAGGCCGAAGGCGCATAGGGGAGAGGCCATGCCGTTCATTCCGCACACCGACGACGATGTCCGCGACATGCTCGCGGCGATCGGCGCGCCGTCGATCGAGGCGCTGTTCGACGAGATCCCGCGCGAACTGCGCACGCAGGCACTCGCCGGGGTTCCGGCGGGACTCTCCGAACTCGAGGTCGGGCGCCTGATGAGCGAGCGCGCGGCGCAGGATGGCCGGCCGCTGTCGTTCCTCGGTGCGGGCGCCTATGAACACCACATCCCGTCCGCCGTGTGGGCCATCGTCACGCGCGGGGAGATCTACAGCGCCTACACGCCCTACCAGGCCGAGGCGAGCCAGGGCACGCTGCAGGCGATCTACGAGTACCAGACGATGATGGCGTCGCTCACCGGCATGCAGGTGTCGAATGCGACGCTGTACGACGGCGCCTCGGCGCTCGCGGAAGCGGCGCTGATGGCGGTGCGCGCCCACCGCAAATCGAAGTCACTGCGCCTGCTCGTGCCGACGAACGTCCATCCGCACTACCGCAAGGTCGCGGTCGCGACCGCGAGCCAGCAGGACCTGCGCTTCGATCCGGTGCCGTATGTGCGCGAGACGGGGCGCGTGGACCTCGCCGCGCTCGCGCCCTTCGCGGGCGAGGACATCACGGCGCTCGTGATCCAGCAGCCCAACTTCTTCGGCGCGCTCGAAGACGTCGATGCGCTCACCGACTGGGCGCACGCGCAGGGCGCGCTCGTGATCGCGGTCGTGAACCCGACCTCGCTCGCGCTGCTGAAGCCGCCGGGCGAGTGGGGCGGGAAGGGTGCCGACATCGTGGTCGGCGAGGGCCAGCCGCTCGGCGTGCCGCTCTCATCCGGCGGGCCGTACTTCGGCTTCATGACGACGCGCATGGAGTACGTGCGCCAGATGCCGGGCCGCATCGTCGGCCGCACCGTCGACCTCGACGGCCGCGAGGGTTTCGCGCTCACGCTGCAGGCGCGCGAGCAGCACATCCGGCGCGGCAAGGCGACTTCGAACATCTGCACGAACCAGGGCCTCCTGATGACGGCGGCGACCATCTACCTCTCGATCATGGGGCCCGAGGGGCTCGAGCGTGTCGCCGCGCAGTCGGCGGCGCGGACCCGCGAACTCGTCGCCGCGCTAGCGCGCGTCAAGGGCGTGCGCCGCTGCTTCGAGGGCGCGCATTTCCACGAGGCGGTGCTGCTGCTCGATCGGCCGGTCGCGGGCGTGCTGCGCGAGCTCGCGGGCCGCGGGATCCTCGGCGGCTACGATCTGTCGCCGCACTACCCGGAACTCGGTCCGGCGCTGCTCGTCTGTGCGACCGAGACGCGCACCGGCGCGGACATCGAACGCTACGCCACCGCACTGACCGAAGCGCTGCGCGCCACGCGTGCCGCCTGACCGAGGATTGCGACCATGCCCCATCGTCGTGAAAAGCTGATCTTCGAGTACTCGCGCACGGGACGCGGCGCGATCGGCCAATGGCCGCCAAAAACCGCGACGCCTGCCGATATCCCGGCCGGCCTGCGCCGTTCGCAGCGCCCGTTGCTGCCCGAAGTGAGCGAACTCGAGGCCGTACGCCACTACACGCGCCTCTCGCAACTGAACTTCTCGATCGACACGCACTTCTATCCGCTCGGTTCCTGCACGATGAAATACAACCCGAAGGCGTGCAACCAGTACGCGCTGCTGCCGGAGTTCACGGGCCGCCATCCGCTCGCGCCGGAGACGCACGGCCAGGGTTTCCTCGCGTGCATGTACGAGCTGCAGGACATGCTGAAGGAAGTGACCGGCATGCGCGGCGTGTCGCTGACCCCGATGGCCGGCGCGCACGGCGAGTTCGCCGGCGTCGCGATGATCCGCGCCTATCACCGCGCGCGCGGCGATCTGGCCCGCAACGAAGTCATCGTGCCGGAAGCCGCGCACGGCACGAACCCCGCGACCGCGACGATGTGCGGCTGCGTCGTGCGCGAGATCCCGGTGCGCGCGGACGGCGACGTGGACGTCGAGGCGCTGAAGGCTGCCGTCGGCCCGAATACCGCCGGCATCATGCTGACCAACCCCTCGACGCTCGGCGTGTTCGAGCGGCGCATCAAGGAGGTGGCGGCGATCGTGCACGCCGCGGGCGGGCTCCTCTATTACGACGGCGCGAACCTGAATGCGATCCTCGGCAAGGTGCGCCCCGGCGACATGGGGTTCGACGTGATCCACATGAACCTGCACAAGACCTTCTCGACGCCGCACGGCGGCGGCGGGCCGGGCTCGGGCGCGGTCGGCGTGAGCGAGCGGCTGCTGCCGTTCCTGCCGATCCCGATCGTCGGCCGCGAGGGCGATCGCCATCGCTGGCTCACGGAGGCAGACCTGCCGCAGTCGATCGGCCGCCTGTCGGCGTTCATGGGCAACGCGGGCGTGCTGCTGCGTGCCTATATCTACATGCGCATGCTCGGTCGGGAGGGCATGGCCCGGGTCGGCGAGTTCGCGACACTGAATGCGAACTACCTGCTCGCGCGGCTCACACAGGCCGGCTATACCGCGGCCTACCCGCAGCGTCGCGCGAGCCACGAGTTCATCATCACCGCCAAGCGCGAGGCCAAGGACCACGATGTCACGGCCATGGACATCGCGAAGCGGCTGCTCGATTACGGGTTCCACGCCCCGACCACCTACTTCCCGCTGCTCGTGCCCGAGTGCCTGCTGATCGAGCCGACCGAGACCGAGAGCAAGGAAGCGCTCGACGGGTTCATCGACGCAATGGTGAAGATCCGGCACGAGGCCGAGGCCGATCCGCAGCTGCTGAAGGGCGCTCCACACACCCTTCCGGTGCGCCGGCTCGACGACGTGCGCGCCGCGCGGCAGCTCGATCTCGCCTGGCGACCCGGCGCGGCCGCCTGATGGAGCGCGACAAGCCGCGTGGCGTGCTGCGCCTCGTGCGGGCGTTCGCGGTGAGCACGCGTGGGCTCGCCGGCGCCTGGCGCGAAGAGGCCGCGTTCCGCCAGGAGCTCGCGTTCGCGATCCTCGCGGTGCCGGCCGGCCTGTGGCTTGGACGCAGCGGCGTCGAACGTGCTCTACTCGTCGCGCCGGTGCTGCTGGTGCTGGTCGTCGAGCTGGTCAACAGCGCGATCGAGGCGACCGTGGACCGCATCGGACCCGAGCGGCACGCGCTCGCGGCGCTCGCCAAGGACATCGGCTCCGCGGCCGTGCTGATGACGTTCGTACTGTGCGGCGTCGTGTGGGCGCTCGTGCTCACGGCCCATTGATCGATCGGAAATACATGCCTGCACTGATCTGTGGCTCGGTCGCCTACGACACCGTGATGGTCTTCGATGGAAGGTTCAAGGATCACATCCTCGCCGACCGCATACACCTGCTGAACGTCTCGTTCCTCGTGCCGGGCATGCGGCGCAACTTCGGCGGCTGCGCCGGCAATATCGCCTACAACCTGAAGCTGCTCGGCGGCGAAGGCCACGCGATGGCCGTGGTCGGCAGCGACTTCGGCCCCTATGAGGCGTGGATGCGCGCGAACGGGCTGTCGCTTGCGTACATCGACCGCATGGACAGCGAATACACGCCGCAGGCCTTCATCACGACCGATCTCGATTCGAACCAGATCACGGCCTTCCATCCGGGCTCGATGATGTTCGCGCACCGGAATCGCATCCCGGCGGATGCGGGCATCCGCTTCGGCGTCGTCGCGCCGGAGAATCGCGACGGCATGATCCAGCATTCGGAGCAGTTCGTCGCGGCCGGTATCCCGGTGCTGTTCGACCCGGGGCAGGGGCTGCCGCTCTTCTCCGGCGAAGACCTGCGCAAGTTCATCGGCGAGGCGACCTGGGTCGCCGTCAACGATTACGAGGGCAACCTCCTCGCCGACCGCACCGGGTGGTCGCTCGAAGCCATCGCCTCGAAGGTCGAGGCCTTGATCGTCACGCGCGGCGGCCAGGGTTCGAGCATCCGCGCGAAGGGGCAGGTCCACGAGATCCCGGCCGCGCCGATCGCGAAACTCGCCGACCCGACCGGTTGCGGCGACGCCTATCGCGCCGGGCTGCTCTACGGCCTGCAGCGGGGGCTCGACTGGCCGACGACCGGCCGCATCGCCTCCCTGATGGGCGCGATCAAGATCGAACACCACGGCACCCAGAACCACCGCTTCGGAA
The DNA here is from genome assembly GCA_050249415.1 of Steroidobacteraceae bacterium. Lineage (GTDB taxonomy): Bacteria > Pseudomonadota > Gammaproteobacteria > Steroidobacterales > Steroidobacteraceae > CADEFQ01. The sequence continues at coordinate 193,781 of JBFWQO010000007.1, forward strand.
ATGCGGACTTCGAAGCGCGCTTCCGCGACAGCTTCGGCAGGGATATCTGACATGCGACGGTACGTGCGCTACGCCTGCCTCTTCTTCCTCGCCGCCACCGCCGCACAGGCGCAGCTCGTGCGCGAGGCGCCACCACCTGTCGCTCTGCCGCCGGAGCCTGTGGTCGGGGTCGAGCCGGCCGACAGCGGCTGGACGAAAACGCTCGAGCGCATTGCGCAGAGCGTCGTCGCGATCCAGGTCGACCAGACGCGCGCCTTCGACACCGAATGGAACAACTCGTCGCAGGCGACCGGGTTCGTCGTCGACGCCGAGCGCGGCCTCGTATTGACCAATCGCCATGTCGTGACGCCGGGCCCGGTGATCGCCGAAGCGACCTTCCTCAACCGCGAGGAAGTACAGCTCTATCCGGTCTATCGCGACCCGGTGCACGATTTCGGCATCTACCGGTACGACCCGTCCAAGCTGCGCTTCATCAAGCCGAAGGCGCTGCCACTCTACCCGGAAGGTGCCGAAGTCGGTCGCGAGATCCGCGTCGTCGGCAACAACGCGGGCGAGCAACTGTCGATCCTCGCGGGCACGCTCGCCCGGCTCGACCGGCAGGCGCCCGAATACGGTGTCGGCAAGTACAACGACTTCAACACGTTCTACCTGCAGGCCGCATCGGGCACCTCGGGCGGATCGTCGGGTTCGCCGGTGATCGACATCCAGGGGCGCGTCGTCGCGTTGAACGCCGGCGGATCGAGCGCCGCGGCGTCGAGCTTCTACCTGCCGCTCGGGCGCGTGAAGCGCGCGCTCGAACTGATCCAGGCCGGCAAGCCCGTCGCTCGCGGCACGTTGCAGGCGACGTTCATCTATACGCCGTTCGACGAACTGCGCCGCCTCGGGCTGCAGCCACAGACCGAAGCGGCCGTGCGCAAGGCGTTCCCCGACTACACGGGCATGCTGGTCGTCGCCCAGGTGCAGCCGGGCAGCGGCGCGGCGGACACGCTGCAGCCGGGCGACGTGCTGGTACGCGTGAACGGCAAGTACCTCACCCAGTTCGAGCCGCTGAACGCCGTGCTCGACGACCATGTCGGGGGGGCGATCGAACTCGAATTGCAGCGGGGCGGCGCGATCGTGTCGGCGAAGCTCACGGTCGACGACCTGCGCACGATCACCCCCGACGAATACCTGGAGTTCGGCGAGGCGGTCGTCAACACACTGTCGTACCAGATGGCGCGCCACATGAATGTCCCGGTGCGCGGCGCGTTCGTCGCCAACCCCGGCTATGCGCTCGGGTCCTCGGGCGTGCCGCGCGGCGCCGTCATCACCGCGGTGAACGGCACCGCGATCGCCGGCATCGCCGATCTCGAGCAGGCGATCGCGACGCTCGGCGACGGCGATCGCACGACCGTGCGCTACTCGACCATCGACGACCCGAATGGCAGCCAGCTGCGCTCGGTGCGCATGGACCGGCGCTGGTTCCCGGCGCAGCGCTGCAAGCGCAACGACGCGACCGGCTACTGGGATTGCCGGGCGCTCGCGGCGGGCCCGCCACCCAGGGCACCGGTCGTCAGCAGCACCGTGTTCCAGAGTGTCGCCGACGCGCGCGTCGCCCGCGTCGTTCCCTCGCTCGTGCAGGTCACGTTCAACATGCCGTACGCGGTGGCCGGCGTGACCGAGCGCAATTACCACGGTACCGGCCTCGTGGTCGATGCCGCGCGCGGCCTCGTCGTCGTCGACCGCAACACCGTGCCCGTATCACTCGGCGACGTGAGCGTCATCTTCGCCGGCACGCTCGAGGTGCCGGGCAAGGTCGTGTTCGTGCATCCGCTGCACAACTATTCGATCGTCCAGTACGACCCGACGCTGATCGGCACGACGCCGGTGCGCAGCGCGAGGCTCGGCACGAAGCCACTGCGGCCGGGCGACGCAGTGACCGTGGTCGGGCTGTCCGCGGATACGGGCCTCAAGACGCGCGCGGCGAGCGTCGCCGACCTCGACCCGATCGCATTGCCGCTGTCGCGCACGATGCAGTTCCGCGAATCGAACCTCGAGACGATCGACCTCGTGAACGGGCCGCAGGATTTCGACGGCGTGCTGCTCGACAAGTCGGGCGCGGTTGCGGGCATGTGGTCGAGCTTCGCGTCCGAGAGCGGCCGGGATGTCGTGCAGCAGAACCTCGGCGTGCCGATCGGCGTGATCGCCGACATGCTCGAGCGCGTGCACAGCGGCCGCGCGATCCATTCGCTCGAGGCCGAGCTCTTTCCGCAGCCGCTCGCCGCGGCACGACGCCTCGGGCTCGGCGACGACTGGGTGAAGCGGCTCGAGAGCGCGAATTCCGGCGCGCGCCGCGTGCTCACCGTCACGCGTCTGGTCGGCGGCTCGGATGCGGCGCGCGAGCTGCAGCAGGGCGACCTGCTCCTCGCGATCGATGGCGCCGTGGTGACGCGGTTCCGGGACGTCGAACGCGCCGTCGCGGACAAGGAATCGGTCACAGCGACGGTGTGGCGCGGCAGCGCGGCGCGCGACATCGGGGTCCGGGTCGCCGCGCTGTCGGGCGTCGACCTCACCCGGGTGGTGCTGTGGGCCGGCGCGACCCTGCATGCGCCGCATCGGGCGATGCTTGCCCAGCGTGGGATCCCGCCGGAGGGGATTTATGTCGCCTATTTCGCCTACGGCTCGCCGGCCACCCGATCCGGCCTCTTCCCGGGGCGGCGCATCGTCGCCGTGGACGGACAACCGACCCCCGACCTCGATTCGTTCCTGAAGGCCGTGACCGGGCGTCCCGACCGGGCATCCGTGCGCCTGACCACGATTTCATGGAACAACGCACCGGATGTGATCACCCTGAAGCTCGACAAGCATTACTGGCCCGCCTACGAGCTGCGCCGCATCGGGGATCGCTGGGAGCGCTACTCCCTCGAATAGACGACGTTGCCGCCGGGCCGGGCTTGGTAGAATGCCTCGATGGTCCGTATCGTCCGCGCCACACAGGCCGAAATCGATGAAGCCGTCACGGCGCTGCGTGACGGCGAGCTCGTGGCGTTTCCCACCGAAACCGTCTATGGACTCGGCGCCAATGCGCAGAACCCTGCGGCGGTGCAAAAGATCTTCAAGGCCAAGGGCCGCCCGACGACGCACCCCGTCATCGTCCACCTCGACAGCCCGAAGTACCTGCACCGCTGGGTGCGCGAAGTGCCCGACGCGGCGCAGGCGCTCGGGGAGCGGTTCTGGCCCGGCCCGCTGACCCTCGTGCTGCCGCGCAATCCCAACGTGCACGACATCGTCACCGGCGGACAGGACACGATCGCGGTGCGGGTGCCCGCGCATCCCATGGCGCAACAGCTGCTCACCGCCTTCGGTGGCGGCATCGCGGCGCCCTCCGCGAACCGCTACGGACGGATCTCCCCGACCCGCGCGGAGCATGTGCGCGACGAACTCGGCGACGCGGTGCGCATCGTGCTCGACGGCGGTGAATCGCAGGTCGGCCTCGAATCCACCATCGTCGCGATCGACAGCGCTGGCGTGCGCCTGCTGCGCCCCGGCGGCGTCACGCTCGCGCAGCTGCGGCAGGTCGTGGGCGACGTGCAGATAGGCGTACCCGACTCGGCACCGCGCGTGCCCGGCAGCACGCCGGTGCACTACGCGCCCGCGACCCCGATGACCATCGTGCCCGCCGACGAGATCGACACGCGCGCCGAAGACGCCTCGGAGGGCGGTCGCCGCATCGCGGTACTCGCGCAGCGGCTGCCGCTCAAGACCTACCCCTCGGTCACCTGGATCAACGCGGGCCGGCGTGCGGACGCCTACGCGCACGATCTCTACGCCAACCTGCGCACGCTCGACAAGGCCGGGTGCGAGCAGATCCTGGTGCAGGAAGTGCCGGGGGACGACAAATGGGATGCGATCCGCGACCGGCTCCTGCGCGCTGCGGCGTCGAACGAAGTGGAAGGCGCCGATCACACCGCTGCGGGCGCGCTCGGCGCGATGCCCTGAACGGCAACGTCGTGTTGCCGGCCACGGGGCACTGAGGCCGAGGCGCCCCTACATCGGCTTCGGCGCGCCGTTGATCGCCCACGACGTGCCGTAGCGATCGGTCAGCATGCCGAAGCGCTGCGCCCAGAATGTTTCCTGCATCGGCATCGTCACCCGGCCGCCCTTCGCGAGCGCATCGAAGATGCGCTGCGCCACGTCGATCTCCGGATACGACATCGCCAGCATGCAGCCCCTCATGCCTGCAAATGGCTCGTTGGCCGGCGCATCGCCGGCCATCAGCGACGAGCCGTCGTCGAGGACGAGGTTGGCGTGCATGATGCGGTTCGCGACGGCGGGGGGCATCTCGCCCGCATCCGGCATGTCCGCGAAGCGGATCATCGCCGCGAGCTTGCCGCCGAAGGTGGTCTCGTAGAAGCGCATCGCCTCGGCGCAGGTGCCGTCGAAGCCGAGGTACGCGATGAACTGGGGCATGGAGTGCTCCTCTGGAACGGGGGGTCGGGACCCAAGGACGCCGGGCCGGAGCCGGAACCGACATCGTAGCCGCGAAACACGGCCGGCGGCGGGCGGCGGGCGGCGGGCGGCGGGCGGCGGCGCGGGTCAGTCGAGCGGGCTGCGCACCGCGCGGCCGCCCCGGTTCAGCACGTGCGTGTAGATCATCGTCGTTCGCACGTCGCTGTGGCCGAGGAGCTCTTGCACGGTGCGGATGTCATAGCCCGAATCGAGCAGGTGCGTCGCGAAGCAGTGCCGGAAGGTGTGCGGATCGATGCATGTGCCGGGCGACGGAAACATGAACTGCCAGGCCCAACTGGTCGGCGCACCGGGATACTTGCGCGCCAGTGCGTCCGGCAGTGAAACGCCGGGCCGCCCGAGCCGCCGCTCGTTGTCGAACCAGGCCCTGAGCTTCGCGAAATGACCCTCGATCGGCACGTGCAACGTGTCCGGCAGGGTCGTCACCCGGTCCTTGCGCCCCTTGCCGTCGCGCACCACGAGCTCGCGCCGCGCGAGATCGAAGTCCTTCACGCGGAGCGGCAAGCGCCTCGTGCAGCCGCAGCCCGCTGCCGTACAGCAGGCTCGCGACGAGCCACGGTGTGTCACGCAACTCGGCGAGCACCCGCCGCGTCTCACCGCGCGACAGCACGACCGGGATGTGCCGCGGGCGCGTGGCGCGTGTCACATTCTGGAGCCAGGGCAGATCGAGCCGCAGTACCTGCCGGTAAAGGAACAACAACGCCGCCAGCGCCTGATTCTGCGTGGAAGGCGCCACACGATCCCTCACGGCGAGCTGCGTCAGGAAGTGCTCCACGTCGGCAGCGCCGCGCTCGCGAGGGTGACGGCCCGGGTTCGCGCGGACGTAGCGGCGGATCCAGTAGAGATACGCCTTCTCCGTGCGCAGGCTCATTCGTCGGGTGCGCATGATGTCGCGGGCGGTGGCGAGGAGGCCGGGGCGAGGAGTAGCATTCACGGGAACCGAGGGGTACAGATTAGGCTGCAGCGTCCATCCAAGTCTCCAAATAGAACAGCAAGTTACAGCACGCGCAAGATGATTATCCGACGCTTTCATCCAGAAACATTGCGACGACTTTGTCGCCTAATTGTTAGTTAGGCCGCATGACCGGAAGAGCTGCGGGGCAGCGCGAGGGGAAGCGGCAGCGGATGGGGCGGCTTCGTTTCGCGGCGCCCGACCGTGGCACCTTCCGCGCATAGCCGGCCTTGGCACTTCGCACGGCATATCTCATCGCGAAGCGCCGCGACCTCGCCATGTCCGGGAACGTCACAGCTTCGGAGACCCGGCGTTGCTCACCGCCGATTGCAGGATTAACCTCGGTGGCAAGAAGCCCTGATCAGCTTCGGGGGCAGAATGAGCGCATGCGGTCTAACTTTTCGCTCGAGCGCAGCCGTGGACGATAAAGTACCAAGTCGAAGCGCCAACGGGCGGCGCGCTCAGCGAAGGCGTTATGCGGCATTGGACGAGACCCGCGGCGAATAATTTGGAGAACAAATGAAACTGAAGACCGTACACATCCGCATGTTCCGCAACATCCTTGACTCCACAGAGGTGAAGGTCGAGGACAAGGTGACGTGCCTCGTCGGCAAGAACGAATCCGGTAAGAGCGCCTTTTTGAACGCGCTGTGGCGATTGAAGCCCGCGCGCGTCAAGCAGGAGTTTGTCATCCACGATCACTACCCAGCCTGGCTGGAGAAGCGGCACCGTAATGAGGGCGTGAACCAGAAGGAATTCGAGCCGGTGGAGGTCTGTCTCGAATGGGAGCCCGCGGACGTGAACGCGATGGAGTCGAAGTTCGGCCCCGGCGTTGTCACCGTGGGGACCAAGTTGCGCCTGTGGAAGAACTACAGCAACGAGTTCCGCTGGGAGAGCGGTTGTAACGAGAAGCAGGCCGTCAAGAATTTCGTCGGCAATAATCCTGTCCCAGTCGCCGAGCAGACTGCTTACGCCGCGCTCGCGGATTTCGAGGCGTTGAAGGAGATGCTCGCCGCGGACGTGGAGAAAAGCAAAGAGGTGGCAGAAGACCTCAAGCTGTTCAGCAATGGACACTCGGCGCTCAAGGCGCTCTTCGGCAATGCGGATAACTTCGATGACGCTACGTGGGAAATCGCCGATGAGCGCCTGCCGGAGTTCTTCTATTTCGCTGACTACAGCAAGCTGCCCTACAGCGTGAAGATTCAAGACGTGCTGAAGAACGACAAGCTCAGCGACTCAGACGCCACGGCCCGCGCGCTGCTAATGCTCGGCGGCACTGAGAAGGACTACATGCTGAACCCGGAGTACGAGCGTCGGAAGCGCGAGCTTGAGAACGTGGCCAACGTGCTGACCGAAGACGTGAACAACTACTGGTCTCAGAACCCGGAGCTCCGCGTGCAGCCCGATATCACGCAGCGCACCGTATCGAACCAGCAGGGGCAGCAATCCGTCCTCGATGAAATGAAGCTGCGCATCTGGGACAACCGGCATTCCCTGTCGCTGCCATTCAACGAACATTCGGCCGGATTCCAATGGTTCTTCTCGTTCCTCGCGGCATTCTCAGAATACGAGCATCGCGATCCGCCGGTGGTGATCCTGCTGGACGAGCCTGCGGTGGGCCTGCACGCGAAGGCGCAGGCCGATTTCCTGCGGTTCATCGAGGAGCGCCTGACCAAGCGCTGCCAAGTCATCTACACCACGCACTCGCCGTTCATGGTGCAGCCGGGCAAGCTGGAGCGCGTGCGGCTGGTGGAGGACCGCGGCAAGCAGGAGGGAGCGGTGCTTTCCAGCGATGTGCTCACCCGCGACCGCGACACGCTGTTCCCGCTGCAAGGCGCGCTCGGGTACGACCTCGTGCAGCACCTGTTCGTCGCCGAGAACAACGTCGTTGTGGAGGGCACGTCCGACTACGCCTACCTCAAGCTCATCTCGGACTTCATCGCGTCGAAGGGCGGCCGCACCAGCCTCGATCCGAAGTGGAGCATCGTGCCGGTGGGCGGGGCGGACCTGATCCCCACCTTCGTCGCGCTACTCGGCAACCATCTCAAGGTGACGGTGCTGGTGGACTCCCGCAAGGAAGGCCATCAGAAGCTCGAGCGCATGGCGAAGGACGGCTACTTGGAGAAGCAACGCATCATCCTCGTCGGCGATGTCCTCGGCCGCAAGACGGGCGATATTGAGGACTTGTTCGAGGAGGACGAATACCTCGGGCTCTACAACAAGGCGTTCGGCAAGGCGATCAAGGCCAAAGACCTCAAGGGCAACGACCCCATCGTCGCGCGGATCGCGCGTCATGAGGGAGTGGAGCGCTACGATCACGGCCGCCCGGCGGACGTGCTGCTGCGCGAGCGCGAAGCCATCCTGTCGAAGTTGAGTGAGGAAACGCTGAAGCGGTTCGAGGATCTGTTCGGCCGCATCAACAGAACGCTTACGAATGAACCGGAGCGTTATACGGCTCTCTGTCTGGCCACTTGACGTTATGACGCCATAGCGTCAATATGGTCCTATGAGCACCCCCAAGCGCGCCACGATCTACTTCGACGCCGAGGTTCACAAGGCCCTCCGTTTGCGCGCAGCAGCGAACGACCAGTCGATATCGGATATGGTTAATGAGGCAGTGCGTGCCTCCCTGGCCGAGGACGCGGCAGACTTGGCGGCCTTTGACAAGCGAAAGCGGGAGCGCAGCGTTTCCTTCGATAGCTTCGTGCAAGGCATGAAGCGGCGTGGCGTCATATAGCCTTTTCATCAAGCCTTCCGCTGGGAAGGAGCTTGAGGCCGTAGGCTCCAAGGCCGATCGCCTGCGTATCGTTGCGAAGATTCAGGCACTGGCCACAGAACCCCGTCCGCGCGGTTCGGCGAAGCTGGCGGGCTATGAAGATCGATATCGGATCCGCCAAGGCAACTTCAGGGTCGTCTATCTGATCGACGATGGAGCCAGTTTGGTCACCATCTACAAGATCGGTCATCGCCGGGATATCTATCGATGAGCCGCATAACACCTCGCTGGAGCGCAGCCGTGGCCGATAAAGTAATGGCATGGACGCCCCTCATCGGCACGGCATCGTAGTACGTGCCAAAGTGGAAGTGCTGAACGACCACTTAAACCGAGAGGGGCATCCGAATGAACATTACGACGGTGGGGATCGATCTGGCAAAGAATGTCTTTCAGATTCACGGCGTTGATGATCGCGGCCGCGTGGTGCTGCGTAAGGCGGTGAAGCGGGCGGAGCTGACGAAGGTCTTCGCGAACCTGCCGGCCTGTCTGATCGGCCTTGAGGCGTGCGGTAGCGCGCACTACTGGGCGCGACGGCTGCAGGAGTTCGGTCATACCGTGAAGCTGATGGCGCCGCAGTTCGTGAAGCCGTACGTGAAGACGAACAAGAACGATGCGCGGGATGCGGAGGCTATCTGCGAGGCGGTGAGCCGTCCGAACATGCGTTTTGTGCCGGTGAAGAGCGTGGAGCAGCAGGCAGTTCTGGCGGTGCACCGGGCGCGGCAGGGGTTTGTGGTTGAGCGGACCGCCCAGGCCAATCAGATTCGCGGATTGCTCTATGAGTTGGGGATTGTGATCCCCAAGGGCATTCACCACCTCGAGCGGCGGCTGCTGCCGGAGATCTTGGAGGATGCCGAGAACGGACTGCCGGGGACGAGCCGAGAGTTGTTTGCGCGGATGTTCGAGCATTTTCGCGCGCTCAGCGAACACGTTCGGGAGCTCGAGCAGCAGATCAAGAGGTGGCATCGTCAGAGCGAGGCGAGCCAGCGGCTGGAAGCGATTCCGGGGATCGGCGCGCTGACGGCGAGCGCACTGGTAGCAAGCATCGCGGATGCCAGAGCGTTCAAGAGCGGCAGGCAGCTTGCGGCGTGGCTGGGTCTGGTGCCACGCCAGGCTTCCAGTGGCGGCAAGGAGCAGCTACTGGGGATCAGCAAGCGCGGGGACACGTATTTGCGCACGCTGCTGATTCACGGAGCACGGGCGGTGATGTTTCATCGCATCCGCGGTGCCGCGGACGCGGATAGCTGGCTGATGAAGCTGCTGGCGACGCGCCACCGCAACGTGGCTGCGTGGCGCTGGCGAACAAGTACGCGCGGGTCGTCTGGGCGCTGCTCGCGCATCAGCGCGAGTACTGTGCGAGCCCGGTGTCGGCGGCGGCGTAGGGTCCAACGAACTGCACATCGAGCAACGATTGCACGGGCGTAGAAGTAAGGTGATGGCGTTACAGGTAAGACCGGGGTCGGCGGAACCTGAGTTTGGCACGGGACTTCGTGAGTCCGCTAAAGTGGTCAGGAGCCGACCAGCTGATTCCATCAGGGCCCGCGAATGACATTCGCACACAGAGGCCGGATGTATGGCTGCAATCTCTACCCGTAATCCAGAATCGAAAGCTGCGCTTGGCAAAACAGGGCGTCCATGTATGCCAGAAGGAGAGCTGAGCGCGCGGCGCTCAGCTCAAACGTTAGATGGCTCTCAACGCTCCGCAATGATCTTGGCCAGCTCTCGATTCGACGTGCCAAGTGCCAATAGCGACTTCACCAGCAAGTCGAGCGAAACCGTTGGATCACCGGCTTCCATTTTTGCCACGCGCGATTGGCTAGAACGAAGCGACTGTGCCAACTGGCTCTGGGTCACGCCGCGCGATTGTCGGCGAGCCTTGAGGCCGTCTGCGAGCCTGAGACGCAGATCAATAAACGCCGCCTCCTGCTCGCTCAGACCCAAGAAATCCTTGGCATCACCAACGCGCCAACCCTTTTCCGTCAGCTTCCTTCGCCTACTTTGCCGCATTGTCGTAGTCCTTAAAACGCCTCTTGCATATACCGATAGCCAGCTTGGGTGTCGCTCGGGTCTTCTTCGAGAACACCTCGGCGATCACAATGGCATCGCTGTCGATCCGAAAAATCAGGCGCCAATTGCCGGTGGAGTCAATTACACGCAGTTCGTGGCAGCGGGCTCCGATCGAGGGCATCGGCCTTGAAGCTGGCATTTCAAGCAAGTCACCTCGTTGCACGCGCCGCAGTAGAAATCCCGCCTCAAGCCTTCCCTCCTTGGAGAAGGGCGGTGACTTCACTTCGCCATGCAGCCAGACGAGGGGCTTGTGCTTTGGGCTCACTGGGCGCAGTATATGTCAGAACGGACATAGTGGGAAGAGCCATCTAACACCTCGCTGGAGCGTACGCGTGAGAGATAAAATGCCAAGCTCAAACGTCGGCGTGCGCGCCGCTCAGCTCAATCGTTAGCAGGATGATGCAGAAATCGTCACGACACCAAAGATGGCGAATGCGGACACAGATTGCATTCGAGTGGAGTGGAGTTCCCTGGGAACTCCAGGTCGATCTGCCTGGCAGGCGTCAATGTGGCCTGACCAGGTGGTCGCGGCGGGCGGTCAGGAATAGGGCGCCAGGGCGCCGGTTCATGTCGGGGTGCGCTCGTGGTCCATTGAGGAATGAGTAAGATATAGCCGTACAGGCTGTGCGGCAGGACTTCGAGATGCATCCGTTTGCGGACCTCATCGGATTCACGATCGATTCCCGGGCATCCGGCAAGAGTTCGCTTTCGCTGCGGGTCGCACCACAGCACCTGAACCCGCACGGCGTCGTCCATGGCGCTGTCCTGTACGCCCTCGCGGACACGGCCATGGGAGCGGCGCTGTACACCACGCTGGCGGCGGACGAGCTATGCGCCACGATCGAGATCAAGATCAGCTATTTCAAGCCTGTGATTACCGGCACCGCCTCGTGCGAAGGCGAGGTTGTGCACCGTGGCAGGACAGTGGCGAACCTCGATGCACGCGTCTATCTGGGGCGGGTACTGGTGGCGACGGCAAACGGCCACTACGCCATATTCGGGCGCTCAGCCGCGGCGTGAAGAGACGATAACCCGTACGGCTGAACCGCTTGGCGGCGGGCCCTCGTTGCTGTATTCTCCCGCGCCTCGTACGAGTTGCCTGCCGGCTGCATCTGATTGATTTTACAACGGTTTCGGCGCGCCCGTAGCTCAGCTGGATAGAGTACCTGGCTACGAACCAGGTGGTCGGGAGTTCGAATCTCTCCGGGCGCGCCATTCCATCAAGCACTTACAAATCATTTCGGCGCTCAATGAACCGAACGTAGCGAAAACGTAGCGTTCGCTGCTACGTTTTCGGCCGCCGGCGTAACCGTGAGATGCGAAACTGGTCGCCGCTCGATGCGCTCCGCGACGGAGCTCAGTTTCTCCGGCGCCAGATGCGCATAGCGCAGCACCATCTCGTACGACTTCCAGCCTCCCAGTTCCATCAGCTCCGGCAGCGAGGTGCCGCTCTGCACGTGCCAGGAGGCCCAGGTGTGCCTCAGGTCGTGGAAGCGGAAGTCCTCGATGCCGGCGCGCTGCTTCGCCTTGTCCCACGCCGTCGAGCTCTGGCGGATGCGCTGACCGGCGAAGGTGAAACACCAACGCGGATGCTGACCGAGCGTCGCTTCGAGCGCGGCCATGGCATCCGCGTTGAGCGGAATGCCGCGACCCTCGCCCGATTTCGTCGTGCCGTGATCGAGCCAGGCGACCTTGCGGACGAGATCCACGCGGTTCCATTCGAGCCCGTGGATCTCCCCGGCACGGCAGCCGGTCGCGAGTGCGAACCTCACGATCGGTTTCATGTGCCGGGGCAGGGCTTCGATCAATCGGTCAGCCTCCTCGCGTCTCAGGAAGCGCACGCGCCGGCGGGGCTCTCTCAGCATGCGAATCTTCGGAACCGCCCGGAGCCAGCGCCAATCCTGATGCGCGACGTTCAAGATCCTCCGAACCACCTCGAGTGCGCGATTGACGGTCGCGTTCGAGACACCATCCTTCGACTTGCGATCGCGGATGAACGGCTGCAAGACCGTCATGTCGATCGCATCCAGCCGCCGGGACCGGAGATACGGGTCGAGCTTCTGCAGATGAAACCTGTCATCCGGGAGGCTCTTCTTGTCTCCGAACTCCTCGAGATATCGCACGACCGCTTGCTGCCATACGACGATGCCGAGGAGCCCCTGCTGCCGGGCTTCAAGCGCCTCGCCCTTCAGGCGGACTGCGAAGGCCTCGGCGGCGGTGCGATCGACACACCCAGTGCTCTGGCATACGCGGCGTCCGTCTGCGAGGACGAGGTTGATCCACCAGAACCGCGAGTCCTTGCGGCGGTAGAGTCCACGTTCACGGGCCATAGAATCTCCTTCCAGGCCCGCCCTCGGCACTTATCCTGTTGCATGCGCGCGTCGAGATCAATCCGGTCGTAGAGCTTGCAGCGGCCCTTGCGGATGTAGGGGAGGGCCATCGAGTCGAAGAAGCGCAGGCTGCAGCGGACGTAGGCGGCGGCTTCACGTTTCGTGAGGTATCGAAAGGTCGCTGGGCCTTCCTGGGCGGTCGCCGGCGCCGCGGATGACGGCTCGATCCTTCGAGGTCGTGGTGGTGAGAAACTAAGCTGCAGCTGTCCCATCCGGGCGTCGACGATGCCGATGTCACGGGCGAATCGCGAGAGCAGGAATGAAGGGACATTCATACGAAACCGATTGGCTCCGCGATCTACCCCGTCAGCGGGTCAAACTCTAGGTCCCGAAGTTTCTGTCGCGCCTGCTCCGCCCCGTCAGTTGAAATCCCGCGATTCGGGTCCATACTGGCTAGGCCTGTCAGTGTCTACGACGCATCGTCGTGGGTTGCGCTGAAGGCTCCATGGCGGCAGGGATGCGCCCGGGATGGTGGCCCTGAAGACTTCGGTCTGAGCGGCTGCGAGCCCGATGGTTCCGAAAGGAACCGCGGGGTAAAAGTCCCAGCGTATAGGCCTGGCTGCCGACGGCCCCGGACTCCCGTTAACTTCTGGGGGGCTGGTAAGGAGCTTCAGCCGGCCAGAGGCGAAGGTGCCGACACGGGGGCGCGGTCGCGGATGGCTCGGCGTCCGTTGGCCGGACACTCGTGGCGCCGGAAGGCGCTCCGGTGGATTGCGGTTCGGCTCCTACTGACTTTGTTCGCCGCCGGTATCGGCGGCGGGACTTGGGAGATGAGAGTGGAATACGCAAGGTCGCTGGAACATGGTGTCGCGGTGGAGGTCAGTGTCTACGACGCATCGTCGTGGGTTGCGCTGAAGGCTCCATGGCGGCAGCCTTGCGCCCGGGATGGTGGCCCTGAAGACTTCGGTCTGAGCGGCTGCGAGCCCGATGGTTCCGAAAGGAACCGCGGGGTAAGAGCTCTTAAAGGTCGCCGGTTGGGAGTCCAAACCAGGGACCAGCGCCACGCAGGAACGTCTCTCGAGGAGTGAAGAAGAAGCGCTCCGCGTTTTCAGCAGTGTCGTCTTCTGACGCGCTGTACGTCGCTTGGGAACACATCCTCAGAAACGCGTCGGCACGTTCGCGTCGATCCCACGGCGTCGACGAGCAGACGATTCTCGACTTTCACCGCAATCCAGTTCAGAACTGTCGGACGATCAGCGATGACCTTCGTAACGGGACCTTCCAGTTCCTGCCGCTTATCGCTCACTTGGTACCGAAAGACGACGGCAAGAATCGGGTCATCTGTGTTCCGACGGTTCGTGATCGCATCGTCCAACGTTCGATTAGTGACTATCTGGCTAGCGGCGACCGCTGCAAACTAAACACAGACGTCAGTTATGGCTTCTTGCCGGGCAAATCGGTCAGGCACGCAGCAGTGCGTGCGAAGTCGCTGAGGGGCGAACGTAACTGGGCTTACAAGACCGATATCACTCGATTCTTTGACGAAATCAAGCGAGATCGATTGCGTGAAGCCATCCGGACATCCGTCCGCGATCGATCACTTCACGGGATCCTGAACCTCGCTTCGTCCTGTGAAATAGACGAACAGCGGGAGTCGCGCCGCGCCAAAATCAAAAAGGAAGGAATTGTTGAAGGGCGTGGCGTTCGTCAGGGCATGCCGCTGTCGCCTTTCTTTGCAAACCTCATCCTTCGGAAATTCGATCGCACGATCAACGCGGCAGGCATCAAGATGATTCGGTACGCCGACGACCTTCTGTGTCTGGCTAGTTCCGAAGCTGAGTGCCACGACATTCACGGTCATGTAACCGAGGCTCTGGAGAGCGAAGGATTCACGATTCCGCCTCCAGGGGCCGGCTCAAAGACAAAGTTTTATTCCCCCGATGAGGCCGCTGAATTCCTCGGGGTCAGCTTGCGCCCAAACCATGGTGCCTACACGCTTGAAGTTGGGAGCACGCAAACGGAAAAGGTCAGGCAGCGGATTCGAGATTCCGTCGAGATCGAGCAGCTGTTGAAAGCAGGAATTCAGCTATCTGGCTTCTTCAAAAGACTGGACGGGATCATCGATGGCTACGACGGGGCTTATAAGTACTGTGATAACTACGCCCATTTCCAGACGGTCCTTGAGAATGCGCGGAGTCAAGCGATCAGTCGCATGTTCGGGGCCCTCGGGCTCGACATTTCGGCACTGAGCCCAGAGAAACGTCGATTCCTAGGGATCGAGGACTGAGGTACTGCCGATTTGGACGATTCGATTTCCCAAGCGAAATGGCGCAGCTGGCGTGCTTCAATGCTTGCGATGGTTCACAGGGCCTAGCCATATTCCAGGGCAGGCACTAGGTCTGACGGTAATCTCGGCTTTCCGGTTTATTGGTTCTCTAGACTTGCCGCCGTGCGGACGCCCGGGGTGAATGGCCGCGGCATTGTCGGTTCCCCAACGTGGGCGAAGACCGCTCGGATCGAGAATGCTTCGATGGGGAGGGCTTTCGGTGTCATTTTCCGGGTTTTGCAGGATAGCTTCGCAGTTACTGTTGGGCCACATTGGGTACCACAACGAAGATTCAGTTGCGGAGCACATTGGTGGCACGGCGCTTATTTCGACTGAACCGGGAACGAGAGGCGGCGTTCGATATCGTGAGCTACGGCCGGCGTGGCCCTGGCCGCCCGACGCACTTCACGCGCGAGCAGATTGGACAGATCGCGCGGACGGTACGTCGCGTCCCGGAAGTCATGGTGAGAGTCTCAGGTGGCGCCAAGACGACGCGGGGCGCCGAAGCCCACTTCCAGTACATCAGCCGACAAGGCGAGCTCGAAGTCGAAACGGACGATGGCGAGCGACTTGTGGGCAAGGATGTCGCGGCGATGCTGGTCGAGGACTGGGATCTCGAGATCGATGCCGGGCTCAACCGCTGGAGAGCGATGGAGCGGGGCGGTCGCCGGCAGACCAAGCTCGTGCACAACATCATCCTGTCGATGCCGTCCGGGACGTCTCCGAACCGGCTGCTGGCGGCGAGCCGGGACTTCGCGCGGGAGGAGTTCGCCCTCAAGCACCGTTATGCGATGGTGCTGCACACCGATCAGGCCCATCCACACGTGCACCTTGTCGTCTGTGCCTACAACATTGAAGGGACGCGGCTCAATATCCGAAAAGCCGACCTTAGGCGATGGCGGGAGCAATTCGCGCGCCATCTACGCCAGCACGGGATCGAGGCCAACGCCACTCCCGCACAGATCCGCGGTCACCTCTCGGATTTCCAGAAGGATGGAATCTTCCGTTCCGCACAGCGTGGCGAATCTCGGGTTGAGTGGGAGCGCGACCGCCGGGCGACGAAGGCATCCCGTCAGCGCCAGCCTGAGCGATCGGCGAGCCTTGGGCGTATTTTCGACACCGCCGAGACCGTGCGGGGCGATTGGTTGGAGACAAGCTTGGCACTTGAGAGCCAAGGCTTTCGCGGCCTGGCTGCTGAAGTTGAGCGATTCAGGCAGTCGCTCGAGACCCCCATGACAAAGGAGGAACGAGCCTTGGCGTCGGACGCGCGTGCGCGAGCAGAGGAAGTGCCGCTGCAGCTTGCGTTCGAGCGGTAGCGTTGCGGACCAAGGAGAACGCCGTCGGCAGCAGAAGCACGCGGTGCCGAACGAAAATTAGTCTATTGCGTTGTACGGTTCTTAGCTTTTTGTGCTTGGGCCCTGCCACTTCAGTCGTAATCTGCCGAATTCGGAGGGCAGATTCCCCCGCTGGCTCATTCCGCTCGCAAGCGCTGGCGCGAACCGCTCCATTCCTATGCCTTTAAATACAGGTAGTTGCGACGTTATGTGCCAAATAAATCGCTTTTGTGCCAAATAAGTATGAAGCACGGTCACAAGCTTGCGAAAGGGTGAAGAGACGAGGCTCTATCCATAATGGCGCTGGAACCCGTTGGTGGCGACTGAAGTCGGCAGCCAAGCGTTCATACGGAAAGTAGCTAAGTATTACCGTGGCTCCTTACGGTTCCACGAACTGCAGTTTCAACCGCGAGCGCCTTCGAGCTTTCGCGGAGTGCCGAGCACATCGCTCACCAACTCACCGCCTCCTTCACAGATCGCCTCGTGTACTAGCACCCTGACTTCCCGGAGAAACTCCTCGGAATGCGTATCGAGCGCAGGACCCGGTATGGGGGCGGACGCTTCGTAGATCATGCGAATCACACTAGCGCGGTCATAGGTCGAGCCGCGCCCCTTGTACTCGAATGCCCGCATCCAATCCCTGCGAGGTAGGTGCAGGAGCTTGTGCTGAACGAATTCATGGAGGCGGCCGAACACGGCGCGTTGGACTTGTGATAAGGCTGCGTCGGACTCCGACTCCTTCGGAATAGGCGGCTCCCATCGGATCGGCTTGTCGAGGAACTTTGTGATTGCTTCCGACAGGCGCGCAACGAGGTCCGCGACCGGCCTAAGATCCTTGTATTCGCCGCCGTCAATATCGAGGACAACACGACGGTTCATCGCCTTGATCTCGGCCCAGTGCGCCTTGCGAACATTGGATGAACCCGTAAACAAGATGGCATTCCAGCGAGCATGAAATTCAGTGGCAGCGGCTTGGATGGCGAGTACAAGGCCCGCAGTGTCATACACCGGGCGGACCACTGCGATCTCGACAGGGGCGATAGACGCCTCGCAGAAGTCGATCAGCCTGAGCAGCTCGCTGACAGGCCCGCGTTGCTTTTCCGTGAGCACACGGTCAAGAAAGCCCAACATGAAGCAGCGCTCATCCAAGTCACGCTCGATCGCGCGCACTGCAGGCTGGCCCACGATATCGCGCAGGCTTGTGAGTTTCTGATGTACAGCGGAAAGAACATGTGCGCGCTGCGCCTGAAATGTTGGCAGGTTAGCTTGGCCTTTCATCAGGTCGAAGTGCGTAAACGCAAAAGCAAGCTTCTTCTGATAGCCGCTGGCAGCGACCGCGCGGAGAACTGAGGCTGGAGCTTCCAGCATAGGCGACTTGGCGGAGTCGACCAGCAGGATGACGTCCACATCAGGGAAGCGCCGTGCGATTCGCGAGGCGAGGCCTGCAGCCGGATCGCCCACATGCCCAAGACCTTCGCCGTCAAGGAGCACCAGACGGGGGCGTCGATCAGTGAATACCGGGAAGAATGGACCACGAATGCGAATGCCGTCTACGAGCGGGGTCAACAGCGTTCCGAAGGCCGGTGCATAGTTGGAGGAAAAGCGACGCACAACGCGAACAAATTCGTCGCGATCCGCGCTTGAAAACATCCAAGAAAAAGGCCAGCCGTTTGCGTGCGTGCGAAGTTCGCCAGAGCCGATTCGCTCAAAGCGGAATCGCACTTCGTCCATG
The DNA here is from genome assembly GCA_050249415.1 of Steroidobacteraceae bacterium. Taxonomy (GTDB): domain Bacteria; phylum Pseudomonadota; class Gammaproteobacteria; order Steroidobacterales; family Steroidobacteraceae; genus CADEFQ01. The sequence goes on from JBFWQO010000007.1 coordinate 211,801, forward strand.
ATGTCATTAACAAGGTCATCGAAGTCCGGTAGCGACTGGACAAAGTCCTCAAAGAGATCTTGCGCTGCCTCCTGTTCCGGCGCTGTCATGGCATCAAGATCGACATCCAGCGTGCTCAGCAACTGTTCCTTGGCCTCACTTCCAAGCTTTCTGACTCGCGCCACGCATGAATCGAGGAAGGACTGCATGGCCTCGAATTCGGCTTGTGTTGGCAGCCCGCCCTCAGGCTCGGCGTCAGCCTCTGAAGGCGTGCTCTCGCCTTCCTCGTAACTCCAATCGTCGAACGTGTTTTGCGATGCTGTAATCTGATTCCATGACCCGATGACATAGCCAAGACGGAATCGCAGGTCGCGATGCGTTAGCAAACGCTCGGCCAACTTGTCATCGGGTGTCTCATCCCAAAGGGCAGCGCAGGCGTCGGCGACGCATTCATGGACATTCGTGTGGACAGCCGGCTCGGAAAAGAACGTCACCACCGCGCGGAACAGCCGATCGTCGGATGCAATGACTTCGATGTCGGAGATCGTGGTGCGTGATGCGGACGTGGAAGGAAAGCGGTCATGCTCCGGGTGTGACCCGATGAGTTGTCGCAGGAGTGATGTCTTCCCTACGCCGGTCGTGCCGATGTTCAAAACATGGGAATACCCCTCCTCAGCGCGCGGCAGTGGAAGCGCTTCGTTCCGGATGTCCCACGAATTTGTGGTCAGGGATTCAATGTCGTCAAAAAAAGCGCGCACGACGATCGGGTCGAACCGTCGCTCGGCTTCTGTGCGTTTCGCAGGGCTGTGCCAAGTGACATCGCCGAGGATGTCGTTCATCTGCTCGACGAGCAGCTGAGCCCGCTCTTCGCTGTTCGTATTCAGACCTCGGCGCACCTTGCGTCCTTGCTTTCCCCGCGCGTCTTTCCGCAGTGGGTGGCGAAAGCTGATGACCCAAGCAGCTCCGTCCTTGGTAGCAGACTTGGACGCCGTGTATCGATGTGTCAAAGGGGCTGTTCCTCGTTGTTCCAGTGATGAGCAACAGTAAAGTGCCGGAATGCGTGGCGTCAAGCAGTGCCGGAACAACTAGGAACAAGAAGTGATTCGCCAGTCTGTCCCCTAAAACCCCCGGTGCGCCCGGTGAGGTTACAGCATAAAGTCAGATCTATCAATGGTCTAAGTTTTCGCGCACCAGGTTGTAACCTGGCATGAAGTGGCTGGCACCAGGCGGTAACCTGGTCTAGGATGCGGTCGGGCCAGGTTGAAGCCTGGTGGAGTGCTCAATTTACCAGGCCATAGCCTGGTAAACTGTGCGCAAAACCAGGCGCGAGCCTGGCGTGTACCGGAGTAATTCATGAGAGACATAGATATCCTTAGGATTCAACAACTTGAGGAGTTGCTCAAGCCTCTCAGGAAGGTCGCGGACATCCAACCCCCGGTCGGTGGCTGGATCAGGGCAATTCGTGAAGCGATTGGAATGACCAACGTTCAGCTCGCCAAACGCTTGGGGCGACGAGCACCTCAATCCATCGAGGACCTGCAGCAATCCGAAGCCGCTGGAACGATAAAGCTCGACCGGCTGCGCGAGCTCGCCGAGGCAATGGGATGTCGGCTTGTCTACGCGGTCGTGCCGGGTAAACCTTTGGATGAGTTGCGCAGGGAAAGGGCCGTAGAGGTAGCGCGAAGGATTCTCAGGCGAACCTCCCATTCGATGAAGCTTGAAGCCCAGGATGTCGGATCTAAGGAAGAAGAGCGGGCGCTGGGTCGCCAGGTAGAGAAATTGTTGGCAGGCAATCCGAAGAGACTATGGGAATGACACTCGCGGATCCGCCCGCTGCCACACCACTTGATCCAGATGAGGCCAAGGGGCTTCTGCCGCGCCATATCTCAACGCAAGGGCAACTGAATGAATGGGAACATCAGAACATTCTTGAGGGGCAGGAGTGGGCGTTCAGTCGCAGGAGGAAGAACCTGCTGACCACTGGATTCATGAAATCGCTGCACAAGCGGATGTTTGGCAACACATGGCAGTGGGCGGGAACCCTGCGGACATCTGAGAAGAATATTGGTGTGGCGCCGGAGTACATCGCAATTCGCCTCAAAGAACTCTGCGACGACGTTGCGGCTCAGCTGGAAAATCGCAGCTTTCCGATCCGTGAGATCGCCGCGCGCTTTCATCACCGGCTTGTCTATATCCATCCATTCCCAAATGGAAATGGTCGATTTGCACGCGTGATGGCCGACCTGCTCCTCGTTGAGAACGGCGAGCGGCCCTTCACATGGGGCGAGGGTGATTTGGTAGCGGATGGCGCGGTGCGAGATCGGTACATCGCTGCGCTGCGTGAAGCGGATGGTCGGAACTATCAGCCTCTCTTCGAATTCGTTCGCACTCAAGCCGGCTAGGGCCAGTTTAAGTGCGAAGTTCGGCTTCAACGAAAGGGAGGGCAGGATCTCGCAGTGGCTTCGGATGATCCATTCATGTGGACGACATCTCGGCACGACTAGCGGTCCTCTCGCTTGCCCCGAGCCAGGTTGAGAAGAGTCATTCGGTGTGCAGCATATCCGTACGACTGTCAGGCAAAGAAGACGAATGCAAATAAACGGGCGCAAGATCGCAATCGAGGGCGTCGGTGGGTCCAACAACCGACTCACATTCATCGACTTGTTCTGCGGTTGTGGTGGATTCACGCTCGGAATGCTGAGGGCGGGATTCCGATGTCTCGCGGCGATCGACTCAAATCCAGAAGCCATCGCTGTGCTCAACGCGAATCTCGCAATGCGACGCCGCCGTCATCTGAGCACCGTGGAGCACGTCCTCGAGCGGGATCTTATGAAATTGGATCCTAACGTGCTTGCAGGTGTGATTGGGACCCACCAAGTCGACGTGATCGTGGGTGGTCCACCGTGTCAGGGGTACAGCTTGGCTCGCCAAGTCGACGGCGCCAACCACGGCAAGCGGCTGAAGGATGATGATCGTCGCGACCTGTACAAGGAGTTGCTGCGCTTCATCGACCATTTTCAGCCGAGAGTGTTCGTAATGGAGAATGTGCTCGGCTTGCGCAGTGCTGCCGGTGGAGACTACTTCACCCGCGTGCAGAGGGAGGCCCGCGAGCTGGGTCGGAGCGTTGGCAAACCAGGGTATCGTGTACACGATCAGATCGAAGACGCTTGGGAGCTTGGCGCGCCACAAAAGCGCCGCCGGCAGCTCATTGTCGGAGTTCGAGCAGATCTGCCTGGATACTTCTTGCCCACCCTTAGGCCATCGCGACGGGCCGTTCCGAGAATCACGCTCGGAGCATGCATCGCCGATCTTCCGATTCTTCGAGCTGGCAAAGGTGACGAGAATCGGGAATACGACCTCAAACGCCGTGCCACGCAGGTGAGACTCTACGGAAAGAATTCACGAAGATTCCTGGGGCACGTTCTGCAGATCAGTTATGCGACCAAACTGACGAATCATGTCGCGAGGCAACACAGCGCTCGCGACCTTCGCGATTTTGCGCGACTCAGGGAGGGCGAGACGTCTCATGGGGCCATGCGCCGTGGCGTGAAATTCGAGTTTCCCTATGACAAGTCCTCCTTCAAGGATCGATACACACGTCAAAGTCGCTTCAAGGCGTGCTCGACTATCGTGGCGCACATAAGCAAGGACGGCTTGATGTTCATTCATCCGACACAGAATCGATCGCTGACTCCCCGGGAAGCCGCGCGAGTGCAAACCTTTCCGGACTGGTTCGACTTTCCCGTCAGTCGCACACATGCCTACCGCCTTATCGGCAATGCTGTGCCACCGCTGGTCGCGGAGGCTGCCGGAAACGCAATTGACAAGTTCCTCCGCACACAGCGTCACATGATAATTTCGCGCGAGCGGCGTCCCCCCGTTGTTCAGCGGGGCCCACTTTACGAAGAGGCTACTGAGATATTGCAGCGTTTCGCTGAACTCAGCCGATCGGAGCTGAAGTCGCTTCCTAAGGCCGAATTCCTGCGGGGCTGGCGAGCCCTTCTTCAGCTCTTTCCGACGCTGCACCCGGTCAATGCGCTCGATCATGGCGTTTCTCGCGAAGACTGGCCGGAAGCCATCAGAATCCTTCCCAATCTGGCGCGAGCGCGTCGCCGCCGCTACAAGCGGAGTGGCTGGCCAGTCGCACTCGTCCCTGTCGGTCTGGAAGCGTGGCGTCGTCTCAAGGCGCGCAAGCTGACGCACCGTGACATCTACTTCACGGGAATCCACGACAGGCTCTTCGATCGAGCTGTTGAGCATGTCTCATGAACCATGGCGTGCGAGACAGCGCGGCGGCGCCTGCCTACACGTTCGATATTGCGCCTCCGAAGGCAGCTAGCCTCGCCGAAAGTCTGCGGGCGTTTGGCTATGACTTACCGACCGCGCTTGCGGATCTTGTAGATAACAGCATCACCGCCGGCGCTAAGCGAGTTTGGATTGATTTTCACTGGAACGGTTCGGATTCGGCAATCGCAGTTACTGACGATGGCCGGGGGATGAGCGTTGAGCAGCTCGTGGCAGCAATGAGGCTCGGTAGTCAGAATCCGCGCGAAAAGCGCGAGCCACATGATCTGGGCCGCTTCGGGCTTGGATTGAAGACGGCCAGTTTCTCGCAGTGTCGTCGCGTAACGGTTCGCACGCGCGCAGGCGCTAGCGAACTGTCTACCCGCTGCTGGGATCTGGATCACTTAGCCAAGGTCGATGATTGGCAGCTCTTGCATTCGGCGGACGCAGCTGCGGAGCGCCATCTTGACCGCTTGGACAAGCTCCCTCGCGGCACGGCCGTGTTGTGGCAGAGACTGGATCGACTAACCGACCGTTCGAACGCCGACAGCGAGAAGGATCAGCAGGTTTTTCTTCAGCATGCGGAGAAGGCGCGCAGGCATCTGGGCATGGTCTTTCACCGCCTCATGTCCGGTCGCAATGCAGTCGAGATTCGGCTCAATGATCGCCTGATCGCGCCGTGGGATCCCTTTCTCGAAGATGAGCCTGCGACTCAGATCCTCGCAGCTACGAAACTTTCACTTCGCGGCGCGGTCGTGAAAGTGCATCCCTTCGTTCTGCCGCATCAGTCGAAAATCTCAAAGGCCATCCACGAGGCTGCGGCAGGCATTCGCGGCTGGAATGCACACCAAGGATTCTACATCTATCGAAATCTCCGCCTGCTGGTAGCTGGCGACTGGCTCGGTTTTGGTTGGGCAAAGGAAGAGCACTACAAACTCGCCCGTATCCGCGTCGATACGCCCAACTCACTTGATCATGACTGGGCGATCGACGTCACGAAGTCTCGTGCGCTCCCGCCTCCGCCCCTGCGCGATGAACTGAGACGTATCGCCGAACGCACGCGATCCGATGCCAAGCGCGTGTACTCGCATCGGGGAGCGAAACTTACCCAAAAGGCAGATCAGGATCGCATTCTCCTGTGGGAACCCATGGCCCGTCATGACAAGACGTTCTATCGGATCAATCGCGAACATCCACTTTTAAAGCGCGTGGTGGCAACCTCAAACGACAGGGCGGCCCTTCAGGCGCTGTTGCGCCTGATTGAGGAGACTATCCCGTTCCCCCACATTACGATTTCCGGTTCGGAACGGCCGGACACACTGCCGGGACCTTTCGATCACGCAGCGGAAAAACAGATCCGCGAGGTGATGGAGCAGGCGTTTCTTTCCCTTGTGGAAAGCGGTTACGGCCCACGCGAGGCGGCAAACCGGCTGCGCACGATATGGCCGTTCGAACTCTTCCCAGCGCTGCTCGCTGCCATGGCCGAGAGGCTACAGCCCCATGTCTGAAATCCGCGATCATCTAGTAAATGCTCGCAATCTGGCCGTGGACATCCTCCGCAACGAACGCGTCAGGACACCAGATCTCATCCGGCAAACGGCAGAGAAGGCCGCCCAAGCGCAGGTGCTGTTTGATCCGGAGGCGTCCGTCGATGTGGACAGATTGACTGCCGAATTGCGACATCTTTTCTCCGTCACCGCGGAATCGGCAACCGCGCTGGACGATGCAACTGAACATGTCCCGTGGCTGCCCTCAAAACGTGGAAGCATCCAGTGGAGATTCTGGAATCGGTACGTCACATACTTGGAGAGGGACTTCGGAATGGCGCCGGCCGTTGTCGCGAACTTGGACGAGCTGACCACTATGATCCTCGAGCGCTTGGAAGATCCAGGGCGTGAACCTTCGTGGGACAGGCGTGGGATGGTGGTCGGGTCTGTCCAGTCAGGGAAGACAGCCAACTACACCGGACTGATCTGCAAGGCGCTGGATGCGGGCTACAAGCTGATCATCGTTCTAGCCGGTATTCACAGCAATCTTAGGTCACAGACGCAACTGCGGTTAGACGAAGGTGTGCTCGGCTTCGACACCCAGAAGAGCAGAAAGCTGAATGTCGATAATCGGTGGGTGGGCGTGGGGAGACTGCCCGGTGACAGACTAGTGGTTCACTCGCTCACCAGCAGCGCCGAGAATGGCGATTTTAACAAGACCATGGCCGAGACGATCGGCGTGATGCTCGGTGGCGACCCGGTGATCCTGGTCATCAAGAAGAACTCGCGCCTGCTCGCGAATCTACTCAAGTGGGTCCTGCATGTTGCCGGCAGCGACGAGGCAATCCCTGACGGAAGGATCGTGCGCAACGTCCCGCTGCTCCTAATAGACGATGAGGCCGACAACGCATCGATCAACACCAAGGCGAAGCCTGGTGTGAACGATGACGATAACGTCACTGCAATCAACGGGAAGATTCGCGGTCTTCTCGACGCATTCGAAAAGTCCAGTTACGTCGGGTATACCGCCACTCCGTTCGCCAATATCTTCATTAATCCTGACGCGGAAACGCCAGCTCACGGAGAAGATCTCTTTCCGCGAAGTTTCATCATCAACGTTAAGCCCCCGAATAACTATGTCGGCCCCGCCAGAGTGTTTGGCCTTGCCGGGGATCCGGACGCGGGCATCGAAGCACGCAACGGCCTGCGGATCGTTCGTGATATCGACGACTTCGGTGATGCCTTTCCTCCCGGCCACAAGATCGACCACATTCCACGTGCGCTTCCTGAATCGCTCAAGAAAGCCATCCGCTGTTTCATATTGACGTGTGCGGCGCGACGTGCGAGAGGCCAGATATCGGTACACAACTCAATGCTCGTGCACGTCACGCGATTTGTAAACGTCCAGGATATCGTTGTCACGTTGGTCCGTGCCGAGCTAGGCACACTGCAGCGCCGAATCGAGTTTGGCGATGGCGACCGCCGTCCGCCTTTGCTCGAGGAACTCCGTGAACTCTGGCGGAATGACTACGCTCCCACGAGCAGCTCGATGGGCGACGAAGCTGGGGCCGCTGTCACCTGGGAGGTCGTGCGACGCGAGCTTCATGCCGCGGCCTCCAAGATAGTCGTGCTGCCCATCAACGGCTTTGCGAAAGAAGCATTGGACTACAAGGAGCACGAGGGGGTTGGCCGCAGCGTTATTGCAATCGGTGGAGACAAGCTCTCACGGGGGCTGACGATGGAAGGTCTCTCGATCAGCTACTTCCTGCGCACTTCCCGCATGTACGACACACTCATGCAGATGGGTCGCTGGTTCGGTTATCGGCCAGGCTATCTTGACCTTTGCCGCCTCTTTACGACAGCGATGCTGCGCCAATGGTACCGTCACATCGCGCTCGCCGAAGAGGAGCTGCGACGCGAATTCGACTACATGGTTGCCGCCGGACTGACACCAGAGAATTACGGTCTGCGCGTGCGGACGCATCCAGACGGAATGGTCGTCACTGCGCTAAATAAGATGAGCCACGGTCGGACGCTAGAGCTGTCATGGGCTGGCGTTCTTGCACAGACAACACACCTCCCGAAAGACGCTGCCAGGATCTCGGCAAACCTGAGAACGACAGAGCAATTTCTGGCTGCAGATGGGATGACGGAGAGCGGGCAGACCGAAGGTGGTCGGTGGAACAAAGTGCCGGCTGCATCGGTTGCTCATTATGTCGAAGCCCTGCAGTTTCCTCCTGCATCGGCTAGGGCAAGTGGTGAGCGGCTAGCCGCGTTCATTCGCAAGCAAGCCAACAAGCAGTCGCCAGAATTGGTCGCTTGGACTGTTGTTCTAGTTTCGAACAGCCAGTCTGCTGATCGCCGGCGAATAGCCGGGCGCGATGTCGGTCTGATCACGCGCACGCCGGAGAATCAGGCAGGTGACACACTGGGGCTTAGGAAGGCGAATATCCTAAATCCCGGAGACGAGGCGTTGGATTTCGATGCCGACTTCGATCAAGCGTGGTTTGAGGCTGTCAGCCATAAACGTGAACTCACAGATGATATTGGCTGGCTGCACGAGCAAATTGACAGGCGAGCCGCAGACATTGCTCTGGACTTGACGCTTCGATGGCAGGAGACAAATCCGCCGAAGCTTCGAAAGCCGTCGGCCGGAGCGAGTAGACGGCCGAACGGTCGCGTGCTGCGAATCTTGCGTCGCCCGCAGAATGGGCTCCTGCTGATCTATCCGCTCTCGCCTCCTACTGAAGTCAATCCAGGTGACGATGGTCCTAACCAGCCGACTGGCTTGGCGGCCGATGGGCCGCCTATCGTCGGCGTCGCTCTAAGCTTTCCAGTCAGCGCGACCACTCTGGGGGTCGAATATCGCGTCAATCGTATCTGGGGAGCGGAGATCGAGGAAGACTCTCGGTATGAGGATTGAGTCGCTCTGGCGAGAGTTGGAGCTTGAGGCGCGGTCTGGCGGGGCGGCTGCTTGGCTGACGCGATACGCCTTGCCGGAACCTTCGACGCCATTGCTTGTCGGTCTCGAGACGGCGAACAGTCGCCGTGCGCTGCTTCTGCCAATACCAGCTTCCGCAATGCCGCCCAGACGCGACTGGCCTCATTGCGGTGGTTTGGAGGTCTTTGCAAACTCCTTCGGCGGCACGACGCATCTCGGCGTTCGGCTAATTGATGCGCCATGTGCCGATGTCTTCACTGCGTTGGCCGAGGACGTGGCCCCGAGAGTCGCAGCGGCGTCTGATCCGCGAGAAGCTGCCAAAGCAATGCTGGCGAGGCTTCGGCGGTGGCAGAGATTCCTCGCCGCTGGCAGCGGTGGTCTGTCCTTGGAGCGGCAGAGGGGGTTATTTGGGGAGCTGCACGCGCTGCGAGAGCACATTCTGCCCTCGCTGGGTGCCAGCAGAGCCGTGGCCGGGTGGCGGTCACCGCTTCGTACTCATCAAGATTTTCAGTTCAGTGCCGCGGCCATAGAAGTAAAAACGACCGTTGCGAAGCAACCGATCTCAGTTCGCATCACGAGTGAGCGGCAGCTCGACGCAGTTGGCTCGCGAGCACTGTTTCTCTACGTTCTCATGCTTGATGAGCGTGAGACGGACGCAGGGCCCGGCACTCGCGGAGAGACGCTCCCCGAGTTGGTTCGTCATCTACGGCAAGGATTCTCGCAGGATGTTCTCGAGTCGTTTGATGATCGCCTCCTGGAGTTTGGTTACTTGGAAGTGGACGCCCCGCGTTATGAGGCGCGGCGCTTTACGAAGCGACAGGAGCGGGCGTTTCTCGTTTCCGAGGACTTCCCAAGAATTACCGAGGCGGTTCTTCCAGTCGGTATTGGCGACATCTCGTACGCCCTGAGCTTGGCGGCATGTGAGCCATTCGCGGTTAGTGTCGAGCAGATGCTCGCGACGATTCGCTCGCTCATTGAGTTGCTCCCGAGTGGTGGCTAAAGGTAACGAAATGCCGGATCCGAAGCTTCAGCAATTCGCCTCCGATCTGCACCAGGAAGTGCTGATGAGATCCGGGACTTCCCCAACCACTATCGGCGACGCTTCGCACCTGCTACGCGAGGAAACGTTTACTGAGACGGTGTTGGAACTTCTCGATGAGCACGACGAGCTCGATGCTTGGGAGCTTTGCAGTTACGAAGCAAAAAGCGTCGGCTCGCTGCCTGCAGCCAAACTCAATGCTTGGGCGCTCTCAGGCGATGGCGCAACGCTGGATTTGATCGTCACGCTTTACCACGGAACGGCTGAGATTGAGGAAGTCAGCAAGCCGGAGACGCGCAGGCAGTTCGAACTTGTCATGGGGTTTCTCAGGCGCGCACTCAAGGGTTTTCATACGCGAATGGAGGAAGCGAGCGACGCGTTCAGCGTGGCAATGCGGATATGGGAAGTTCGAGAGTCCTTGGCAACGGTTCGTCTCTTCCTGTTGACGGATGGTGTTGCGCGATCCCTGAACATCGAGCAGGAGGATGTGCCGGATGTGGAAGTACGCTATGTCGCTTGGGACATCGAGAAGCTTAGTCGGCTGCGGGTAGGTGACCGTGGCGTTATCGAGCTCAATCTCGTCGCAGACTACGGCGGAGCCATTCCATGTCTGGAGACATCAGATGGAACCGGCGAGTATCGAACCTATCTAGCCTTCTTTCCGGCACGCTTTCTAGCGCGCATTTACGGCGAGCACGGTCAGCGACTATTGGAGCGAAACGTGCGAGCGTTCCTGCAGGCAAAGGGGAAGATCAACAAGGGTCTGCAGGCCACGTTGCGGCAGGCACCGCATCGCTTTCTTGCGTACAACAACGGTCTATGCTGTACCGCGGCGGAGGTCAGACTGGACAAGTCGCGCAACGGCGGGTCCCGTTTGGAATGGATACGCGACTTTCAAATCGTAAATGGGGGACAGACGACCGCTTCGATATTTCATGCAATGAAGAAGGAAAAGCTGGAGCTGCGAGATGTCAGTGTTCAGGTGAAATTGACTGTCCTGAATGATCCAGAAAAGGTCGCCGAGATCGTCCCGATGATCTCCCGGTTTGCGAATAGTCAGAACAAGGTCAATGGTGCGGATTTCTCAGCGAACGGCAAGTTTCACCGCGACTTGGAGGTCATGTCTCGTACGACTTGGGCTCCTGCTACGTCAGGTCTTGAGCGCGGGAGCCGCTGGTACTACGAGCGGGCGCGGGGCTCGTACCTGGATGACAAGGCACGACAGGGCACGCCGGCGAGACAGAAGGAGTGGGCTCGGCAGAATCCGCCTCATCAGAAGTTTACAAAGACCGACCTCGCAAAGTATGAGCATGCGTGGCTCGGGCTTCCGCATCTCGTCTGTCGTGGTGCCGAAAAGAACTTCGCTGCGTTCGCCGAACGGCTTGAGGATGATGGCGAACCCGCAGTCGATCGACCCTTTTTTGAGCAAGTTGTTGCTCGCGTGATCTTCTGGCGATCGGCTGAGCAACTCTTCGACTCACTCAAAGTGACGGGCTATCGGGCGAACAGTGTCGCTTATGCCGTCGCTTGGCTTGCCGAAGCGTCAGCACGGCGGATCGACCTCGAACATGTATGGCGCGCACAGTGTATGTCTGAGAAGGTATCTGCGGCCCTGCTAGTCGCCTGCAGCGAGGCTCACAAGTATCTTGTGAGCCGCTCGGGCAACGTCGGAGAGGCGTCGAAGAGGCCGGAGACATGGGCAGAGTTCCGTGACATGCAGCTACCGGTCAGTGAAGAGTGGCGTGGTGGCTTGCGCGAACGCTCACACGTCGTGTATCCGCCCCGTGCCCAGAATGTCGAAGCAAAGGCGGCGAGGGACGCGATCGCATCCGTATCGGCAGAGCACTGGTTTACGCTCTCAAAGTGGGCAAAGGATCGCGGTCTCATGGAAGGTTGGGAGCGCAGTTTGGCCTACAGCATGGGTAGGCTCGTTGCACGGGGCATGCCCCCCAGCGACAAGCAAGCGATACAAGCAGCGAGAATCAATCAGCGCGCTCAGGAGTTGGGCTTTGTGAACGGTGGTCCAACGCAGTAAGCCCATGGCCGATGTATTCTCGAAGCAAAAGAGATCGGAGGTCATGTCGCGAATACGGGCGCGCGATACCAAACCGGAGCGTGCTGTGCGCTCAATGCTTCACAGAAAGGGTTACCGGTTTCGGCTGCATGCTCGTGGTCTGCCGGGGAAACCTGACATCGTGCTACCTGGTCTGGGGACAATAGTATTTGTGCACGGTTGCTTCTGGCACCGACACGTCGGATGTCCGTTCGCGTACACACCGAAATCTCGTGGTAAGTTCTGGTCGAAAAAATTTGAGTCGAACATCACCCGCGATGCCCAAGCATGCGGAAAGCTCCGGGAACTTGGCTGGCGCGTGCTGACTATCTGGGAATGCGAACTGCGCTCGCCTGCGCGTTTGTCTAGGCGCTTGGATGTAACGCTGCGAAAAGCGCGCGCTTCACGAGCGTCGACTTTGCGAGGCCGTTCCGCTCAGATGTGAGACTCGCCCGAATTCCCAGGCGCGAAATCGGAATCGACCTTTCACGCACGCAACCGACCAAGATCTCAGTTCGCATAAGTGTCAGCTTCATGTTTGGCTGAGGTCTAACTCCAAAGTTCAGCGGCCGCACGCTGTTATTTGAGGCGCGACGCGAGTGCACAATGAAATGGAGCGCTCGCGGGGCGCGCGCGTTGCCATCGCAAGGTCCGCTGCAACTGCTCGTTAGCCACCTTACGGCAGGGCCCACGCGCGAATAGGGAAAGCTTGTCCCTTCGCGTCGGCTGGAGGAATGATCACCTGCTGCAGGTTCAAGTTCGTGACAAATGTGTCGTCCGCACGGTGGGCAGCTGTACGAGTGCGATTGTCAATGAGCATCTTGTCCACCACGCAGTTCTTTTCGAGACGAGCAGCCAAGTTGATTGTGTCGCCTAGCAGCGTAACCTCAATACTGGAGCGGCCGATGTTGATAGGCCAAATATCTCCTGTAGCAATGCCGACTCGTGTACCTGTGTCGATAACAGCGTTCAACTCAGCCTGCCACGACGACATCACACTTCGGCCAATTAACGTAAGTGCACGGGCGAAACGAATGGCGTCGCATGGTGCGTGCGACTTGAAATGTGGATAGCCGAAAACGGCCAATATCGCGTCGCCGATGAACTTGTCGAGCATTCCGCCATGGTCGAAGACTGCCTGACGAGCCTGTTGGTAGTACTGCCCCATTGCTTCCTTAAGATCGTCAGGGCGCGAAGCCGTCACCAAGCTCGAAAAGTTGACAATGTCGGACAACACTATCGTTACATTCTCGCGTCGAGCGCCAAGGCCAAGTTGGGATTCCAGCGACTCCTGGGACTCCTGTATTCGGGCCACCACTTCGAAAGGAAACTGGCGTGCGAGCGCCTCTACTTCATTGGAAGGTGTCTTCGCGGCATATGGTGCCGGGCCCACGGGTGCGGCAGCATAGGCTTCGAGACCTTTGATCAGCGCCTCTGTCTGCAAGTCTGACCAGGTCTTCGGAGAGGTCCACGACCCAGGCGAAGGCTTGCCGAGGACGGTGGGGAGATCCTTGAGAGCAATCCATTCAGCCTTGCCTGGCACGTTTTGAAAAGCGTCTGCGAATCTTTCGACCTGATGCTGCTCGGGCTCGTCCGGCGTTACAAGGAGAAAGCGCGCCGCTGGATCGGATGCTGCACGGAACCTTTGAGCCAGATGTTCGAAGGCGCTCGGCGATGGCGGCTTTGCTTTGAGCTCAAGAAGTATTCGTTCGCCACCCCCACTGCGCAGCTCAAAGTCTGGCCACTTGTCACTCCGTTGCCTGACGAGAAGATCCTTGGCGGCAGACCAGAGCCAATTCGCGACCGCGCTTTCCAAGAGGGCGTAATCGATCATTCGCGTACTCCGAGTCTTGGTGGCAAACGTCCGCGATCAGCGGCGGCGCACGGTCGGCGCGCCGCTTGCGGATTGCAACCGAAAGGAGCCGCTTGCACTTGGCGTAAGCGGCGTGACGACGCGCGCCGACCGCTCCATCGCATGGTTGGACCTCGATTCACGGTGGGATCCTGCAAATGGACTCATGCGTAATGCCTTCCGCGTCCTGCCATGTGTAGATTCCGACTAGAACCTCTGGTGGAGGTTGCGAGGCTGGCGGTCGGAATAGGCGTCGCGAAAGACCGCAAGCGCGAAACGGTTTTGCCCTCTCACCGTAGCAAAAACGTAGCGTTTGATGCCGTTTTGTGCGCTACGGTGCCTGTTTCGAGTGAGGGCGGGCCTGCTAAGTGGTTGAAAAACAAGTACTGCTCAAATCATCTTTGCGACTACGAACCAGGTGGTCGGGAGTTCGAATCTCTCCGGGCGCGCCAACTTCGTGATTACCAACAGAAATATGCCGGACCGTCGGGCCGCTGCCATTGCGGGCGACGCGCTCTGGTTGCCGTTGCGGCCGGCGTAGTTTGAAGCGACCGGGCCGACGGATTTTCCAGTCGAGTCGAGCGCTGACAGCCAGCGCGGCGGGTCGCGGCGCCCCGCAGCCGGCCTCGCCCCATCCCGCCCAGCCCGCGCCCGTCGAGCCATTGACGCCACCTGCGTGTTATCGCAATGTCAGCGAATACCGCCACGGAGGCATGCAACATGGCAGCGAAGAAGAAGCCCGCCCGCAAGCGCAAGGCCGGAAAAAAGAAAGTTGCCCGCCCGCGGCGCTCCGTGAGCCGCAAGTCGAAGGTCGCCACGGCGAAGCGCAAGGTAGCCGCCGCGAAGCGCAGCCTGCGGCGGGGCTCGGCCCGCTTGAAGCGCAAGGCCAAGTCGACCGTACGCCGTGCAGCCGGCGCGACCCGCCGCGCGGCGCGGCAGGTGCGCAAGCGCGCCAAGGTCGTCATTGAAAAGACCTCGAGCGGCGTGCAGGCGGCGACCCGCAAGGTGGAGGAAGTGGCGAAGCAGGGCGTCGATGTCGGCGCGGCCGCCGTGGAATCGGTGGCGGGCAAGACCGAGCAACTGTTCGAGGAGACGGCGCCCGCTGCGAACGAGGGTGAGGTCACGTGAACTTCGTCATCTGGCTCGTCGTGGGCGGCCTCATCGGCTGGATCGCGAGCAAGATCATGAAGACGGACGCCCGGCAAGGCCTCCTCCTCAATGTGGTCGTGGGTGTCGCCGGTGCGCTCATCGCGGGATTCCTGTCACCGCGGCTCGGAGTCGGCACGATCAATACGGGCGATTTCAGCCCCGGTGGCCTCGTGCTCTCGCTGCTCGGCGCGGTGATCCTGCTCGCGATCGTGAACCTCATCCGGAACGGGAAGGCGCGCTGATCCGCACCGGCAAGGGGACGTTGCACAGGTCGATGTAACCAGCCGGGACCTTGTACCATTCGTCGGTGCGGTCGCGCCGCAACGCCACGAGTTGCGCGAAGAGCGGCGTATCGGTGCGCAGCAATTCGAGGGGAGTGCGCTCCGCTACCGGCAGATCGGCGGCGACGCGTACGCTGCGGATCACCGCACCCTGTCGCGGCTGCTCGTAGAAGCCGAGCGGGCCTGCACCTCGCGGCAGCGCGGCCAGCAGTTCCATGCCGTTCACGACACGGCCCGCGACGGTGGTGTTGCGGTCGAGTTGGCGCGGCGCGTGGCCGATCACCACGTAGAGCTCGGTGCCGCCACCGGAATCCGCATCATTGTCGCGACCCACGCCGACTGTGCCATAGCAATGCGCGAGCCACGTCGTGCGGCCCGTCGCATCGCGCGCGGCCGGCAGGCCGAGCGTGAAGCCGACTGCAGGCGCGTAGCCGTCCGCATCGGGCAGCGGGGTGAAAGGCAGCGCAGGCCGGGTGGGCTGCGTGAACTCGGCAGGCAGTGTACGCGCTGCGGCGCCCACCGGCCGCTCCCTGGCGGGATCGCCCCACTGCACGACGAAGTTGTCCTGTACCCGTTCGATTGCAAGGCCGTCGTAAAAGTGTTGGCGCGCCAGGGCGCGGATATTCGCGACATGGCGGGGCGCGAAATCGGGTGCGAGCTCGATGACCACGCGCCCCGCGTCGAGTTGCAGGTAAAGGGTGTTCGCGGGATCGAGCTTGCGCCAATCGGCATTCGTCGAGCGCTCGAGCAGCTCGCTCACCGTGCGCGGCGGCTCCGCTGCCGCGGCGAAGGCCGGGGCGAGCGCCGCGACGAGCACCAGGAAGATTCGCGTGATCACGGGCGCCCTCCGTTTCTCGAGCGCCCCATTATAGGTGTCGTCCTAGCTGCGCGTTCGAAAGGGGACTACGGCGTCCCGATCGGCGCCGCCGGCGCCCTCGAGGAGCGCGCCGAGCAGCGCTCGGCTGCCACGCACGAAGGCAGGCACGTCCGCGCCGGCGAGTGGGCGCGAGATCAGGTGGCCCTGCGCCGCGATCGAGCCGCCGCGCGCGAGCAGCTGCAGCTGCTCGACTCGCTCGATACCCTCGACCGTCACTTCGAGGCCGAGACTGTGGCATACCGAGATGATCGCGCGGGCGATGGCCGCGGAGCGCATGTTGGTGTCGAGATCGGCGATCAGGCTGCGATCGAGCTTCACACGCCTGAGTGGCAGGTGCGACAGCGAGTTCAACGACGAGTAGCCGGTGCCGAAGTCGTCGAGAGCGATCGGCAGGCCGAGCTCGCGGGCGCGCTGCAGCGCTTCGATCGTGGCGGCACCGGTCTGGAACGCCGTCTCGGTCAGCTCGAGCTCGAGCGTGTCGGGCGGCAGCTCGTGGCGCGCCAGCAGCTGCCCCGCGCGTTCGACGAAGCTGCGGTCGAGGAGTTGTGGCATCGAGACGTTGATCGCGATGCGCGGGTGCGGGATGCCCGCCGCGCGCCAGGACCTGGCGGTGGCGACCGCGGTTTCGAGCACCCAGTCGCCCAGCGCGATGATCAGGCCCGACTGCTCGGCGATGCCGATGAAGTCGGCTGCCGGCACCAGCGTGCCGTCTTCCCGCCGCCAGCGGACCAGCGCCTCGACGGAGGTCGTCGAGCCGTCCTCGAGCGCGACCTGCGGCTGGAACACGAGCACGAGCTCACGCGCTTCGATCGCGCGGCGCAGCGCCTGCTCCATCCGGAAGCGCGACGCGGTACCTGCGAGCAGCTCCGGTGTGAAGACGCCGACGCGGTTGCGTCCGCGGGACTTCGCGTTGAAAAGCGCGGCGTCGGCGGCGCGCGCCAGTGCAACCGCGTCGCCGGCATGCTGCGGCAATGCGCTCACGCCCACACTGACGCTGACGAGCAACTCCCGATCCGCGACCGCGAGCGGCCGCCGGAACGCGCCGACGATCTGCGCGGCGAGCGACTCGAGCTGCGTGACGGATTCCGCGCGTTCGATCAGCACGATGAACTCGTCGCCACCCAGGCGCGCCGCGAACGGCCGCTCGCCTATGCAACCGCGCAGCCGTTCGGCAATCGCGCGCAGCAGTTCGTCGCCGAGCGCATGCCCGAGGTGGTCGTTGATCGCCTTGAAGTTGTCGACGTCGAGCGCGAGCATGCCGACTGTCGTCCGCTCGGCGTGTGCGCGCCGCACGATGCGGCGCAGGTGGGTGAACCCGTAGCGGCGGTTCGGCAATGCCGTCAATGTATCGTGATGCGCGAGGAAACTCAGCTTGCGGGTGCGCGCGCGGACCCGATCCTCGAGCTCGAGCTGGTGCTGCGCCACTGCCTCGTTCGCCCGGGCGAGCTGCTCCGCCATGGAGTTGAATGCGTCCGCGAGTTCATCCAGTTCACGCGGTCCGCCGCGTGGCGCACGGGTCCGCCAGGCGCCGCGTGCGAGCGAGCGCGTCGCGCGGGTAAGGCGCCGCACCGGGGCGGTGACCGAGAGTGTCGCGAGGAGCGACACGGCAAGCACGAGCGCGATCACGACGAAGGTGATGTTGCGATAGGTTTGCCTGGCTTCGTGCGTGGCCTCGGCGGCGGCGCCTGTCGAGCTCGCGACGGCGGCGCTCGCGGGCAGCGCGATGCGCTCATTGAGCCGCGTCGGCACGGCGGCGCTCGACGCCGTGAACTGTGCGCGTATCGAATCGACCTGCGCGTCGCGGGCGGTGAATTCCGCGTGCAGGCGCGTCAAGGCCGCCAGATCGTCGTCCATCAGGTCGACCCAGGCGCGGCCGGGCGAACTGCTGAGCTCGGCGCGGTGGGCATCGAGCGTGCGCCGCAGGTTGCGCTGCGCGCCGCGCATGCGCAGGGCGGCCGCCGCGCTGCCATTGATCAGGTAGCCATTGAAGGCGGTGCGCACGCTGCCCGCCGCCAGCTCGAGTTCCGCGAACGAGCGCCGCGCGCTGCCCGCAGCCTCGAGGCGCGCATTGGCGTCCCACGTCGTGGAGACGCGCCGTGCGAGTGCATCGAGCACCTCGCCGTAGCGTGTGAGCGCGCGCTCGCGCTCGTGTGCCGCCTCGGTGAGGCGGTTGCCCAGGTCGGCGTGGGTGCGCAGGTCGTCGAGCAGCCGATCGCTCCCGGTCGCGCCTGCGGGGCGTTGGGCCACGTACTCGTTCACCGCCGCACTGAGGCGCCGCTCGGCCTGTGCGGTCGCCTCGCCCGTGGTGGCATCGTTCGCGCGCAACTGGTCGAACACCGCGCGGTCGTAGGCGAGCAACTGGTCGGTGATGTCCGCGGCGGTGCGCGCGAACGGAATGCGTTCGGCGGCCGTGTCGTGCAAGGTGTCGATCGCGAACTTCGCACTGCGTGCCGCGTACCAGTTGCCCGCGAGCAGCACGAGCGCGATCGCACCGAATCCGAGGGCGAGGCGCGTCGCGATCCCGAGGCGCCAGCGCCCGTCGCGCGAGGCGGAGTCCGTCATCGCGGCACTTTACCCCGGCGGCGCCGGCGGCGCTTCCCGACGTTTGACATATGCTTGCGTGGATGTCGGCGCACGGCGCACAGTTCACATTCCGCTCTCAACAAACAAAGTGTAAGTGACTGAACGATTGAGCTGTGCTCTTCACGCCGGGGTCTCCGCGGGGGTGAGTGTGAAGCCCATGGCCCGTGCCTTTCGCTTGAGGTGGAAGAGCACGCGTTCGC